>CALNXW010000016.1:3280000-3282343 GCA_942490685.1 uncultured bacterium
CCCAGGATGCGATGAGCCGACATCGAGGTGCCAAACCTCCCCGTCGATGTGAACTCTTGGGGGAGATCAGCCTGTTATCCCCGGCGTACCTTTTATCCTTTGAGCGACGGCCCTTCCACGCGGGACCGCCGGATCACTAAGACCTGCTTTCGCACCTGCTCGACCTGTATGTCTCGCAGTCAAGCCATCTTATGCCTTTACACTCTACGCACGATTACCGACCGTGCTGAGATGACCTTTGTGAGCCTCCGTTACCATTTAGGAGGCGACCGCCCCAGTCAAACTGCCCACCTACCACTGTTCCCGAGGTTCCACACCTCCGGGTTAGAATCTAGCTAAAACAAGGGTGGTATTTCACCGATGGCTCCACAACTCCCACAAGAGCTGCTTCAAAGCCTCCCACCTATCCTACGCATGCAATAGCCAAACCCAATAATAGGCTACAGTAAAGGTGCACGGGGTCTTTCCGTCCTAGTGCGGGTAGCCGGCGTCTTCACCGGCACCACAATTTCACCGAGCTCGCGGTTGAGACAGTGCCCAGATCGTTGCACCATTCGTGCAGGTCGGAACTTACCCGACAAGGAATTTCGCTACCTTGGACCGTTATAGTTACGGCCGCCGTTTACCGGGGCTTCAATTCGGAGCTTCGCATTGCTGCTAACCCCTCCTTTTAACCTTCCGGCACCGGGCAGGTGTCACACAATATACATCCTCTTAACGAGTTAGCATTGTGCTGTGTTTTTGTTAAACAGTCGCCTGGGCCATTTCACTGCGGCCTACCGAAGTAGGCACCCCTTCTCCCGAAGTTACGGGGTTAATTTGCCGAGTTCCTTAACCGCGAATCACTCGCGCGCCTTAGTATATTCAACCCATCTACCTGTGTCGGTTTACGGTACGGTCACCTAAGTAATACATACAGCTTTTCTCGGCAGTGTGCTGCTCCTGCTGGGGATAACCATTTACCCCAACAGACCTCGCTCCTGCGTCCCTGTATTTAACACTTTTGGTGGTTCAGGAATATTTTAAATTTTGCCTGATTCCCATCGACTACGCCTTTCGGCCTCGCCTTAGGGGCCGACTAACCCTGAGCTGACGAACAGAGCTCTAGGAAACCTTAGATTTTCGGCGCTAAAGATTCTCACTTTAGTTATCGTTACTTATGCCAACATTTGCACTACTATAAGCTCCAGCATAGGTCACCCTACACCTTCGATGCCGATAGTATGCTCCCCTACCACTTGCCTTAGGGCAAATCTTAAGCTTCGGCGCGTTGCTTAGTCCCGAGAATTTTCGGCGCTATGCCGCTCGACCAGTGAGCTATTACGCACTCTTTAAATGAATGGCTGCTTCTAAGCCAACATCCTGGCTGTCTCAGCAGAATAACCTCCTTTAGCTGTCAGCAACGACTTGGGGACCTTAGCTGCAAGTCTGGGTTGTTTCCCTCTCGGCCGCGCGACTTATCTCACACGGCCTGACTCCCATAAATCATGTATCCGGAATTCGAAGTTTATCAGGGTTCGGTACCACGGTAATGCTACCTAGCCCTATCAGAGCCCTACCTCCGGTACACTATTATGAGGCTATACCTAAATATATTTCGGGGAGTACGAGCTATAACTGAGTTTGATTGGCCTTTCACCCCTATCCACAGCTCATCCAAACAGTTTTCAACCTGAACTGGTTCGGACCTCCACGTGGTGTTACCCACGCTTCATCCTGGCCATGGATAGATCACTCAGATTCGCGTCTGCCCCTGCATACTAAAACCGCCCTATTAAGACTCGCTTTCGCTACGGGTGCGAGGCATAACCTCTTACCCTTGCATGCAAGGAGCAACTCGTTGGCTCATTAAGCAAAAGGCACGCTGTCACACTGCAAGAGTGCTCCAACCGTTTGTAGGCACACGGTTTCAGGTTCTATTTCACTCCCTTCTTAAGGGTTCTTTTCACCTTTCCCTCACGGTACTAGTTCACTATCGGTCACAGAGGAGTATTTAGCCTTGGCCAGTGGTCTGGCCGGATTCACGCAAAATTTCACGAGTATCGCGCTACTCAGGATTCCTCTAGCGTTGATTGATATTTCATTTACAGGACTGTCACCTTCTATGGTCAGACTTTCCAGACTGTTCAATTATATCGCACAAATCACATATTGATATTCCACAACCCCGATGCAACAAGTACATCGGTTTGGGCTATCCGTTTCGCTCGCCGCTACTAAGGGAATCGAATTCTCTTTCTTTTCCACCGGGTACTGAGATGTTTCACTTCTCCGGGTTTGCTTCTCTTACGAGATGACAGAGCATGACCTCTGCCGGGTTTCCCCATTCGGAAATCAACGGAT
>CALNXW010000017.1:0-1639 GCA_942490685.1 uncultured bacterium
ATGTTTGTCAACCTTGTTTTTTATCTCTTTCTGATCATCATTATCTCCATCGGCATTCGCGAGAATACCCGCATACTCTTCGAGCTTGACGTCTATATAGGCGATGTGCCGTTCTATTTTCTTAGGATTGAAGTTGTTCTTCTTCGAGTTCTGTGCGCGCAATTTGGTGCTGTCTCCCGCTACAAGCTTGCCACCGATCAAGTCAAAGTGTTTTGCTAGCGCAACCGTCGAACGAAAAACCCGTCGGATAGCCTTTGGATTATCTTTGCGGAAGTTCGCGATCGTGTTGTGATCAGGTGAAAGTCCTCGCATCAACCACATCATCTCAATGTTGCGCCTGCATTCCTTTTCCAAATTGCGTGATGAACGGATCCGATTCAAATACCCATAAATGAATAGCTTCAATAAATCGGAAGGATGATACGCAGGGCGTCCATTCTCAATAAAATCAACTTTAAACCCAAAGTCCCCCAGATTTAAAGATGTGACGAACAAATCTATGAATCGCACTTCATTGTCCTGCTCAATCGCTTGATCCAAACAAAAAAACTCCGTTTGATTTCGGTCTTTTCCAATGATAAATTTCATACTTGAAGATACGGAAAACAAGTATTGGAATGGAACGTATCAATCAAGTGTTTTTAACAAAATGATGGGGGTTATTAGACAGTTGATGGGAGAATTTATGAGTTTAAATTCATAGAAAAATCGAATACTGAAGAAAAAGAGATTTTTAATGAGGGTGAGAAGCAATGGTTCAGAGTAGGAGCAATTTTAAATTATCAAGATGATGAATCGTTTGATGATTTTGTTGAGGAGTTTGAAAACAGTTTTTCTAGAAAAGCAATTCGACAGCTAAGAAGAACGATATTAGAAAAGCCAGTGATTAACTATTTCTTAGAAAAAGATCAAAGTTTGGATAAGGCATTAAATATTTTTATCCGAATAAATAGCGGTGGAGAACCACTAAACTTTTCAGACTTACTAATGTCGATTGCCGTGGCTAATTGGACTAAAAAAGACGCTAGAAAGGAGATACATAAATTAGTAGATAGTGTTAGAGATAAAGGCTTTACAATTTCAAAGGATTTGGTTCTTAAATCATTTTTATACTTATATAGTAAGGATATTAAGTTTAGGGTGACAAACTTTTCAAAAGAAAATGCTAAAGATTTTGAAACAGAGTGGGAAAGAATAAGAGACTGCATTTTGTCGACTTTTGATTTAGTAAAAACCTTTGGATTTACAGATTTCACATTAACCTCAAAGAATGCTGTATTGCCAATCATTTATTATATCTATCACAAAAATATTTATCAAGATTTTCCGACGAAAGTTCAATTTAAGGAAGACCGAGAACTTATTAAGAAATGGCTTCATGTCGTTTTAATTAAAAGATTATTTGGTGGAACTTCGGATTCTGTATTATCGCAAATGAGAAGAACTTTTACAGAAAATATAACCGAAACGAAAATAGAAAGCGAATTGGAGGTATTCCCTTCAGAATCGATTTTTGACCATGTAAGAAAGGACACTAGTGTTGGTGATGAGTTTATTGAGGAAATTTTATACACTCAGAAGGACAATCAATATGCTTTTTCCATATTATCACTTCTTTATCCTGATTTGGATTACAAAA
>CALNXW010000018.1:0-4073 GCA_942490685.1 uncultured bacterium
TAACTTCTTCAGACATGCGCTACGTTTTGGAGGTTGAGATCCACAGAATGAACGGACATAACACAATCATATAATGAATCCATATAATAATAATGAGTATAACTGAAGATAATTAAAAATATGGAATTGTTACATGCGCTGTTGTTTTGGAGGTTGAGATCACAGAATGAACGGACATAACACAAACAGAAAATGATAATGAGTATTTAAATTGGAATGAGACTATACCAAATTAAATATTATGAGCAGACTAGGTTGTACATGCAAAACATTAAATCAATGCGAAAAGAACCACACGCTAAATTTAAGTGCTGCTTCAGTCAAGGAAACTGGAGCTGCGAGCACCATTGCCTAGGTTATACCACTATTTCATGTTATAAAATTGGATACCACTACTATGAATAAGTAAAACAATATTACGTCGATTCTACTAATATACTCTTTCTGTAAGAAGAAACGGAATGAATGAATTAATATTATTTTCGATATATCCTATACAATTCAACTCAAATGCTTAACGTCCGTTTCGCTATCTGTCGACAGTATCGGGGACGCCCCTCAGACAACTCCGCAACAAAGTCAGGTGGTGTTGAACGGTACTTTGGGCTGCATTAATTTGCGCTATCATTTATAACAAAACAATTTACCGGCACTTAATCGAAAGATACCTGTCTAGAACTGGAGGGTTTGCGATTTGTCAAACCTGGACTATACACGGAAAAAATAAAAAAAAAAAAAATTAACAAAAAATTCAAATATGTATGATTGTGTGCATGAGTCTAGCCTTTCTCCAAAATGAATGAATTGTGCTGTGGCAATTGCCTGGGTTCTTAAGTCAGGTGGTGTTGAACGGTACCTTGTGCTGCATAATGCCGCTTAACGCGCTATCATTTCTACACAACAATTTACCGGCACTTGATCGAAATTGATACCTGTCTAGAACTGGAGGGTTTGAGATTTGTCAAACCTGATGACAGCAGTAATAAATGAAAAAAACCCTTACTGAACATTATAGTCGTCAAAAAAGGATGCCCCTTCTTGACATTTTTTGTTTCACCAGAAGTGTTCCATTTTTCTGTATTTTAATGATTCCGTGATCGTTAACTATTATGTTTACTATTTAACAAGACAAGGCGTTCCTTGTCTTTTTAAAATGATAAAATATAAAAAATATAAATTTTATTAGCTTCCAGCTAAGACTAATTTCACGCTTGTAAACCTGTTTGGTTTATTGTATGTTACTATTGTTATTATTATTTGTTATTTTTTTGTTATGTACAGAGTTGATTAACAAAAGCACACCCCCGCCTCCAGTGCCAAGGAATAAACCGTCTGCAATGGGAAAAGAAGAGTCATTACAGCTTTTTTTCCGGTGAAGTGCCAAAATTTAAAACTGAATCTGAGAAAGATTTTCGTGTGAGACTGGCAAAGCGACGCCTAATTCCCTCAACACTTCCGATTATCAAGATGGCCACCGGAAAAAATTCTCATATATATATATATAAATATATATATATATATATATATATATATATATATATATATATATATATATATATATATATATATATATATATATATATATATATATATATATATATATATATATATATATATATTATATATATATATATATATATATATATATATATATATATATATATATATATATATATATATATATATATATATATATATATATATATATATATATATATATTTATATATATATATATATATATATATATATAAATATATATATATAATGCCCCCCGGGGGTAGGGGAAACTTGAGAATAGTACCCTCTGTGAGCCTGCATGCTGTAAAAGGCAGTGAATGGATTATGTGAGAATGGTACTGGGAAGCCGCTCACTCACTGTTATTTCCCAGGGAACGCCATGGCTTGTTGGTTGAAGGAACTACTTGTTCTATAATTAAAATAAGCAAGCTTTGGTGGTGTCAGGAAGGGCATCCGGCCTAATGTTCAATTGCCACTTAGCCTTCTTTTTGAAGGTATGTCAGACGCATGCGACATGTACAAACCCTACTGAATTGGATTTTGTTATCCACAGGGAGAACTGACTTGAAACGCTTAGAGAGTTGGGCATTAGTTAGTAACATTACACTAACATACACATTCATACCACAGACAGTGTTTGCGAGTGTAGCCTGTAAGGGCTTGCTCGTGTTACCCAAAAACAAGGGCCTGTCGTCGGAGACGGAATGATTGACTAAGAGGATCAGTCTGCCATTCTGATCTGGTCATGACGATGAAAATGAGTCCAGGATTAAATAGGAACAATAACTCGGGGATTATTTCAAATAAGCAAAATCTAGTTGAAGATGGCTGCTGTGAGTATGAGGAGTGTGAATCTCACTCCTATCATGACTGAAAACTCTGCCTTAAATGGTGCTGTTAGTCCCGACAGTGACATTTAGTGAAGTAATTGAATTTACTGGGAATGATGCGAGAGTAAATGGTAGAGGAGTATCCGAGGGTGTTGCGGAATTCGAATCGGACAATGAAGATGAGATAGATTGGTCGTCAGACAGTACGATATCAGAACATATTTATCGAATCCGATAGTCATCACATTGACAAAGTTTTGTCCAGCGATGCACAGGTATATTCATTATTTATATTTAAATAAAAGATTTTGTGCAAAGGCATTTAATTTAAGACGTTATATGTTAACGTATTGCTAATGCCTCGCCACCGGATCTGATTTAAAGATTAAAGTATATGCTATGGTTACATTTTATACATTTTATTTGCAAAGTTGTATTACTTTGAAGATGTAGTAGCTCTGTTAGACTGTTAACAATGTAATATTTTAGTGTATATATTTGTAATTTAATTTAATTTAAATAAAAATAAAAATTATCTTTTCCCCGTTAACTCATCCGTTTTCTCTGTCTGATATTTGTCAACTTCGACCTCTACTGACTTCTCCGTGAAATTGTAATACCCCTGGGATAGGGACAAAGTTGAGATGCACCCTCTGTGAGTCTACAATCTGGGCGGGTGGCTAAAATGGGTCCGCAGAATACATACGGGTGCAAGAGCAAGTTGGGAAGGGGAGCGGGGGTAGTCAGAGAATTTTACAATCAATTGATAGTTGATGATCCTCACGAGAAGTAGTCAGGGGGAGGTGTTCCAATTGCATCCTCGTTGGATGACAGTCTGACCTCATGTGGGCGAAGACGCTCGAAGCAATGATTATTACCATAATTATCGTCATTTCAAGTCAATTCTTGATGTGGATCCCAAATCAAAATTTGTCTGGCGTGCTTTAGTACTAACCTACCTGTAAAGTTAAGTTACTCAGATGCTCTTTTTAGCACCACTAAAGCCTGAATTGTATCAATTATAAAATGAACAAGTAGGTTCCTATCAATCAACAAGCCAATGCTTTCTCTGAAAAAAAAATATGAGTGACTTCCTTCCAAATACCATTTTGAACTTGATCCTTTACTGAGTTTTACAAAGTTCAGACTCACAGTTGCAATTATTTTCAGACTGCCCCATACCCTCGTGAGAATATTATTGTTGATGCTCTTGCTGATACTATTGTTGTACTTTTTAAAATGAGACGTTGTGGATATATACATTAGGAGGATGTTACAAGTAACCTGCCGCCTATGACCAAAGAGCAGAAAGTTGCAGATGAACTACTACGTACAGAGAGGCAATACGTTGGTAATCTTCATCTCATTGATCAGGTATCTTGTACACAAAATACATAAGTACACAGTCGCTAGTCATGTTAGGAATAAGTATGATATTGTAGTAAAATTATGTTAATTAGTTGAATCTGTACGCCTCCTACTTTCGGTAGATGCTATCATGTTTTGCTGCCTTTGCATTTAGAAAGATCTTTGTGAAGATTCATTGTTTTTTATGTTTTTATAATTTTGTCTCATTTTCCATTTCTTGCTATGATATTGTGTTAGCTCAACTTTTTTTTATAAATCCACAGTATGGTAACGTTCTATTACCAAATCATAATTCCTTTATATTTTAAAGCAACTCCATCTCCATACTGACTGTGGAAATTACTCTAATCGGTGTT
>CALNXW010000019.1:0-18079 GCA_942490685.1 uncultured bacterium
CTCATAAACTATCTTTTTATCTGATTCACCAATCTCCTGTGTTTCACTTCGTTTTCGACCCATAGCATCATAGTCATACTTGACAACATAATCGTCATCTATTACCCATTCCTTACCGAATAGATTTACTTTTATGTAAGTTTTAGCAGTTTCTTTTTCATCTTCAACCACTTTTACCCCTGAACTAATTCCTCTTGGTGATACCGCCAATACTTCTTTTCCAATGATGTCATATTCTTTATAAGTCACCAGACTTAAATCCTGTTCAAACTTTTCGCTATCATCCCATTTTTGAGGAAGTATAATAGTTCCATCTGAATTAAGAGTAATTTCCTCTAAACCATTTACTATCATCTCTGCTTTAACAAGATTAGTTTCAGTGTATTCTTTTCGAGCAATCTGACCACCTGAATTAACTGTCTTGATCTCATTTCCATTCTTATCATAGAAATGCCAGGTTGTCCTCTTACCGCCCTCTACTGACTTAACCAACTGACCAAGTTCATTATACTCATAGTTATTGACATATGGTTCATTTTTTTCTACACTACTACCATATTTAACAGAGCCCATAGGGGTTATCTCAGATATCTTATTCCCTAGCTTATCATAATCATAATAAATCGTTGGAGTTATAGTAACTACAGCTGTACCTGAGCGTCCTAGTTGATCTTCTATTACAAACTCATCTTCGGGTATCTCCACTCTTCGCACCCAACCAAGACTATCATAGTAGTACTTTGTTTCTTGCCCTGCCTGATCAATCTCTTTAACTACTTGATTTAATTGGTCATATTTTTTCTCAACACTGTATTCTACTCCACCATTAGTTTTGCTGATCTTAGTAACATTACCATTCCAGTCCTTGATTTGAGAAACGACCATCCCATTTGCATCAATAATCTCCATCTTATTTAATGCATCATAATAATTAATAGTTACTGATGGC
This sequence comes from uncultured bacterium, assembly GCA_942490685.1. GTDB lineage: Bacteria > Bacteroidota > Ignavibacteria > Kapaibacteriales > UBA2268 > JBFHIJ01. The sequence continues at coordinate 950 of CALNXW010000019.1, forward strand.
TGTTTTCCATCATAGGTTTCAATCTCTGGATAAATGATCTGCTTTATCCTTCCAAGACCATCAAATTTTTTCTCGGTTTTTTTACCTTCTGCATCAATAATAATATTCTGATTTCCAGCACTGTCATAATCAAAAATCGTTTCCACTGGATTAGTCTGATCTGGCAGTAATTCATCAGGACGTAAATATTGTTCTATCTTTTTTAAGCGATTTAAACCATCATAATAATACTTAGTCCGATTAAATGTTGGATTTGCAGCAGTAGGATCACTTAGCAATGGATCATCAATAATTTTGCCTACTACATCAGTTACTTCACCATTTTCACCCTTTAAATTTACTGATCTTATTAAATTGGCTACTGTGGTTACAAATAGATTATCGTCATTTGCTTCATCTTTATAAATCTGCACTTTACATGGATTATCATTTCGCCAATCAAATTTTAGTTCCTCACTATAATAACTTTTAGGATCAAAACTTTGATCATTCTCATCTGGATATACTATCTTGATCAATCTACCTATTTCATCATATTCATATGTAGTTAACTTATCATTACCATCTAACTCCCAGATTTTATTTCCTGTATCTCTATCATAGCCAAAATGGGTAGTAATGGTTTCTGTAACTGGAGTATCCATGTCACTCAAAGCTACTCTGGTCACATTTTTAGTCACAGATGTCAGATATGCTCCATTTAATGAATCATCATAGACCATATTAGTTACATTTCCCTCTGCATCTGTCACAATATTAATATTTCCATGACCATCCTTATATTGATAACTAGTTTTATACCATTCTTGATCATAAGATGAGTATTCATACTGATCTGTTAAGTTGCCTTTGCTATCATATTTATAATGTTTCTGGATATGAGTTACTTCTCCAGTTTCAGGATTCTTGTTAATCGTCAGCATATCAGTTACTAAGTCATATCTATTCTTAACTGTGCTCTCTCCAGCTGGTGGAGTCTTATAATCATCAAGAACACTATCCTCTGAGTTGGTATTTAAATACCTATAACGGACGACAGCATTATTAGCCGTGTTCTCTTCATAGATCACATTTCCCCAATCATCATACTCATATTTCTTGGTGTACTTATGATCACCATCACGGGTTACACTTTCTTCTTCGATCTCCTTATTTGCTGTATATTTGTATTTAATCTCTTCAATCGCTTCTTCTTTATTCTCTCTAGTCATGTCAAAGACTTTTTTGCTTTGAGTAAGGCTATCTTCTTTATCGAAATGAAAATTTGTTTTTATATACTTTGGTGTCTCCATTATTACATCAGAAATAGCTGGGCTGTTCTGATATAATGTATAGCTATATGTTTTCTTATTAATGATATTTTTGTCTTCTTCCTTATCCGATTCTTTTAAGTATTGCTTTTGATCTAAAATGACTACCTTTTGGTATATTTCATAATTAATCGTATATTTTTTCTTATATAATTCACCTTCTTCGTCATAAGGATACTCTGACCACGAACTATAATTTTCATACTTCTTTCTTTCATATGTATAGGTACTAACTCCTTTAGTTGGATAAACTATTTCCGACAGTAAAATTACTGTATCACTTTGAGTATCCTCTTCCCGTACCGTTTTTTTGTAAACTTCTTTCCATTCACCATCTTCTTTTAATTTATATTTTGTACACGTCTCTGTTTCTCGTTTTTTTAATTCTTCAGTAATATAATCATATTGGGTTACCCTTTCCAATGGATCTACAAAACTGACTAATCTACCTTTATCAAAGTTATAATCATATCTTAATTCATTATACTCAATATAATCCAACCTATAGTAAGCATCATATTCAAATATAACTTTTCTTCCAATCGTATCTTCAATCCAATTAATCTTTCCATCTTTAATATCGTAAACTATTTTGTTTCCATTCAAATCTTCTTTTCTCTTAATATATCCTGTCTTCGCATCAAAGACATATTTAACTCCTGATGAAAGAATGATCGTTATATTTGTATTATTTTTATTGACTTCAAAATAAAAACCATCTTTTTCATTATGATAGTAATTATCCTTTCTTTCCAAAACTTAAACTTTACCTCATATACTGCTCCATCTTCTGTATGGAAATAAATTCCATTATCATCACTACCAATCCACGGTATATTTAGTGTCCAACCTGGATTAAACGCATGGTATCCCTTATACTTTGGCATTCTCTCTTGTAACGCCTTTACTACAGCATCCTGTGAACTATAATTCCTCCCAATCACCAAATCCATTCCACGACCTGGAATCATCAAATCGACAGTCTTCACTGTTAAACTACCACTGGCTGGATTTACATACTCATTGTTATTTTGAAAATATGATTGAAATGGTGATAGTCCCATATCACGATATTCTGCTGCCGATGGTGAATAGTTCTCTGTAAACTGTTTTGCAAAATCAGTAAAATGGTCTACTTTAATTGTGATTGTGTTGTTTTCAAAATCCTGCTCTTTATCTGGTATCTTAATCCATAGCTCGTAGAGTTCATCATAATAGTAAATATCTAATTTATACTCATCAGATGGATCAGCAAACTCTGCTTCATCATATGTAAAGGTTAATGTCAAATCTTTTTCAAAGTTAGCTTCTTTTAACTCTTTTGTCACAGGGTCTAATAGGTTTAAAGAAATAATTGCACCTATTTGCCTATTAACCATTTCTGGAGCTTCATCAGGATGGATTGCTTTTGCTTCAATTACTCCTAATTCTGTCAGTGCTCCCTCAGGAATATCTACAACTAAGTCAGCGTATTCAACTACTCCACCCTCTGCTGGATCAATCTCTTTTTCTATAATTCCGGCAGGACTCTCAATCTTATGAGCCACACTTTGATTATCTGCATGATCTACTGCTATCAGTTGATATTTATAAGTTTCTCCGATCTCAACATCATAATCAACAAACTCAAACTGATCTTCAGTATTCTCAAAGCTTAGATACTCTTTATCATCTGTCCAGTTAGGTTCTCTAGAGATCAGATAATGAGTTACATCTTCTTCTACACTCTTATTCCAGGTTAAGATTACTTCTTTTGGTCCCGGCACTCCCTTAAAACTCACCACTTCTTTAGGAGGAGTGGTATCAATATAAACCTCAACTGTCTCCTCTGTGCTAAGTCCAACATTATCAATAGCTTTTACATAAACAGTATGTATTCCATCTGTTAACTCAGGCAAAATATATGGACTCTCAACTGTCAAATAATCCCCATCATCTACTTTAAGCTCATAATGATTTATCCCTGAATGAACATCAGTTGTTTCAAAGTTAACTACTGGCTGTATATTTTGTGTCCAACTTGCTGGTTCTGCTAATAGACTAAAACTATTAGGAGCAGTAGTATCTACAAACACTTTTACAGGTTCAACTCTACTCCATTCAAGATTATCTACTGCCTTAACTTCTATCAAATGAATACCATCTTCAAGCTCAGGTAAAATATATGGGCTTTCTACAACACTATACTCTCCACCATCTATCCGTAACTCATAATGATTAATTCCTGCATAATCATCTGTGGTCTCAAAACTTACCACAGGCTGAGTTACCTGACTCCAATCAGCAGGATCAGCTATTGGTGTAAATGGATTTGGAGGTGTTAAATCTCGAATGATCTTAAACTCCTCATTTAACACATTCCCGGCTTCATCTACTACCTCTACTATAAATTCATTCTCTCCTTCTAATGGTAGATCAAATACTTCTGTAAAATAGCCCTGTGTTATTTTAATAATTCGGCTATTTATCTTAAGTACAATCGGACTATAATCATAAACCTGACCAGATATCTCAATATAGTCTTTTCCTACTATCTGACCATCATAGTGTTGATCAAAATATAATAGTGGTTTCTCTGGATCATAATTTACTTTAATCTGATCCTCTCCAACTAACTCCTTGTTATTCTCTGCTGTTACAGTAATTAGATTCAATCCTGGAACTAGAGCATAGTTAAAAGAGAATTGATTATCACTATAGGAAACAGTTTCTCCGTTCACCTTTAGCTGATAACTACTCTTATCAGTTGTACCTTCAACCATAATCTGTCCTACATTTGTATAATATCCATCTTCCGGTGAAAGAATCTCAATCTCAGGTGGTGTATCCATATATACATGAACCTGATCTGTTGCAACTTCACCTAAAGCATTCCCTGCTTTTACCTTTAGTATTGCATCTCCATTTCCATAACGACGCAGTCTAGCTGTACTAAGTTCTTCTTCAAATACTCCTTCAAAAGAAGAAATATTTTCATCATTCAAAGTTAAGTTCACAAAAGGATTTAAGACATATCCCTGTAAAATAGTATGATTTCCTACAAACATCTCATCTAGAGGATATGTAATCACAACCTCGGGAGTCTTTAGATCAGATTGATACTTACTCCCCCAGACTTTAATATCCTTGATTCTACCCAATACAGGTTGATGGGCAGTATTATCTAAAACCAATCGAAGCTGATCTGTAATAATCCCTTGATCTCCAATAGTGATCTCATTTAATCCATTCTTAAGCTCATTAAGTGATCTCTGATTCCAACCACTCACAGGATACCAGACTCCATCTTTAAGATATTCTAAAGATACTTCTCCTGAAAAGATTAATCCAAAATCAAGTTCAATCACTTCAAGCCAGATATTCTCACCGAAATCCATTACAAGAAATACTTCAGATGGAGTAGTAGCACTACTTTCCCAATAGGTTGCTACATCATCATCAAAGATATTTGTTATTCCTGATTCTATTTTCTCACCATCTTGATAAATCTCAGCATTAATATTCTCAATCTGTCCACGATCAAAGTATAGCTTTAAGCCTACATCCTTTAGACTAAAACCATTCTTCTTAGTATCACCTAAACTTACTTTTACTACATTATCACCCTGATTTATAAATCCAGGATAAACAAGACGCTCAATATCTTCTATCTGATTACGTAAATGTGGTCTTAAAGCAGTCAAATAATATTCCTTAGACCCATTTAAAAAATATTTACCTTCCGCACTCTCAATATCATAACCCTGATAACAAAGTGCTGCTTTCTTAAGCCCCATCAGATTACGTGAAACCTCTATCTGATAAGAATAATCCAAAACCTCTTCTTTTGATTTGCCAAAAACAATCTCATCTGCAACATTAGCTGGGAAATATTCTGCAGTATCCTGGCTATTTACTCCCCAGAACTCTATCTCAGAGATTCCAATGTTAGTATTAACATCTGTTCCTGATAAACTTAGTTTTACTCGCTTAACTTCACTCCAATTAAGCTTTATCCGATTCCAACCTGTATTCAAATTCTCAAACTTCACATCATCCAAATCTGAATTCATCCAGTAACCATCTCCTGCATCATAGGAGATAGTAAGAATATGATCTACCTCTTTGAGCATAAAAAGCTTAATTGCCTTTAGCTCAGTTTCTTCACCAAAATCGTAAATCATCTCAAAACTGTTATGGTTCATTGAATCAATAAAGCTAACCTCACTATCCAGCATTCCATCAAAATATTTCTGACATCCTTCTGTCATTTCCATAGGCAATATTTTAAGCTGATGACCATAGGCTGATACGCCTATAGTCATCATCAACATTAATCCAAGTACTGCAATTAACAGGTTTCGTTTCATGATCTACTCAACCCCCAATTCATAGTTACCAGTATTTCCACTAAAAGAATTTAGTCTTTCAACAGTAATCCATGTAAATACTTCATCATAATAATCTGCTCTACCATTTCTACCAAAACCAGATCTTAAAACAACTACTTCTGCTTTACTGTCTTCTTTGATTCCATAATGAGCATTATTATAGAATATTGAATCCAGTATCTTTAGATTTCCACCTACAGCATGAATACCTATCCGATTACTTTCAAATCTAGCGTTAAAGATATCAACTGACTTATCTACTAAAGTAATACCTCTCTCGGCGCCCATAACTAGCAGGTTATTAAAAGCTAGTAGATTTCCATCTCGATTTATCTTTATTCCATCCCATGATAGACCAGATACATAGCCAGCCTCTGTTCCTCTCAAAGTAATCAGTTGATCTTCTAATCCCTGACATACCAGTGTACCATCTACGACTAAAGCTATACCAGGCTTAAATTCAATCTCACTACCAGCTTCAATCGTTAGAGTTACACCATGAGGTACAAGAATATCTCCTGTAATGCTCATCTTTCCAAACCAATTTTCATCTACTTTAAGAGAACCAGCAGTTGTATTTGTCACAACTACCTCAATCTCATCTGATCCAATTCCTCCATCACCATCTTCTACTTCAATAATTACTTTATATTCTCCTAACTCAGTAAACTTATAGTTAAACGATTCTGTACCATCTGCCTTATATAGATTCTTTGCTCCCTGCTCAACTCTCCATGTATATCTAATGATTTGAGCATCTCCATCTTCATCAGAAGCATCAGCATTGAGAGATAATTCATGACCTTTAAAGAGAGTTGCTTCACCCTTATCTAACTTCACTATCGGTGGTTGATTAACTCTGATCTCTAGAGTTTGCAGTAATGAAGTATTACCATAAATATCATCCTGCTCCATCTCAATCAGATAATTTCCTGGTATTGTGTATGCAAAATCAATCTCACCATTTAAACTACTCTCAACTTTTATTGAGCCATCATCAATTAATTCCTTGTGTTGATCTATACTGATCTTATAGATAGTGTAGCGTAACTCTCCAGGCTCATTAGTCTCCCAGATAAGCTTAATAGTCTCACCATTTGTGACCAGATCAGGTTCAGAAGAAGATATCCTTAAATCTGGTTTTATCGTATCAACTACAATCAGATCACTATAGACGATTTTAGACCAGTTTCCGACACCATCTTTAGTCTGAAGAGCTAAATAATAGTCACCATCTTGTGCGATATCGACATTTAGACTTAAATCTTTTACTTCCCAATCATTAACCACTGGCTGAACTGGAATTTCTGGAGTAACTAACTCATCTAGCTTACCCTTTTCTTCTTCTGTAACTACCTGCCAGCGATAACTAGCTATACCTGAGTCCTTATCTGATGAAGCGAAATCAACTCCTTTAATCCATTCTTTAGAAGTAGTATAAGCCGGGCCAGCCACGAAAACCTCTTCCGCCCCCTCAAGATCAACCAAAATAGCATCACTGATCACAGGCAATGACCACACATCAGCACCATTCTTCACCTTAACAGTCAGATAAAAGATTTCTTCATGTCCAAAAGGTAACTCAAGCTTACCACTATATTGACTTTCTGAACTCTCAATCTTCTGCCACCCAATCAGATCAGTTCCACCTGCGTAACTTCCCAATGCATACTGATACTCACTTATTCCCGATAATCCCACATTACCACAAACCCACGCATGATCAAAAATCTTATTGGTCACAGACTGAGCTTCTATAACAGGTTTATCAGGAATCACAGTATCAACTATGATCTTTTCTGAAGTCTTAATCTCTGTCAAATAGTCAAGCTTATTTTCTGCATACACCTTAAGATAGTACTCACCATCAGCAAAGAGACCATCTTGAGGAAGAATTGAACACTTCTGATCCACTGTCCCATACCAATTTACAGATTTATCTACTGGATTTCTGACCAATCCATAGTAAAATCTCTTAAATGGTAGCTCAGGCTCATCAATTTCCCATGTGAAATCTAATCTATCATTATTATTTGTATATGCTCCACCTGTCTCAATCTTAATTACTTTAGGTGAATCACTCTTAACGATCATCACGCCATCACTTTGCATAAAATCAGAGACAAATCCGACTACATTACTGACCATCACTGTAAAGAAATATGTCTCACCATATTCAAAAATACTATTAACAGTAATAGTTCTCTTAACTGAGTCATATGGTTCCCAATTATAAGATTTGATCTTCTCTGGATCTTCTTTAGTTCCCAGAGCATAGCTAATATACTTAACCTGTGATTCCAACTCGATTACTTTAAAGTCAGCAGAAAGCGAACCTGTATTAGCTGAATAATTCATCTTATCATCCACACTAACCATATCAGGTTTCGTATAATCAATCATCACCACATCACTGATACCATCACTATATAAGCCATTCTTTGCATAAACTCTTCCTGCCAAATAATAAGTTGATCCATTTATCAATGGTGCATTATATACGTAATGAGTAGCTGTACCAACATTGATCCATTCTGCATTCTCAGGAATCACTGATGTTGGTAAGACCATCACTTCATAATGATCCAACTTACCATCTGAGATATTAGTCAGACTCCAGTCAAACTCTAAACTATCTTTGTTGGCTGTGAATAATCCATATGGATGAATGATAACCGGTTCAGCAGGTTTTGAGTTATCTATTGTAATTACTTCACTATTTACTACTGTTGTTAAACCTGCAAGGTTAGTAACTCCTAAAGTAACATAGACATTTTCACCGTCCGTAATATCTAAATCTTTAAAAGCATATTTCGTAAAGACTACATCTGTCCAGCCTAAAAGCTCATCTCCGCCTCTTTGATAGCCTAACTTAACTTGATATTTAAGCCCTTGAGCTTCTTTTAGACCATAATCCTTATCCTCAGCTTGCCAGCTTATTTTGATCTCTTTTGCAACACTATATTTAGGTACAGTAAACTCTATCACTTCTGGGAATGTAGTATCTACCAAGAATTTAGCACTCCAACCTTCATCTGTAAGGTTTTCATCTTCTAATTTTGCTCTTACTTTAAGATAATATCTCTTTCCTTGAGTAAAGGAAGATTGTAATGTACCTTTATAGTTATTGGACTCTACTTTAATAGTCTCTTGATCAACCTCTACTAATCCTCCATCAGTCTCTTGATAAAGAGTGCAGATATATTCACTAACATTTAACTCTCCTTGATAAGACAACTGAATTGGTAAATCGTTTAAACTACTCAAGTAAGGATTAACGACTACCTCAGGAACAGGGTCTAAATTAGAATCGATAATAATAGGATTTGCTGTAACAATCTTCTCATTACCAGCAAAATCTCTTCCACGAACAGTAATATAATATGTACCATCAGCAAAAGCTTCTGCATCTACTATTGTAAACTGTTGTTCCAAAGAACAGTCTGAAAGCCGAATCCAACCCTCTTCATCTGCATTAGGAAGCAATTTGCTCACTTCTCTATCGGCAGAAGTTCGACCAATACTATAGGCATATTCAGCAATACCAGTACTATCTGACATCTTCCAGGCTATGTTCAGTTCTGTATTTTTCTTTTGAGAATATGGTTGATCTTCCATCAAAGTTGGGTCACAACCAGCCCGAATATAGATAACCTCTGGAGCAGTTGCATCATAAATAAATGGATCACTATAGCTTAATGATTCAATACCTAAACCATTGATCGCTTTAACCACAAGTTTTAGTTCTATTCCATCAGCATAGTTCCAATAAGTTTTTAATTCATCTATACTCTGATACCATTTGATTATTTCATCATTAAAACCAACACCATACTCAAGTAACTTAAGACCAGATTCAGAGTCTATGGCTTCAACTTGAACTGAAAGCTTATTAAGATTAGTTAAATATTTGCCTGCGAATCCATTTACTAATCCATCTACGGTAAATGTAGTAAACTCCGGGCCAGTCAAATCAAGAACTATGCTCTCTTCTGTCGTCTTACTTGTCTTAAGTCCTACCTCATTCTCTACTTTGACATACAATTTATATCTTTCACCTGCGATTAATGGAACTGTATTATATAGTGTCTGCTCAAAATGATAACGATAATTTGAACCCTTAATTGGAACCAACTTTTCAGAGTCAATATGTATCCACTCTAAATCATCTTCCACTACTTCACTTACCCCCTCTGGGATAAAACCATAATAAAAACCTTTAAGATAACTTTGATCTTCTGCAAACTGGACCTCAAACTGAATAGTACTACTTGTCGAAATATAATCATCACCATACTTAAGACCATTTATCTGAACTTTTTCGATCACTGGTGAAGTGGAGTCATTTCTATAAAGATAAGTTTGATTTTGAGTATTTCCTACATTATCGACAGCAGTAAGTACCAAATCATATTCTCCATCTTTTACAACTAGAAAGTCACCTGAGTGAATCTTTCCTTCCTCAATCACTGCAGTAGGATCATCCTCTTTATTTGGAACTCTCCATTTATAGTTTAATTCTTTTAGACCGCTCATACTATCGGTGGCTGTTACAGTAACATTCTGGGTATTAATATAGCTATCTTGAGCTGGAACTGGATTGACAGAGATCACAGGTGCACTCTGATCTGCTCTAAAAGATACTGGAGCACTATAAATAATCTTCTTATTTCCATCTTCATCTAATTCATATCTATCCCAAACACCAAGTTGCCATGTATAGAGTTTTCCATCCTTTAAGTTTGTTAACTCAAAAGTGGTACTCTCAGTCTCACCATCAATTAGATCAACGATTGTTTTACCATTTTCACTAATTTTATTGTAATAGACTAAAGTATCTCCATCTTCATCCTTACCACCCTGATGAGTAAGTGTAATAGATTTTTCTCCCACAAAAGAAGGTACAGTCAGTATTGGTACAGTTGGTGAAATATTATGTATCTTAATCTCAATAGGTTGCGAAACCACTGTTTGACCACTCTGACCACTAGAATCAGCTGCAGTCTGGTTATAAGTCTGTACCCAGAAACTATACTTATAATGTGGTTTAACTTCCAGACTCCAATTAGGTTCTGTTAAAAGATTAGAATACCTATAACCTTCTGCTTCAACACCATTTGCATCAATTATTTTATATTGCAGTCTATATGCAGAAGCTTGTACTGGTTTTAGATTGATATTTAATATACGTTTTCTTATTCCATTTTGAGTTATAATCGTTTGTTTTGCTGGATTATTTGGATCAATTATTTCACTTTTCTCAGGGCCAGTATAGCCAACAACAGTTTGCGAACTAGTCGCCTGATTTCCCGCTTTATCTACCGTCTTCAGTGAAAAAGTAACTTTCTCATTATCCTGCAACTCATCAATTTTTAACTCAAACTCTTCTTTATCCTTCTGATACACGCTAAAGGTTTTAGTTCTTGACTTATCAGCAAAATATGACTTAGTTAACGTCACTTTGACATCATAACGTAAAATATTATCAACTATCGGAAAATCGATACCAGATTTCCATTTGAGAACTATTGAACGATCTCCCTCTGTTATGGTAAAGTCATCAATAGCAGGGTTTTCTGGTGGTGTCGTATCATAAGTAACAAACTGACGGCTGTATGAAGCATTACCCATATCATCATAGGCGATTAGAACAATTTTATGTTCTCCCTGTTCACTGCTTAAAGTAAGATTATAATAATTAGCAGAACCTAGTTTAATCTCTTTATCTGCTTCGTTATTATCCTTAACTGTCAGACGTGCTGTCTCTGTACTGTCAAAAACTATCTTACCGAGGCGAATTCCTCTTTGATTAGTAGCACTAATCGGAACACAACTTGTATTTTGGATTTCGAAGGTTGGGGTGGCTGGCCCGGTATTTTTAACCGTAAAGTTATAAAAGTTTGAATAAGTAACATTTCCATCTTCAACAGGTGTATTTGTTTCAACCACTTTTACTCTCCATCCATAGGTCTTCTCCTGCATATTTGTAAATTTAGCAGTAACAACATCATTCTCAATTTGAGCGGTTTTACTAGTTAAATATTTATAAGCCTCTTCTGATTTGTTCTCCTGAATATAAGTAACAAAGTTATCTTCCTGAACATTTTTCATATACTCATCTTTGTAAAAATCATACTCTTCCTGATAAACTAAATCTTTATACTCATTAAATGTATAAATAGAACGAATAGGTGTACTTGGATCAGGTTCCTGACTTGAATTATCATCTTCATTACCTGAACCTGAATCATTATCTCCATCTCCTGAGTCTGGTGGATTTGTTGGAAAGTTAGGATCCGTTATACCTGTTCCATCACCTGAATCAGTTGGGTCATTTGGATCAGTAATACCCCAATCTCCTCCACCGAAAGTAGTAATATCTGGTGGATCTATAGGAGTTAAATCTTCACCACCTCCACCACTACTTCCACCTCCGCTTGAACCAGATGAACCACTATCATTCCCTATCCACTGATATAACGTAGCAAGTGTCTTATGATCATATTCATCCCGTATCTTTTCATCCAGAAAATCTGGATAAGTAGCATCAAAAATCTCCTGACAATATTGTTTAAACCCAGAATCATCTGCTAACTCTTCCACCGTCTCTGGCATCTTACCAGTCACTTCATATAATTCAATCGTATATTGCAGCGAATCTCCTTCATAATCTGCAGATACTTTTCAAGCCAAGTCTTGTCACCATTAAGCAAATCTTTCCAATGATTAAATATTCCTGAAGCATAAACCCTTAGTTCTGATATAATACGCTTCTCATTTGTAGAAAGATTCTCATATTGTGCCCTATCTACCCCTCTAAGTAAATCTGAAAGATCCGTGCAAAGAATAAATAATCAACAGGTGGAAAAATACTTTTGTGAAGCTTTGGTCGAAGAATTATACTAAAACCCACGAAAAATTTTGAGTGGGTTTTTAGTATAAAGGGAGGTGGGGAGAAGCGGCGGGTTATTTTTTATAAAGATGAAAAAGAAAGACGGTGTAAATTATATACCTTTTTGTGATAAACTTAAAAACTTTTATTCTTAAGTTTATGATATAAAAGGATGGAAAAACTTATATTAGAAAGGAAATAAGCTAAAGCTTTTACATGAGTTTTAGCTTAGAGATTTGAGTACTTCCTGGGGAAAAAAGGAGGAAAATAAAAATAAGAAGCAGAGGTATGAGAGTTGGATAGTCTGTTCAAGCTAGTTCCAAGTTACTAGCGTACAGAAATAATTTAGTCTTTTTTATGAAGAGATTAATTTTACCAAAAGAACATAGAAAAAGCAGAATGCTAAGTCTTCGTAGTATTCTCATTAAAGTAGCCAGCCGTCATAGTCATTCACGCCGTTATAAAAAGATTCGGATTTCTAGCAGTTATCCTAATAAAAATTTATTCCATAGACTTTTGCAAAAGATAGCTACCTTGTGACTTGACTTATCAATTAGAAAATTTTAATCTTATCCAGCAAGGTCAAGGGATTAGTATATCCATTTTAGGTGTTTAAAAGTTTTAATCAAGTCAATTACTGAAAAGAGTTTTCAAAACTTAAATTCTTATGCTTAAACTATTTTTTTAGGACTCATGAATAATTCGGGTTAAAATATTGTTTACGTTTCATTAAAGATGTCCTCCCCTTCGTGCTTTTTCTCCAAAACTGATTAAAGGCTATATAGAAAAGCAAAGACGGCTTTCATAGCCGTCTTGTAACAACATTATATATAAATCAAAAATCATATGGATCTGCACACTCAAACTCTTCTTCTTTCCATTCTTCCTTTTCATTAAGCATTTCTAAAAAATTTAATATTGTGTTTTTTAATGCTTCTGTAGTTGTTTGTCCAAAACCTACACCACCAAAGGGACACCCATCGGCATCCTTTATTTTTAAATTAGTGTACCCAACATATTTTCCATCTGTATCTTCAAATATTTTAACTTTAAATTTTGCATATGGTGTTTTTTCAAATTCCCAAACGTCAAATTCTGCTTCACATTTTTCTATTTTCGCAATACTATTTATTTTTAAATTTTTCCAATTATTCATTACTATAATCCTCCTATCTTTTTCCAAACGATATTATTTTTCCATCCGATGTTAAATCAATATATCTATTGTTTTTTATGTAACGAGTTACTCCTTGTACTGCTCCCTCAACTTTAACTTTCTTAGCTCCTCTTAAATTCTTAGCAAACTCTTTAGCCTTTCTTAAATATTGAGCTATATCCTTTGCATTAACCTCTTTTCCATGCTTATTAAAATGATATTCCAAAGATTGATCTGGTGTATCAAAACTTCCCTTATGCCATGAATTTGTATCATAATTGGCTTTCACCTCAAAACTACTATTTGAAGATGTTAATTTCTTTTCCTGCCCTTTAAACTGTCGAGTAGCATCACTCATCATCAATATACCTGTAGTCATTGCTGTTGCACTAACCGCATCTCCAACAGGTACAAGTATTATAGTACCACCTTCAGTTACAATAACTATAGCATAATTTACTGCTTTAATTACTACGCCTGCTCCTGTTAGCATAGCCCCTGCAGAAAATTCTTTCAACGCAGCAGCATTTCTATTAAACCAATCAAATGATTGATCTAATAAATCAGATGATTGATCTAATAAATCAAATACTTCAGTTATATCTAAATTAATTTCTTGCATAAATATTTCAATTTCTTCTTCTTTAAAATAATTCAACTTAGAAAAATGTGCACCGTTATCATACAATTCTTTTTGCTGTAGCCAATCTAGAAAATCAAACAAATCTTCTGGAGTATCAAATTCCATCATAGAAATATTATACTTCTCTAATAAATCTAAATCAGAGTTTTCTACTTCAGATTTGTTATGTCCAGTTGGGTCAATATACTTCATCGGATTCTGCAATACATAAATATAAACATGTTGACTCATTGGATTAATCATTTCACCTAAATAACTATCCTCCGAAACAAACCTTCCCACCCTCTGATCATAAAACCTCGCACCATAATAATACAACCCAATCTCAACTTCCTGATGCTGACCCGTGTACTTATACCCAGTCTCATAACTAGACTCACTTTCAAGCACACTAGCCCTATTCAAATCATCACCAAACGGCAGATAATCCTGATCCATCACCACCTGCCCTACTGAATCAGTTATCAACCTCGTTGAGCCTAAGTTATCATGATGATAATAATATATTTCTCCACTACTCCCTACCGTTCCTTTCACTTCTGCTATAATTTTCCCAAGACCATAAATGTAGCTTTTACTCTCTCCATTCTCTTCCTCATAAACTACATTTCCAGAAAAATTATAAATATACCTTGTACTCTTTCCATCAATTTTAGATAAAATCCGCATTCCATCAACATCATATCCATACTCTGCAATAACTTCTCCATTCTTCTCTACTCTAACCAACCGATTCTGCACATCATACTCATACTTCCAATACTCTACCCCTACTCCTGATCTAATTAGTTCTACATCTCCATCAGCTTTCACTGTAAACCTATTACTCTTCTCAATCAGATTGCCATTAGCATCATAACAATAACCATACAGATTTCTCTCTACTCCATCTACTCCTATAACTGTCTCATATAGCAATCTTCTTCCATTACCTTTACCATATCCACTGTCATAATGATACTTAATCTCATCAGTACCACTATCCAAAAATCTCTTCTTCTCCGTTCTATTACCCACACTATCATAATCATATTCTATAGTTCCTTCTTCTGACATCTGATAAACATGAACCATATCCTTAAGTAAGTTCTTAAACTCCGCTACATTTACTATTAAATCATTCTCATCCCTATCCTCAAAACGCGAATGAATCTTTAAATACTTTGTTTCAATCGGTTCATCAAATGTAATCACAATATTTCCGAATACATCTAAATCAAATTTCCACTTACTCCGATCTACAGTCTTAAATACCACATTATCTGAACTAATATGAACACTCAATGCATCCTTACTGATCCGATGAATTACAGGATCAACAAAATCATCAAAGTGTTTTACTTCTACTTTTACCATCGGTACTGTTGTATTAAAAGCAACTCCTACACTATTCCCATTAAAATCTAAATCTACCTCATATAAATCATCAGCAACTTTTACAAGACTCTTATTTACATCAAAATCTCCTTCTGCTACTAAATTATCACTTAACCTTTCTTCAACAAAGGTTCCTTCAACCGTTGCAGAAGTTAATCTATGTACATCATCATATCCATAACTATTTTCATATCCAGTTAGATAATTTGTCCTATGCTCAACATTATTTGCTCCATCATAGTCATAGCCAATACTTAAAAGCATCGAATCTTTAACTATATCTTCATAGTAACCTATTTGTTTTTTTAGTCCTAGTACTGTAATCCTTTTCACTCTATTTACTTCATCAGGAATAATCTTAGTTAGTGTCTCATTATTGTACCGAATCTTTTCAACAAAACCATTAGGACTATATTCAAATGCAGGATCTTCTATTGTTCCATTCGCAAATTCATCTATTCCTATTAGACGATTATAATTATCATAACGATAACTAAGAGGAGCCATTGCATTCGGATAAGTTATCTCTGTCATATTGCTAGCTATATCATAACCATAAGCGATTGTATAAGAACCATTTACTTTAGTAACTTTGTCAACTTTTTCTAGAAAATTTCTTGTTTCAGATGTAATCTGACCTACTTGATTAAACTCAGTACTAATTAAACTTATATCATTTTCTGCTTCAACTCGATTTCCACCACGATCATATATGTAACTATTAGTATCAGTTACGTTACCATCACTATCATAAAACTCTACTCTTATAAGTTGGCCCATCCTGTTATAATACGTCTTTATCTCCTGCTCTTTTCGATCTTTCATCACTTTCAGATTCCCACTGGTATCATATTCATAGCTTATTAAATTATCTGTACCTCGTTCTTCTGATTCCATCTGACCAAACTGATTATACCAGTAGGTCGTAATATAATCATCATCCATTACTTTTGCAGTTAAATTCCCATTTAGATCATAGTAGTAATTTGTAACAGCACCATTTGCTTCAATCACTTGCTCTAACTGATTCTGACTATTATAAAGATACCTTGTCTCTTTATTACTTCCATCGATCTCAGAGGTCTTATTTCCAATGGCATCATAACCATACTGAACCTCAGTTCCTACTGCATCCCTTACCATCTTTAAACGATACATCTCATCATAGAAATATGTTAGAGCTTTATTTGCAGGGTCTTTCTCTATCCGCTTATTACCTACTGCATCATAGATAGTCCTTGTTACAAGAGCTTTTTCTGGATTCACTGTTGTTGTGAAGTCACTATTAGACTCCCAATTATCTATGGACTCAAATAATTCATTATACTGTATCTCTGCTTCCAACCAATAGAGATCATTATACTGATACTCCATCACCTGTT
>CALNXW010000020.1:0-2430 GCA_942490685.1 uncultured bacterium
TATTTTTTAAATTACGTTTCTGCTTTTTCGATTTTTTTTTTCGTTTTACTTTTTTGATTAAAAATTATGCTTCTATCTAACACAATTAGTAGGCCTACTCATATTTAATGAAATACAACAACTTAACGACAGGAAAATTAATATTTTAATTTACATCCGCTGATGAGTTGAAGACAAATCGTTTTTTTTCGAAGAAGCAGACCATCCTCGACTCTTTCTTTGTTGTCGTTGACAAGTTTTTTTTATGCGACGCCGTGCTCAAGAAACCCCGTAGCTCCTCAGAAATCGCATTCTGATTACCGCAACATTGTCTGAGTTTATGAACAACTGATCTGTTTCACGAACATTCGAAAAGTTGTCCATGTTAAGTTGTATACAATCCTGTATAGTTTCGATTTTTAGTATTCTTTAGTAATGTTTTCCGTTTCGTTTTACTTGAATCATTGAGTGACTTTGTTAGCACCTTAAGTTAAGAACGTATATTCTTTCTTCAATCTTCAATCATATTTGTCGAGTATATTCTTTCAGCTAAATACTTCCAAGTTCCCATAATGTCGACTAGTAAAAGTCAAATATGATTGTTATTTGGTAATTTGTGAAACGCAATTCTGCGTAAAGCCCAGGCGAAATTAAATTCAAAGAGTGGTTAAAAATTCATGAAACGTACACTAGCCGAAATGTAGAATGTAAAATTAAATCTTCAGTACTTTTTTAAAGCAAAAATTTATAAACTATAGTAAATAATCTCGAAAACTGTATCTCTTACTTGTCTGACCTTGAAGTTGAATGTACCCGCGGTTCTTCACTTTGATTCGGTTTAGTAAACGATTTTTATCTGTCTGAGCGTCAGTCCTTTCGGTGTTTAGAGATTGACTTGCTGACTTTGTGTTAATTGTTTTCTGATGCATTCGACGCTGATATTGAATTTATTTGTAATCTTCTCTAACGTAAAGACTTTGGTGATGTTACCTTAGCACTTGTCGAGCTTCCCTTTCAGTTGCACAGACCCTGGTTGTCCACCATGTTAAATAATAAGTTTCTTTGTTTGTACGAGGTGTTTCTGCTGGTTTTGATATGTTTCTTATTTAATGTCTTTCGACTTCTGAATTCGCTTTGGTGATTGGGAACTTGCTCACTGAGCTCACTCGCTCGCAACTGACACCCTTTCGAGTAACGGGATCGACAGAGCGCGCTTAAGATAAGGATTAACTTTATTTAGATAACTACTAAGTCAGAAACTACGGTTGAATTTGGTGTTCTCTTAAACCGTTTAATACAGGTATCTTGAATAATACAATTAATAAACAATTTTGCAAGTCCAATAGAATTACTTTAATAAATTAGCTTTAACAGTTCACGTTCAATTTAATCAACTTTTACTACCTTTATAAACTTCCTACGAGACCAGCTAAAACGTTTTATCTAACTTACACAAACTACTTCGAGACGTTAATACTATTCGGAGCAAGTTGCTTTAGATTGTCTATACGAATCTTAAAGTAAGCGCTGATGCGAAAGTTAAGTCGAGTAAAGTTTTCTTATTGCTATATTGCTAAAGTTTTGCTAAGTTTGTAAAATAGTTAATTTAGAATTTCTAAGTTAATTTCGAGTCCAAAAGTGAAGATCTGTTTTCGTCTTTCCGTCTTCATACCGTCAGTCCCAAAATTTGCCCCTTATATACTATTGAAGGGTATTAGTTGGATAGGTCCTGTCAGTTTCTTGTCAAGATGTCAGTCTGTTGATTGTGTGATATGTTCTTGATGGTTTATGTCAATATGTTAGTTTTCTTGATGGTGTGGCATATACTTGAAGGTTTCTGAAGGTTTCCTGTCAATATGTCAGTTTCCTGACAGTGTGGCAGGTCCTTGATGGATTAAGTTAATATGTTAGTTTTGTTGATGGTGTGGTAGATCCTTGAAGGTTTCCTGTCAATATGTCAGTTTCCTGACAGTGTGGCAGGTCCTTGATGGATTAAGTCAATATGTTTGTGTTGTTGATGGTGTGACAGATACTTGAAGGTTTCTGTCAGTACGTCAGTTTCTTGACAGTGTGGCAGGTCCTTGATGGATGAAGTCAATATGTTTGTGTTGTTGATCGTGTGGCAGTTTCTAGATAGTTTTCTGTCGTGTTTGGCAGTTTTCTATCAATGTGTCAGTATGTCAATGGTGTGGCAGGTATTTGACGGGTTCCTATCATTTTTGGCAGTTATCTATCAATGTGTCTGTATGTCAATGGTTTGGCAGGTATTTGACGGGTTCCTATCATTTTTGGCAGTTTTCTATCAATGTGTCTGTATGTCAATGTGTTGGCAGTTTCTAGAAGGTTTTCTATTAATTTATCAATGTGTTGGTGGTGTGGCAGTTTCTCGACATTCCTGTCAGTGTGTCAGATTGTAGTCTTCCTATACATGTGAGTTTGCCCTTTCGTATA
>CALNXW010000021.1:0-6104 GCA_942490685.1 uncultured bacterium
TTCATAAATTATACCAGACGATGTCTTTTTTTCAGTAGCTTTTTGTTCTTCGTCAAGCTCCCTAAGTTTAACTAGCAATCTATGCCCACAAGGCCTAATCTTCCTGCTCATTATCTTTATCCTCTTTGATTATTAATACAGCTTTTCTACACTCTTCGTTTAGCTTTTTCATTTTTTCTTTGTCACTGATCGACTTAAATCCATATTTTTCTTTTATTTGTTTACTGGTTAGGTTGTTATTCTTCATTATCTTCATCCTCTTGTTCAAGTTCTTCAAATGACATTTCTAACACTATATCCAGTCCGTCTCTCATGCCTAAAAGCCGGGCTAGCTTTGCTCTACAGTCCTTGTCCATTATAAGACCAGCGTCCTGCATCTCAAACTGTATGTCTTCTCTAATTCTTTTTAGAGCTGACATTAATAATTTTGTTATATTGTGCTTTTCCCAATCTCTAAAGTGGGATATATTTATATTCTCTGACATTATGCCCCCTTAAGCTTCCCATCCATCAGTAGTATTTGGTCGCGCTTTTAATTCTTGTTCCCTTTTTTGTAAAGCTGCTAAAGCTTCTGGATTATTCCTCATACCACCGCCTCGTGGCGCTTGGCTGTTCTGTGGCTGCCTACCTTGTGCAGAATTGCCACCCATTGGCTGTTGGGCTCCACCAACAGATTGTGCTGGTTGTGCTGCAGGTTGTATATAGTTTTGTGCACCCATCATATTAGAGTTCATTATCTCTACTTGTGGGTTTGGAGTAGCCAGAGTACCACTTACAGGAATATTTCCGCCTGGATTTGGCTTAGAATCCATAGATAGTGGATCTTGTATCTGTTTAGGAGCTTTTTGTGAGTAAAGTGAATATAAATCATTATCAGATAAAATTCCTTTATGTAGGGTATTGGCGTACATAGTCGCAGCATCTTGACTTGCAAAAACGCCTAGGTTTTGACCAGTCTCTTTAAATTTGTTAAAAGCTTCTTCTGCAGTTCCCTTTCCAGATTTAGGTAATAACATGGTGCCGCCACCTGTATTAACAGCCATTGCATTTATCCCAGCATAATCCCCTTTAGCATTATTTATAACTGGTAATGCATCTAAGTTTATATTACCGACATTTACTATTCCGTCTACATTTGGAATATCTGGTAATAGGTCTGGAATCTCTTCTTGATAGTTAATTTGTTTTTGATATTGATTATCCACTTCCCAATTGTGTGAAGGACCAGCAACATCTTGGTCAAGAGTTCTCCATTGGGAAATTTCACCATTATCGTTAGGCATATTCTTAACTGGCATATTATTGGGAGCAAAGCCAGTTTGCCAGCTTTCTTCTTCAGTTTTCATTTGTGCATCCGGATAGACTGGATTACCTAATACTTTTTTATCCATAGGGTCTAAATACACCATTATTTCATACCTCTCATCTTAATAATTTGTCTTACTTGGGCTTTGGTCATACCCTTTAATTTAGCTGTCTTTTCTATTGCAGCCTCTGAAATACTCTTTTGGTCTGGGGCTTTAGCTTCCTTCGAGTATTTTTTAGAAATATCTATAGCTTTCAGTTCTAATTCAGCATTCTCTTTCTCTTGTTTATGTGAGAACTCAGCACCCTTCAATAATTCCTGACTCTGCATCTTACCAGCAGCAATAGCAACCTTAGCATCACCATGTGAGGCATCTTTTTGCATCTTCCATGCTCTAGCGGCAGATTCTTGTACTTGTGCGTCTGCTGTAGCAGCCTGTATAGCAAGTTTTTGTTGTTGTAGCTTAGTACTCTCAGCTGACAATGTAGCTTTAGCCGACATTTCAGCAATTTGAGCCTGTGTAAGTTGTATTTTAGCCAAAGTAAGCTGAGCATCAGGCGGTGGGGGTGCATTAGGGTCTGGAGGAGGTAATAATCGTTCTATAACTGATTTTTCTAGCCCTAAAGTCTCCAATGTATACATATCTACAGCCCTTCTGTCTGCCGTAGGCATCTGCTGCATAACCATAGCCTTCTGCATACGTTGTTGTTCACTAGAAAGCATAGGATCAGCCACAGGATATATATCTAGGCTGTCTAATTCAAAATCTGTCTTAACATCTGCCTCTTCATCATCCAATACTGTTTGGTACTTATCATTTTTAAGATATTGGGAGTTTAATTCGTATATTTTTTGGTATTCCTTCTTAAGGCTTCTATAAAGCCGCTTATTAATCGCAGTGAATACCTTAGTACCTTGCTCTACCAAAGCGTTAATAGTGCCTTGTGCAACGTTCTGGGCCTGTTCCTTGCCCTGCAGTACGTCTGTAGAAGAAGAAAGCTCTTTACCAACGTTAATTAACATACCTAATAAGCTAAATAGCGTTTGTGATGGCTCTTTGGTTGGTAATGGGAATATATGCTTAGCAACATCTGTTGCATTCACTATATTATATTTACCCATACTGAATTGGAACTCACCACCCTTAATTCTAAGACCTCTACCTATTAATCCTGTCTGCATATTAGCTAAAGTACCAGAATCTATAAGCTGATTAATCAATGTATTAATAGATTTATTAATTGGGAGTAGTAAACTACCAAACCCAGTACTATAAAACCCACCATCAGGGGATCTAATGAAATGAAAGTCAGTAAAATACTGAATTGGAGTTATTTTTGTTATTTCTCCCTTCTTATTTCGTTCAATAGTTTTAAATCTTTGTGAAATACGCAACACTTTACCAGAAGCTTTATGTACTACAACAATATATGGCTCTTTATATCCATCACCATCTAAATCTAAGTAGCAATGCTGCTCAAGAAGCTCAATCATTTGGTCTTCATCATCAGACATAGAATCTTCACCGTCACAATCCTTAAGTGATTCTAGGTCAATGGAGCCGTCATATATACCTCGGCGTTGTTTTTCTATAATATCGTTCTGAGAAAGCTCAATTAAATGGGTAACACGCCTAGCTGCCTCTAATGAGGGGGTGTTATAGTTAACTACAATCTTGTCTGGGACACATAAATTAGAAATATTACGCTTTTCTTCCATACAATAGTAGGTTTTTTTGAATACTGTGCCTAAAGTTGGTAAAACTTGAAGTAGTTTATCCATTCCATCTTCCCAATCTAGGGATTCATCAGCCAATTCATACGATAAAAAGCGACTAACCCTATCAGCACGCCTCGCTTTTGACCCGTCTTCGTCTTTTCCTACGATTCTAGCACGTACAACACGCTCATTTTGTATAATTGCTGGCATAACTCTGGCTGCAAACTGTATAGCAGCCTGGGCAATAAGAGGAAATTTAACATTAGAGGCATTAGGCCACGGAGTATTCTTAACTTCTGAAGTTTGTTTAGCTATTTCCATAGCTTTATCAACAATCTCTTTCCATTCAGCACGACTTTGTTCGTCGATTTGGTAGCCATTAACAACTTGAGAGCCTATTAATGCTAATTGGTCTCCGTCAAGAAGCTCTGTTATGTTCTTACTAGATTTTAAATCATCTAGACTAATCTTAATATCCTGTGATGTCATCTCTACCTCTATCATCTGTAAAGTCAAAGCCATTATCCATTCCAAATGACTCCGTCATCATCCAATCTAATCCTGTCATTATAAAATAACGCAATGCATCCATTAAATGGTCTCTACTTTTAACTATTTTACCATCTTCATTTCTATGGTATAATCTATATTCTTGTAATGTATTTGGGCAAGAAGAAAAAATCTTTAGTTGTCCTGCCTCAAACATCTGTCCTGTTTTTAGTATACCAGCCTCTACGGAATTGTTAGCTGTCTCCAATGTTAGCCCTGCCTCTTCGTATAATTCTCTAAGTGTTCTACCATCTGCTTGGCTAGCGCCTCCAGCAGCAGGATCTATAGCACCAATTAGATACTCTCCTCTATCCATTATAGCACGAGCATGTACAGCAGGTGCTGCACGTCCTTCATAATGCTCTGAGTGTATATAAACAACTCCAGAGTCTGGGTCTCTAGCTCCGAAGACGGCAGCTGTTTTCTTCCAGCCAACGTCGAATCCATAGCCTTTAGGCCAATAAGCTGGTATAGCAAAAGGTTCTACAGTTATACCCTCTTCTAAATAAGG
This sequence comes from uncultured bacterium, assembly GCA_942490685.1. Taxonomy (GTDB): domain Bacteria; phylum Bacteroidota; class Ignavibacteria; order Kapaibacteriales; family UBA2268; genus JBFHIJ01. The sequence continues at coordinate 4,086 of CALNXW010000021.1, forward strand.
ATATATCGAACCTGCACCTAAACCAATCTCACCCTTAGTACGGCAATTCCGTTCATGTATTGGGTAACTATCTATTAATTCTTTTTTCTGCTTATCACTGATATGTGGTACGTCATCCCACCCAACTTGTGTAGCATATACATAAGGGGCATTAGGATCTACGTGGTTGATTGGAACCTTACCAGACGGCACTAACTTTAATGTAACATCAGATAAACCCATCAACGGAGTAAATGTACACATTATCATACCTGGATTATATTTATCCATAGTACGAGTTAAACACTCTGTGTATATCTTAGGGTCTTTTGGTTCCTCATCCAGCCAGATAACTTGTCTCTTTGTTCCTTGAAAACTATCCCATCCCTGCTCATATGATTTAAATGTTACTGAACTGTTACCGCCACTTACGTGTTTTACATATACCGTTTCAACTGCATCTGCTACACCAGGTTTTTTAGTAACCTTAACTATTAAATCTCTTGGGATTGTTCCTGTGCCAATATCACTTAGTTCACCGAGTAATTCATTCTGTAAGATTTCTTTTGTTGATTGGTTAGAAATACCTGCTGCCCAAGCATTAATGGGATTAAGAAACTTTCTACCTTGCCACCATTTAGGATATAACCCTGTTAAATGATAGGCCATCTCAACAGCACCTAATAAAGTCTTACCGACACGGTTGGCTGCTATAAATGCACGTTGGGAATATTCCTTTCCGGCATTCATAAAGTCTACGTGTTTTGGGTATTCATCACGTCTATAAGGACCTGCGTCAGGATATAAAGTACTAAGTTTATTGTACTTAACCTGAGCTTCCTTGGCCTCTAATAGTTCTAAAAGCTCTAGCTGTTCTTTATTCGTCTTCGGTTCTGTCATGATCTAGTAGCTCTATTCCCATTGATTTAAGTCTTTCTAACTTTTGATTTATCTTTGCACTAACTTGTTCTGGGGTCATATTAAGTTGATTAATTGTAACCTCTGTATTACTACCACTTCCTGTCCCTCTTTTATAATCATTAGGGAACTTATTATTCATAATCATAGCAATAGCATTAAAGTTAAAGTTTTTAATCTTGCCCAATGCTCCTTGGAGTAATAAGCTTTCATAAACGCCCTGGCTTATTGTTCTAGCTTCTTCGTAGGCATCAGCAAATTCTTTATGTTCCTTTTTCCATCTATGAAATGTATCTTCACTTCTAATGCCTATGGCGGCACACATAGCAGGTATGTGCCCACCCTCGCCAGCAACTTCAATTATTTTATCACACATCCAAGGTTCGTATTTACTTGGACGTCCAACTTTAACTTCTTTATTACTCATAGTATTCGTGAATTAATTGTTGTAGTACTTGACCTTCGGCATTATCTTCTAAACCTTGTGCAGCCAACTCTTCAACTCTTTCGATATAGAAATTGAGCTGTTCATCACTTTGTATTTGAATAAATTCCCTAAGGTCTGGGCTTACATCATCTTCTGCTGATTGTAGCAAAGGTGCAGATAAATCAATTTCTACATCTTTTACAAGATCCCCTACTTCATTAATAAATCTCTTATTAATCAGTTTCATTATTTTGTCTCCTATCTAAATAATAACTTCTTTAAATCCTGCTTTATTTCATGTATATCGTCTTTAATTGAACCTAATTCTGTTTGTGTAACTTTAGAACTGGTATGTAATTCATCTACCCGCTTGTCTAGAGATTCTAGTTTAGCTGCCCTATTTTTATAAGACCATGCAAAAAAAGATAATACTGCTGAGCATATTAGCCCCACAATATATTTTATCGAATCTAATACTCCGCTGTGAAAATCCATTACTCTTCTTCCTTACTCATCACATTATTAGCTAAATCTACTTGTGCTTGTGATAGCGGACCTTGAATCTTTCTTAGAACATCAAATATTAGTTTTTTGTCTAGTCCTGCTCTGGCTAACTTGTAATCTCTTCTGTCGCTGAAGAATTTACCAAGTCCTGAGAATATACCAGCTACTACAGGAGCACTAACTGAAATACC
>CALNXW010000022.1:0-1453 GCA_942490685.1 uncultured bacterium
CAAGCTTTGGTGGTGTCAGGAAGGGCATCCGGCCTAATGTTCAATTGCCACTTAGCCTTCTTTTTGAAGGTATGTCAGACGCATGCGACATGTACAAGCCCTACTGAATTGGATTTTGTTATCCACAGGGAGAACTGACTTGAAACGCTTAGAGAGAGAGAGATAGCCAAGTGTTTTGTTTTAGTCTATGTACAGAGATTTTATGCTGAGAAATTATCTGATCTCATCTGACATGTCTGTTAAAATTGGAGACTATGGTTGTTTCTGAAAGTAACTTTTTAAGGTAGAATTTTATTTATTTTATTTTATGACCTGTAATGAAAATTTAAATAACAATTAATTTAATTACAAAAACGATTTCTTCTGAATTCGCAATTTGACATTTTTGTTATAACAATTATGTAATTAATTTTTAAAATTAAGTTACGATACATGATTATTTAATAATATTTTCAAATGTTTACGCTTTTAGTATAAATTTAAATTTAGTATAAATAAATTTCAATAAATTCTTATAAAGAACTGGGCACTTCAAATTGTATTTATATAAAATATAAAATATTATACATTCTGTATATGTATATTTGTAAAATTCTTTCCACAGAAGGTATGAGGCGACTTGATATTAGTATCCTCTGTGAGCCTGCTTGCTGTAAGAAGTAGTAAGGCTCGTTTGAGAATGTTACTTGGAAGGCACTAACTCGTATTTATTTTCCAGGGAACGTCTTTGCTTGTTGACTGACTGTCACTGACAGTAACTGCGTGTTTGTTCTGTAATTATTATTGATCATATACAGGCTTTGGTTGGTGGTGTCAGGAAGGGCATCCGACTTTTTCTTCGATTATCACAACACCATCAGTTTTGGAGGCAAATAATAACACCCCATACACGCATGAAGCGATCCCTTCTCTTTACTTTTTAGAATTGACAAGGAGAACTGACTTGAAAATATGCTGATGACGATTTGTGTAGGACTATTATCATCATTATCATCATTGTGTAAGACTATTACTAATATTTTTTTTACTACTTTTTGTAGGATGACTACTATTTTGGTGAAAACGGTATTGGGTTGCCAGTGCGATGGCTTGCCCCAGAAGTAGTTGAGCTTGTGGATGGTGCAGTCACACTGAAAACTATCACAAGTTAGAAATCTATGGTAATATAACTATATTTACCTCTTATTTTTGATTTCTATTAAATTTTTTGCAATTTATTGATGTCAATTACATTGGTGTCAGAAGGGTATCAGATTAAAATGTTATTCCTTTATCACCAGTAAGGATTGATCATGGGAACAGCACGGTAGAATATACCTGTGCTTATTTATGCGTAGTTAAATATTGAAATTATCATTGTCTTGCTATTCCTACTGAGAGTATGGATAAGCTGTGCACAGATGAACAGGCTCTTCTGAATTAGATTTTTAAATAAACATCCCTAAGAGTACTC
>CALNXW010000023.1:0-13111 GCA_942490685.1 uncultured bacterium
TGTCCTTCGTCGACTGATGATAGAGAATACTATGGTTGAGTTTTGCAGACTTTTGTCTATAAAATGCTGCTAGTATATGATGACTAAACTTAAATCAATTGGCATTATTGTACAGTAAATATTTTGCAATTTACATAGTTTAATTTGTGTCATACCCTGGGTTCCAATAACCATGGCTGCACCCTTAACCTTTTGGAGCCATTACCTGGATCATCGCTGGAACTTAAACTCATAAGAAATATGCTACATAGTAACATATTTAACTATTGACAGTATTGATATGTGTTTTCCATATTAAGAGTTTCTAAAACCTAAAACGAATTTTACATCATTATGCATAATGACTGGGATACTGTAACATTACTTTATTGTTACACTATACAAACAAATTATATTTAATTATTTACTAAATTATATATTTATAGCAGCATTATATTTTAATTTACACTTACCTTGCATGTACAGGCGCTATCCAAACTTTTGAATTGTTTTATAAGAAATCCATGAGGTATATTCCGCAATTTTGTTGTTATGATTCATAAATTAATGGCGCTCGCTTCCCTTTCAATTTTCTTCTTCTTTTTTTCCCCCAAAAAATATATTATAAGAATGGTATCAATAGAAAATAGTGACTGTGGTTTGTCAAGATATCTCGATACGGACACTCATTAACGTGTAGCTAGGGCTAACAAAATTATTTAGTTGACCGGCGTGTTAAAAGTATATCGTCGCGTGTCCAGCCTTTTCTGAGACTCGTTGAGGCACTAGCACACTTATCAATAATCTGTTGAAGTGTAGGGAAATAGGCCTATATCTCGTTATACACACCACGCTAAAATTCATCTAATTCGAAGTAGAGTACCGAGCAGGAGCCTGCCTAATTAATATAGGCCTTATCATAATACAATTCCCATTTTGAATTTTCCCGAACTCTGATCGGTATTGTGGCAACATAATCTGTCAGGGAGCAGAGATTCCTTACATAACCCTACATGTCGCACTTTCTCTTCGCAAGCCATGGCAATTACAAGTTACTAAATTAAGTTGACGGCAAAGGAATTGCCAGAAACATCTCATTGTCGCCGACAAATAATTTTTTGGAACGAGTGCTGACGAGCATCGATAATTAGAGGCGTCATTTCAGGGAAAGCAGGCGAGCCATTGCCCCGCTCCAACATTTTTTCTAAACCTTGTAACATTAGATGATGCAATAATTATGTAGGCCTACTAAGATTTAATGTGTCTAGGTGATTTCTTCCGGTGATTCCCCTCGGTAATCTCCCCCCCCCCCCGGTAAACTTCCCCCGGTTATCGCGCCCCCAGCCCTAACCCTAAACCTTAACCCTAACCTTAACCCCTAACCCTAATTTCTAACAATAATAACCTGGGGCGATCACCAGGGGGATCGAGTTTACCGGGAGGGATTACGGCGGGGAATTCGCCGGGGCGTTTACCAGGGGTAGTTTACCGGGGGGGGGGGGGGGGGATCACCGAGGAGGAAATCACCTGTTCCGAGATTTAAGGCATATGATAGCCTAAATTTGATAAAAACTCAATTTGTGTACGCCATCATCACTGATCATTATTATATAAATATATTAGGCTACCAACATTATTCACACATATTAATATTATACTAATTTGGGACTCTTTCACAAAATTATTAGCCTACATAGCCTAATCGAAAATATTTATCAATCGTAAATAATTAGTGAAAAAGTAGGCTTATTGGTACGGAGTGAAAAATGCGACCCTAGGCTAATTGATATTTCCCTACATAAATAACATCACCCGATGTAGTATTTTCTGATACGATGGAACATTTCAAGTCTAAAATCGATTATTTAGCTACAGGAATGACTGGATATTAATAATTAGTAGAAGTCTTTCTGATTTTATATGTATTTGGCCTTATTTTGTGTTTCCGGAGTGTTTATATATTTCTTTAAAACAGCCGTTTATCAGCCATAACATTAATTTACGTCAAATTTAAACGTTGTATATGAAAGCGGCACTTATTGTCCAGACTGTATTAGTTTGCACGTCTATGTCTTTAATATTTGCATTTAAGTTTCTTAGCCAGATGCGGTGAAGCAATAATTTTTTAAAAACACTTTAAGTGAGAGCGATCAACGTTGCATTCTGGGTTTAGGCGGTCACGTGATCAAAATGGCTTATATTTATATATATACAAAATAATGCTGTTTTATTAGAGATGTTGGTGTATATACATGATGGTAGTTCCTAATATCTGTATATTCTATTTCCGTTTATGCAAAAAAATAAAAAAATGCATATAGTAGTGGTTGCGTGCTGACGTACTCCTGATAACTGAAGATATTGCTTAGTAAAGAGCGGTCTCCCTAATACGGCTTATTTTGAAAGCTGTATAAAGGGCCAAACTTTACATTAGCCCAAAATTGCGAATGTTGCATTCTTCTTCACAATAAAAATTTTAGAACTAGAAATTGCATTTCCCTAGTACTTATAACAAAAATTATGTTTCTACGTATTTTTCTTGAAGCTGTAGACGGTGCTAAACATAAGGAGACCAGATTTTGTCGCCCTCGACGGTCGTGGTTCCTCAAGCGCTAGCTCTGACGCTGAAAGTCGACCGAAGTTACGGGCTAATGCAGATATATATATATATATATATATATATATATATATATATATATATATATATATATATATATATATATATATATATATATATATATATATATATATATATATATATATATATATATATATATATATATATATATTAGGATTACGAGTAACTAAAGGCCACCAGAATTTATATGATTTGAGGCGACAATTTGTAATTGTTAATTATTTCTAAAACTGTAATAGATAATGTTTGTTTCTTTTTACACTATACCTTATATTTCTCTACTCTACCCTAAAACAATGAACTGAAATCCCTACGTTGTATATTCGAAAACTTACTCTTTTAGTCGCCTTAATTTTTGACTCCTCAAGTTTTTTTCTGTAAAGTTTGTATGAAAGTTTGTCTCCTGAAGTTTTTTTTACTGTAACGCTGCTAATACTAAAAGGTGGGGCGACACTGTTATAAAGTGTCATGGCCGCGCCCATGGTTTATTTATTTTTTTGTGTTATTTACTAAACTTAGTTACAAGTTTAAAATGACTACTACCATAGTACCATAATACCCGTATTAATAGTATACGGTACCGTAAAGTATTCAGGCCTTGACCATATCCAGACCAGAACCCCTAGCAATAGCCGAATTACGCAGGACGTACTTTTTATGTTTACGATGACGGATGACTTAAATAAAGTAGGCCCTTGGCCCCTACATCACCAAATAGCCTACTAGTTTATTAGAGAATGTTTTTGTAGCGAAAATATAAATTGCCTAAGCTATGATCGATTAAAACTGGTTTGTGACTAACTACCTGTTATAAATTATTGTCTATTAACTTGAATAAATACTATTAATAATCAATATTTTACTGTATTTTAGTAAGTTGAGTAATTTAATTTTTGATCTCCACTGTTAGCTGCTATATACCTATAATTTGTTTTTCATTTGCATGTTTGATTCATGGATTGTATTAATTGCCTATGTATAAACATTAAATTTTACTGATTTGTTCTACTGTAATAAATTTAAGCCTGACTTTTAAACTGTTATTTTCTGAATTTGATTGTAGAATTTTCAATTTTAACTTTATAATAAACAACAATCATGTCAACTGATATTTTATATTTTCTACCGTGTTTTGTTTTTTGTTCGAAATCTCAAGTTATAGATAGAACCTTAGAAAAGCGTGATCGCATAATCGCTCGAACAATCACATTTTTTTAGATTTACCCCATAAATAGCGTTTTTTGCTTTCCCGTGTAATTTGCTTAATTGTATCAAAATTATATGTAAAAAACGCCACTTTGATTCAATTTTTGCAATTTTGAACGGTTTTTTGGCTGTGCGAGCATTGCTGTGCAAGAAGTTAACGTTGGTTTCATTTTTTTAAACACACAAACTCGTGTTCCGGAATTCAATACGGTCAAAATGTTGCATGGTACAGTATTATGAATGAACTTTATTGTTAAAACTAATGTTTTAACTTCATAAAAGCTCCTAAAATGTAGCTGCATATTTATCAAAATTTACCGCATAATTTTCAAACCTTGCCGCATAATTTCCGATTTTCTACGGCATAATTCTAAGGTCTTTAGTTACAGATAGTAATATAATACATCAATGTGAACTAGAATTGTAGCAGTGGCGGCGCCACGCCGGGGCCTGCCGGGGCACATGCCCCGGCTGAAGACGCCGTGCCCCGGTTGGTGCCCCGGCTCTGGAAAAATATAGTTAGGGTATAACCTGTATAATTATATAATGTGCCCCGTACTGGAACCATGGTGCCCCGGTTGTGCCCTTTTTCTTGAGATCACAACACAGCTTACATGATGCCAAAAATGTAACCATCATCAACATTATCGTTTCAAGTCAGTTCTCCACGTGGATATCAAAATTCAATTAATTGGGGCTTGTACATGCCTGCATGCGTCTGACCTACCTCCAAAATGAAGCTTTTTGTGGCAATGGAAGTTGGAAAATTAAGCTCGCATGCCATTCCTGACAAAACCAAAGCCTGTATAAGATCAATTACAAAACAAATATTATGAGTGAGTGGTTTCATAGTAACATAATCACATGATCCGGTCGCTGCCTCTTACATCATGCAGGCTCAACCTCAAGGAACCAATCTCAAGTTGTCCCTACTCTCGGGGGAATAAATAAATATATATATATAATTATATATTTGAGGATAATTAAATTGGAGTAATGATTGCATGAGTAAATAGCATTACAGCCTAAATACTATCAAACAAATTGAAGTCACAATAATTCCAAACAAAACCTGGCGTAAATAAACATAGAAGAATAAGCCATGAAATACTTTATAAAATATTAATATTTAGTATCAGTATCTTAGTAGACAAAGCAAAACTATAATCTCAAAAATTAACATTTTAATTAATTAAGTTTTCAATTAACAATGAATACTGAAAATAATTTTGAAACAATGGGAATCAAGTTGAAACAACAAATAAATTTTTGTGAACACAGCAGTGTGAGAAATTAGAAACATATCCTTATCATAGACAATAAACTATTAATTAATTATATTTAGAATATTATTTAATAATTAACTTTGGGTTTCCGAATGCGTAAATTAGATTGTAGGAAGCTTGGCAGCAGATTTCGGATAATTATTGATAAACACGGAAGCATGACAGAAAATTTCAGATGTTCAGCTAAAGCATAGTATATAAAACTAGGCCTAAGTTATATCATGAAAGCTACAAGGAGGAAAAACACTGAAAACATAATTGCTAAGAAGCTGTCGATATATTATGTAAAAAATATGTTTGGACTAGAGAGCTGCACGGTAGTAGGAACAGCGGTAGTACCGCGGTATCCACGGTATTACCGCGGTAGTGGGGATGACAAGACAAATAATACCGCGGTAGTAGCGGTAGTGGGAACGAACGGCACGGTAGTACCGCGGCAGTGGGGACAAGCTCATGCTAGTACCGCGGTAGTGGGGACAAAACTAACGGTAGTACCGCGGTAGTGGAACTAAATGAAACGGTACTGTGCTTGCCCAGTAATAAATTATTAAGTACAACATTCAAATGTTTGGTTGATATTGTTGCAAATATATATTTGGCATTACTGAATACTAACTGATGGGGATGGGGTTGAACAGCTGGGGATGGGGTTGAACTGGTGGGGATGGAGTTGAATAGATGGGGATGGGAATGGAATATGAAATAGGATGGGGTGGGGTGGGGATGGGGACAGTGAGTGCGAAAATGGATGGGGATGGGGACAGCACATGTCCCCAAGCAACTCTCTAGTTTGAACCCCTCCCCCTGTTGCATCTCGTACATTTATACACCACCCTCCCCGCTATGCGTAAATACGCTCGACAATCTTACCCCCCCCCCCCCCCCGGTTGATAGATTTGATGGAGGAGGGTTAGACAACATCTTTAAAAATGATTTTAATTGTGTGTAATTTTAACAACAATTGTTAATAATAATATATACTATGACAATTATATGTTCTTTGCTTTGATTGTCTCGTGAGTAAAAATAATACCAAAATAATATTTTTACAGCTAAAAATCCTTAATTATTATAAAATTCAATGTCCATTTTTTATTTAAATTTCCCTCGGTCGCGACAAGTACATAGGTATTTGGTTGAAACCCCGACTCATACATACCCGCATGCAGTGGTCGAATTACGGGGGGGGAGGGGGGCCTGGGCCCCCCGAAAGCTGAAACGATCCCCTTGAAACATCCAATTTTAGAGGGTCCGGGGGCCGCTAATAGTAAAAGTCAAAAATGTAGTAGGGGGTCAACAAAATGTCATAAGGGGGGGGGTCCACAATGAACAATTTGCAAAGCTTAAAAATATTTATAAATCAAAATTTGTTTTAAAAATGTCATTGGTTTAACGGTTGCAAATTTTAACTAAATATACACAAACACACAAACAGACATCCACTGTGAGCAAAGGCTAGGTGAACGCAACCCAACTACCAGTAAATTCACAATCCCTACTGTAAACACACACACACACACACACACACACACACACAGCCAGACACACGCACGTATACTTAATCTAAAAAGCACAATTTTATAGTTATCCAATATGAGCGAAAGCTAGGTGAATGCAACTAAACTGAATGCAGGAAATTCACAATCACAACTATAAAATTAGTACATTATTAGACACTACAAAAAGTATATAAATATATAGACGATGTATAGCTTAAAAAAAGTTAACAGTGAAGGTATATGGTATGGACAATTTTATAAAATATTTATGAAGGTATATGGTATGGACAAGTTAGAAAATTTATTGCTTACGTGCAAAAAAACAAGCCACATGCACAGGCAATGGCATGGTTGATCCAAACAATTTTAGAATGGTAATAAATTCTATCAAAGAGATGGTGAATAACGAAGGAAAAGATATGAAGGGCAGTCTAAAGCTAAGTCTTGGGTATTTGCTGAAGAAGGCGGCTAGATTCACTAAAAGTGAATTTATTTCATTATTGATGATAACAACGCTAAAATTAAGAAGAGAGATATGTTTCTGGCGTTGCTTGATTGTTCTTGGACCTACATTTTTAACGACGTTGAAGTACAATAGAATCTAAGAGAGAAACAACGTTGCGACGTCCAAGCGAATTACCAATGGAATCTGAAGTCAAGCAACTAAAGGATTATATTGTTAGTCGTTAAGATTATATTATTGATGCAATGGTCAATGATCAGTATTTGAGCTGGAGCCTTACAGAATATGTAGAATTGCGTTCCTTAATTGTATCTCGTTTGACCCTTTTCAACGGTTGAAGCAGAGTAGAACCAGCAGGTCCTTTGTTAAGAGAGTGGTTTGATGCAGAAAAAGATTCATGGTTTAGTCAATCTCTGACGGCCCAGGTCACTGATCCCGTAGAGCAACTGCTGGTTTGTCAATATAAGTTGGCTTATCAAATAGGCAAGGGAGGAAGAAAAATGGTGCCTGTACTTATTCCAAACGATTGTCTCAGTGGATTAAAGTAACTCTTAGAAAAGAGTTACTTTAAAGACTGTGTGTTGAATGTTCAATTGAAAAAGAAAAAGAAACTATTGCCTGCATATCAATGCGTAAAAATTAAACAAACAAATAAAACAATAATACATAAAAAATAAGGTATAGTATGTCAAGATAGTCATGTTTAACTAAACTCAGAGCCTCAGACATAACATAAAATCACCCAAAACGATCAACTTCAACTATTGCAAACTTGTTAAAAATTAAAAAATAAATCTAGATACCTAATTAGAGAGTCAAATGAAAACAAAAAACCCGTTTAAAAACTGTTTAAAAAAATGTTTAAACAGTGTCAAAAATCATTAAGAAAAGGGTAGAAGATTGCAGTAAAAAATAAATACAGTTCTAAAAGGTGTTTAAAAGCTGCTTGATTTTTAGAAACAGGAAAGGAAAAAAACATATATACTAATATATGCTTTTTTCCTTTCTAAGCTTATATACTAATAACAAATAAACTAAATTAAAAAGACCACAGAACAAATGCAAAATATATACTACTTAAGCTAATGACATAAGCACGGCATTTAAATGTAAATGTGTACCGTTTGTTAAACTACAGATTGCCACATACGACGCTCCAGGAAACTATGTATGAAAATGCACAAAATAATGTGTTAACTGTATAACACTTAACAACTGAAGCTCTTATATTCAAATATATAACGTTTATAATATATTACATTATATTACGCAAATATCAGTAACACTACACAATCAATGCAGCTAATATTACAACTATCTTTACGAGAGCGTGAGAATACTTGAGTCTTGCCGGTTTCTTCGCTTAGTAATTTCATTGAAAATTCTGGCTTTAATAACATTCCATTGTCGTGCTTTGAACACTGGATGTATGTTTTACAGCTTCAGGACTTCGGTTCTTCCTGTAGATAAAATAAAAAATAGAAATAGAAACATAAGAAAACAACTCGGAAAGATTAAAACTAACAGTGTTGAGACATTTAGAGCAATGCTCAAAAGCATTGAATATGTGCCAGACTGGCATATATGTTGATTCTAGCATTACTAGCTGCATGGTTCACAATGTTGAATGTATGCTCACTCTGATCTGACTCAATATCAGCTAATACGTTGACAGCAGCATTACTGTGTGAATAGTTCACAGTGTTGAATGAATGCTCATAATCTAAATCACTAGATGTAGACTCTGCCGATTCGCTAGATGATGCACTGTGTTGAAGAACGGAGTGCACAGCTTCCTTTAAGGAATATTTTTTATTTTCCGAAATTATTGATTGAGTAGGCTTAATCTTTTTACCTATTATCTGTACCAATAATAGAAGTCAATCGTGAGATGCACTAAACTAAATTACAATACACAAAACAATATTTGTATTGTTTTTTCTTGTTATTATAAGTATTAATAACCAAGCACTTATAACATATCACAATACCCTTAAACATCCCAATAAGATAGACAATAAACTAGAGTCAGGATCAACTTCAACATCGTTATTCCTCTACAGCTTAAACCAGCTATTATACTAGGCCTAAGGGTGATATTTTTAGTAGCTTCCTAGGTCGACAGTGTAATCCTGCAGTAAAATTTTCGTTTTATATCATCACAGGGTCTGCAGATATGGTGACTATGACTATCTCCTAAAAGTACCGCAGTGGGTCATTTTGACCCATGCATTCAATATCACTATTATCATTATATTCATTATATTCCTATTCTAACATTCATTGTCTAATGTTCAGTTGCTTGAAGCGTACATATCTATAGATTTTTATATCTAGAATTAAGCTCCAGACATTTCCTATTAAATTTATGACGTGATATCTCTCTCTGTTTAACTTTTCGTCTTAAAATTGCATGTAATAAAAAGTTATGTATAGATTCCATATATATCTACGCTTCATGAAACTGGGCATAAGTGTTGTAACTGGTTCATATTATTATCTATCTCAAATTCTTATCTATAAATTTATTTTGACTGTGATCAATTTTGCATTGCTGGTGTACTATTTATGTAAGCCTATAAAATTATTTTCAATGTAACCGATTTGATTGATTTTTCCAAAGGCTGTGATCCCTGACCCCAGGCCATTCATGAAAATGCTATATTGCTGGACTAATGCAAATCCTATAATGATGGAACTTGGATGCCTAAGAAATGACTTATATTGTGTTTTTTTATACCGAGAACAACATATGGGCCAGTTTGACCCATTGCGTTACTTCTAGGTAGTAAAACCGTGGTACTGCTACTGTTAAGGTAAGTAAGATGCATGCAGGCATCTAAAGCATGTACAGCTAGACCCTACCCTTACATACTAAATTGAATTTTGGTATTCACAGAGAGAGAACGGACTTGAAACGATTATGATGATGGTAATAAACTTCAGTTGCTGTTTTACAAAACGAATAATAAATTAAAATATTTAGAATTTTGTTACATATTTCTTTTCATCTATATTTATTAATTACATTTTTTAACATTATTATGGTGACAAACCTTAAAAATGTTAATGTCATTTAAACATGAGGTAGTTTTAAACCAGGATGCTTTAGCTTAATAGCTGCACCACATGTAGCCGATTAAATTAATAGATTTTATTTATAAATTTATCAACATAAACATAAGGCAAAAATTAATTTGCACTGACAACGCACTGTTTACAGCGAGCATAAAATATTTGCATAAAAAATAAGCTAATGATGTATTATTAATTATCAAATAATAATAACTCACTCACTCTGCCTGCTGCGCCTGACCAAGCGATGGTTGTAGCGAATTCCATAAAAACCGATCATGTGCTGCGAAAAGACACGACTGGGCTGAGACACCGACATCCTCTGCAACTTGCTGGGTCCAGAGCCGCCTTGGTCTGCCGGGTGAACGATGCCAGCCATCAACAGACCATGTCTTGTCTGCAATTTGCTCAGACAAGACGACTGCTTCATGAGCTGGGACTCCGGGTGGAGCGCGGCATACGTGTCCGAACAATGTGTGACGTCTGTCAGCAATGAGACTGTTGATGTTCATGAGCCGGGTGCCCTGGGTGATGGTTTCATTCGAAACATGATCAAACCACTTCAAGCCTAGTATGCGGCATAGTTTCCACTTCTCCTATTGTAATTGGTTGATCAGATTCTCCTGTAGACATTTTTACACAAGGTTTACAATGATTCAAGCATTAATTTTTATTAAGATTTGTCAACAAAAGTATTGAAAGTAAATATATAAACATTTAGGGCTGTAAAAAGCAAAAAAAAATTATACTTAGGACGCTGTGACCAACTGCTTTCTGAAAGACGTCCTGACACAATCAAAACCTGGCGGTTGAGTGTTAGAATCCAAGCATTAATTGGCTTAATTTCACAAAAAGACTCAATGATGCTAGGAAACGTTTGGGTGTTGAGAGTATAACAAGTGTTATGAGACGAGGTAGACTGAGGTGGTATGGCCATGTTGAAAGAAAACCGAGTAAAGAGTGGACGTCGAAGTGTAGGTACGTTGAAGTGGAGGGTAAATGTGGAAAGGGCAGACGAAAGATGACTTTTGAAGCGAGAGTAAAGCAAGATATGGACTTGTTTGGACTGACCAAGGAGATGGCTCAAGACCGTGATTTGTGGAGAAGCTTTCATTCTGGGAAACCGTCTAACCCGAGCGTTGCAAGGAAAAGTGGACGTTGTAAACGGAAATGATGATGATGATGATGATGATGATATATATATATAATAGTCTGCCAAATGAAAATGCTAAAAATAAAGTAATGTTTGTTTGCCATATTTACCGTTAGACCACATGACAGGTGTCAGTGGCCTAGTGGTAAAGTAGTTGAACACGTGACCCAGATGTGGCGGGTTCACCGACGCGGCGAAATTTACTGACGTTACACCCTTGAGCAAGGTGAATGTATACTACAGTATGCGTGTTAGCTCAATCGGGTCTAGGTGATTTTCCCCCGGTATTTCCCCCGGTAAATTTTCCCCCCGGTAAACTCCCCCTGGTAATCCCCCCCGGTGATCTCCCCCCGGTGAATCTCCCCCCGGTGAACTCCCCCGGCATCTCCCCCGGCAATTTTTCCCCCCGGCATCTCCCCGGCGATCTCCCCCGTAATCTCCCCCCCGGTGATTTCCCCCCGGTGATTCCCTGTGATAATGCCGACTATATATGTCACAATAATAATATGGGGCCTAGGTCACGCCCTAACCCTAACCCTAACCTAACCCTAACCCTAACCCTAACCCTAACCCTAACCCTAACCCTAACCCAAACCTAACCCTAGGTCAAGCCCTAACCCTAACACTAATCACCGGGGGAGAAATCACCGGGGGAATATTACCAGGGGGAATACCGGGGGAAAGGGGGAAAACACCGGGGGGGAAATCACCGGGGGGAGGGAAATCACAAACTGTTCAGATTTGCAGCTGCCGAGGAATTGTTTGGGCACTGACATTAACCTACCGCAAGGAAATTGACATTAAAATGAAAAATAATAATTATTATTTTTTTGAATTTTGATTTGATGTAAAAATGTCAAACCTTAAGAAAATATTAAAACAATATCCAATATATTTGTTACATAGTAAAAAGATTCAAAAAGTAAACATTATATTTATATTTAATGTAATGTCTCTCTCTCTCTCTCTCTAAGCGTTTCAAGTCAGTTCTCCCTGTGGATAACAAAATCCAATTCAGTAGGGTTTGTACATGTCGCATGCGTCTGACATACCTTCAAAAAGAAGGCTAAGTGGCAATTGAACATTAGGCCGGATGCCCTTCCTGACACCACCAAAGCTTGCTTATTTCAATTATAGAACAAGTAGTTCCTTCAACCAACAAGCCATGGCGTTCCCTGGGAAATAACAGTGAGTGAGCGGCTTCCCAGTACCATTCTCACATAATCCATTCACTGCCTTTTACAGCATGCAGGCTCACAGAGGGTACTATTCTATCGATGTCCGGATTTATGACAGTCCGGATTTTGATAGTCCAGATTTGGACATGGAGCCGCAGAAGCTGTGTAGCGTAATGGTTAACGCAGTCGAACCGTGTGTCACAGATGTGCAGTTTTGTGCTTCCTCATCACTGATGATGCCTTTGGGCGTCGAAACCGATATTAAACTTTGCTTTAGCCTTTTTAGCTTTATAAATAATTATAACACCTATGAATTATTTATAGATAGATTGAGGTAGGTAGGCAGGTAGGCAGGCAGGCAGGCAGGCAGGCAGGCAGGCAGGTAGGCAGGCAGGCAGGTAGGTAGGTAGGCAGGTAGGTAGGCCAGGCAGGTAGGCAGGAGGTCCAGGCAGGCAGGTAGAGCAGGCAGGCAGGCAGGCAGGCAGGGCAGGCAGGCAGATGTGTGCAAACAGACAGACTTTCCCCTCAGACAGACTCTAGACAGACAGACAGATCTCTCAGACAGACTCTAGACAGACTCTAGACTGACTGATCAATTAATAGACTGACAGACTCTGTCTCAGACAGACAGACA
>CALNXW010000024.1:0-25435 GCA_942490685.1 uncultured bacterium
AAATGATCAAAGAAACTATAAAGAATTCAAAAAAATCAAAGCAAAACACACTAAGTTGGAAAAATATGAGCACAACAATCAAAGTGATTCAAGTGTTATTGAAATAAAGAGAAAGACAAAAAAAGGATGGGGGGATTATTTTGAGTAATGTTGTTTTACCGAGTGATATTGCTGCTGAATCTGGTGTAATAGCAAGTTTAATAGAAAATCCAGGGTTACTATTGCAGTATGAGCAATTAAAAGCTGGTCACTTCCATAATAAAGAATTGGCGTGTATGTACTGGGCGATCAATCAAATGTTTAAATACGATAGAGTAACAGAAATAGATGCGTTTGGATTAACTGTTAAAATTAATTCAGAGAAAGGCGCTAAGAGCCTTGTAGAAGGAGCTGGTGGCGAATCGTTTATTGATAGACTTGTTGAAAATGCACCTATTATAGCGAGGCAAACTACAGAAGGATATGTTTCAATTGCAAAAACAGTTGTCAATTATGGTTTCAGAAGAAAACTCTATCAACAATTAGAAAAGAACAAGCACATGGTATTAAATGAGTCTCTTAGTTTAGGTGAGATAAATGAAACTATCACAAGTTCAATTGATGCCCTTGCAGAGCAGTATATGTTTAGTGACAATCTTGTAATGTTCAAGGATCGTGTAGATAATATTGAAAGAGAGATGCAGGAAGACAGAGATAGAAGCTCAGATGGAATAATAGGGATGCCTACTTGTTGGGATTTGTTATCTAAATATGTACGATATGAAGATGGTGATCTATATTTAATTGCCGGAAGAAGAAAAAAAGGAAAGAGTTTAATTCTTTTAACTGAAGCACTAGAAAAAGCTAAACTTGGTTTGAGGGTTGTTATGTTGTCTACAGAGATGGATGATAAAAAAGAATTTCCAAGAATGCAGAGTATATTATCTGGTGTTCCAATTGACCTAATAAAAAGCGGTAGAATTACTCCTGAGCAAAGAGCAAAACTAGATGAAGCTAATTTGATCTTGAAATCAGGTAATTTTACAAGAGAATATGATACGAACTGGACGAGAGAAAAAGTTAGAACAATTTTAAAAAGCATCGAACATAAAATGGGTGGAATTGATTTTATAGTTTATGATTATATGAAAGACATGGAGTCAAGTGGTTCTGCTGAAAAATCTAGCGAACTCGGAAAATGGACAAACTTCCTTAAGAACGATATCGCTGGGGGGTATAGTGTTCCGGTTCTTGCGGGTGTTCAGATTGGTCGCTCTTTAATGATTGCTGATAGTGATAACATTGAGCGCTATGCTACCGTAGGAATACTGTGGAGAGATAAGTCAAGAGAAGAAATAATAGACGATGGAGTTGAATGTGGAAACTACAGAATGAGCATCATGTTCTCTAGAGATGGAGGTATGGAGGATGAAGATGATTATATTGACTTCCATTTAAGCCACGAAATTGATGTTACTGATCTAAGGATAAGGCTAGCAAACAAACAGCATGAAGAAAAGTTTCCAAGTTTTTTAATGCCAGAACCTGAGAATTAGGAGGAGTTATGGTTAAAATTATAACAGATTGTTTACTTGATAATACTGAACTAATAGAATATCTTCTTGAGCAAATGGATATGTTATCACCACATCATGAGCAAGGATACATTAGATGTGGCATGCCAAATTCACAGCATAACAATAGGAGCGTGAGGATTACTCTAAATGAATATTTAGGTGTTCAAATGTATTCCGATGAAGGTAATGACTATTGTTTATACGAAATACAAAATCTATTTACATTAGTTCAATTTATAAAGGGTTATAATTTTCCAAAAGCTCTTAAGTGGATCTGCGGTGTTATAGGAATAGAATATAATGGAGAGATGGTTAACTACAAATCCTCCAAAGCAATAAGTGTAATGAAAAAGTTTAAAAAGAAAAGTGTCCACGAAGCGGAACATAAGATACTGGATAAAAACTATCTTGATCAATATCCAAAGTGTGTGGTGCAAGAGTGGGTAGATGAGGGAATAGATTCTGAAACGCAAGAAATATTTGGCGTATGTATTGATCATAAATATTCTAGATGGAAGTTTCCAATATACGATGAGTCATGGAATCTGATAACTTTAAAAGGAAGAACTTTTGTTGAGAATTTTAAATATAAGAATATACCAAAATATTTATACTCTCCTGCAGTTGGCAACAATAACAATATATTGTTTGGATTAAATTTGACCTTACAATTTATTGAAGAAAGCAATGAACTACTTTTGTTTGAAGGAGAAAAAAGTGTTATGAAATTATGGAGCAATGGAATTAAAAATTCAACAGCTATGAGCAATTCATTGATTAATCCTAATTTTGTGAGAAAAATAATATCTATGAAATGCAGAGATGTCGTTATA
The DNA here is from genome assembly GCA_942490685.1 of uncultured bacterium. Classification (GTDB taxonomy): domain Bacteria; phylum Bacteroidota; class Ignavibacteria; order Kapaibacteriales; family UBA2268; genus JBFHIJ01. The sequence continues at coordinate 2,390 of CALNXW010000024.1, forward strand.
TGTTTAGATAAAGGTGTTTCTTTGGAAGTTGTAAAAGCACAAGCCGAGAAACTTAAATTGTTTAAAAATGTTTACTATGTATATGATTTCAATGATTTACTAGAGAATAAAGATAGTCCAATCGATCAAGGTGTTGAAGTGTTTAGACAATTATACGCCAATAAAGTGAGAGCTTAAAAGGAGGTAAAGATGTTAGAAAATTTAGAGCATTATAGTGTCACGCATTGCCACAGTACAATTTCAAATGATACTTTTTTAGATTCTACGGCAAACTACGAAGAATACTATAAGGTTATGAAATCTAGAGGAATACATTCTATTTCTTTCACTGAACATGGAAATGTGATGCAATGGATACAAAAAAAAGAGAAAGCAAAATTGTATGACGTAAAATATATTCATGGTTGCGAATTCTATTTAGCGTTTGATATGGATCAGCAAGTAAGACAAGGTTTCCATGTATTACTGTATGCAAAGAATTATGAGGGCGTAAAGGAAATCAACCGGTTATCATCAAAATCTTTTGAAGGACTTGGAGAAAAATGGTATCCAGGAATTCAATATTATTATAGACCTAGAATTTCTTTTGATCAATTAAAGGGGACATCGGATAATGTAATTATTTCAACTGCATGTTTAGCTTCACCTTTGTGGAGATATAGAGATGAAGAATCTAGATATAATGAATATATGGATTGGTTAGAATCAATTAAACATAGATGTTTTCTTGAAGTGCAGCCACATGTTAATAGTGAAGATCAAAAACAATACAACTCTCTATTACTAAAAGAATCTATTAAAAGAAACATTCCAATTATTGCTGGCACAGACACTCATGTACTAAACAATGAAGATAATAGATTACGAGAGGTATTGCAAGATGGTAGAAAAGTTAAAAAAAATGAAGAAGAAAGTAGTTTTGCATTACATTTAAGAACACTTGATGAATTAATCGATGAATTTAAGGAACAAGGAGTTTTGAATAACCAACAGATATATGAGGCAATTTCAAATACAAACGCCCTGAGTGATATGTGTGAAGAATGGGAAATTGATAAAAGCCACAAGTATCCAAGAATATCAAAAGACCCAGAGAGTGAACTATGGAAAAGAATAGAAGCCGGTATTGAGAGAAGGGGTGTTTCTAATTTTGATCCAGAGAAAAAAGAAAAGTATATGAAAGAAATCATATCTGAATATGAAATCTATAAAAAATTAAACATGTGTGATTACATCGTTTTACTAGATGATATTATCAACTTCTGTAGAGCAAACAACATAGCGACTGCACCGAGAGGCTCATGTAATGGTTCTCAGAGTTTATGGGTTATGGGTATCACAGATGTTGATCCGATTAAGTATGGAACTTTATTCTTTAGATTCGTAAATCCTGATCGTGTATCTTTAGGTGACGTAGATATAGATATGGCTGGCAGCAATAGAGAAGCCGTAAAAGATTATCTTTACAATAGAGATGATATGCAGTGTTCTGCCATAGTAACATATAGTAAACTTGCCCTAAAAGGTGCAACTAGAATGATTGCAAAAGGTCTTGGTATAAGTTTAGAGATAGAAGATATGGTTGCTAAAGATATCGAAGAGAAGAAGATAGAACATGAAGACGAAACTGTTGAAGTAATTACAACTTTTCACAATAAAGACAAATGGGAAAAAGAATACCCAGAGTGGATGGAACTTGCACATAAAGCCGTAGGTATCATTCAAAATACTTCAGTTCATGCATGTGGATTTATGACCTTTGATGGAAATATTGATGAAGAAATAGGTACTTTTAGAAACAAAAACTCTAAGTGGGTTATTTCACAAAATGACATGAAGGCTGTTGATTCGGTAAACTTTGTTAAAATGGACTTCTTGGTGGTAGATAATGTACAAATTATAAGTGACACAGAGGCTTTGGTTGGAGAGAACCTTGACAATGATTCTTTAGATTTAGAAGATGATAATGTCTGGAAGGAAATGTTGAAGTCTGGACTAGGGATTTTTCAATTCGAACAAAGTGGATGGTTCTCACTTAGAAAAGCTTTAGAAAATTATCCAAAATTCAAGAAGAACAACAAAGATATTACTAGATTTTTTATAATGCTAGCACTAAATGGCGTAATAAGACCATCGTGTGCAAGTTTTAGAGGAGAATTCCTTGAAGGAAAACCACACGACAATGGTCATCCAGAGATCAATAAATTTTTCTCCAATATGAATAACTACTGTATATTCCAGGAGCAAATAATGCTTTTCTTAGAGAAGTTCTGTCATTACACTGGATCACAAAGTGACTCGGTTAGAAGAGGAATTTCTAAAAAAGGCGGTACTGATAAGTTTGTACCAGAAATACGTGGAAACTTTATGAAGTTTTTCATTGAAGACTACAACGCGACACAAGAAGAAGCTGAAGATGCAATTGAGAAATTTTTACAAATTATTGAAGATGCAAAGGATTATGGTTTTTCTACAAACCATAGTGTTCCATATACGCTGCTAGGTTTTAAAAATGCGTTCTTGAGACATTATTATCCACTAGAATACTTAACAGTTCAATTGAATGTAAATGATGGAAAGCTAGAAAAAACAAGAAATATCATTCAATTTATGAAAGAATTCACGAATATAACCCTAAAAGGGATTAAGTTTGGTAATTCTTCATCAAAATACACTTTAAATAAAGAAGAAAATGCGGTTTACAAAGGTATCGGTTCTATAAAAGGATTTGGTAAGAATGACGGAGATCAACTTTATGAATTAAGAGATGGAGTTTACAACAGCTTTACAGATCTATTGGTTGCTATAAAAGAGAATACGAAAGTTAATCAAGGCAAAGTAACAGATTTAATTAAATTGGATTTCTTTATTGAGTTCGGAAGCTCTAAAAAATTAATCTATGTGGCAGATATGTTCTATAAATGGCATAGCAAAAAGACTGCTAAATTCTTTAACAAAACTTCGGGAGAACATTTAGAATTACCTTTTCCAGAAGAACTGCTTGAAAGCCACAGTGAGAAAAAGACAGCTTGTCAATACTCAGGGGTTGATTATGTCGGAGTTGTTAGAGAATGTGAATCACATCTTGAGAACGAGGAGTTTACAATAAGAGAAAAACTAGAATTTCAAAAGAAATGTTTAGGTTATGTGAACTATACAAATGACTCACTTGATAAAAGACTGATTATAGTAACCGGTTTAGATACCAAATATTCTCCAAGATTTGAGGCGTACTGTTTAAATAATGGAAAAACTGAAACCTTGAAGATACAAAGAGTGCCAAAACGAAGAAGAAAGGGTGTAGTTTATTATGAAGATCGACTTATAAAAGAAGGAGATATTTTGTACGCCACTCGAATGGAAAGAAAATCGAGAAATAAAAAAGTAGGTAATACTGGCACGCCGGCTGACTGGCAGCCCACAAGCGAGTTTGATTGGTGGTTAAGAGACTATAAAGTATTGGAGGATATATAAATGCTAGAAAGACATAATTTTACTAAAACAACAATTGATAAAATACTAAAGAACCATATGGTAATACTTGTTGATTCGAGGGAAAACGAGAATTCTCATATCATTGTTTACTTAGATAAGAAAAAGATTAAATATGAAAAAATGAAATTAGATCACGGTGATTACAGCGTTAAAATTGAAGCGTGTCCTGAGTATGGAATAGATAAAGATTTATATTTCCATCATGAAATAGCAGTTGAACGTAAAGCACACCTAGAAGAAATATCAGGTAACTTCTCTACGGCTAGAGATAGAATTGAAAAAGAGTTTAGTCTATACAAAGGTAAAATGACATTACTAATTGAATCTGCAAATTACCATGACATACTGAAGCATAACTATAATACTAAGTATGCACCAAAATCATTTGTTGGCACCCTACACTCATTCTGCACAAGGCATGATATTGATTTGATATTTATGCCTGACAATTCTTACACGGCAGATTATATGAGTAGAAGATTTTATTACTTCTTAAGAAATATTTTAAAATAATACCGAAAAGGTATTGGTGAGATGATAAAAGTATGTTATACTAAGTGTATAGAAAGGAGTTGTGATATGCGACCATATGAAGAGATTATAAAGAATGCATTTGAAGAACACGATCAAGAATTCCTGCTGGATTTAAAAAGATATGCTGCAGATTACGAGGAAGAAGAGATTGAGCGTCTCATGTACGAGATGAACATATGTCCAAACTGTGCAAGTGATATCGAAATAGTATGCGAAAGCGATACGCATGGTTATACTGCAAATGATCCACTGGTTGAGAGGTTTTGCTTCAAAAGGTGTTCAACTTGTGGTTGGGAATAGCATACTACATGTAGTGGTTAACAGAAGCTTACATCCACTATATATGGTATACAGAATAAAAGTAACATTTCATCTGGTGAAAGGAGGATGTATTGAAAGACAAATGCAATATTGATTACAGTATAAAAATTACTAAAAGTGATTTGCGTAAATATATTGGAAAGACATTTGAATCCAATATATGTGGTCAGTTTAAAGTTATTGGAATAGGAGGAAGAAGCGGGAGTTGTAAATTATATGTTTGTGAGTTTATTGATACAGGGTATCAAAAATTAGCACAAGGGGCGAACATTAGAGTTGGGTCGGTGAGAGATCCATACTATCCAATGTACTATGGTGTCGGCTTTATAGGAGAAAATAGGGAGTCATACAAAAATATCTGTAAACACCCTCTGTATAAAACATGGATTAGTATGATTGCACGATGCTACGACAAACAATATCCGACCTACTCTTTGTACGGCGGGAATAATGTTTGTGTCGATGAGAGATGGTATAATTTTGGAAAATTTTCTGTAGATTATTATTCATTGCCCGGATACATGGAAGATCAAAAACTGCAGCTAGACAAAGACATTATTGGGTGCGATAAAATATACAGCCCAAAAACATGCTGTCTCGTATCATGTAAATTAAATAGCTTTTTTACGTATGAACAAAATACAAATACATCTGGGCGTATAGGAGCTAGATTATCTACAGATAAAAAATATTATATGGTTGGAATTGGTTGTGGAGGAGTTACAAAATATATCGGCAAGTTCACAAACATACATGATGCATCAAACGCATATTGGAATGCAAAACTAGAGGACTTAAAAAACAGGTTTTCTGATATAGATCCTGTAATATATTTTGCATCCGTCGATAAACTTATCAGAGATGCAAAATCAGAAGGAGTTGAATTACGTAAGGAGGAGCTATGAGTATAAAAGATACGCCATGCACAAGGCTGCGTGGAATTCAAGACTTTCTATATAAAGGCTTAGTCGGAGGAGAAATAGATGTTGGGACAACTGTTGTAGAATTAATCACCCTTGTATCTGAGCTACAGAACGGAAAGAATGCTCATTTGGAAAAGAAACTGAAAGGGGTGGAATATGACTATAGATAAAAAGTATTGGAAGCGCGAAATGAAACGTTTAATTGAATTGGCTAGATTGCCATCAAGCGATCCGAATCATGTGAGTCCTATAATGGTGGAGGAACTGTTGTTCGATATTCCAAAATCTGACATGAGTAAAAAAGATAAAGAGAAATGGTATGAAAAATTACATGAGAAAAAATAGGAGGTTAAATGCAAACTAATAGTTTAATTGATGCTATGATGAAAGGTGGTTGGGAAGAAGAAGAACTTCAGCTTACTGATGATCAGAAAGAGGCTAACTTATTCGCCAAGAAGATGCTGCAAGCAAAAGCAAGAACGGCATATGTAAACAAAGAGTATTTTAGACCATTATATCAAGCGATAAAAGGCAAAGACTACGATGAGAATGACATGAAAATTGCATCTGCAGTAATTGTGTTCAATGATAAAATTAAAAAGTATTACTTTGAAAAATAGGAGGGATGATTTGACAATAAAGATTTTAAAACGCAACGGGCTAGAAACAGAGTATGATGGCAGTAAGATTGTATTGGCTATAACAAAAGCAATGCATGATGCTGCAAGTAAGGTAAATAAAGATCTCGCACATGAGATTGAAGCTGAGATATATGACATTCTAATGAATGGGATAAAGGAAGCCACCATATCGGAAATAAGTGATGCAGTAGAAGAACTTTTGATGAAGCATGGAGAGTATAAGGTTGCCAAAGAATATATTCTATATAGAAGTAGAAGACAAGAAGAGAGAAAACATGAAAAATATGGAATTCTTTCAAAAGAGTTTCTAAGTAGGTATAAACATATCGAGCCTCCAATGACTCAACTGGGAGAATTTGTATATTATAGAACATATTCAAGATTTCTTCCTGATAAAAAAAGAAGAGAGTATTGGTGGGAGACAGTGAGGCGAGCTGTCGAATATAACTGCTCGTTGGCAAATACATCTAGAAAAGAAGCTGAAGAATTGTTTGATAATGTTTTTAATTTAAAACAATTTCTTTCTGGTAGAACATTTTGGGTTGGGAATACGGATGTGGCAAAACATTATCCCATGGCAAACTACAATTGTTCATTCCAAATCATAAATGAAATTGACTCATTTAGAGATATTTTCTATTTACTAATGATTGGATCAGGAGCTGGAATTAGAATTAGAAAAGGAGATGTGTCTAATATACCGCCAGTAAGGACTGACTTTGAATTAATCAATAAAGACTATTCAGCATTGCAAAGTAGTGAAAGAGAAGATAATACTCAAATAGAATTCTTCTATAATCATACAGCTAAGATTACGGTAGGAGATAGTAAAGAGGGTTGGGTGCAATCGCTAGATACATTTATGAAATTAATTTCAAGTAGCGAATACAGAAAGATTAAAACTATTATCATTGATTATGATCATGTTCGTCCAAAAGGAGAGAAGTTAAAAACATTTGGTGGTACGGCATCAGGTCATAAAGCATTGCTATCAATGTTCAAAGGAATTGCTAATGTTGTACACAATTCAAGAGATGGAGTTCTTAAGCCTATTGATTGCCTGGATATATCAAACCTAATTGGTGAAGGCGTTGTTGTCGGTGGAGTTCGTAGAACCGCTGAAATCATTCTTATGGATTCAGATGATGAAGAGTGTATTCAAGCAAAATCAAACTTATATAAACAAATGGACGGACAATGGGTTGTTGACAAAGATATCATCCATAGACAGATGAGCAATAACTCAATTTATTATATGGAGAAACCAACCAGAGAGCGTCTACATTGGCAAATCGAAAAGATGCGTTACTCAGGAGAACCAGCTTGGGTCAACGCCGAAGAAGGCAATAAGAGGAGAGAGAATTTCAATGGTGTTAATCCATGTGGCGAAATTCTTTTAGACAACAAAGGATTATGTAATTTAACCACAGTTAATGTATTTGCATTTGTTAAGCCAGATGGAACCTTAGATGAATCTAGTCTTATGGAAGCTCAAAGACTATCTGCTAGGGCTGGATACAGAATGACATGTGTTAGACTAGAGCTACCTAAATGGGACGCTGTTCAACAAAGAGACAAGTTGATCGGCTGTTCATTAACAGGATGGCAAGATATGGTTAATGCTACAAGCATGACAATGTTAAAACAATCAGAGTTGCTTCGAGAATTAAGACGCGCTGTTCATGAAGAAGCTGAAATCATGGCTAATATGACAGGTGGAAATATCCCATTATTATCTTGTACTGTTAAGCCTGAAGGCACTCTGTCTCAACTTCCAACCGTATCAAGCGGTGTTCATTACTCTCATTCGCCTTATTACATTAGAAGAGTTAGAATAAACTCTGATGATCCATTAGTTAAGGTTGCTGAAGAATTAGATTATCCAATCTTCCCAGAAGTAGGTCAAGAATGGGAAACATGTAAAACAAAAGTTGTTGAGTTCCCAGTTAAAGCTCCGGAGGGTATTACGAAATATGATATCTCAGCAATTGAACAACTTGAAATCTACTTGATGTTCCAAGAGAATTATACGGATCACAATACATCAATTACGGTGCATGTAAGAAATCATGAATGGGATGATGTTGAGCAGTTCGTATGGGACAAGTGGGATGAGATTATGGCTGTGTCATTCTTATCGCTAGATGATAGTTTCTATGAACTCTTACCATATGAAGCAATCAGCGAAGATCAATACCTTGAGCGTTTAAATAATGTTGAAGGCAAGTCGATAACACCGACTAAAATTACAAAATATGAAAAAGAAGAGCTCACAATTGATATTGGCAGTGATGGCTGCGAATCCGGTGTGTGCCCAGTGAGATAGTTATGAGGGATTAATTTCCCTCCTTATAATAAAATTAGGGATGAAAATTAATGAGCAATAAATGGACAAAAAAATGTTTAAATTGCTGGGAACTTATACCAGATAGAAAAAAGTATTGTGATATGAACTGCAGAACAGAATTTAATACAGTGTCGGTAACATGTACAGTATGTGGAAAAGAGGATACCGTATGGAAATCAAGAGCTAAAAATTATAAAACTTGTTCCGTGGAGTGTAGGGATGAATATCTACGGGCACCATCGAATGTAATATGTTATATTTGTGGAAAAGAATTCCACGTTAAAGAATCTTATTTAAAGGGATTAAAAAATTCTAAAAAAATTACTTGCTCAATAGGATGTAATAGTGTGAGGCAAGCAACAGACAATCTTGGTGAGAACAATCCAAATTTCGGAAACGTTGGCTTAAAAAACCCAATGACTAAAATAGAGAGAATCACAAACAGTGGCTATAGATTGGTGCATGCCATAGACCATCCTTTTGCGATTGATAGGTTTTGGATTAGAGAGCATAGATTAGTCGCGGAGCATGAACTAATGAATGACTCACAAACAGTCGTGATAAATGGAATTAAATATCTCTCTCCAGAATATGATGTTCACCATAAAAATGAAGATAAATTGGATAATCACCCAGATAACCTAATGATACTTACAAGAGCAGATCACATGAAATTACACCACAATGACACCAAGGAGGATGAATGAAGAAAATTATAATTAAGTATTTCAATAATGCAGAACCAATAGAGAAAATAACACAGGGCGATTGGATTGATCTAAGAGCAAATGATAGTTTTGAATATAAAGCAGGTGATTTTATTGTAATCCCACTCGGTGTAGCCATGGAGTTGCCAAAAGGTTATGAGGCAAATGCGGTGCCAAGATCAAGCACATTTAAGCATTATGGAATTATTCAGACCAACCATTTTGGCGTAATCGACGAATCATATAAGGGAGATGATGATCAATGGTTCTTTCCGGCATATGCATTAAGAGATGGTAAAATTTCAAAAGGTGATAGAATTTGCCAATTCAGAATCAATAAAAAAATGAAAAGAATTAAATTCAATATCGTTGAAAAATTAACCAAGAAGAATCGTGGAGGTCACGGCAGCACTGGTAAATAAAAGGAGTTGGTACTTTATGAAAAAAGTAATTACTGTTTCAGCACCGGCTCAACATGGCAAAGATACGTTTGGTATTCTATTTAAGAAAATAGCAGAAAGCCATGGAGAGCGTGTATTAATCACACACTATGCCGATTATCTGAAATATATATGTAAAGAATGGTTCTCGTGGGATGGAGAAAAGGATGAATATGGTCGTAATATACTCCAGAGAGTGGGTACTGACTTAGCTAGGACTAATAACCCTAGCGTATGGTTAAATGTCGTTATAGAGTCTATACGTGCCTTCCATACAGAGTTTGATTATATTGTAATATCAGATGCGAGGTTTCCCTGACGAATGTGACAAGATGAAAGACAATTTTGATTCCATATCAGTGAGAATTACACGATTTAACCCAGATGGATCATCATTTGACAATGGGCTAACCGATGAGCAAAAGTCACATATTAGTGAAATAGCACTAAATGATTACCCTTTTGATTACTATATTTCAAACTTAAATTTAGAGTCATTTGAGGATGAGGTAAAAAACTTTTATAAAAACAATAAATAAAGCTTGACACACACTATCCTTTATGCTAGAATATTAAGTGTAAAGGATAGTTTTAAATTTAAGGAGGTAATTATGAAAAGATTAATGATAATTAAATCACCAGGAAACAACGAAGGATCAGCTCAATACGCAAGGAAAATTAAGCGCTTAGCCAAGGAAGATGGTAACGTGGAGGCAAAGCCTTATGAAGTACATACACAGTTAGAATTAAAGGAACTGCTTGATAAAACGGAGGATAAATTCGTATTATTAAATCCCACCACTCTAGAGTTTCCATTCGATCACCATGATAGAAATGCAGACAAAGGATGTGTTGTTGATGCAGTAACCACATATATGCTGCCAGAATCTAAGAATACTGATAAGATTCTATTATTGGGATATGGCACAATTGGTGAACCAGTATTCCACCAACTTAAATCACTAAAATATAATGTATTCCCAATTCAATCGAATGCCGAATTTAGTCCAGAATTTATAAATGAATTCGATCTAATTATCAATTGTACTGACGGTAGAGAGGTTGGCTATTATTATAGTGGAGTGGTGCTGGATGTTGCTGGCAATTGGAAAACAAAAACACATGTATCTACTGATTTAACTGGAGATATTCCTGTAAAGGTTATACGTGAACCACAACCACAAATTATTTCATGTGCAAACGTAGGGACAGTGACCGTTAAATTGTTGCTAGCGGGGATTTAATTATGAGCCAAGTGATAGTATTAAAGAATGGAAAAGTAGCCACAGAGCTTGTATGCGTTGATGGTACGGTGGAGATAACTGATAATAATCATGTAGTGATTGAATACCATGCACTGATGGATGCCATACGTAAACTTAATCAAGAACAATATGGAATAGACATAAAAATATAGGGGGATTATATATGAGAATAGAAGACACGCAAGTATTTGGATTAGAAGCAGCACTGAGAGGCATGAGGAATCCTTTAGATTCGTGGGATAAAAGTGATAGTATTTACGGCAGAATCGATGTAGATGATAAGAATTGGAATTACGAAGAATTGATCATCGGAGAAAAAGACATTGACCTGGCACAAAGATTAACAAAAGCTGGAAGTGAACATTGTAAGTTTCTAAGACAAATCCAAGTATGGGTTGACCTTACATTACCTAGATATATTTGGTCAGAATTTGATACATATAAGTTTGGCACCAAGAACAGTTGTTCTACTATGCATACAATTCACAGACGCTATTTGACTCAAGATGATTTTGAATATCCAATCGGAGTCCAACAATTAGGTCTTATGAATGATTTGATTGCACAGAAAAAAGCTGGAGACATCACAGGTCATTGTTTTATCCATATGATGAAAAATCTTTTACCAGAAGGATTCCTACAGAAGCGTACTGTCAATACAAACTATGCCGAATTGTTAAACATATACTTCCAAAGAAGACATCATAAGCTTGATCAGTGGCATACTATATGTAGATGGATTGAAGGTTTGCCATACTTTAAAGAATTGACTGGGGTAGCATAATGAATATTAATCTAACTGACCCACGGGTCATTATATTTATGGGAATAATGGGTGTGACGTTAATATGTGTGTTGGCTGCAGTCTGGAGACAAAGGAGGAAGAATGAGTAGAGGTTATAATAAGACGCAATTTCGTGTGTTTATGGTAGTTGCAGGATTAATTGTGGTTGCCACATTTATTGGATCGTTGATGAGGATGTTATAGATAACAATAAAGTTTGCTGTAACAAATATTTGTTATTACTATAATAAATGTTATACTAAGTGAAAAGGAGGACTTATGTCGCATGGAAATTATATTATATCCGATTTGCATTTCCACCATGAGAAAATAGTAGAGATGACGGATCGACCATTCAAGGATGCATCACACATGGATTATGTATTGATTAAAAATTGGAATCAGACTGTAAAGAAAACAGATACTGTATTTATCCTTGGTGATTTTGCATTTGGGAATAAGGAGAAAATTACGGATTTAGTATCCAAATTGAATGGACGCAAAGTACTGATCCTTGGAAACCATGATCGAAGAATAAAAAAGAATGTAAGGTTTTGGTATGAATGTGGATTCGATGAAGTATGCCAATATCCTATAATTTATAAGAAGTTCTTTATACTATCACATGAACCAGTAAAGCATGTAGGAGTCAGATACAACCTACATGGACACATCCACGATAATAAAATGGATGATGAACACTATATCAATGTGTGTGTTGAGCATACGGATTATAGACCGATTAACCTGGATAGATTGATTGCCAATGTGTATAAGAGTCGTTTATATAAGAGTGAAATTATGAAAATAGAAGAGGAGGAATAGGATGAAAATATGGAAAGCGATTGAGGAAATTGACAAGTGTAATGATAAGAAATTTGAGACCATTGGTAGAAATGGTGGTAAATGTACTATTAAAATGATTGGAAGTTATAAGGGTTATACAGATGTAATAGTTATTGAGTACATTAATTATGAAAAAGAGAAAGAAAGTGAAGTATTGGCAATGAATGATTATACTTTGAGCTATGATTGGACTGAAGTTGTTGAGCCCGTATCTTTTGAAGAAGCATTAGAGCATGTGCGACAAAACCATTCAGAAGAGTATACAAATATGACCCACAGATTGTTTTATTGTCGTGCAACTGATAAGGTGACAACTATAAGACTAAGCGAGAGAACAAGCAACTATTGTGCAATTGATGGGGATTGGAAAAGAACACTTCCAACGCCATTTTAGACAAAAAGTAAAAAAAGAGGTACACTATCAACTTAATGACGGTGTACCTCTAAAATTTTATTCCTATATGTATTCATCCAATATTCTATGTACATCCTTCTGAAGATCTATGGATTCAAATAATCTGCCTTGCCAATACTCCACAGTTAATGCATTCATTACTGCTATATCATTTTCCAAAACATGATTATTTATTGTTTCTAATATTCTAGTGATTATTTCTTTTTTTGTATTGTTCAATTCTCCATTCCTTTCATGATATAAAATGACGGTTTTATCTTGTTTCATTGCGCACTACCGTGCACTGTTTTGTTCGCAAGCTCTCAAAAGTTTTAAATATATTTTTTAATCTTTTCAAGTCGCAGACGCAGAAAAAGAGTCATGCTAATGACTCAATGTTCTAAACGGTAAGTAGTAGCCTTTTAATATATCTCTCTACTATTAAAAGGGCATAAGTGACCGTTTATTCTATAACTATTAATTTATCTGTAAGTTTGACTTCGTTGTCTATAAAAAGCTGGTTGTCAGTTCTGTTCTTCACATTATCAACAGTGGTATCTACAATCAATTTATTTAGATCAGTCTTTAACTCTTTCTTATATTGTGAATCTAATGTATCATAAATCTTTCTACGCTTCTTATCAACATATGCTTCATTATCATTATATAGTATATCATAGGTGCTATAAAAATACTTAACCTTTAATCCAGTTTCAGCATAAAATTCTTTGGCTACCAACTTCATAAATTCTCCATATAGACCTGACATAAATATATCCTGTTCAGATTCCTTCTTCATCATTTCGGCTATGTTGGATTTACATCTAACAAATACCTTTTCTTGATGTTCTGTCATCTCGCTAGAGGTATAATCTTTGAATGCCATTCTGTACGTTTTCTTCCAATGTAGGATGAATTGACTCTGAAGACTATTTAAAGTTCCACTGATCATATCTCTAAATCTACTAGAATGTCTACTATAGAAAATATCAATTGTGCGCTTCGGTATACTCAGTTCCTTAGATATGACTTCCATATGTTTAGAATCTCTATGTTTGTTAAAATCATTATTAACCATAGCTAATACTAAAAACAAGCTATCTTGTGTAATTGAGACTTTTCCATTTTTATCTGTGGCAATCAAATCAAGTATAAGTAATTGCAATAATTCACGATATGGTGATTGATTTCCTTTACTTTCTCTCATTAGTGGTATTTCTCGCTGAATTAATATTGTATATTTTCTGCCTACTTGTTCATAATCGAAATATCTAAACAATTCTTTCTTCTGATAAGATTGAGCTGCACCACCCTTTTTATATGGTATATTAGATTCCTCGCACAATTGTTTCCATGAAGTATATGTTTTACCTACTTCTATTTTGTTGACCTGTTCTGGTGTAAAATTATTCATTTTCATCCTCCTTTAAAGGATAGTTTAATTAATAAACACAGGAAAACCAGGTGTTAAAGGCACCCAGTTAATTATGTCGATCAAACGACCTGTATTTAATTTTTACTCTATGATCAAAGCATCTCTGCTCAATCAATCTGTTTTAAAACTTTTCTTGTTTTGGCTTCAATGTATTTAAATCCAATTCTTTTCCAACCTCCCATGTTCTTTGATTTCTTGTTTGTCCTTGGGAGTTTTGTTGCCATACTGAGATTACCCTTTTCACAGATTCCGTGTTATCACCATGTTCATCTGTGCCCTCAATGACAATTCCATATGTTCCATACATTTGCTGGAAATCAAGATTGTCGATGAGTGCCATTGTGTCCTTTACAAGTCTTAGAGATTCAATACCGCCTTTGGTATCATTATTGTTGACACAATTCTCATATCGACATAGCAATTTCTCTAAGCTTTCATTTAATCTTTTTACAACTTCAATATTTTTCATATTTTCCATCCTTACCGTGGATATAGGTCACGACCCTATAGGATTATTATAGCACCATTGCTATTGGCACCGGAGCAAAGTATCGAACTCCTTGGTATTAGTTTTGGAGACCAACTCCCACCCTGTGAGATTTAAACCTACTCTGATATGTTGGCGAAGAACAGAGGTCTCGATCCCCATGGCTTTTATACCACAGACAGTTTAGCAAACTGCTTCAGATACCCATCTGATTTATTCTCCATGTTGACACTTCTGTTCCAAGGCTAGAGATTTAAATACCTCAGTGTCACTTACCCGTAATAATTTTGGTGGCATAGGTCTTTCACCCATACGAACATGTTTATACGTCTATTGCGCACACATCATACTCTACCACACCAATGCAATAACTTAGGATAATGCTCATCGTGTATTTTTTCTTTTTAAAACCACTTTCTTTGAGCCTGACATACCATATTATTACGTTTGATAGAAGTAACCCTTGCGCTTTACTTCAACCTTCTATCTCGATACACCTCATATATGCGTACTGGATTAACTGGACACCTTTACGTACAACTACCTTTCGGCATGTAACCACCAGACCGTAACTATTTCGCTCCAGAGCCTAAATCTCAATCTCGTAATTAAACCAAATTGGATTCATGCATATAATATCTAGAATTGTGTACCTTCCCTAACTTTGACAGCTACAAACCATATCTACTCACTGTCTGCATACCCACCATGTGTCGGGGTTTCACCGCTATGATTCTTACGTATGCGTTCCACATCCAATCTAAATGTTTCTGAGAATACTAGTCCCAGAGACCTCATGGATTTGAACACGACCTCTTATTAGACGCATATCGTGTAGCGTCAATTGGCATGGTTTTTTGTCTCATGCCCGACGGTTGTAAGCCCGTACGTCTTACGTGAATTGCACCTAGTCAGCTACTTTACGTTATTGTAAGTACTGTCGAATTTCACTGACATCTAGAATTTCGGTGCTTGATCTATATCATCCTCTGTCGGTTACAACGGAGTGCCGATAACTTGTTTATCTTTTCATCTTATTATAGCATACTCAACCCACCTGTGTCAATAGGGTATAGTAATTATTTTGAGATTTAACCGAATAAAATTCATCTTTTATTTAATATTCATCACTTTTGATATAAAATCTATGATCCTTATATATTTCATACGTCCATCCTTTGCCAAAATACTGAATATCCAATGTAATATCCACAATTTTCCATTCACCATCTACATAAATCTCATCCCATGAATGCAAATTACCATTAAATATAGTTTTACCATAAACCAGTTTACATGGGATTCCACGTTCTCTGCAGATCGCAGCAAATAATACCGAGAAATCTAAGCATTTTCCATACTTATTTTCGAATATGGCGTTCACATCTGGTGTATACATAAAATCATATTGATCATAGCTATCCCCATACACAAAGTTCTCTACGATGTATCCATGTACACTTTGTACATCCATGCTCATAAAATGCTCAAACAGTGCATCCTCGGACTGCCAATTGATCATCGATGTTTTGTTAAGAAACACATTGTCACTTATTTCAACTTCTACTTTTTCATCAAACAATTTCCTATATTTACCATTGGTGTCCTTCTCATACAAGTTTATGTCGTAGACTCCACATCCGAATTGAAGTGGTAGAGTATATGAACCCGAAGTCATAAAGTAATACGTGTAATCCTCATCTTTTGTCACGATGATGACATATGTTTTACCTTCGAGTAAAGTGTAGTTTACAGTAAGTATGGATTGACCGTTAGTATAAAATATATTTTCACTAGATGAAAAGACAACACTATAAAACGTAGATGTGATGAGCAATATTACGATCAATATAATCATTTTATTAATTTTCATAAAGCTAACCTCCATCCTAATATAGTCTATTTTGTGTCAACACTTTGTTTTGCTTCTTTAAACTTTTCCAATGTGTCTATAATAAATCCTGATCCTTTACTCAATAATAGGCAAGAACTTGCTAAATCGAAATATGTGTATGGTTTTGGTAATACAACCTCTAGACCTAATACTTGTAGAATAGCATCTGTGATTCCAACACCTAGCGTTAATCCAGCAATTGTTCCGATGATAATAGCTAATGGAATAGCAATTTTTCCTTCTTTCCATTGCTTGTTAATAATCCAATCTTTCAATCCTTTAAGGACTTCCACATTCTGCATCACGATTATGCTAACTAATAATAATAGTAAAAAATTAATCATTCAAATCTCCCTTCATATTTTTTAAAATTTCAATAATTGATATAATACTCTATATGTGTCATACCAAATTCTACCTAATAACTTCAAGAATGTACTTCCACCGGCATCATATGTCATAAATGTAGTGAATTCCATTTTTTCACTTAGCAATTGAGTCTCATTATGAGATAAGTTAGGATGTACTATTCCAAATAAAACACCTTTATAGTCAACTAATCCGACTCGTCCAGTATCTCTCAATACGTCATCATATGGATAATCAAAACATGAATGGTTCTCATCCCATGCATCTTGGTTCGGATAAAACTCTAAGCCAGAGTCAAAGAAATCTACTGGATTGGAATTTAATTCACTTGCAAATCTAATTGTTTCAAATGAGAATTCACCGTTTCTAACTGCGACACCCATCGTTGGGGCATAGTGTGGTTGGTCGTCTTTTAATAGATTTCCATTTTCTATTGTCACGCCGTACTTCCATAATTCACCAGTACTGCCAAAAATATCATTCCATTGATACCCTGAAGTGCAGAAGTTGTCACCGATATAATTATGAGCTGCTTTTTCTTGGATGTCTACTCCCATATCAGATGGATTGATCTTCCACATGATGGCAGTATATTGATTATTTTTCGGTACAGCATTATACATCTCTGTATAGTATGATGTATCCATATAATTTTCAAAGTCATCTATCAATGCTTTGTTGATAAAGTGGACTATAGTTTCTGTAACTATACCATTGAATGGAATGTTAAATTTGTTACATATAGCCGCTGTACCAGTTTTGGTTCCACCTCCACCCCAGTTATCTACAGTATTATCCCTATATTCACCAAGCAATCTCAATGCTCTTTGTAGCCAACCAATATTAGTAGCCTTGTATACTGAGTTTAAGTTGATATCACCTTTGTATGCTAATAAGAAAATTGGTTTATTCCTCGGAATATTAGCAAATTCCCCTGCATCTACTGGTGTACTTTCAACAATTTCATGTGACATCATATATGGTTTCAATTTATCATACGATACTTTTTCAATACTCTCCACAACTGTTCCTGTATATGGAGCACTTTTTATTTTAATATTTATTCTTTCTCCCACTTTTTCTCCTTTCTTGAAGAATTCCATTGGATTTACAGCATATTTAAACAATTTACTGTTTTTCTTCTTATTAAAGAACCTTTCAAATGGACACTCAAATACCCCGTGGTGTAAATGTGGTGCTTGTGATGCCCCGGAATTACCAGACAATCCAATTACCTGTCCCCTTCTCACCTTGTCTCCAACCTTCACACCCCTACTATACAAATGTGCATATATTGAACAATAAGAGTCTTCGTGTTCGATCACAATATAGTTGCCGAAACCGCCTCCACCACCATTCATTTTTGATACTTTTACTACCCCATCGTATATGGAATATATTGGTGTTCTTGTAGGAGCTCTTAAATCTATCCCCTGGTGTAATGTTCTTACTTTTGTAATCGGATGAATTCTATATCCAAATGGACTTGTAATATAAAAATTCTTTGTCGGCATAAAATATTTATTATTCATATAACCTCCTTTCATATATAGTATAGCATACTCAATCTATTCGTGTCAACCCCTTTGGGGTAATTATTTTCAATTTTATTAGGAATGGTCTAGTGACTGCCTCACAATCAAATGCAAAACAGCCACCTCCCATTAATTCCGTTTTCTAAATAGTATTCCAGTTATTCCTCCGAAGATGAAACAGTGCCATAATGTAAACAATGATCCTAGCCACCCCACACCGATTAGCAAGGCGAGAGAAATGTAGACACAGTGAGATCTTTTTTGAGCATGGATACCCTTGTGCCTAATCCTAAAAGCTATGAATCCAATCATAGTTAATCCTACTTCATGAAATAATCCTAGAATACTTGCAACGCCCAAGATTAACATGGTCTCAAATATTTGAAATGTCATCATATCAAGGAACATTGCTACGTATTTTGTATCTTCCTGCACAGTATATTTATTACAAATTCTTGCAGCAATCTTGTAATAAATGGTGTTCTTCCTATTCATAATTTTTTAATTTAAATTCATTCAACCATAAAAAAGATGCACTTTTGCTTGTTAGTTTTCCAATTAATACTTTTATTGCTTCAATTATCTTCTTCATTTTTAATACCCCTTTTTATATAATATAAATACACCGCCATCCATTCCATCATTCTGGTAGGTATGGACAATGCCACTAAACTAATTACGTTTTCCTTAACTATATTCATATCTAATTCCAAAAATAGTATAAATGGTAAAAGAGCTATGCTTTGTATGATTACCATGACTCCCATAGTTAGTGCTATGGACTTTACTACTTTAATTAATTCGCGAAAATCTATGTTTCTAAATATCAACATAGTAGTAACTATTGATATAAATAATATCATTCTATCAAGAACAAACGCGTCATTACTAATGTATAAAAATTGTGATATGAAAGTAGTTATTATTATTACCGGTAAAACTTTTCTATATTCTAATTTCTTTTTCATAACTATTAAGCTCAATATAATTATAAATGCGTTCTCTGACAAATCTATAAATACCAACCTTAATAAAAAATCAATTACTTCAAATAAATTCACATGATCACACCTTTCAAAAAATTAATTATATCTGGCAAAGTCAATCCTCCGCCGAAGATGAAACTTGCTGATGCTAAAAACATCATCACAATTGTTAAAAATAAAATGCGAAGAAACCACTTGTGAACCTTGCTTTTCTCAGAGAGTGCCTTTATTTGGTTCCATATATTATTTGCATCTATTTCGACTGCTAGATCTTTTATCATCTTTTTTAGATCAGATATATCTTCCTTTATTGATGCTTGTTCATTACTTGATATTTCCTGATTTGATAATATCTTAAAATTGCCTTCAACATATTCAGCCAGACGAGAATTTATTGCATCTATTGATCCACGCATGAGTTCCATAGTCTTCCTATTTTCAATATGGTTATTTTGCATTTCTTCAAATTTCAAGTTGAGCTCAGTAATTTTAATTTCTAATTTATGTACAGAATCTGCGTTGACTGCATTTTTCTTTAGGTGAACCATATCTAGTTCAATTTCTTTTATTCTATATTCTAATTTTTGTATGTTATTCTGATATTCCTTACCTATACTGCATTGCTCAGCCATTACACACTTTCACCCACCTCACTATACTAATTTTTCTATATCATAATTTAACTGTAGTGAGAAATTCGGTGTAGTGACACCATCTCCATTAGTAACTTTGATATATACATCGTCATCTTTATCAATTAAGCCATCAATTATGGTTAATTCTTTTGTCTCATTTTTAGCTGGGAACGCCACAACGTCATTGAATGTCGTGTCAGATATAATGTCTAGACCTTCCATTAATTGTATCTGTGAAGTGTTGATATCATTAATTCCAATACTATCTCCGTTGCTTATTACTTTAATTCCAGTTATAGTACATTTGTATCCAGTTGGAGCAGTAAATAAAATTCTGTGTATAGCAATATCTGGTGGGTTAGAGAATGATGGAATGTCAAACACTATCATGTGGTTTAAGCTATCTTTTAATACGGCAACCAGTGAGACATATTCATCTTTTATTGTATCGAATTCTGAGTTTCTTAAAGTTTCAGCATCAATTCTATTTGTTTCATTGTTTATACGAATATCTTCATTGGCAATTCTAACATTCTCAGATTTAACTCTTTCTGACTCATTAAATATTCTTTGTAACTCATTAGCTTCTCTCTCATCTTCTTTGAATGAAATATTTGACAACTTTTGAAGCAAGTCATTAACCAATGAAACCTTATCCTCATCAGATAGAGTACAACCATTTACTTGGTCTGCCAGAATAACAAATCTAAAAATATTACTTGTGAAAATTTGTGAATCCTGACTGTATAATCTTACAAATCCCGATACTGTACCACTTGTAGAGAGTGAAGTTGAGCACAATTCATATGTTATACTGTCATTGCTCAATACACATTCACATGGTTCCATATATGTTCCATCACTAAATTTTAAAGTTATGTAGCATTGTAGTATTTGAGAGTAATCTATTTCAACTCCGTCTTCTGTGAATATTGTAAACTTTAGAGTTCCAACTTTATTATCATTCTGATTGAAATATCTACCAGTGTTGATTGAACCACTCGAATTTATTTTCAACTGAATAGGTATTGTCTCTATTGCAATCATTAATACCTCCTTACTGTTTTTTAAAAAGAATGAGTATTGCTACCCATTCTTGTTGGTTTTGTAGAGTGTTACCGCCCTAATAGTTCTCTAAGCTCATCTTGTAAGGCCACAACATCATCACCTAGTAATTGTTTGTCGTATATTTCTACTCTTAATTCTTCTATTCTTTTATAGTTATCAGCTTTTAAAAGTTCAGCAGATGTTTGTATAGAAGTCTTAATAGAATATGGTGCACCATTAGGAAGTTTTTTATCATACTCAATATAATTATAATCTCTTCCGTTTTCTGTTATGATTTGATTTTTAATTTCTTTCATAATTACCTCCTAATCTAATTGGTATGTTGCTTTTAATGCTGTATCACCCCTAATTTCAAAACTTGTTTCAAAATTCCAATTAAGAACTAAAGTTCCATATACATTTGCACTATCATCCGAAGTTGGAAAAACTGTAACACCATCTATATCTATTGCTAAATCATAATTACTAGCATTACCACTGCCACTTATGCTAATAAGTTTACCTTTTCCTGATATATTAATTGTATTCGCTAAAGCACCGACATTGGTGGTTGCTGTGTAAGCCATCGGAGTGCCTTTTAAATATTCTTTACCCAATACATAAAAAACCTGTGCAACTGTATTGTCTTGAAAATACACTTTTAAAGATGTATCAAATTTTTTAAATAAGGCTAACATACCATTTCTTAAAATTACACCAGAAGATATAGTTCCTAATATAAATATACCATCTATTTCTACCGATACATAGTTAAAAGCCGTACTAGAACTTGATAGTTGAGATACAAACCCTTCACCACTAACAGACAAAACTAAATTCATAGTTTGCGCAACAGATGATGAAAAATTAGTAAATATACTATTTTCGCTTGGTAATTCTAACGCCCCACCTTTAGGGGCTAACTGAAAAGCCGATTCAGATGCGTTCCATACTAACTGTACTTGTTGGAATTTTTTTAAATCTCCCTCTTCCAACGCTACCCATGCACCATCTACATACTTTTTAATAGTTGCTACGCCATTATCATCTTCGTTAATTGTAGACGCTCCTGTGTTGTTATTAGCAGGAATGAAGTTGAGAATGTTACCATCAACTCTTGAAAAAGTACCAGATGTACTAACTACATATGCATTCGCTGTACCTGTATCAGTTTCAGCTATTCTTGCTATGTCTAGGTTAGTTGCATTAGTTTCTACTTCTGTTTTGATTGCATCGTAAGCAGTTTTATCGAGATTATAGATGATCATCGTGGGATCTGAGTACGATATATTATCGCGATCACCATATGTTAAAAGCCCAAGTAAACCCTCTTCGCCTTGGTTATCCCACTCTGTAGAAGTCGTGTCGTACACCGTTGAGCTCGATGTGCTTGTGAATTGTAAATTTCCTATTGTTGATTTTCCAGCTTGGTCATAGAGCTGAAGATACTTATCTCTCTCCGACACAAGGCTGCCATCTGAAGGAAAATCTAACTTGGTTAAAATTGCCATAATTACCTCCTTTTATTGTTTCCACCCAATGAAGGCATTAGTCAGCCGCCCATTTGGCATCACCACATACACTATATCTCCTGGTGTAATGGTTACATTTGTCCTATTTTGATATACACTTACGTCGGATACGTCATCTCCTGCTAGATAGCATGTTATATTGCTACCGGAAACCAAGGTAACCGTCGATGGAATTGCTCGTACATAATCCATCTTTTGTAAAATTCTATATACTATTCTCTCTATTATTCCATGAAGTCTTTTACTGTTTTCAAATTCACTCAAGCCATCACCTCCATTATCCTATCTCAAGCTCCTCGCTTCTGACTGCAGTCACATCCATAGTCCCTCCAGCCTTAAACGGTATATTAAATCCCGTAACCAGCATTCGTTCTGCGTCGAATCCATACTTTGCATCCGTAACCTCAATCACTCTGTCTACATCCAATA
>CALNXW010000025.1:0-14775 GCA_942490685.1 uncultured bacterium
AAGACGTTCAAGGTTAGTTGATATACGTGATGCATTGATAGCATTGTTAGCAGCCTTGCAAGCATCAATGTACAATAACCTGTTAGTTTCGTTCTTTGATTTATTGTAACGACGCTCTAAACGTCGTCGCTTTCGTTTCAAAATAAGGGCACTGTCAGACAATTTAGATCTATTAAAAGGGGTCTCCCGTTTGGTTACAGTTCGCATTGGAACAATTTCATCTAGCACTGCAGATACATCATTACATAACTGTGAATAAAATTCGTCAACATCACCAGAAGGAGAGACAATAAATGAAGCATTAGATAATTTCCTTATTAACAAATCACGATTTAAAGTTTTAAAATTCCTAGTATTAAAAGTAATTACTTCAGGTTTGATATAAGGCACACAAAGCGATGCTGTTACCAATCGATGATCAGACAAACCGACATCTAAAACTGAAACGCACCGGACCGGTGAACAATTTATATAATGAATGACAACATCAAGCAAACTATCATTAGATGTAGCAGAATTAGAGATATGTGTTGGTGAGTCAACTCGTTGTCTCAAGTTGTAATCTTGAAGTAATGATGAAAGTTTGTTGTCTATTTCGGTTTCCGTTCTACCAGGGCAGTTTATGTCCCCTACTAAAACGAAATGTCCGGATTGCAACGCAACTTCATCGATTAAGTCCGATAATTCAGTGTAAAACTCCGTTGTAGGGGCAGGAGGTGGACGGTACACAGCCACAATGTTTAATCGAGCCGAGCCTATAGTGAACTTAAATGATAGCCTCTCATAGGTTAAATGATTTGCGGTTATGTTCAGGCGTCGAACAGAAATATTTGACCGATAAATGACTGATATACCGCCTCCCCTACCATTCGAACGAAACTCGTGCATTATGTTAAAATTGCAGGGCGCAGAGCCGTTTAGAATGGCATTGGGCATATCAGGTCTGAACCAAGTTTCAGTAATCACGAGAATATCCAGTTTGTTACTGTTTATGACATCTTGAATGAGGGACGATTTTTGAACAGCTGAACGTGCATTTATCGTACCGAATTGAATGTCTCTTGATTGTGTTCGACATGTGCGTGGTTTAAAAGTAGGGCCTGGATTTAGCTCAACGCCCCCCAGTAATAATAGTAATGCAATTACGTGAGAGCCTTGTTGTTGTTGTTGCTGCGGTGAACGTAGTAGCGGTCTACCTTGCGGCGGCACGTAGAGCAGGCGAAGATCAATAGAGGCCATTGAGGAGATGGGCAGGACAGTTGAATAGCCGGGTATCATAGGTACAAAGTTCACCAGTTGAAATTGAACCTCTGACCAATCAGATTTCACGTGTGACGTCAGACAGAAAATAAGCATTAATATCCACGACTTCATGATGAAATAACGCGAAAAGAAGCAAAATAGTAGTAAGTCCAAGATATGTGATCGATGAACTAAGATAAAAGCTATAAATTCATTTGGCAACAACGATTTTAGATGTTTGATAAATTCTTCGTCATTCATCTCAGATATTGCAATATGTTTACATTTTTTTGACTTTTTATCATTTAAAGAATTTTCATTTAATTTTCGTTTTTTAGATTTCAGATTAATGGATATAAGTTCATTTATGGAAATTAATTTTTTAGGATCGTTTTTTATTATTTTTTCAGTTTCTGACATACATCCTGCAAAGAATTTCTTAAGTTCTATCAACGTAATTTTTTCATTTTTAACTGATTCCTGAGGATCTTGAATCACGACATTTGATAGTTCGGGGGTTAGAAGGCTAGAATTAGGAGCATTATCAGAACTTTTATCTTGAACTGATTCCTGAGAATCTGGTAGATCTAGCGGGTCTAGTTCAATTTCTTCGGGGGGAGAGGTAGTAATACTATTACGATAGTTCAATTTATCCATCAATTTTGATCACAAAAATATAGCAAAATATAATACCGACTTACCAACTCAAGATTTCAACGCACAATGAAATTGATGCGGATGCAAATATTGTAGCTGATGATGTAATATCCTTTTGACCTTCACCACTAACAGACCAACACGCAATTTTGATTGGATGTGAAATGTATACATATAGACTTGGCACGCTTTGATTGGTTGTACAATATAAGTTTACTTTAAAGTGAGTCAACATCGTGAAACTTTTTATGATAATTACAATAAACAATAACTTATAATGTAGGTCAACAGTTTGAGACTTTTAATCATATTTGTAGCAATTAGTTACAAACATTTTAAAAGTAATTGGTTCTATAACTATTTGATATAATATAATTTATACAACTATAAAGCGGTTTAAAATGTTTATTGATAGGGGGTAGGCGTTGGACGCTACCCATGTGAAAATATAAACTATTTAAAAAATAATATTGATGGGGTGGTAGGCGTCGGATGCCATGTTGGTGATATTCTTAAACGGATAAAGGATGTCAATGCCCAACAAGACAAATTTGAAGTTGAATTGAATAAAGTCAAAGATGAGCTAGTGGAGATGCAGACAAAAGTGAAGACCACTGATGATCTTGCTAAGTCTATTGACACCAAACTTGGAAAAGAAATTGAACAAGTTAAAATAGAACTTGTAGAGATGAAGACTGTAGTGAAGACCAATGGGGATCAAGCTAAGACTATTGACATCAAACTTGGAAAAGAAATTGAACAAGTTAAAATAGAACTTACAGAGATGAAGACTGAAGTGAAGACCACTGGAGATCTAGCTAAGACCGTTGACACAAAACTAGAAACAGTTGTCGAAGCTAGTTTAGTAAATGGATTCGATCAGAAAGTGGAAATTAAGGTGAATGATAAGGTCAAGCACATGAAAGATGATGTTGAGGAAAGTATGGAAATTGAAAGAAGGAAGAATAATCTAGTTTTTCATGGAGTGAAGGAGTCGGTAACTCCTCTCGTAAATTTTGATCAACTAGGATCTACAAAATCTGAAGATCAAGAATTGGTAGAAGAATTGCTAAAGAGTGGACTAAGATTAGATGCAACAAGACACATTGAAGGAGTACAAAGAATTGGAAGATTTGTTCAAGGGAAAATTAGACCTCTTAGAGTTGCTATAAAGACATTTGAAGCAAGAAATGAAATCCTAAAGCGTGCTCGTGATCTTCAGAACAGTACAGAATTCAAGAGAATTTTTATTGCACCTGACTTGACCAGAAAGCAACAACAGATTGACAAAGAGCTTCGAGACAAGGTGAAGGAATTTAGATCTCAGGGTATGACAGATGTTAAAATTAAATCAGGAAAGGTGATAAAAAACGAATTAGGAAAACAGGTGGTGGTTCTGTACCAACCCATGCTGGCCAGCAAGACAAGCATGACACAGTAGGTTTTTCAATTGGTAAGGTAATTGACAAACATCCAGTTTCTGACGACAATAGTAAAAATGCAATTAAGAGGTATGAACTAAACTGTTTGTTTGTCAATGCTAGATCAGTTTTGAATAATTTGAAACTAAAAGAATTAAGACTGTATGCTGAAGACAAAAAAATTAGATATAATAGGAATTGCTGAGTCGTGGTTGAATGATAATGTTGCTGATAACGAAATAGCTATAGATAATTTTACTGTGTATCGTAAGGATAGAGCTGTTGTCAAAGATGGTAAAGGGGGTGGCGTTATTCTATATGTTAAAAATACTTTACTATCTACAGAATGTGTTGATTTAAACAATTTGTGCAATGAATCTATTTGGTGTAAAATTATTACAGACAATAATATTGAAACTTTTGTTGGTGTGGTTTATAAAAGTCCCAATGCTTCTAGAAATGAAGTAAATAGCATACTATCAATGCTTAGAAGTGTTGCAAACACACATATATTAGTAATGGGAGATTTTAATTACCCAGGAATTGATTGGGATATGCTCACATCAGATTCTTTGGGAGAAGAATTTTTAGACTTAGTTCAGGATAATTTCTGGACTCAACATGTTTTAACCCCAACTAGAGGTTTGAATGTTCTGGACTTAATATTAACCTCCGAGGAGGGAATGATTGATAATGTTACTGTAAATGAGCATTTATCCAACAGTGATCATAACATATTATTGTTTAATCTTGTTCTTAAGACTACAACACACACAAGCAAACAAATAAAATACAACTTCAATAGAGGTGATTATACTGGCATGAATAATTTGTTAAAATCTGTGGATTGGAATAAGGAATTTGCCAATTGTGACCCAGATAATATGTGGGAAAAATTTAATGAAATTGTGTTATCCGCAATTGATAAATTTGTTCCCATTCGATCAAATAAAAAGTTTAAACATCCACGTTGGATGACAAAGAAAGCACGCAAAGCTAGGAAACGTAAGGCAAAAATGTGGAAACGTTTCAAAGCCAGCAAAACTTACAACGATGAGGTTGAATATAAGAAATCTCTAAACATTGCCACCTCAGAATATAAAAAAGCTGTGTATAACTTTGAAACAAACTTGGCAAAGGATGTTAAACAAAATCCTAAAGCATTTTATGCTTATGGTCGGTCAAAGTCTAAGACTAAAGACAAAGTCTGTCCGCTAAAGGACGACCAGGGTAATATTGCTGTTAATGATGCAGATATATGTAAAGTTTTAAACACATATTTTAGTTCTGTTTTTACACATGAAAATATTACTACTACGAATGATGAATTTCCTAGCTTAAAACAAATTTTTACAGGTGATCAGAATGATATGCTTCAAGACATAGAAATTACAGAGGAATTAGTCAGGACAAAATTGGGTAAATTATGCTTAAACAAAGCACCTGGGGTTGATGGTTTGGTACCAAGGGTACTTGTGGAAACTGCTGGCAGTATTAGTAAACCACTCTGTATGATATTTAGGGCTTCACTTGATACTGGTATTGTGCCAGTTGATTGGAAAAGAGCTAATGTTATAGCTTTATTTAAAAAAGGACGCAAGGATAGTCCATGTAATTACAGGCCTGTGAGTCTAACTTCTCAGGTATGTAAATTGCTGGAAACTATAATTAAGGAATATATTAATGATCATTTGTCAAAATATAATTTAATTAAGGATTCACAGCATGGATTTGTGAAACAAAAATCTTGTTTGACAAATTTACTTGAATTTTTGAATTACACGCATGATCATGTAGATAAGGGTAATCCAGTGGATGTTGTTTATCTAGATTTTCAAAAGGCCTTCGATAAGGTACCGCATAGAAGACTGTTGTTTAAAGTTAGAGCCCACGGTATTGGAGGAAAAATTGAAAAATGGATTAATAATTGGCTTTCAAACAGACAACAGAGAGTAGTTTTAAATGACACTGTGTCAGATTGGAGTAATGTTTTAAGTGGAGTTCCACAAGGTTCGGTATTAGGCCCTTTGTTGTTCATAATTTATATAAATGACATTGATGATGCTGTAATAAATAAATTGTCTAAGTTTGCAGATGATACAAAGGTATATGGGGTGGTATCGACACAGGATCAGATTAAGCAAATGAGACAAGACCTAGAAAATTTATATAATTGGTCTCAAGACTGGCTCATGTTGTTTAATCTTGATAAATGTAAAGTTATGCATTTCGGGAAACATAATGATAAAGAACTGTATTTTATGGGTAATACTTGTCTCAGTCCTGTTGTTGAGGAAAAAGATCTTGGTGTTATTATTCAAGATGATTTGAAAATCTCAAAACAGTGTGCAAAAGCAGTTAAAACTGCCAACAGAATTTTAGGTATGATATCTAGAACTTTCATTCTAAAATCTAGAGAGATTATACTGCAATTGTATAAATCATTGGTGAGGCCTCATCTTGAAAACTGTGTTCAAGCTTGGAGACCTCACTTGAAGAAGGACATAGATTTATTAGAAAAAGTTCAAAGAAGGGCCACCAGGATGATTGATTCTTTTAGAAACTTTTCATATGAAGATAGATTAATTAAATTAAACTTGACAACCCTTGAGACTAGAAGGTTAAGAGGTGATTTGATAGAGGTATTTAAAATGTATAAAGGATTTGATAATGTTAACATGCATGATTACTTCACTTTGTCTGTTAATAATTTAAGAGGTAACAGTTGTAAATTATTTAAACCAAGGATAAATACGGATGTGGGTAAGTTTTCATTCGCTAACAGAGTGATCAATGAATGGAATCTACTATCAGATGATATTTTGTCTTGTTGCACAGTTGATAAGTTCAAGAATAAGTTAGATCATTATTTTAAGAATGGTCGGGGGTTAACATAAGTCTACGGCTCCCCCCCACCAGCGGATCCAGGGGGGCCAGGGGGCCGGGCCCCCCCTTAGCAATTTAGGCAAAATATGTTTAAAAGTTATTTTTTTCAAAACAGAATTATAAAGACTATAGTGGCCTACACAGGTTGTGTTATATTTATAATTTTAATTAAAAGCCTACCTCTCGCTTATCAAGTAAATCTAAGATGAATAATTTTCTGCCCCCCCCACCGCCCGTCAAGTAAATTTTCTGCCGCTACATGTTTTTCCAGTAGTCACCTCCCCCCCCCCGCTCAACATCATTTCTTTCTCTCAGCACCCCACCCCCAATCTGCTATATTTTGCGTCATCATCCCTCCCTCCGCTCGGCAACATTTTTCGTCGGCAATTGTTACACAGCAGTGTGTTAATTGTGTTGCCTCGACATGAATCGTAGGTGCGGAAGTAAACGATGTCCTGCTGGTTTTAGGATATACATGTATTTAAAATTACGACGAATTAAGTGTCGGGTAAGATGTTTCGCGAGTCGATTAGTGAAATAGGAGATACTACATCGTTGGGAAATGCTAGCGGAACAGACGATGTTTTTATGCAGCTCAGAGATGTCCTCGGTCTAGACGAATATATCATGAGCTAGACGATGTCCTGGGGATCAATGTCCATGGTATCCTAAACGATGTCCTGGGGAGCTACATAATGTCCTGGGGATCGATGTCCTGGGGATCAATGGGTTCTGAATATGATTTGTGTACTGAATAAGTCACTGGACTAGACGATAACATTTCATTCGGAAAATTCAGCATGCTAGATGAAAACCTCAAACAAATAATGTCATTTCTGATCAAACTGGGAGACCATGGTCAGTCGGTCCATGTGGTCAGCGAGGCGGATATTGTTCATCCAATCCGTTCCTTCAGCAGGAGAGATGATTTTTTGCAGATAGGTGTGATCAGCGGCGAAGAGGATGTTCATACGTTCAGCGGTTGAAGAGGGAGAAGATTTCCAGCCAGTCAGAGAGGTCAGCGGGAGAAATGATGTTCAGCCCATAGGTGTGGTCAGCTTGTGCGAGGATATTAAACCTATCGCTATGATCAGCGGATGAGATGATGTTCAGTCTCTCAGTAAGGCTAGCGGTGAGAGGGTGTTCATCCTATTGGTGTGGTCAGTTGAGTACGGGATGTTTAGTCTATCGGTGTAGTCAGTGGGTACGTAAGGGATGTACAGCAGTTCAGAGGGTTCAGCGGGTGTGAGAATGCTCAGTATCTCGGTGTGGTCAACGGGGAGAGGATGTTCAGTTTATCAGTGTGTACAGCGGGTGATAGGATGTTGACCCTATCGGTGTGGTCAGTAGAGTAAATGATGTTCAGCCCATCGGCGTGGTCAGAGGGGTAAAGGATGCTCAGCTTATCGGCGTGTTCAGAGCGGTAGTGGATGTTCAGCTATATCGGTGTGGTCAGAGGGGTAGAGGATGTTCAGCCTATCGGTGTGGTCAGAGGGGTACAGGATGCTCAGCTTAGTCAAGATGTTCAACCTATCGGTGTGGTCAGAGGGGTAGAGAATGTTCAGCCTATCGGTGAGGTCAGAGGGGTAGAGGATGTTCAGCTATATCGGTGTGGTCAGTGGGGTAGAGGATGTTCAACCTATCGGTGTGGTCAGAGGGGTAGAGAATGTTCAGCCTATTGGTGAGGTCAGAGGGGTAGAGGATGTTCAGCTATATCGGTGTGGTCAGAGGGGTAGAGGATGTTCAGCCTATCGGTGTGGTCAGAGGGGTAGAGGATGTTCAGCCTATTGGTGAGGTCAGAGGGGTAGAGGATGTTGAGCCTATCGGTGTGGTCAGAGGGGTAGTGGATGTTCAGCCTATCGGTGTGGTCAGAGGGGTAGAGAATGTTCAGCTTATTGGTGCGGTCTAAGGGGTAGTGGATGTTCAGCCTATCGGTGTGGTCAGAGCCTAGCTCAGAGGGGTAGTGGATGTTCAGCCTATCGGTGTGGTCAGAGGGGGAAAGGATATTCAGCCGGTCAAACGGGTCAGCGGGGGAGGACCACACCAATCGAGAGGAGAAAAATCACATATCTTGTGATTCTTCTGGTTGAACTAGAAGGATCAGTGTGGTCAGCGGTCCGCGAACATCATCTACCCACCCTCTACTGACTAACTTTCAGTATGCGTTCTGAAATTATTTTCCAGTGGCGGGCGGGAGAAATGATTTCATCACAAATAAAACAAAGGATCATCAATGTTCAGATTCGTATATCTACCATTGCATTCATCCCCCTCCCAAATATGTATTCGAACTAGAAAAATTCGTTTGTGACTCAGAACATGAAAGTTGCATGGTGATAGGAGCAAGGGAAATTGAGCTAGCCAGTGGCGTAGGCTGGGGTAAAAAACGGGGGGGGGGCAACAAATTAAAAGGGACCAAAAAGGGGTATTTATGAGCAAAAAGGAACCAATCCTGTTATTGGAGGGCCTTTTGGGCCCCCCTGGGGTCAAAAACGGGGGGGGCCCAGACCCAAAAAATTCCTGGCGGTTCTAGTGTTAAAGGGGGTTCGGTTCGGCTGGTCGGGGTTCTAGCGCAAATTTGTTGACTTGCTAGATCGCTGTAGGTAAGTTTTAGTCAATTTGTCAACCTAAAAGGACATGACAGAATGTGTGCTTTTAGAACAAGGATTTAAATTTTTAGCCCATAAATTAGTAATTACCAATCGTGACAACTTAAGGTGACAACGGTCGGCTAACACTAATTATAATAGGCCTATGTATAGAGGATCCGAGAAACACCAATCATTTACCACTAAATCATGCAATGACTGAGTCAGACTGACTGACTGACTGATTGACTGACTGATACAGGCCCAAAAATAATGCTGTTTAGTTCCAAAAACTAGGTAGGCACTTTACACAGCGTGCCTTTCGGGTCAAAATTCTAGGTAGGCACGGTGCCTGCGTGCCTATAAGGTAGGCACAGGTATATACATTATATATATACTACAAATTCTAGCTGAAACTACGCCAGTAGGTGTAGATGCCTACACCTACTGACGCAAACCTAAATTCTTAAAAACGCCTACCTGCCACCTGATAAAATAAATTAATGCGAGATAAAATAAAATAAATTTCATGCTCGATTGCTCAATACCGAAAAACCTCTTCAAAACAAAATGTCACGTTCCATAGTTTAAACATTTGAAATTGCGTGACACGAATTACTTTAGTTATACATACTAGAACTTACTCATGTAAAACCTATATTTGATAATCATAAACTGACACTGATAATAGCTTATAAAATTATAGTCATGTCATGACTCATGTAGTAACAGTAATAGGCTACATAATATATATAAAATATAGTGCAGTATTTCAGTATTATAAATAATACTAGTAGACCTACTGGTCATTTAATATAAAACATAACCAACTTGCAGCATAGTTATTCTACTGTAAATTCTATAATGCAATATAAACGACATGAGACCAATTACTATGAAGTTCGTATGTGAACTTACCAAACTTTCCTAGAGCCTATGCTATTGACTTAGATAACATTATAAACACTGTAATCAGTCTTTCAGTATAACCTTCCATTGTGCACGCTCTGAAACTGCTTATAATAGATGCCTACACCTACTGGCAGCGTAAGTCCTTAAAACTATTGACTGTGCGATAATATGCCAAGACGGTCAATAAAACAATTAATTCTTGTTTAAACAGTAGCCTAAAGTAGCAGGCACTCGGCATTTGCCTTCGATCGAATCGTTCTCCTTTAAAGCTCTGTCTGTAAACAAAAGAAAATGGGGTTTTTGGTTTCTATTATATAGTAAGAATATCTTTGTTAAATAAACACAACAGCGGCCTCGTCTGTCACTTGTTACAGGCATTACAATAGACCTGTCCACGATCTTCTCTATTTCTATCAATCTTCAGCTAGAGTCAAAATGTTTCTATTGTCTAGTTTGAGGTATTATTTACCAATCTTAAATCTCCACTAGATATTTTCTTCAGGTGTTTCTTTTTCCATAGCGTTTTGTTTTGATTTTCCGCTTACTCATTATGGTTGTTTTGCTGTACAGTTGTCGGGTCAAACACAAGTCAAAGAAAAAAACATCGATCACATATTAGAACGCAATTTTCCTTCTACTAAATAAATAAATATACAACTCGTAATTGGGATAGAGTGATTAAGAGAGAACAAAATCTCATGCGGCTTTTATTATTCAACTTCGTAATTGGGATAGAGTGATTAAGAGATAACAAAATCTCATGCGGCTTTTTCTTACTTTAATAGTCTCATTTTACCTTATCCCGTTTTTTCATAAATCGTGTCACTCTTCATTGTATAATGTATATATACTTTATTTCTTTAAAGTTTTCAATGATTGGGTTTCTACAAAACATGTCTACACCATCAGCTGAATATTTTTGAGGTCCATTGGGGGAATTTTTGCCCCCGAAGTTAGCTTGAGAATGGTACCCTCTGTGAGCCTGCAAGCTGCAGACTGAGGTAAGTGGATATGTACATTGCTTGCATGCGGTCGGATTTGCCTCAAAAAGCGTTCCCTTTGGATATAAATGTGATTGAGTGTCTTCCCAGTATTCTTCTTTTGATCCATTCACTACCTGTGAATGGATCATGTAAATAATACTGGGAAGACACTCAATCACAACTCCAAGGGAACGCTTTTGGAAGTGCGTCAAACACATGCAAGCATATACCATAGAATTGGATTTTGTTATCTACAGGTAGAACGGACTTGAAACGAGTGTGATGACTATGAACCTAACCTTCACTTTCGCTTTAATAACGATAAAGTTAATCTACAATTTACCCATTTTACCATACTCAGCTAAATTTGTAGCTAATATAAAAAGCATTTATTGACTGAGATTTCATTGAAATTCTTTTAATCAAGGTCGTAAACATTAAACAAGAAACCGCCAAAACAATATTGGTATTGTCTAAATATAATTTAACACGGTTAATGAATAAAATATAAGTATCTAAGATAAACATCAGCTATTCTATATTATTATTTTATTGTATATTATTATATTATTTATATTATTAAGACTTCGATTCAGTATCGTTATCAGTATTATTATTATTATTCAGTATCGATGTCAGTATTACAAGATCGTAAATCAAACACAGGTCTGTAGTAAGACAGGATTTTCCTTTAACTAAATAAATAAATATACAACCGTTAATTGGGATGTATTGATTACAACAATAAACAAAAAGCATAAAACATGTTGTGTACAAGTCAAACAAAAAATTACATAAACAATGAAAGTAAAACAATATCGGTTAAATATTTTATGTCTCCCAACATGATTTTTGGGCATTCAAGTTTTATGTTTTCCTGTTATCAGTTTGGCTTTGCTAAACTTGAAGTATGGCACTAGGTTTCACTATCATTATTATTATAGTAAATAAGGACAGCTTATAAAAATTGTGTTATTTAAACTTTTTTGTTCGCGTCATTAACAATGTCACTGTCAGACGACATAGAAGAAGCGATGCATACTATGCAATATGTGCATGTGAAGCATATATATATTTCTATTTATACATTTATACATGGTAGTATGTCCGGTGGGTTAAGATGTATAATTTGTATGAACCATATATTGTGTGTGTACAGGTTTCACATTTTAACAAATGAACCAAATATAAAGCTCATTTAAGGCAATACGATCATGTTAGCAATAGAGTACCATAATAACCCATGGATATTTTATTTTTTTAATGCAATAAAAACAACAAGATATTCAATGTATGTTAGTAATATTTCAGAAATATTGTATATAATTAATTAAAGCTTAACAATGCTTAAAATAAAAGTAACAAACGTCCTTTTGAACAGATTAAAGTTGACCAAAATTTATTAATTTAATTAGGCAAAAATATTATTTACAATATCTATGTAACTTATATTTATTTGAACCTTGTGAGACATTAATGGATGTTTTAGATACTTCAGTATGAAAATTTTACCCTACAGTGATGTTGCTAGCAAATAATGATCTCCTAGACTCTAGGGCACAATATGTACAAACAGTATACTATAAGTTACAACTTGTTGCATTAAACGAAACTAAAACAGACCAAGAAAAAATAAACATTTTAACCACTTGTAAAAACATAGTTTCTTAAATACATAAAATACAGTAGTAGAAATCCACAGACATAAAATATAGCAAGGCTGTTGAAACAACATGCTACAATGGCATTACATTTACCCTACAAGTCTCCATAAATAATATAATCTACAAACTGGCTTTTGGAATAAATTTTATACCATGTTTGGTCCGGTAGCAGAGACAAAAATTACAATTTGTGTGTAATCTTCACTATTTGTTTAATATTTCATTATCTATTTAATATTTGGTATGAAAAACATTTGCTTAATATTGCTAGACTAGTTGAAGGATTTTCTTTGCAATAATCATAGCTCAAGCATGTTAAAAGTTGTAGAAATATATACCTTATACAACAGTACTAAGATTAATCAAAGAGTAATATTCACAATACTTGGCCATCTCAGTGATACAATATCTTTACAGTCAGCGCATGGATGCCATGGAATCAACATAAAACAGTTTAAATAAGCCAGAGATCCTAATGAATGTTAACATATTAACAGAAGACATATTTAATATTTATCCATATTTCATTACGCAACTTATCATCATCGGGTTATAATCATCAATAACATCGTCATTATGTTTGTAGTGAGAGGAGATTATTCTGTCTTATCGAGTGCGCCGAGACGTTCGAGAAGCGGGGATGCGAGTAATGGTAGGCCGAATAGAGCCAATCAGAGAAGGAAAGCCGAGGTGTCCTTGTTGAGTTTGATCAGCGCAGAACTGAGTTCCGAAGCAAAGTGTAGCTTCTTCGCAAAGTTATCCGCCTGGAACTCAAACCGCCTACTCAGAGCCGTCATTAGGAAGGAAAGAAGCTGAAACAAGAACAATAAAATAAAACAACAAGCAACATAAGCAAGTTAAACTGCAATGTCACTGAAATATATAATAAATCATGCATTATCTTACATTATATCAAAAACTATCACATGAATATAAACTAAAACTAATCATACTAATGCAAACATCTTAGGCTGCCAACAAAACATTAGTGATAAATAATTACAACAGTAATACTGATAGATCAATTCTAACACTCAGATTTTAGCATAACAGATAAACCTTTTAGTTTGACATGAACAGAAAACATTTAAAGTTAAATGCTAACAAGACCAATAATGAAATTGAGCAAAAACAGTTAATGAACGTTCTTAAGGTGATGATGTTAATTTATGAAATAAATTTATACACTTTAATTTTTTTAGTAGTAAGTAAGTAAGTAAGTGATTTTATTTTTCAAAACAGTTAAAGCAATAATATCACATAATAAAAACGCAGGCTACCTAATAAAGAAAATTATCTTATCTCATTCCATAAACTCCCATTCAACTCAATTAAAGTTTAACGTCAGTTTCACAATGGAAGAGAGTATAAAGGACGCCCCACCCAGCGGATCAAAATCCGTGATGACTATAGTTCATCCTAAAAGCAGAAACACACATTTCAACCAGACTGGAAAATGCAAAAAGAGGCTATAAATTTTTGAAATCCAGAAAATCCAAATGAGAAGAATAGCACCACTATGGAGGAAAATATGGGTTTTGAGCCTGGCTCAATATGTCCAATGGCTTGGATATCGGTATCCGCGTAAAGGACACGATATTTCGTACTTCTGGTAATCGGCAACATCCAATATGCTTTAAATCCTACTCCGTGATTCCTTCCAGACTAAAGAGAAAGGCAGCTCCATGGCCGTCTCCTTGTACTATTCTAAATCTCCCCGAGGCTCCTCCATGACCAGTCTCCATGTTGCAGTACATCAGCAACTGGTTCTCATCGGTCTTTATATCCCGCAACTTGGCCACCCATTTGGCGGGCTCCCAGTACTGTACCTGGCTGTCATGCAATCCGGTGGTCACCAGCAGGTTGGGATAGGCCTTGGCCTCCACCTGGTCGTAGGGTGAGTAACTGAGCATATAGTCATAGGACTTCTTGTCATTGGGATTTCCCCACTCGTCATACTCTGAGGTAGTCAGGGGAATATCTTCATCCAGCATGGTGGTCACCACATCCACAAATGGAACCGCGGCAATCACACCATTGTATAGCTCAGGCTGCAGATTGATCACCGCACCCATCAGCAATCCGCTAATGCCGCCATGGCATAAGTGGTCTGTGACTGTTCATTTCTACTTTATCGGTGTTCCGGCACAATCATTAAGTCTGATAAATGTGTTTTTTTCTTCAGCAACTTGCCATCCTCCTTACCAGGTCGTCCGTATATCTGGCTGCCACGGATATGGGCAATGGCAAATACAAAACGGCAAGAAAGCCTGTAGGAACGGAAACCCGGGTCCATGGTAGCTCCGTAGGAACCGTAACCATATAAAAGAGTTGGAGTTTGCTCCCGTCCAGTTCAATCCCTTTCCGGTAGACAATACTCATGGGATTTTCTTTCCGTCGTCGGCCATTAACGCCTTATTAC
>CALNXW010000026.1:0-7254 GCA_942490685.1 uncultured bacterium
GGTTCTCAAGAGTCTTGAGCAGATATGCAAAGAGTTTGGACGGAGTCGTCGCACAGTAAAAAAATGGCAGGAAGACGGTGCGCCGATCTTCTTTGTTAATGGCGTGTATGGTGCAGAGGTGAACGCTTTGGCGGGGTGGTTGGTAGAACAGAAGTACAAATTGGCTTAGTGCGCTAGACATACTGGTAGGTTGTAGGCAAATGGTGTAAGAGTCACTTGGTTAGTGAGGGCAAACGTAATAGCGTTTATAAAACAGTCTGTTAGATGTTTGGGTAGAGTGTGTTTCAATTTTTGTTTTAGGGATGTGGGTAGCAGCATGAATAGGCTTAAAAAGAAAATAACCGTCCGAGTTTTTTCATTAAAAGCATATAGTTCTTTTTTTAATGATTTTGTTTCAATCCACAATGCTAACCAAAGTAGTGATAAGCCTGCGCGAATTATAAATATTCGTGAAAAAAAATATTTAATAAAAATACATAACAAGATCTTACTTGAAGAAAGAGAATGCTATTTTTTATCGGTAATTCGAGAAAGAAATACATGGCAAGCTAGAGGGTTGAATGACGGTACGATTACTGGAATACCGTTGAATCAAGGTATTATTGGTGATCCTTACTATTATATCTTAATTCCTGATCAAAAGATTATTTTTGGTTTTACAACAGGCCCTAGTGAAAGTTTAAAGAGTACCGCAGGTGCTGTGTTGCAGCAATTTAGCACTGACCGCACTTCAAAGATTGTGATTGAGCCTGTTTCAAAAGAAACTGAGTATGAGAAGCTGAATGATTTTAAATCATTCAAGGAACTTAAAGTCACGGTTGATACAGGTAAGTTGTGTGAAGAGCCTAATAGACAACCAGTGCTTCTGAAAGGACTAAATCAAAATCCTTTACTCAAGAACTCAAGATTGACGTTAACTATTCCTGATCTTGATGGATATGATCGTGTTGAGACTCGTGGCTACATAGAGGAATTGATAGAAAGCGATTGTTGCAGTGGGTTGTCTACTTCTGGAATAGATGAAGATGATCAGGCTATGACTGTCAATTTAGGGACTGTGTACGCTGTCTTTAACGCAGAGCTAGCTTTGCGTAATAATTTTATTGATGAAAAAAGGGCAAAGGAAGTTCTTCTCAATGCCCTTAATTATTTTACTAGATCTATGAAAGTAGTCTAATAATTTCTTTTTTAGTTACCGCATGAAGCTGTTCAAGTTTTTCGTCCTTGAACAGCTTTTTTAATGCCTTGAAGGACGGAATTTGAACATCTGGTTCTAGCACACTGTGTATTTCAATTGCAGTTTCTCTCGATAAACCTAAGTTCACTAGGCTAATGATTCGCTCTTCACTCCCGCCAATTTCGATAAAGGTGTGGAGTTTAACCGTGGAGAGTGCAGATCTTCTTTTTGATATAACTTCTGACAAGATAAGATGATAACAGCGCAAAGCTGATGCAAGTTTAAATCTAATATCAGTGTTAATTGTTTTGATAATAGCGCGTACACTTTTATTACAAGATGGCGGATTATCTCTTTGTGTTCTTAAGTCGTAAGCTCTTTGTTCTGCAATAATTCCCCCTAAAGGTACTCCTTGAATCCATTTTTTTGTTATATTGCAGATAAACTTTAAGCTTGAATGATTGGGTAAAAATATACCAGCTTCTTTTAAAGATTCACAGATAACCAGCAGCTGAGGATATAAATTCTGAGATTTAGGGTGCGGGACAACCCAGTTACCTAAGTTTGGTACTTCCAGAAGGAATTCATAAAGTTTGTTTTGCTGGATGTATCCCACTGTTGGGTTAGCTTCTAAAGTAAATGAAGCTATTTTTAACTTCTCATAAGCACTTTTGATGGAAGTCGTTAAGTTATTTATTTGTTCCCTTGAAAGGGCAAGCTCTGGAGCATCAATTGTTGATGTTAACGTACCTCCGCCATGTTCTCTTATAAGTTTGTTAGCAATCGTGTAGTAAGTGTATTGCCCTTCTTTTTGGTGATCATAGTTGCCTGATAAAGCGGTAAGGACTTCACCCAATTCTTCATTAAGGACTTTGAAATATGTAGGGATTTTGTCTGCTTTTTCGTCCGGTTTGTCAAAATAGTCTTTGAATTTCCAGTCGGCTTGATCAACTAAAAAAATATTTCCGGCTAAATGTTCTAGCATGCGTCCCGCACGCCCCGTAATGTTATCAATCCGAACATTTTCTAAGCGTTCAGCCTCTTGATATGGGACAATTTGCATTGGGTTCAATAGAAATAAATTCTTTGCAGGTAAGTTTACACCCTCTGCTAATGTGCTTGTACAGGCTATGTAATTAATTTTCCCGTCTCGAGCTAAATCTTCGATCATTCTTCGGACGACCCCCGGTAGTGGGCCATAATGAAAGGCTACTCCTTTTTTTAGATTGCTTGCCAACGTAAAATCTTTGTGGAGAAATTTTTCTACGTAATCTGCTGCTTCAAGTAGTTCGGGAGAAGTTGCCTCTTCAGGGATTTTGTGGGCAATATCCCGAGCTAAGTCTTCACACTCATTTGTTTTGTTGCGATAAATGATATTGCTCTCGCCATGACCTAGTCGGTATGCAATATCAGCAAGCTTTGTTCCGTTAAATTTTTTTGATATTTCATATGTTTTTTCAGAGCCATAGCGTGAGAGATGAATTTGTCTTCCCTTCAGCTTTGTTGAAATTAATATTTTTGCAACAGGCGAGTGGGTGGTGAGTTGTTTTGAAAATTCTACCCCTTCAAATACAGACTCAAAAGCGTTTTGATATTGTTGCGATGGCATGCTGATAATGATCTGCGGGTTGCTGCCTTCAAGTACTTTTTGCAAAGTGAGATGTAGAAGTACGCCACGGTTTCTATCCGAGATATTGTGTGCCTCATCAATGAAAAGGTAGTTAAAGGAAAGATATTCACTTTGAAGAATTTCAAAAAGCCGTTCTTGGGTCATTACAAAGAGAGTTTTTTCTTTGAACGGCCCACTGGTGGGTACTGTACAGATTTCAATATCATTTTCACATCCTTTACTTTTCGCAATGTCGTAGAGCTTTCCTGCGACTTCGGAAATTAAAGCTCTTGTCGGTACAACAATAGCTGCAAATGCTTCATGATCTTTTATTAACCTATTGAGAAGGTATTGAAGAATTAAATGTGTTTTTCCTGTTGAAGTAGGGGCGGCGGTGATGACATCATTGTCTGAAGAAAGATCTTCCCACAAATTGCGCTGGTAATCCGTTAAGGTGTGACTTATTTCCTCGACAGTATTTAGTGTCTCTCGAAGCTCTTTCTGAGTTTTATTGAAGACACTTACTTTAAATTTTACATCAGGAAATTTGTCTTTAAGGAGCTTGATATTTGGGAAATCTCCAGCTTTTGCAAATACGTCGTTTGCAATGGGAATAAGTTGTTTGGTGGATTCTCCCGCAACGTTTAAAAGCATTGAGAGAACGTTTGCTCCCTCATTTAAGTGTTGCTCGTTTTCAGAATTATAAAAACACTGAACAGAAGTTGCGAGTTTTCTTTGGATATCAATAGGGAGTTCGTAATCTTCGTTTGCAGCTTTATTAATGTACGACTCGAATAGAGAGTCGCATGCTTGTATATAATCTGGGTTTTCGATGATGTCTGTTGAAAGCTGGCTGTAGAAAGAGCTCATTATGTAATCTCCATGTAATCAATAAAACTTCGGACAAGGTTTTTTATGGAAGAAAATGGTAGGATCAATAGAGCTGTTTTTTCTGGGGTTAGTCCTTCTTTGAGAGTTTGCGCATAAAAGCTCTCAAGATGGATTGAAGCAATTTCTTTATACTTTTCTAGATAGGAATCTTCATCATTGTATAAATCTGGGGATTCGAATCCAATGAAACACGGAGTGTGTAAAATTTCAGGCGAGAATACTTTGTCTTTTGTAAATGGATTGAGGAGAGTAATTATTTCATGCTGAGCTGCATCGGTCATGTTGGGGTAATCTATGTAACTTTCGATCAGATAAAATTCTTGACCATATTGTTCAAAGGAAGTTTTTATTGATTTAATTGCTTGTCGTTTTGCTGAGTTAAAGTTTTTGTATAGTTTAGCTTCGCCTAAATACAGGCGTAACTTATTGTCAACGTATTGCGCATGAACAGCATCGGCACCGAAAACAGGCATTCTAGGTGATGTCTTCATCGATATTTTACTCAATATCTTTGGAGCCCCTAAATATACATCTAGAATAGTGAAAAGAAGCAACTCGCCAAGCTCTCCATGGGCAGTTTTTTTACTCAATTTTTGGATTGATTTTTCGAGTAATTGTTCTGCCCCGTCCTTTGGATAAAAATGAAGTTTCTTTTTAATTTCGGAATAAGAAAGAGCAAAATTGGTGAGAAGACTGCTTTTGATTATTTCAAAGAGGGCAGAAGTATCGCATTCGCCGTTTGCACATGGAAGGTAGATCACACGACAATCAACTTCTTTATTATCAACTGAATGTTGTATGTCGATTTTTTGTAGGACGGCTTGTATGTCTGCACTATTTTCTAGTTGGGTTTTCAGGTGCTTTTCCATATAGATACCTTGATAGCTCTAGGCTTCGTTTATATTTCCGGTTAGCTAGCACTTACAACTCTTTATTGTTTATGTAAACTTCTGTTAATTTTGTTTTAATAAAAAAAAAGCCTCCACATGGAGGCTTTTTTTATAGGAGTTTACTTTTTTCTTCTAAGGGGACTCCAAGTTTTTTTGCTTCATTTATTACTTGTAGTAATGCCCCCATCGAGTCCATTGGGTGAGGTGTGGAGTTGTTGGTAACTTGGAGAGGACTAAATATATGCCTAGCGAAATCTTCAACGCTACAATCTGTAAATTTAGTAAATTGTCTATAGGCAGGAATGAATTGACAAAGGGATTCTCGAATTTCG
Organism: uncultured bacterium; assembly: GCA_942490685.1. Taxonomy (GTDB): domain Bacteria; phylum Bacteroidota; class Ignavibacteria; order Kapaibacteriales; family UBA2268; genus JBFHIJ01. The sequence continues at coordinate 4,900 of CALNXW010000026.1, forward strand.
AGTTGCAGCATTTCATTTCGAATTGTGTTGTACTGACTGAGAGCGACTCTGAAAAAGTAAACAAGAAATAATGCTACGAAAATAAAACCAAGACTTTTTATTAAGAGCCAGTACCAAGGGAGTTCAATACCAGAAGTGCCCAATAATACGAAACCTAATTCTATAGAAATCGCGATTAGTACAAGAATGGAAAAAAAGGCCATTGCATAGCGTGGTAACTTTAACTGTTTTGCCTTCTGATCTTTAAGCTCACCAAAAGCTTTCGATAGTGAGGTGGAACTTTCATCCATTTTAATGGAAATTTTATTAAGAGTTTCTTTCGCTAAATCTGTAAGAGAGCTTTCTATTTCGACTACTTTCTTTTCACTTGTATGAATTTCTGCGGCAATTTCTTTATAACGTTGAAGAGATTGTGTGTACCTGATTTCGTTAATGATAGCGGGAGTTGCCACCCACCATTGGCGGTCTGAAGCAGTCAGGTTGCTTGGTGCTTTGTCAATAAGCTCAAGCAGTGGAAGTTCGCTTGGATCTATTTGCGATGGTTGAAGAAATAGTCTTGCTCTAAAAAGGATCAAACAGCTGTTTATTACTGTAGATAATTTAGAGTTATCTATGTTGAAGTTAGGTTCCTCAGCTAATATCAATAGATCATTTGTAGTTTCCATTAATTCATCAATAAGTTTTTGGTAATTAGAGAATAGTAAATCGTAACAGTTAATAGTTGTTTCAGAGATGAGAGAAGAGCTGATTATTTTTAGAATATTTGTATATCTAGCGTGGGCTACTAGTCCTCTTGAATGTGAAACGGCAGAAAGAGTTTCAGAAAGAGACATTAGTGTTGGCTGTCTATTCATCATCTCAATATATAAATCTTTAACTTTTCCCATTACCTAAGTCCTTTTTGCAGCTATTTTTTTGGTCGTGCTAGTTAGTTGGTTAATAAAATCGAGTGGGTGCGGAGTCGGGGTCATTCGGGAATTGAGTGGACTAAATATGTGTCTTGCGAACTCATCAAGAGAACCATCGGAGACTGTAGCAGGACATTCATCACTGTTTTTTGAAGAGTTAGTTGTAGTCCTCGCAAATGCTTTAAACTGCGGTGCAAATTGACAAAGAGCTTTACGCATCTGAATTTGTAGTAGTTCGTCTCTTGCTGCGTAGTAGTTATTTAATGCGATACGAAAAAAATAGATGAGAATAACATCTAGAAAAATAAATGCCCAAATAGTGTGTATGTGGGTTGTGGCTGTAAAATTAACCTTTTTTGAGGTTTGACTTATCATCCAAGAGATAACATCAAAAATATTGCCAGAAAAAATACCAAAAAGAAGGGCGATGACAGTTAATCCACCAGTGCAAAGACAAAGAGTAAAGAGCTTGTCTTTTTCTTTTTTCTTTTCTTTTGCGAAGGCTTCATAAGAATCTGAGAGACCATTAAAGCTTGCAGCGATAATTTGTTTGAATTCATGATGTTGCGTTGTGAATTCTTGTATAAGTTCTTGTCTTCTTTGTTCAAATTCTGTGCGAATTTTTGCATCTTGTTCTGTGATATGCGTAGAGAGAGAAGTAATTTTTTTTTCTGTATTTTTTATCTTATTGACTGCTTTGCACGAACTTCTAGTCGAGATTTCTATTGGAATATTAAGCCATTCTGTATAGTAGCCATTATATGAACTAGTATTGTGAGAACTATCAGGAATATAATTAATAATTACCGGAGAAATGTCATTTTTAGTATTTTGATTCAACATTTCATATTTATAGAGTATCAAAGATAGTTCGCATAATAATGAGTATAAAGAGGGGGCTGAGTTATCAAGACTTACTGGGGTTGGTAGATTTTTCCTTATTTTTTTACAAAAAATGTGAAGTAAGTTGATGTCAAAAAGGTTTTCTAAATGCATGTAGTACCAGTTGCTTTCTTTTTGTAAAAAAAGCGTTATCGATGTCTGGATAATGTTCTCTTCGATCTCCGTTATTTTAATTTTTGGATCAAGAAGGGTGCTTGATAAGAACTTTCTTATATCTTGAAGTGTTGTAAGGAATATGCTTTTAGATATTTGCCTTGATTCTTCAACATCTTTTGTTGTTTCTGCCTGTGCCATAATATGCTTACCTTATTGAGATTTCAGTGATCTTTTATGGGCGAATGTATATTAGGATTTATATTGTGTGTAAACTGCATTTAGCTATTTATTTTAAGAGGGTTATTGAAGTCTTTTGTCTATAAATTTATTATAAAGAGTTGTTGCTAGAAAAGCATGTCAACTATGCTCAACCCTTCCTAACCCTTCCTTGCCTGTCCTATCCTGAACTACCTCTAAATCTCATGCTATAATCCCGCTAATCATTCGG
>CALNXW010000027.1:0-12409 GCA_942490685.1 uncultured bacterium
CCTACACCTAATTCCCAATCCTCTATCTTGATATAGTCAATATTATCCAGACTATAGTAAAGAGCAATATTACCTGCATTTACTCTATGAATAGGGCTTTGTGGTGATAACTCTATTCTTGATACTTTTACCTGATCATACAGATCAACACCGATACTTCCTGCTGCATAATCAAGTTCTATTATCTCTGATTGAGCAGCTAACAACTCTAAAGGTTTTTGAGCTGAATAATCTGAAAGGATTCTCGCAACCTTCTGATCTCCATCTGATGGGTTATTCTCAAATTTCCCTTTTAGATCGGCGAAGACTAATTGATTTAGAGCATCATATTGGTACTCATTATCGTTTTTAAAACTGATATTATTAGCTTCATCATATTGTAAACTATATGCTTTCAAAGTATCAGTTTGATTATTATAGCCAAGATTAGTTAAACGGCCATTTTTGTCATAATCAAAGCTGGTAGTTATTCCGTTTGCTGCTGTTATACCTTTTAAAAATCCTCCTGTATCATAACTAGGTTTTTCATTGATATAACCTGGGACTCCAATAAGTTGTCCAAGTTTGTCATACTGATACTCAACCCATCTACCTGTTGGGCTTTTTACTCCACTTACTCGACCCATTACATCATATTTGTACTCAACTGTGAAGGATTTACCATCAATATATTTTGTTGCTTTGTGAATTCTTCCAAATGGGTCAGGTTCATAAACTGAGTCGAAGGTATTATATTCTGTTACTACTCCTCCATCCTGTGCCCTTGTAAGATATCCAGCTTCATCATATTCATAAGCGATTTCTTTGATAATATCTCCATTGGTAAGAGTTATCTTCTCCAACAGATTATTTGGGTAATACTTATAGTCGCTTATTGTTCCTTTTGCATCCTTACCAAAGTTTTGATTACCAACAGCATCATAGCCAAATTTAGTTACATGCCCTTGTGGATCTGTCTCTAAAAGTAGACGATTTAACTCATCATACTTATATTTTGTCAGATGATTTAGAGCATTTATCGTTTGAGTCATGTTTCCTAAACGATCATAGTGATAATTGGTTATTCCACCCTTAGCATCCCTTACTTTCACTAAATGGTTATATTTATTATAGTCATACTCTGTTCTATTGCCTTTACCGTCAACATATGCAGTTCGATTATTATTAACATCATATTCAAACTGTTCATAGTTTCCTTCTGGATAAATAATCTTTGCTAAGCGGTTTAATTCATCATATTCCTTAGTAGTAGTGTTTCCTTTAGTATCTTTTACATATTCTTCATTACCAGCATTGTCATAATAATATGTTGTTGTATAAGTCTTACCTTCTCCTACAACATTTACAGTTTCAACCAAATTTCTCGGATAATAAGTATAGCTTGTCTTACCTCCATCTGGTTCAATCCGCTCGTTGAGATTACCGCTGGCATCATAAATGAGTTCAACTACTGGTCTTATTAATTCCTCAGGTGCGGCAGGTAAATGGCCTTTTACAAGACGGTTAAGATCATCGTAATCATAATCAATCGTAAAATCACCACTATATTTTTCACTATTACCTCTAGGATCAGTCATTGAAGTACGATTACCTGCTGCATCATATGTATAAGAAGTCATATTACCTGCTTGATCTGTCTCTGTTAATACAAGATCTACTGCTGAATAAGTGTAACTAAAAGCTTTTTGCTCATTAAAAGGTAAAGATGTATTATTTGCATCAACTACTCTTACTGCATTTCCATTCTCGTTATAATATGTTTCAGATACTGCTTCTTTTTGTAAACCATCAACATCTGTATAGGTGGTTGTCGTTCTGATTATTCTTCCCAATCCATCAGGCTCATAAATTGTTTCATGTTCACTATCTCCGGGAAGACTCACAATATCCTTTATCTTTTGTCCAACTTTGTTATAGACAAATCTTTGATATGGAATGACAGTAACAAGATAATCATTCTCCCAGAATGTTTCTGTAGGTAGATTTATTCTTTCCACCAGATTTAAATCATTATATTCCTGAATTATCTTACTTCCTTTTGGATCAATAGTGATTATCTCATTTCCAAGTCCATCAAAGTAATGTTTTGTCTCTATCTCCTGAGCACCTTTATATCTAATCTGGCGTAATGCTCTATCCTGCATATCATAGTATTCTTTGGTCTTATGTCCTTTTTCATCGGTAATGTCTAATATATTTTTACTATAATCATAATTCAGTACCACACGTGGGTTATCATCCAAAATCTCGGTCTCATCTGGATAAATGATAGCTGAATTTCTTCCCATAGCATCATATTCATATACAGTAGTATAACGCCAGATAGGGCCAGCTTCATTTCCATTTGGATCAGTAATCTCAGTTATATTTCCCCATGCATCATATTTTAGAGTTGTAACCGCAGCTTCAATGTATTGACCATCTTTACGTTGATATTTGATTAATTTCGCCAATCTTCCCAGTTCATCAAAATCGTACTTAGTTTGATTACCCAGTGGATCTGTTAAAAAAGAATCAAGATTTACATCATCATCTGATGTGTTTTGTACGTTGGGTTCAAGCACCAGAAGCAACAAAAAGATTTACAAAACGCACAATCGTATCACCTAGCAATGATTCATAAATTTCATTTCTATGTTCTTCATTTACTAAAAAATCACTATAATGTCTTGGAAATCCACCATACAATGTTGATATACTTCCTCCAATGCATGGCAAAGCAGCACCAATTTAACCAGCTTCTTTTACATATGATATAAGTCTTGTAGAAAAAGCATCGTTTGTCCTAGAATTTTCAACAAATACATCGAAAACAGCACCTGATAATACAATAGTGGCGTCCGTTTCACCAAAACCAAATTCAAGTAATGAACCATCAAAGCCAGTAAAATTTGCTGTATATATATCCAATGGAGCCTTAATCTTTAATCCCTTTAAAGTACTCTTTCCACCAATCCAATTACCATCATCATCATACCGATCTCTAATTCCTGCATAATCAGCAGCTTCCTGCCAGGAATCAAACCCAGCTTTTTTAGTGAGCTGCCAAAGGTAATCCGTTTCCTCAGTAGCCGTCCACTCCCAAGTTTCTTTGTTGAATTCCCATTCTAAACCTGTAGGGTCTATTCGGTTTAATGGGTTGTTAGTTGTATAAGTGTACCAGTTTACTCCTTGTCTTGCTAAATCCTCCATCACAAACCTACCAAACAACATATACCCTCATCTTATTTTAAGATGGAGGCTATTTGACGCTTACAATTCAGTAAAATATCTCGTAGGGCTAAAAGGGATTATGTATAGTAATTATGGTATTGCTTTTATTCGGCAATGGGTACTCCTCATAAAAAGAGTGATGGCAAAACTAATCACCATCACTCTTTAAAACTCTCCTTATATATTTTCAATTCTTTCGATAACACTACGAGTTTGGTTAATGATCTTAAATCCTTTAAGCGTACATCAGTTGCTGAAGCATCTTCAATAAAATCATTAGTTACTCGGTTAACCTCAGTTTCAAATTCCAAATAATTAACCTTACTCTCCCATACTTCTTTCTCAATATCTGTTAGTTGAGTAGTCGCAAGAAATCCTGAATCAATTTCACTTTTTACCTCTACTTCACTAACACTTAGAGCATTTTCATCATTTGTGAAGATTAACCAATGCTTAAATCTATCAGGTATTGCTAAAACAACATACTTTTCAAAACGTAATTTACTAACCACTCGATTTAGCAACAAAAACCAATGGATTAATAATTCTTCAGAAAGAGGAATATTTAAATCTACATAACCAATCGAATTTAAACCAACTGTAAATTTAAACTGACCTTCAATATCAGTAACCTCATTAAATTCATTATCACTTTTAGATTGTATCTCTTCTTTTACTTCATCAGTTATTCTAAATTCTATTCGAACCAATTAGCCACCTCCTAATAGCCAAAATCGTCAAGAGTAAACTTATGATGTCCCCATGCAGTTTTAAATACACCGTCTTCAATTGCTACTGTTATTTCTTCACCAAGTGCTTCAACTACGTATCTACCGTTTGTATTTCCTTGCTTTAACAATTGATTATACGCAGTTTCTGAAACCTCGGTTATCATATCTTCGGTCCATTTAGGATTAAAAAATCCTCGTTCAGCAATATCCTGAGCAATTTTACTTCTAGACACCTTGCCTATCTTATGACAGAGTTGCTGTTTTACTCTATTAAAGGTGTGCCTATTCAGTATGTGTTTCTTGTTATCCTTACTAAGATTAACTATCCCCTTACCAAGTGAACTTAAACCATCCAACTTCTTCCCTTTTTTAGCAAAAAGCTGCAAATTCATCTTAAACATTGGCTCTGATGAATTAGCAATTTTAACAGCATCATTTGCACTATCAAATACAGTCTTAACTTTTTTACCATTACGTAAAAAATCTATTCCTGCTTCGACTCCATTACCTATTTTTTTAGCCATTTGATTATTTATTCCTGGAAATAAACCGATAATATCATACCCAGAAAAATCCCCTTGAAGCCAACTATAGAAGGTTACGCCCCAATCCAAAGGCTCACAGGCTACAGATGCAGCTAATAGTGCAAATTCCGAAGGAATTTTAGCTAAACTATCTTCCTTTTTTTCCGCGTATTCTACAAATTCCGTAGGAATTATTTCCTCAGTTTTAATAGAATATTGTGTACCCCAATTTCGCCAATAAGCCTCAGTATGATGACCAGTAGGATCCACATACTTCAATGGATTTCCAAGAACGTAATTGTAAAAATTCAAAGTCTGAGGCCTAGTTATATCCCCCTTATACGTATCCTCCGTCACAAACCTCCCTATCTCCTGATCATACCACCTCGCATTATAATAATACAACCCAGTATCTTCATCCAAATCCTTACCTGTAAACTTCGCCGCCTTGTTAAGAATCCCTTCTTCCATCCCTATCCTACCAAACGGCGTATATTCCGTACTCCAAACTGTATTTCCTACTTCATCTGTCACCAACACTGCACTACCTAAATGATCAGTGTGATAGAAGTATGTCTGTCTTTCATCAGTATCCAGATCACCATCTACTCTGGCAAAATGTTTACCCAATACGTACACATACTCCATGTATTCCCTATTTTCCTCTTCATAGAGAACTTCACCAGTTACTCCAAATACGTAATAGGTATCTATGCCAGAACCACTTTTCTTAATCCTTAAGCCTGAATCATCATACACATATTCTGCAACTACTTTTCCATTCTTCATTACCTTCGTTAATCTGTTCAGTAAGTCATATTCATACTCCCAGTACTCACCTTGATCTGGATTAAAGGTTACATTATTACCTGATACGGTATAACTTCTACCTTTCTTAACCAGATTACCATTAGCATCATATGCAAACGCATATTTGCCATTTTCCTTTAAGAGATTAGAGTTTAGATAATAGCTATACGTCCTAGCAATAGGAACTGAACTTCCCTGTACAATCGTCTCTGTCTCTCTATTGCCAACTGCATCATAAGTATAGTTTTCTACTCTTGTTGTCTCATAGTAAAATACTCTGATTATCTCTGCTGTAATGTTGACAAACTCAGCATTATTCACTGGTTCAAAGTTCTCTTTGCTCCGTTCATCGAAGAATGATTTAACCTTTATGTATCTTGCTGTAACAGGAGTTTTTAAGAGTATCTTTATCTCTCCACGACTACCTATACCGAATTCCCAGTCCTCTATCTTGATATAATCAATATTATCCAGACTATAGTAAAGAGCAATATTACCTGCATTTACTCTATGAATAGGACTTTGAGGTGATAACTCTATTCTTGATACTGTTACCTGATCATATAGATCAACCCCAATACTTCCTGCTGCATAATCAAGTTCTATTATCTCTGATTGAGCAGCTAACAACTCCAGAGGTTTTTGACCTGAATAATCTGAAAGGGTTCTAGCAACCTTCTGATCTCCATCTGATGGATTATTCTCAAATTTCCCTTTTAGATCGGCGAAGACTAATTGATTTAAAGCATCATATTGATACTCGTTATCATTTTTAAAACTGATATTATTAGCTTCATCATATTTTAAACTATATGCTTTCAAAGTATCAGTTTGATTATTATAGCCAAGATTAGTTAAACGGCCATTTTTATCATAATCAAAGCTAGTAGTTACTCCATTTGCTGCTGTTATACCTTTTAAAAATCCTCCTGTATCATAATTAGGTTTTTCATTGATATAGCCTGGGACTCCAATAAGTTGTCCTAGTTTGTCGTACTGATACTCTACCCATCTACCTGTTGGGCTTTTTACTCCACTTACTCGACCCATTACGTCATATTTGTATTCAACTGTAAAGGATTTACCATCAATATACTTTGTTGCTTTGTGAATTCTTCCAAATGGGTCAGGTTCATAAACTGAGTCGAAGGTATTATATTCTGTTACTACTCCTCCATCCTGTGCCCTTGTAAGATATCCTGCTTCATCATATTCATAAGCAATTTCTTTGACAATATCTCCATTGGTAAGAGTTATCTTCTCCAACAGATTATTTGGGTAATACTTATAATCGCTTATTGTTCCTTTTGCATCCTTACCAAAGTTTTGATTACCAACAGCATCATATCCGAATTTAGTTACATGCCCCTGTGGATCTGTCTCTAAAAGTAGACGATTTAACTCATCATACTTATATTTTGTCAGATGATTTAGAGCATTTATCTTTTGAGTCATGTTTCCTAAACGATCATAGTGATAATTGGTTATTTCACCCTTAGCATCCCTTACTTTCACTAAATGGTTATATTTATTATAGTCATACTCTGTTCTATTACCTTTACCATCTACATATGCAGTTCGATTGTTATTTACGTCATATTCAAACTGTTCATAGTTTCCTTCGGGATAAATAATCTTTGCTAAGCGGTTTAACTCATCATATTCTTTAGTAGTAGTGTTTCCTTTAGTATCTTTTACATATTCTTCATTACCAGCATTGTCATAATAATATGTTGTTGTATAAGTCTTACCTTCTCCTTCAACACTTACAGCTTCAACCAGGTTTCTTGGATAATAAGTATAGCTTGTCTTACCTCCATCTGGTTCAATCCGCTCTTTAAGATTACCGCTGGCATCATAAATGAGTTCAACTACTGGTCTTATTAATTCTCCTGGTGCGGCAGGTAAATGTCCTTTTACTAGACGGTTAAGATCATCGTAATCATAATCAATCGTAAAATCACCACTATATTTTTCACTATTACCTCTAGGATCAGTCATTGAAGTACGATTACCTGCTGCATCATATGTATAAGATGTAGTATTACCTGCTTGATCTGTCTCTGTTAATACAAGATCTACTGCTGAATAAGTGTAACTTAAAGCTTTTTGCTCATTAAAAGGTAAAGATGTATTATTTGCATCCACTACTCTAACTGCATTTCCATTCTCATCATAATATGCTTCAGATACTGCTTCTTTTTGTAAACCATCAACATCTGTATAGGTGGTTGTCGTTTTGATTATTCTTCCCAATCCATCAGGCTCATAGATTGTTTCATGTTCACTATCTCCTGGAAGACTCACAATATCCTTAATCTTTTGTCCAGCTTTGTTATAGACAAATCTTTGATAAGGAGTCACAGTGACAGGATAATCATTCTCCCAGAATGTTTCTGTAGGTAGATTTATTCTTTCCACCAGATTTAAATCATTATATTCCTGGATTACCTTACTTCCTTTTGGATCAATAGTGATTATCTCATTTCCAAGTCCATCAAAGTAATGTTTTGTCTCTATCTCCTGAGCACCTTTATATCTAATCTGGCGTACTACTCTATCCTGCATATCATAGTATTCTTTGGTTTTATGGCCTCTTTCATCTGTAATGTCTAATATATTTTTACTATAATCATAGTTCAGTACCACACGTGGGTTATCATCCAAAATCTCGGTCTCATCTGGATAAATGATAGCTGAATTTCTTCCCATAGCATCATATTCATATACAGTAGTATAACGCCAGATAGGGCCAGCTCCATTTCCATTAGGATCAGTAATCTCATTGATATTTCCCCATGCATCATATTTTAGAGTTGTAACCGCAGCTTCAATGTATTGACCATCTTTACGTTGATATTTGATTAATTTCGCCAATCTTCCCAGTTCATCAAAATCGTACTTAGTTTGGTTACCCAGTGGATCTGTTAAAAGAGAATCAAGATTTACATCATCAAAGTCATTTACAGTTACAGGGTTATTGTTTCTAAATAAAGCTAAGCCATCATCTGGTGTCCACCACGATTCGTCATCATCATCTGGAGCAATAATTTTTTTCGTTCTACCAAGGCTATCATATTCATATTGAGTAACATATCCTCTAGGATTTTTCTCCCATAGTTTCCAACCTGAGATATGATCATATCCCATTGTTGTAATAATATCTGTAGTCACTCCCTGAGCATCTTCTACAGCTTTTTCAGTTATTTTAGAAAGTAATCCATACTGATCATATTCATAAACTGTCTGATGACCTTCAGGAGTTATTTTACTTTTTAAACTACCATCCTCTGGATAATATTCAAATTGAGTTTTAACCCATTCAATACCATTCCACCGTGCTGTTCCAGTTAACTGACCTAAGCTACTGTACTCATTATAGGTATGAAGATATTTAATAGTTTCTTCTGCAGTTTCTGTAGGTACATGGTTAGCTGTCACTGTACCAACCACTAAATTATGTATATCTTTATTTACGTTAGATTGGATGTAAGGTGAGTACTTCCATGGTGCTTCTGATACCTTTATAGAATCTGTATTTAAATAATACATCCAATTTTCACTCTGATTGCTTCGACCATTTGACATACTATAATCTTTGATGTATGTAACATTACCCCAATTGTCGTAAGTGTAATCTAAACTCCGATAGTTTTCTCCACGTCTTACAATGTTTTGTGTTGGTCGCATGGTTTCAATATTATACTGATACTCATATTTTTCTAAAAGGTTACCTGTTTTTTTATCATAAACTTCAGTAAAATCACTGATAGGAAGATAATGATATTTCCATAAAAGCATTGGGAAAGTTATCAGATTATTACCATCTGAAACACTTCTATCTTCCCAACGATATCTCTTTTTCTCTACAGGTTTATAGTGATAAACTGTTTTTTGCCTTCCATCATCTTCAATTGTTTGATCAATAAACGGTTGACCCTGTTTATAGTACTCAAGATTATAATCAAAGGTTGTAGTCCGTAAAGCCGAACTTTCTGAGTCTAAAAACACTTCAACTTGATTAGCCAATAATCTTTCTTCCAAATTTAAACTAAGTGTAGCAGATATAGGAACTACTAACAACCAGTTTAAATCACAATTACCATACATATAGGTTTTTTTGTCATATCCAATTTTGGTAACACCCTGACCTGGTGCTTTCATTTCATTCATTGGTAATACTACCTGTGCCTGCAAATTACCATACAATGTAACATCATCAAAACCAAAAATTGATCCTGCCAATCCTGCAATTGGGCCAGCTACTATTTTAGCTATTATCGTTGCAATATTAAGCGTAGCACCTGCTTCTCCACCATACATCAATCTAAAATCATAATCATAGGTACTGATTCTACCACCAGCATCTTTTGCTTGCTTTAATAAGGTATCGTCGATCGTGTAGTTTATTTCTCTATTGTATGAATCATTTTCAACCCAAATTTTATTGATACGTGGCCAGATCCGATCAAAATCATAATCAAACTTAATCTTTCTGCCCATAGAATCTTCTATGTAATCAAGGCGTTGAGCATAATAATTGAACTTTACCTCATTTAATCCAGTCGGATCTATCATCTTTGTTGTTCTACCTAGAGCATCCATCTCATAGGTTGTACCATCCATGTTCTGAGTATGACTTTAATGGTGAATATCCAGCATCTTTATATTCCTGAGGTGATAGATCCTGCATCACTGTAGCTTGTACTGAGAAAGCACTAAAGTGATTTGTGATAAAATAAATCTTATTGTTTTCTACATCCACACCAGCAGATGGAACTAAAAACCATCTATCAAACATTGGGTCATAATGATATACACCAAGATTATGTTCTGGAAATCCTTCTGGAATTAAACTTTCATCATATTCAACACTTCCTATATATCCCTGCTCAAGAGCCAAATTTTCTTCAGGAGTAGCACTACCTTCTTTATATGCTGCAAACTCATAGATTGGTCCAATTCTAGGATATATTGTTTTTTCATTCAATGTTTCATTTATCACTTCTGTTATTTCTATTTTAGATATACCTTCTGGAACACCTGATTTGGGTAAAACAAGACTAACTCCATCGTATTCAATTATTGCACCTTCGTTTGGTACATAATCGCCTTCCGCTAAACCACAAGTACCTTTTTTCCACTCAAATGAAGAACTATAATTTTTAGCTCGGTCTATTGCATAAACTTTATAATTATATGTTTCTCCATTAAGTACATCATTAACAACAAATTCTGTATCTGTTACTTCATCATAGTATTTAAAATTCTTATTTTCAGTTGTTGCTCTACAAATCACGTACTCTACTACATCAGAAGAAATAGAAGCATCCCACTTTAACTTTAAATATCCATCTCCTGGTATTATTCTAAAGTTTTCAGGAGTTTGTGGGTTGGTAGTATCTATATATACCTGTGTTGAAGCACTCTGTTGTAGACCTACATTGTCTATAGCTATTACTGTAATCGTATGAATTCCATCTTCGTTTACAATAATAAACGTATTTTTAAAAATGGTTCCTGTTAATCAGGAACCATTTTAAGAAAACTAAATTTATCTCATTAAAAAACAATTCATATTTTCCATATTTATTATATTGCCAAAGCTCTCTAAATGATCTCAACAAAAAATTGTTATAAAAATTTTAAATTCTCAAGTATATAATAATTATTTACTTTAATTAAAATATTTAAAACCCACTTTACTATAATATTTTACAAAAAGTAATTTTACTTATTTTTCCTTATATGCCTTAAGTATAATAATATACCCAAAACGCTACACGAAAGAACTACAAAACACCAAAATAATTTTTTTCTCTTCTGGTAAACTAAAATATGTCCAATTACTGGTACCACAATAAATACATGAACCATCAACAATATAAATAATTTATTTGAACTATTTAATTCTTGAAAAAAATCTGTTTCTTCAATATAGTATTGGTTATTTTTTTTACATAGTATAAATGTTGAGAAAAAGGAAAATGAATTATTTACAAATCCACTCTTTTTTCTATATTCCAAAGTAACTTTTAATAATACTTTACACTTATTTAAATTATATTCCTCAATATTTTGAACCATATAGAAGAAACTTTTTACTTCATTTGTCTCAAGAAAAGCAATCATATTTTGTCTTACTTGTTCATTTATGATTAATTTTTCTAATTCCTCGCTATCATTTTTTTGTAATTCTAACATATCTTCAAACTGTTCTAAAGGCTTAAGTTTTATATCACTATAATATGCTAAACAAATAAGATTAAAAATGATTATTAATATTATTAACTCCTTATTTTTTTCAATACTAAACATCTCCTTATTTTTGTAGTAAACATTTTAGATACAACCTTATTTTTTAGTAAAGCAAACCTAATTTATTATAGGCTCGCTTTACTAATTTGATAAACCAAACAGCTTTATTAATTTATAGGAAATACAACAGCATCTCCTTCATCTTGTAACTTTTTCATTTTAAAGTACAATTCATCTTTATCCATTATCTTTACTCCTAATCCTGTTCCTAAGCCTAAAGCAATATCCAATTTAAAACCTTTACGACCAATTTTAACTCCTGCTCCAACAGACCCGCTGTACAAATTCACCTGTAAGATAAATAATGCTATGTCGGGTTCCGAATAAACCTGTGCCATTTTCTATTTTATACATATAAATTTTTGCTCCTACGTCTAAATTACCATCAATTAACCCTAAAGATCCTTTTGCACCAACACAAGATATGTCTTGAAAACATTCTTTTTCTAAATAATTTAATTTTACTACACCTGCTTCACCTGATAAACCCGTAGGAATTTTAGATATTTTTGCCACATCTCCAGAACGATAAAAATGATTCTCCCATAATAAACCATTGTTTTCATCCAACAACTGACCATTAGTTGATGGTAGTGAAGAATACTCTTTAATATCTTCATATATTTTCCCATCTAAGTCAATATATTTAGAATTATCATAATTAACTTCTCTACCAAACATTGCAGCAAATTTGTCCCCTGATATCATTGATTCACCAAAGTAAGCTCTTCTTAATGCATCCATTGTTTGATCTCCTATTGCGCCATACCAGAAGCCTGTATTCCCTAAATTATGCTTCTCTTTAAAAGCATT
>CALNXW010000028.1:0-1084 GCA_942490685.1 uncultured bacterium
AATAATAGTTTAGTTTTTACAAAAATGCAGATTTACCCTTTTTTTGATCTCAAAAGCGAATTTAGAGCGTAAGATTATTGCTGGTATCTCAATACCGTATCGATTTTTTACGATAATTGATACCCCTATGGAAAACAAAAATGCCGTAAATTTATCATAGCAAATGCTATATACTTCATGCCATAATGATGAGCGCTAATTCGTTCAAATCGGATAAGCAGTCTTTTAAACTTGTCCTCCCAAGCGAATACACGCTCTATTGTACGAAACCGTTCCTTGAAAATCTTTTTATCGAACAAAGTCTTGCGACCTCTTTTTGTTTTCTTGCGATTGCGCTTATTTGGGTTGATATTTGGCTTCATCCCTGCATTATAAATCTTCTTTCTATTAGCTCTACAATCGTATACTCCATCAAGACTCATGATGCTTCCAGATAGGTCAAAACCAACGGTCTTTGCAATCCATTTTAACGGTTTCATAGCCTCTCTTATTAAGGGCGATTCATTCTTATTTCCAGGCGCAAATATCACTGGAGCGATAACATTACAATTTCTATCACAAATTGCTACAGCTTTATCACCTTTCATATGTTTATGACCATTGTAGCCTATATTATCGCCCCTTTTTTAGCGCTTGTTGTTGCGCCATCTCCGTGTATTACGCTAACATCTAAAAGATTCTTCGTAAATAATTCACTCACTGAGCCAACAAAGATCTTCTCAAAACAACCGTCTTTTACCCAGCGTTGGAATATTCTAAATATTCGTGTGTGATGGATCTCTGGTTTGCCAGAGGCGTCCTTCTCAATTGGTAACTCTTCCCACTGACATCCGGTATGCATAAGCTTCAAAATGTAGTTGAATATTATATAAAATGGCAGTTTTGTATCTGGTCCTCTTGATCCTTTGGTGAGATAGGGTAAGACAAATTCATTGAATTCTTTTTCTTTCAAAATGGTCGGGATGCGTTGCCATCTATGGGATGTAGACATTTTTACCGTTTAATTATTGTGGCTAATTTAGTAATAGTACTATATGCCCTAAAGCTAAGCAGTGCAATGTTTAAACGGCTTTTTAGAAACTAG
>CALNXW010000029.1:0-10803 GCA_942490685.1 uncultured bacterium
TAAAATTCTTAGAAACAGAAATAACAATTAAAACTAGAACCTAAAAATTTGATATAATTATGTAGTCACAATTGTAAGATATAATTATATTTAAACAGAAGGAAGATACTAATGCAAAACAATCTAATAGTTACAATTGAAATGGAAAATGGAGATATAATTAAGGCTGAACTTTATCCTCATATAACTCCTAATACTGTAAACAACTTTATATCTTTAATCAAAAAAAGGATACTATGATGGAGTTATATTCCATGGAAATGTCTATAGTTATAGTTCCAAGAATTACCCAGATGGAACAGGAATGGGTGGACCGGGATATTCTATAAAAGGAGAATTCTCTCAAAATGGACATACAAATAATCTAAAGCATGAAAAAGGAGTTCTTTCTATGGCTAGAACTTCAGCTCCTAACTCAGGTGGATCTCAATTTTTTATAATGGTTGCAAAATCACCGCATCTTGATGAATCGGGACGCTTCTTTTGGAAGAGTTACAGAAGGAATAGAAGCAGTTGATAAAATAGTTGCAGCAGATACAGATTATTCTGATAAGCCTTATGAAGATCAAAAAATGAAAAAAGTTACAGTTGATACATTTGGAGTTGAATATCCAGAAGTAGAAAAAATGTAATAATTAAAAAAACCAGCCTTTGGCTGGTTTTTTATTAGATAAGAAGTATAATAATTTTATTCTGTCCATAACTTGAAAAAAGTTACACTTGAGACTATTTTTTGAGCAACGGAGCCCGTAGGGATCGTTGGCGATATGAGTCACCGCGTTAGCGAGTAGATGAATTTTTATTTAGAAGTTTTTATAGCTTCAGTTAAATTAGGTACTAATTGTTTCTTTCTAGAAACTACTTTATCTACAAATACACCTTGAGAAGCTTCTACATTAAATGATTTAGAAATTAATTTATCTTCACTCTTGTATATTAAATAAGAGCCTTCTTTTATTATATCTGTAATAGCTAATACACATAAATCATAATCAGTATCATTTATATAACTTAAGAATTCATCTTTTTTGTTTAATATAGAGTCTATATCTAAAGTGAATACCTGTCCTATACCTGTCTTTAATCCTTCAAGGTTAAACTCTTTAAAGTCCATATTAACTATTTCCTTTATTGAGAATCCATCAAGAGAAGTACCATTTTCCGAACATTTCCATAGCGTATTTTTCTATATCTAGATTTAAAATTTTATTAAGATTTTCAACTGCATTCTTATCTACATCAGTAGTTGTAGGTGATCTGAATAAAAGGGTATCTGATAGTATCCCAGATATAAGAACTCCTGCAATTTCAAAAGGTATTTCTATATTGTTTTCTTTGAACATAGTATAAACTATAGTACATGTACTTCCAACAATCATATTTCTAAAATTAATAGGAGAAGCTGTAGATATTCCACCTATTTTATGGTGATCTATAATTTCAAGAAGGTTAGCTTGAGATAAACCGTCAACACTTTGAGCTTCTTCGTTATGATCAACTAATATAACTTGTTTTTTCTTAGGATTTAAAAGATGAGCTCTTCCTAAAAATCCTAGGAATGAGTTGTTAGAATCAACAACTGGATAATGTCTATAATGATTATTTGATATATCTTCCTTTACATCATCTGAATAATCACACTCTTCGAACTTAACTATCTTAGAGTTCATTATAGATGATACAAAATTACATTAGTGTATTAATTTAGAAGCAGAGTAAGTATCATTTGGAACTTTCACTATAGATACCTGATTTTCTTTAGCTAAAGCTAAATATTTTTCAGGTATTTCATTGTCTCCAGTTAATATTATTAATTGAACTTTAGATTCAATAGCGTGTCTCTATAACATCGTATCTATCTCCAACTATTATTATATCCTTGTCAGACAGCGTACCTTGTATAGTTTTATAATAAAAAGCTATTATAGATAATTTTCCAGCTACATCACCATTAGAATGTACAAGAATTTCACCGTTTAATTCAGAAGCTATATTTGAAAGAGTTGTATTTAGGCAATCGATATTACCACTTACAAGATTCATAGCTATATCTTTCATAGTTATTATTCCGAGTAGCTTATTATTATCATCAACTATAGGAAGTGTTTTTAAATTAGATACCTCCATAGTTTTATAAGCTGATAAAATTGAAGAAGTAGGATTTACTCCTGATATTTTATCAAAATTTAAATCCTTAACTTGTGTTTTAACATCCTTTATAAAAGCAGGATGTGGTAACTTAAAATGATTAAGAACGAATTTAGCCTCTTTTCTTATATCTCCTAGAACACACGGTTTTGTGTCAAAACCTAATTTATTTTTCAAATAAGAAAATGCTATTGCCGAAGTAACTGAATCAGTATCTGGATTTTTATGACTAAATATTAAAGTTGATATTGATATTGCTCCTTTCTATGTTAAGTATTATATTAAATCTCCAAAACATTATTATATCAAAAGGAGAGGTTAATTTGATAGATATAAAAAATAAAAATAAAATTTTGATAATTATTTTTTGGCTTATTTATATTATTTACAATTTTAACGAGTGGAAACATATTGAAAGTAAATAAAGAAAAAGATTCTATAGTTATATTAGGAAAAATATCTCAAATACAAGAACTGTCTGTCAATAAATATTATTATACAAATATAATTTCTTTTAAACAAAATAAAAAGATAAAAAGATTTAGAAATTACCTTTTACTCAGAAATCATTTTTAATAAAATATGATGGAATAATAAAAATAGGAATAGATTTAAATAATGTGAAAATAATTGAGAATAAAAATTTCAATATAAAATTAAAAATAAAAAAAGTAGAGACACTAGACCACACAATAGATGAAAAAAATATATATGTGTATGATGAAAAGACTTCTTTATTTAATAAACTTAAAATAAAGGATGTATTCACAGAAATAAGTAAAGAAAAACAAAAGATAGAACAAAAAAATTATAAAAGAAGGTTTTTTAGCACAATCAAACAAGAATACAGAAAAATTATTAGAAAATATATTATAGGACTTGGATATGAGAATATAGAAATAATCTATTAGATTAAATAATGCAAATGATAATTAGATGTTAAGGGAAATTATATATTGAAATATGCTACTTAAAAATATTTTAATACAACTATAGATTTTTCTTATTAATATACTAAAACCTTAACTCCCTACGGTCAGACAAAGAGTTTTTACGTATATTTAACGTTATATCTAAGTTGCATAGTAAATATTATAAAGTAGTAATTTTATGAGATATTTTATGTAGTTATTAGATAGTAGATAAGAAAATATAAGAGAAAAATAAAGAAAAAAGATTATATATATATATAGATAGAAGAAATATGAAATAATAACACAATTAAGTGATTAAAAAATGAATAAAGTTTTTGCTATATAAACAAAATAAAGGGTATAGGTTTTATAAAATATAATAAGGAGGATTTTTATGGATTTGTTTTGGAGTTTAGATGATATATACAAGTCATTTGATAGTAATGAATTTAAGAGTGATTTAGATAAATTCTATAAATATATAGAAGATATAAATAAATGGAGTGATGATAATTTAGATTCTTATGATAATTGTAAGGAAAATATAGAGTATATAATAGTTAATTACAATGATTTTTTTGATTTATTTATGAAGTTAATATCATATGCTCAGCTTACACTAAGTGGAGATGCCAAGAATAAGCAAGCTCTTAGTGTTGTTGAAAAGCTAGAAAAAGATGTAACTCAAATAACAATCACAAATCTGAACTTTGAAAAATATATAGGAGAAATAGAAGACATAGAGGATTTTATAAACTCTTCAGATTTAATAAAAGAATATAGTTTTTATATTCAAAAATTGAGAAATAACTATAAGTATTTACTTACAGATAAAGAAGAAATGAGTATAGCTAGGATGAAAAATACAGGATCTGATTCTTGGACTAAACTACAGGAATTATTAACATCGACATTACTTGGTAGATATAAATATTGATAATGAATTAAAGAAATTGCCTCTTTCTGTTGTAAGAAGTATGGCTTATGACAAAAATACAAATATTAGGAAAAAAGCTTATGATGCAGAACTTAAATCATACAAGAAAATAGAAGAATCATCTGCAGCTGCTCTTAATAGCATAAAGGGAGAGGCTATAACTATATGCAATTTAAGAGGATATGATAGTGTTCTTCAAAAGACAATAATAGATTCTCGATTGAATGAAAAAATAGTAAACACTCTAATGGATGTAATAAAAGAAAGTCTACCTATGTTTAGAAAGTTCTATAATAAAAAAGCTAAAATGCTTGGTCGCAATAAGCTTCCATTTTACGATTTATTTGCTCCAGTAGGTGAATTTGATAAACAATACACTTATGAAGAAGCTAGAGAGTATATAGTTAAAAACTTTAAGACATTTAGCGATGAACTCGCTGACTTTGCAGATAATGCATTTGAAAATAAGTGGATAGATGCAAAGCCTAGAGAAGGAAAAAGAGGTGGAGCCTTTTGTGAAAATATACATGCTGTAAAGCAAAGTAGAATATTATCAAATTTTACTGGAAAGTTTGATGATGTAGTAACGCTTGCTCATGAACTCGGACATGCATATCACGATTATTGTCTTAAGGATGAAAAATATCTTAATAGCACATATCCTATGCCAATAGCTGAGACGGCATCAATATTCTGTGAAACCATAGTCAAAAAGGCAGCTATGAAGGAAATAGAAGATGATAAACGTATAACTATACTAGAAAATGATATATCAGATAATGCTCAAGTAATAGTAGATATATACAGTAGATTTTTATTTGAAAGTGAGATGATTGAAAGATGAGCAGAAGGATCTTTATCTTCTGAAGAACTAAAAGAAATTATGATAAAAGCACAGATAAATTCATATGGAGACGGTTTAGATGAGAATTATCTTCATCCATATATGTGGGCATGTAAGCCACATTACTATTATGCGGATGAAAATTTTTATAACTTTCCTTATGCATTTGGTCTTTTATTTTTCAAAAGGAATTTATAATATGTATTTAAAAGAAAAAGAAGATTTTATAGACAAATACAATAAATTTCTAGGGATAACAGGTAGAAAAAATATAAAAGAAATAGGGGAGTTTATTGGAATAGATCTTGAAGATATAGAATTTTGGAGAGGTTCTATTAAGGTTATAGAAGAAGATATAAATAAATTTATGAAAATATGAATAAAATAGTGTGCAAATGTAGAGCATAAATAACATCAAATATATAATGATTAGAGGATATATGCACAGTGTTACTAAATATTATCCATATATCAGCTGTGATTACTATAAGTTTGACATAAGGTAAAACTTAATTCAGATGGAGTTTTCACTCCGACTGAATTTCTAGTTAAGCCAATCCATAGAAGCTGTAGAGTTCTTACCTCCAGCCTTATGAGGGTGGCGTATTAGAACTCTTAGCTTTCTGATAAGTAATAGTGACTGATTATTGTAATAAAAAAACTTATAGTAATTAAGCTATATATTAATATGGTTAGCAGAGGTCTTATAAAAATCAGCAATGGAAACTGATTTTTGATTTAACTAATCATATTTGTATAGTTGTTAATTTAATCATTATGTATTTGTTTTTTTACGTTTATAGACAGTTTAAGAGTAATAAATACAAAAAACTTTGAAAAAAGTGTTGACGATTATAAAAAAAACTGATATATTATTACTTGTCCTCAACAATGAGGCAAACGAGAAACACATGAACCAAACAAATGAACTTTGAAAATTAAACAGTAGGTTATAAATAAATCACACCAGTGATTTTCGGAAACAACAAACATAAAGTCAGTTACTGAGTACTGACAAACTTTTATTTAAGAGTTTGATCCTGGCTCAGGATGAACGCTGGCGGCGTGCCTAACACATGCAAGTCGAGCGGAGATTAAGAAGCTTGCTTCTTAATCTTAGCGGCGGACGGGTGAGTAACGCGTGGGTAACCTGCCCTATACACACGGATAACATATCGAAAGATATGCTAATACGAGATAATACATTTTTAAGGCATCTTAGAAATGTCAAAGATTTTATCGGTGTAGGATGGACCCGCGTCCCATTAGCTAGTTGGTGAGGTAAAAGCTTACCAAGGCGACGATGGGTAGCCGACCTGAGAGGGTGATCGGCCACACTGGAACTGAGACACGGTCCAGACTCCTACGGGAGGCAGCAGTGGGGAATATTGCACAATGGGGGAAACCCTGATGCAGCAACGCCGCGTGAGTGATGAAGGCCTTCGGGTCGTAAAGCTCTGTCCTAAGGGAAGATAATGACGGTACCTTAGGAGGAAGCCCCGGCTAACTACGTGCCAGCAGCCGCGGTAATACGTAGGGGGCAAGCGTTATCCGGAATAACTGGGCGTAAAGGGTGCGTAGGCGGCCCTGCAAGTCAGAAGTGAAAGGCTACGGCTCAACCGTAGTAAGCTTTTGAAACTGTAGGGCTTGAGTGCAGGAGAGGAGAGTAGAATTCCTAGTGTAGCGGTGAAATGCGTAGATATTAGGAGGAATACCAGTTGCGAAGGCGGCTCTCTGGACTGTAACTGACGCTGAGGCACGAAAGCGTGGGGAGCGAACAGGATTAGATACCCTGGTAGTCCACGCCGTAAACGATGAGTGCTAGGTGTCGGGGGTTACCCCCCTCGGTGCCGCAGCTAACGCATTAAGCACTCCGCCTGGGGAGTACGCTCGCAAGAGTGAAACTCAAAGGAATTGACGGGGACCCGCACAAGTAGCGGAGCATGTGGTTTAATTCGAAGCAACGCGAAGAACCTTACCTAAGCTTGACATCCCTCAGACCGCTTCTTAATCGAAGCTTTCCCTTCGGGGACTGAGGTGACAGGTGGTGCATGGTTGTCGTCAGCTCGTGTCGTGAGATGTTGGGTTAAGTCCCGCAACGAGCGCAACCCTTATCTTTAGTTGCCAGCATTTCGGATGGGCACTCTAGAGAGACTGCCGAGGATAACTCGGAGGAAGGTGGGGATGACGTCAAATCATCATGCCCCTTATGCTTAGGGCTACACACGTGCTACAATGGCTAGTACAGAGAGTTGCGAAACCGCGAGGTCAAGCTAATCTCTTAAAGCTAGTCTCAGTTCGGATTGCAGGCTGAAACTCGCCTGCATGAAGCTGGAGTTACTAGTAATCGCGAATCAGAATGTCGCGGTGAATGCGTTCCCGGGTCTTGTACACACCGCCCGTCACACCACGGAAGTTGGGGGCGCCCGAAGTCAGATATCCAACCGTAAGGAGGAATCTGCCGAAGGTGAAATCAATGACTGGGGTGAAGTCGTAACAAGGTAGCCGTATCGGAAGGTGCGGCTGGATCACCTCCTTTCTAAGGAGAAATAACCTACTGTTTAATTTTGAGGGTTTATTCCTCAAAATTAGTGCGTTTATTAACAAAATTTACTTTGTAAATTCGTTGATAATGTACTTTAGTACTTTGAAAATTGAACAGATTTAAATAAATTAAGGTTAAGTTATTAAGGGCGTAGGGCGGATGCCTTGGCACTAAGAGCCGATGAAGGACGTGGTAAGCTGCGATAAGCTTCGGGGAGATGCAAGCAATCTTTGATCCGGAGATTTCCGAATGGGGAAACCCACCTAGAGTAATGTCTAGGTATCCTTAGATGAATTCATAGTCTAAGGAGGGGAACCGGGGGAACTGAAACATCTAAGTACCCCGAGGAGGAGAAAGAAAAATCGATTCCCTAAGTAGCGGCGAGCGAAAGGGGAATAGCCCAAACCTATGAAGTTTTCTTCATAGGGGTTGCGGATATGCTCATTAAGAAAGAGGTATTGTAGTCGAAGAGGTTTGGAAAGACCCACCGTAGAAGGTAATAGTCCTGTAGATGAAACAAGAAGACTTTCGAGCATAATCCAGAGTACCACGGGACACGTGAAACCCTGTGGGAAGCAGGGGGGACCACCCCCCAAGGCTAAATACTTCTTAGTGACCGATAGCGTATAGTACCGTGAGGGAAAGGTGAAAAGAACCCCGGAAGGGGAGTGAAATAGAACCTGAAACCCTATGCCTACAAGCTGTGGGAGCACATTTTTAGTGTGACCGCGTACTTTTTGTAGAACGGGCCAACGAGTTACGATAAGTAGCAAGGTTAAGGACTTAGGGTCCGGAGCCGTAGCGAAAGCGAGTCTTAACTGGGCGATTCAGTTACTTGTCGTAGACCCGAAACCGAGCGACCTACCCATGGCCAGGATGAAGCGAAAGTAAAATTTCGTGGAGGTCCGAACCCACGCACGTTGAAAAGTGCGGGGATGAGAGCTGTGGGTAGAGGTGAAATTCCAATCGAGCTCGGAGATAGCTGGTTCTCCCCGAAATAGCTTTAGGGCTAGCCTCAAGCTTAGAGATGAGGAGGTAGAGCACTGAATGTCCTAGGGGCCCTATGGGTTACCGAAGACTATCAAACTCCGAATGCCTTTATCTTTTGCTTGGGAGTCAGACTGTGGGTGATAAGATTCATAGTCGAGAGGGAAACAGCCCAGACCGTCAGCTAAGGTCCCTAAATGTAAGTTAAGTGGTAAAGGATGTGGGATTGCACAGACAACCAGGATGTTGGCTTAGAAGCAGCCATTCATTTAAAGAGTGCGTAATAGCTCACTGGTCGAGTGATCCTGCGCCGAAAATTATCGGGGCTAAAACTTACTACCGAAGCTACGGCATTGACATAGTCAATGGGTAGGGGAGCATTCACTGCGGGCTGAAGCTAGACCGGAAGGACTAGTGGACTGCAGTGAAGAGAGAATGTTGGCATGAGTAGCGAGACGTAGGTGAGAATCCTACGGGCCGAAAACCCAAGGTTTCCTGAGTAAGGTTCGTCCGCTCAGGGTTAGTCGGGACCTAAGCCGAGGCCGAAAGGCGTAGGTGATGGACAACAGGTTGAGATTCCTGTACTACCGATAATCGTTTGAAGAATGGGGTGACACAGAAGGATAGGCTATCCTACTATTGGAAATGTAGGTCCAAGCATTAAGGGAGCATTGATAGGCAAATCCGTCGATGCAATCCTGAGGTGTGATGGGGAGCGAAATTAAGTAGCGAAGTAGTCGATTTCATGCTGTCAAGAAAAGCCTCTACTGAGATTAAAGGTACCCGTACCGCAAACCGACACAGGTGGGTGAGAAGAGAATTCTAAGGCTAGCGAGAGAACTTTTGTTAAGGAACTCGGCAAAATGACCCCGTAACTTAGGGATAAGGGGTGCCTCATTAGGGTGTATGCCTGAAGAGGCCGCAGAGAATAGGCCCAAGCGACTGTTTACCAAAAACATAGGTTTCTGCTAAGTCGAAAGACGATGTATAGGAGCTGACGCCTGCCCGGTGCTGGAAGGTTAAGGGGATGTGTTAGACTTAGGTCGAAGCATTGAACTTAAGCCCCAGTAAACGGCGGCCGTAACTATAACGGTCCTAAGGTAGCGAAATTCCTTGTCGGGTAAGTTCCGACCCGCACGAAAGGCGTAACGATTTGGGCACTGTCTCAACAAAAGACTCGGTGAAATTGTAATTCCGGTGAAGATGCCGGGTACCTGCGACAGGACGGAAAGACCCCATGGAGCTTTACTGTAGCCTGGCATTGGATTTCGATATTACATGTACAGGATAGGTGGGAGACTGAGATACGAGAACGCCAGTTTTCGTGGAGTCACCCTTGGGATACCACCCTTGTAATATTGAGATTCTAACCATAGACCATGAATCTGGTCTTGGGACACTGTCAGGTGGACAGTTTGACTGGGGCGGTCGCCTCCCAAAGAGTAACGGAGGCGCCCAAAGGTTCCCTCAGCACGGTCGGAAATCGTGCGAAGAGTGCAAAGGCAAAAGGGAGCTTGATTGCAAGACATACAGGTCGAGCAAGGACGAAAGTCGGGCTTAGTGATCCGGTGGTTCCGCGTGGAAGGGCCATCGCTCAACGGATAAAAGCTACCCTGGGGATAACAGGCTTATCTCCCCCAAGAGTCCACATCGACGGGGAGGTTTGGCACCTCGATGTCGGCTCATCACATCCTGGGGCTGTAGTAGGTCCCAAGGGTTGGGCTGTTCGCCCATTAAAGTGGTACGCGAGCTGGGTTCAGAACGTCGTGAGACAGTTCGGTCCCTATCCGTCGCAGGCGTAGGAAATTTGAGAGGAGCTGTCCTTAGTACGAGAGGACCGGGATGGACATACCTCTGGTGCACCAGTTGTCACGCCAGTGGCATAGCTGGGTAGCTATGTATGGAATGGATAAGCGCTGAAAGCATCTAAGCGCGAAGCCAACCTCGAGATAAGATTTCCCATCGTAAGAGTAAGATCCCAGGAAGACTACCTGGTTGATAGGTTCAAGGTGTAAGCTCAGTAATGAGTTCAGCTGATGGATACTAATAGATCGAGGACTTAACCTAATTTAAATCTGATCAATTTTGAAAGTATTAATTTTTCAAATTGGGGGGGGGGGGGGGGGGGGGGGGGGGGAAAGAAACATGTGGTTATTGGAAAAAAGGATGAAGGAAGAGGATACACCTGTTCCATCTCGAACACAGAAGTGCTAAGCCTTTTAGCGCCGATGGTACTCGATGGGTAGCCTTGGAGGACGAGTCAATGCGTGATTCACAATGAATCCAAACAAAAGAATAAAGATTAGTGTGGTTGTTATAGCAAAGAGGATACACCTGTTCCCATTCCGAACACAGAAGCGTTTTCTCTTTAATGCCGATGGTACTTGGGGGTAACGCCTCTTGGAGTAGTGGCACGTCGCCACGTAAT
>CALNXW010000030.1:0-5966 GCA_942490685.1 uncultured bacterium
TTGACCATGGGCTGGGTTCAGCCCTTTATTGTCAAGGAGAGGAATGAGAAACACTATCCAGAGTAAAGTTCCAAAATCACAGCAGATCTGAAGGATTCTATTGATGGTTTGTCCCGAACGAGATTTGGTAATGAATTCCACTCGACAATCGTTCTAGGAAGAAACGCATATTTGTAAATGTCACTGTTCGCGTGAGGGTGCAAAAAAGTTTTCGCAATATCCGAACAACGGCGTGTTATCCTGGTAGGATGAGCGAGATGATCAAGTGGTATGGCCGTAAATTTGTTAAATGCTTTATAGAAGAGGACTAAACGGTTAATACTGCGTCTATCTTGAAGTGAAGGCCATTTCAGCATGTTCAACATTGCGCTAACACTTGAGGTTGAGCGATAATCAGCAAAAGCAAACCTGGCAGCTCGTCTCTGAACCTGATCTAGGGAATTGATGTGCTTCAAGCGATATGGATCCCACACAGGTGATGCATATTCTAAAATTGGTCGCACGAGAGACATGTAGGCAATTGATTTAGTTTCCCTATTACAACTATTTATGTTACGTCGTAGTAATCCTAATATTTTTGAGCCCCTTTTCGATATTGCAGAAACATGGTTTTCCCAACTCAGATTGTTCTGAATCTCAACACCCAGATATGGATAAGAAGTAACAGTAAGCAGCTGAGTTCCAGACATGTTGTATACACGACAATTGGGATTGCGCTTTTTAGTGATGTGCATTATGTGACATTTTTTAACATTAAAGCTCATCTGCCACTTGATGGCCCATGTTGATAAGATGTTCAAGTCTGTTTGCAATGCAGTACAATCTAAATCAGAAGCAATTTTTTTGTATAATATACAATCATCGGCGAACAAACGGATCTCTGAACCAATATTCTCTCCAATGTCATTTATATATAACAGGAACAGTAATGGGCCAAGAACGGTGCCCTGAGGAACCCCAGATGACACCGGTGCCCAGTTAGAGTAGGTGCCATTTAAGGCTACCCGTTGCCTTCTACCAGATAAAAAGGTGCTAATCCATGCAAGCGTGTTACCCCTGATACCATAACCCTGCAACTTGACCCTTAGGCGCTCATGTGGCACGGTATCAAAAGCCTTGCTAAAATCCAAAATGGCAACATCAACCTGCCCCTTGTTATCCACAATCCTGCTCCAATCATCAAGGGCCAAAATTAGCTGCGATTCGCATGAATGACCACTTCTGAATCCATGTTGACGCGGGGAAAGAATTGAGTGCTTTTCTAAGTGTGAACTGACATTGGAAAAAATAATATGTTCCAGTAGCTTAGAAACTACAGAAGTCAGGGAAACAGGTCTGTAGTTTTCCGGGAGATTTCTGCAGCCCTTCTTAAACACCGGACAAATGTTGGCTATCTTCCAGTCAGCAGGAACATGACTTGACGATAGCGATTTATTGAAAAGCAACGTAATGAGAGGGGTGATTTCTCGTGCACATTCCTTGAGAAGGCGGGGAGCAAGCTCATCAGGACCGGTTGATTTATTAGTTTTAACTTCAGTTAATAATTTTAAAACTCCGGATGAAGTGATTGTTATGTTTGGCATAGAAGGACAGTTAACGTTAAATGAAGGAATATTGTGATTATTTTCTGCGGTGAAGACCGACGAAAATTGAGATGATAGCGCCTCAGCTTTCTCATTATTTGTTATTAATGAGACATTGTTAGCAATTAAGGCTGGTATTTGATTTCCATCAGTGCGTTTGCTGTTTATGTATTTGTAGAAACGTGAGGGTGATTCCTTTATGTTGCCAATCACATCTCGAAGATGGCAGCGTTGTGCACATTTAACTTCTTTCTTTACAGTGCGACGCATTTTATTAAAGATAGCTCTATCACTAGAGGATCCTGTGATCAAGGAGCGCTTGGCAAGTTTATTTCTCTTGGCAATCAACTTTTTTATTTTAGAATTTAACCAAGTTGGTTTGTATTTATTATTGACCAATTTAGTTGGGACAAACCTGTCAGACAAAGATATAAGTTTATGTTTAAAGTTCTGCCAGATTTCATCCACAGACATGGTGTGAATATTGCCTTCGGTAAAAAGACAATCAACATAAGTCTGCATAGCAGATCTCATGGCATTGTAGTCACCCTTATTGAACAGGTACAGCTTGCGAGGACTGCCCCTGTCCACACACATAGGGTTGACAATTAAATTAAATGATATGACTGCATGGTCTGAAAATGTATCTCCTACCAATAAGTTATCTATATGTCTGGGGTGTGAGGAAAATATTAAGTCTAATATATTAGCTGCATTGGTTCGGCTATCTATCCTGGTTGGGGATTTAACTAATTGTTTAAGAGAAAAGTCAGCCGCTAGCTGAATTAGACTGTTACCTTGACATGTTGGAACAGGTGTGATATTTTTCCAATTAATTAGGGGAAAGTTAAGATCTCCCGCAACAACGATATGAGGCAAGTCTCTGCAATGGTAGCGTGATATGATTAGATCAAGGGCCTTCCGCAGATTGTCAACATAGTCGGAAGGTGAATTTGGAGGTCTATATGTTGAACATAGGTAGACTGTTTTCCGACCAACTATCTGGAGTTTGACCCATATGGATTCGGTATCCGTTTCCAATTCTGGGCAATGAGATGCCACAAGGTCATCTCTGACAGCAATGCATACACCACCACCACGAGAGCCCCGGTCCTTGCGAAATACTGTAAACCCGGGAGGAAACACTTCTGATGATGAGATACCGTCATCCAAATGAGTTTCCTGGCAACAAATAATTGAAGGCTTTTCATCATTAATGAGCAGCTCTAAATCAGTTCGTTTGGCAGATATTCCATTTGCATTAAAGCACAATACTTTGAGCCCTGACTTATTGCGATTAATTGTTTTAGTTACTCTAAAACTAGAACTGTTATGATGTGTTAATGTGTTAGGGGCCTGTTGTGATGTATCAGTATTGTCAGATAATATAGAGAAACTATTAAATGTTGTGAATGTATCATCCTGAAAAAAGAAAGAGTCCGAAAATGTAGGCAGACTACATTTAGGACATATCCATGAGCACGCATTCCCCTCCAAACGTTTGTAGGTTTCTGCGCTAACACCGCTGCACCTATTGTGAATCCAGCTATCACAATCATCACAACAAACAGCCATATCCGAATTCTTCACAGCTTTGCAACATATGCCGCATGGATACTTAGGCGCTCGTGGCCCTGGATTAACTTCAATGTCACCACATAGTATGAGAATGAGAAAATTGAATGACCTCATATCAGCATGCCTAGTAGCTTTAATGAATGTTAAATTGGCGCGTAATGATGCATGGAAGCTTGTAGCAGCTTCTGCCGCCAAGGGAACAGAACAACTTCCAGTACGCTTTAGGTCAATGTTCTTTCCTCTGTGGTTACTGATAATGTTCCATGCAACCAGCAGAAAGGCCAAACAAAAAAGTGTATACCTCGGTACAAAACGGTTATCTATTCGCTTTGGCATGTCGGCGCAATAAATTGAGGTATTTGTTGAAATATATGTCGATGTTGTCGAGAATACAATGCAAAAAAAAGGTTGAATTCGATGAGAAAATGTGTTAATATTTGTGAGAAAATAGTAGGTCTATAGGTATGATCAATCATATAGCTTTGATCAACATTAGCAATAACTGTACCATCCCAATGAAAATATGTTCAGTTATAACAGCTGCTATTAAATTAAGCAGTTATTAAAATAAATAAATAAACCTATAAAATATTGATAGTAAAATTACGCTTAAAAAGATATATACTTCCTTGGTCCAGTCCCAATAAGAAGATATTCGAGTTAAAAACAAATTACTTAAAACCAGATATTAAGATAAAAATTCTAGCTGAGCGAAAATAGGCGTTCGAGTGCTCCAAAATATAAAAATATTGACAGTATAAAATTACGCTTTTGGGCTTTAAAATTAAACTTCGATTGTTATAAAAATTAATCTTCAATTAGATTGCATGCGATTTAGTTACTCAGTATCTTCATAAAAACCATATTTCGAATTAAAATAATTAAAAATATTAATTTTTTGAATCCACACGTTAATATATTAATTATAACATAACAGATATATTGAAGATTAAAACAAACTCTTATTTGAAGTTTATCTTTTTACAGCTCCTCTCTAAAGTTCACTACTCTCCGGAAATATACAAAAGAAAATGAAAATGATAATAAACCACCCATCCATCCAATCTCCAAATGTTTTCACACATCCAATTGTTTATTGTATATCACATAAAGTAACTGAATTGTATTGTCAACCTGTTCAAATTGTTTTGTCGAAAATGTTGCTTGTATAGCGCGACCCCCATCATCTTTGATATGAGCGACTCACATACGACCTAGCAACTGACAAGAAGGTTCTCCCTCGCGAGGCTGCGCTCGGCAAGCTACTGGCTTCTACTGCATACGCGGCGAGCTCGGAAGTGGCAACTTCTCGCAGGTCAAACTCGGCGTGCAGATACTCACGAGAGGTACAAAAGTGCAAGCATTGTACTTCCTGTTACACATGCAAGGTAAAGAATGCATTTCTTTCTACACTTGATAGCAAACATATATGTATATACATATCGATCTTAATATATATAAACTTACATATGAATATAGTATACACAAAATACATTGTTCCTTATGCTGCTGTAAAAGTGTGAAACGGACTACCACATTACATTACAGTACATTACATTACATGTACATATGTAAATATAATATGTGTAACAGTTAATTATACTTTATGATTTAGCTAAGATCTATGTAAACCATATATAAATATAATTATTATTAATTATAAATTTAATTAATTATAAATATAACTCATAAAATTCATCAGGATTTATATAAGATCTAAAATTTAAACTTGCCGTCAAAATAAAAAAATCGAAACTTTACGTGTCATCAGTCGAGGCACGCTGGAACGATTTAAAACTGGGATATTAAACCATGCTACTAAATCTTGTAGGTGCTTTTGTGAGAGTGAATATTTATTGTGGTGCACTTACTTGTTCATTTGTAGAAGTGTCTCTACTTCCCAGCATGCCTGCCTTCCTCTACTGATGTTGTAGGTTAAATAGTAAAACAGTTTACAGAGATGTGGACAGGCGCACAATATTGATTGCTGACACCTATTGACAGTAATACTAATTATTATAATCACCTAAGAATTATGATTATGGCTATATTCATAATGATTTTCTATGGTCTTGATAATACAATGATGATGACAATAATGACAATTATTTACGAATCAGTACTGTGTGTTATCTCATATTATATTCTGTAATGACAAAACTCCGAAATGATATATTTCAATGATTTTGTGTATTTTGACATGATATGAAAATTCTTCAATTATGTTAATATTCTTATAGGTGGCGCGTTGGTTACAAAATTACTAATTTTAAAAGTTGTGAAAAGTATATCAAGTGCCTTACTCTGAAATGTCAGTAATATCTTATTTTGCGGGTGAAGCTTTCCTTCAAATCGCTGGCTGGAACTGGTTTGAATTGTTTTTACCTTTAGTATTGTTTTTGCTAAAAGTGAAAAAAGCCTTATATTATTTAGAAATGGCGCTTTATCCGATTCCGTTGTAATTACGTTAAATCAGATTCTTGGAAGTATAACGTTCTAAAGTAGGTACAAGAAATCACGCTCTGTTAATGATAATATCTATTGATTTCTTGTTGTGCCTGTATTACAGATTGCTTTTTATATGGCTTCGGTGCTGTTCCTGTCACTCGTAGTTATTCCCAAAGTTAATGAGTACGACTTATGATGGGTAGCGCTTGGTGTTGGGGATGGGGAGTAAAGGATGGAAAGGTATACTTCAAATCTTTTCAAAAAATGAATGCATTGAATCAATTACAATCTAAAATTGCTTGGTATTACGGTACTTACTTTCGTTGATACTTTCTATACTGTTAGCAATATTGAACT
>CALNXW010000031.1:0-714860 GCA_942490685.1 uncultured bacterium
ATAAGTAAAATATTTAAAAGAGGAGTTTTTATAATCAAAAGCTGCAATGCAAGAATTTGCCCAATAACCAGTGGACGATTGAAGGTAATCAAAATCAGCTTTATAAGCATTTTCAGTTGGCCTTATTTTATAATCATCATTTATTAAGACGTGTCCACCTATAAAATAGGCTAAATTATTTTTTACAACCATTCTATTAAAATTTATCATCTCACTATTAGTGGAAAAAGCCGTTGAATAAATTACACTATCTATGTTTGGAGTAAAAACAGTAAAACAAGACAAATCGTAATCATCGGAAAGGTTATCTTTATTGAAGGCATCCTCTGTTTTATAATACAAATTGTTATTGCTTAATGCTACTATATAAACATTTTCTTCAGTATCAGTATCTACGAAGTATACACTACTGAAAGTACCACTTCCCCATAATGTAGCATAAAGGAAATTTTGATTTTCTGTATCAAATACAGCAATATAACCTCTGCTTTTATTAATATACATCGTATCCAATGCATCTGGGGAAAGTGGAAGAGGATTAGAGTGTGTTCGACCTGTAATAATAAGTTTTCCGTTATCCATATATTTAGAATCAAAAGGCGTATCATCACTTAAACCACCATAGTAACTGCCGAATATAACCGGATCAATTACCATGTTTGGCTCTTCTGTTTCTGCTACCTGAAAAGAAACTGTGTTTTGATCTAAAATTTTAAACGAGCTTTCAATTTGATTAGCTGCCAAGATTTCATCACTTTTATAAGATCTTAGACTTCCGTGCTTTATATCTCCTGATTTGGTCTGAATTATCAGATTGCCACCTTTATCAACATATAGCTTCTCGTGTCCTGAAAATTTTAGTTTTATTGTTTCGGGCTTTGCATTTTTGCGCAGATAGAAATCATATCTAAGATTGCTGTTTTGAAAAAAATACTTAATATCTACATTTTCGAAAACATTTTTGGCTTCAGCAGCAGTACAAAGCGGAACTTTTTTTCTCCATTTTTCCGGGTCATTGCCAAGCATATAATTATAATAAGCTGATGTCTCTTTATATTCAATATCAAAAGAGTTCGCATCAACATAATCACATCGGATGACAGTACCTAAACTGTCTTCGGCATCCTCAAAAACTCTGTAAACCAAACCCTTATCCGTCATCCATATAGAGTTATTTCCCGAATTGGCTACAAATTTAATTTCTTCTTGCCACTGCCCATGATTTGGGATTATTGATGATGTTTGAGACAGCAAGGGCATTGCACCAAGGAGGCACATGGTAAATAGTAAAGTTATTGTTTTCATGATAATATTATTTACAAAATAATAATACAAATATATTTATATAAAATATATAATAATATTATATATACAAAATATACTTTTTTACGAAACGATATCATTTCTTTCTAATCCACCCCGATTTTCTTTTCAGAAAATCGACCCTCAAGAGGGTAAAAAATGCGGTTTGTATGTAAAATTAAAATAAGCCTGCTTGACAAATGCGGTTTGGAGGATTCACCCGAGCCTGAAAGGCTCAGAGCAATAGCCCATGGCAACGCCGTGGGATATAAATACCACAAACCAAAAATTCCCCTTCTTTTAAAGAAGGGGTGTCCGATGTGACTGTTGAGATCTTGAGTTTCTATCCACCCCGATTTTCTATGAAAAGCGTAGCCAAGGTAAAAAATGCAGCACTTATAGTAAATAAATGAGCTTGATAGACTAAAAGCAGTAGCTCTTGCAACGCAGTGGGATATAAATACCACAAACCAAACATTCCCCTTCTTCGAAAGCTCAGTACATAGATTTGCCAAGTGGACTTAAAGAAGTCAATTATATAGCAACTAGTTAGTGATGTAATATCTGCTCTAAACATTCCCCTTCTTTTCAAGCGATGTGCTGAGCTTGCCGAAGTAAAGGGTGTCACGAAGTGACGGGGTAGTTGGGGGCAGTATTAAAATTTGAGATCTTACTTTCTAATCCACCCCGATTTTCTTCGCAAATCGACCCTCAAGAGGGTAAAAAATGCGGTTTGGAGGATAAAAAAAAGCAAGATTTTAGGTCTTGCTTTTTTACATTATTCAATTATTATATTCTTTGAAATTATCTTGTCCGCACATTTAACACGAACAACGTATGCGCCGGGTGGGTGTGTGCCTATTTCCAGTTGTAAGTTATTAGAATAGGTGTTTCCTAATTCAGTGTAACTTCTGACTAGCTCACCCATATAGTTGTAGAGTTCTACTGAACTTATATTTTCCGGTTGATCGAAGTCTATACTCAAAGCCCCATTTGAGATTGGATTCGGGTACGCCTTAGCAAAATTATTATAAAATATCTCTTCTGCAACCCCTGTTTCGAAGTCCGGTTTAAGGACTAAAATATATGAATCCATATCTCCAAAGCCTTTGTTGAAACCGCCATTGCTTAATGGTAGATTTTCGTCAGCAAATGTGTAAGCAAGAATTGATAAATTTCCTTCAGAATTTATGTCAATGTCTTTTACATAAGACTCTCCATTTCCACATAGATAAGTCCCGTATTTTAAAGTATCCAGATTTTTGTCAAAAACTGTTATGTATATTGGAGTCGCGGCATCAGCATAAAAGCTGTTACAAATGTGATTAGAAGTTGTAGGAAGATAGGACATTGCTGCGTGGGTGCCTATATAAAGATTATCAAATTTATCAATAGCTGCTTTTATATCCTCATTATTATTAATAACAAAGTGTTCAATATATACAGCTCCAACTACTTCAGTGCCTTCGCTATTTAATTTAGTAGCAGATGTTCCGGTATAAAGTTCACTATATGCCGGGTCATCGCATTCGAAATAAGAATTGTATTTATCTTTTGAAAACTGGGGATGCAAAGCATTACTAACTATAGCTACATCTTCATTTTGATAAAGAGCAATATCAAAATATCTATCACTTCCATATTCACGATTAGCAATACCTGCAGTATATTTGTTTTCTGTTAGAGAAGAATCAAATTTGGCTACGAAGTAGCCGGCATCTTCTGTAATGTTATTATAAGCTCCTTCTGTAACTGTAATAGCATTTTGGTCAAAATATCCTTCTACATAAATATTATTATTATCTGATATTTTTAAATTAGTCAACCAGGTACTTGCTTTACCTATATAAGTAAAATATTTAAAAGAGGAGCTTTTATAATCAAAAGCTGCAATGCAAGAATTTGCCCAATAACCAGTGGACGATTGAAGGTAATCAAAATCAGCTTTATAAGCATTTTCAGTTGGCCTTATTTTATAATCGTCATTTATTAAGACGTGTCCACCTATAAAATAGGCTAAATTATTTTTTACTACCATTCTATTAAAATTTATCATCTCACTATTAGTGGAAAAAGCCGTTGAATAAATAACACTATCTATTTTTGGAGTAAAAACAGTAAAACAAGACACATTGGTATCATCAGAAAGGTTATCTTTATTGAATGCATCCTCTGTTTTATAATACAAATTGTTGTCGCTTGATGCTACTATATAAACATTTTCTTCAGTATCAGTATCTACGAAGTATACACTACTGAAAGTACCACTTCCCCATAATGTAGCATAAAGGAAATTTTGATTTTCTGTATCAAATACAGCAATATAACCTCTGCTTTTATTAATATACATCGTATCCAATGCATCTGGGGAAAGTGGAAGAGGATTAGAGTGTGTTCGACCTGTAATAATAAGTTTTCCGTTATCCATATATTTAGAATCAAAAGGCGTATCATCACTTAAACCACCATAGTAACTGCCGAATATAACCGGATCAATTACCATGTTTGGCTCTTCTGTTTCTGCTACTTGAAAAGAAACTGTGTTTTGATCTAAAATTTTAAACGAGCTTTCAATTTGATTAGCTGCCAAGATTTCATCACTTTTATAAGATCTTAGACTTCCGTGCTTTATATCTCCTGATTTGGTCTGAATTATCAGATTGCCACCTTTATCAACATATAGCTTCTCGTGTCCTGAAAATTTTAGTTTTATTGTTTCGGGCTTTGCATTTTTGCGCAGATAGAAATCATATCTAAGATTGCTGTTTTGAAAAAAATACTTAATATCTACATTTTCGAAAACATTTTTGGCTTCAGCAGCAGTACAAAGCGGAACTTTTTTTCTCCATTTTTCCGGGTCATTGCCAAGCATATAATTATAATAAGCTGATGTCTCTTTATATTCAATATCAAAAGAGTTCGCATCAACATAATCACATCGGATGACAGTACCTAAACTGTCTTCGGCATCCTCAAAAACTCTGTAAACCAAACCCTTATCCGTCATCCATATAGAGTTATTTCCCGAATTGGCTACAAATTTAATTTCTTCTTGCCACTGCCCATGATTTGGGATTATTGATGATGTTTGAGACAGCAAGGGCATTGCACCAAGGAGGCACATGGTAAATAGTAAAGTTATTGTTTTCATGATAATATTATTTACAAAATAATAATACAAATATATTTATATAAAATATATAATAATATTATATATACAAAATATACTTTTTTACGAAACGATATCATTTCTTTCTAATCCACCCCGATTTTCTTTTCAGAAAATCGACCCTCAAGAGGGTAAAAAATGCGGTTTGTATGTAAAATTAAAATAAGCCTGCTTGACAAATGCGGTTTGGAGGATTCACCCGAGCCTGAAAGGCTCGAAGCAATAGCCCATGGCAACGCCGTGGGATATAAATACCACAAACCAAAAATTCCCCTTCTTCGAAAGAAGGGGTGTCACGAAGTGACGGGGTAGTTGGGTGCAGTATTAAAATTTGAGATCTTACTTTCTTAATCCACCCCGATTTTCTATGAAAATCGACCCTCAAGAGGGTAAAAAATGCGGTTTGGAGGATTTACCCGATCCTGCAAGGCTCTAAGATAATAGTCCATAGCAAAACTGTGGGTAGAGATACCACAAACCAAACATTCCCCTTCTTTTTAAGAAGGTGTGTCACGAAGTGACGGGGTAGTTGGAGTCAGTATTAAAATTTGAGATCTTTCTTTCTAATCCACCCCGATTTTCTTCGAAAATCGACCCTCAAGAGGGTAAAAAATGCAGCACTTATAGTAAATAAATGAGCTTGATAGACTAAAAGCAGTAGCTCATACATAGATTTGCCAAGTGGACTTAAAGAAGTCAATTATATAGCAACTAGTTAGTGATGTAATATCTGCTCTAAACATTCCCCTTCTTTTCAAGCGATGTGCTGAGCTTGCCGAAGTAAAGGTGTGTCACGAAGTGACGGGGTAGTTGGAGCCAGTATTAAAATCTGAGATCGTAACTTTCTTAATCCACCCCGATTTTCTTCGCAAATCGACCCTCAAGAGGGTAAAAAATTCGGTTTGGAGGATTTACCCGAGCCTGAAAAGCTCTAAATAATAGACTATGGCAACACCATGATTAGAGATACCACAATCCAAGAATTCCCCTTTTTTTTAAGCTCATTACATAGATTTGCCAAGTGGACTTAAAGAAGTCAATTATATAGCAACTAGTTAGTGATGTAATATCTGCTCTAAACATTCCCCTTCTTTTCAAGCGATGTGCTGAGCTTGCCGAAGTAAAGGGGTGTCACGAAGTGACGGGGTAGTTGGAGTGCCTTAAAATCTGAGATCGTAACTTTCTTAATCCACCCCGATTTTCTTTGAAAATCGACCCTCAAGAGGGTAAAAAATGCAGCACTTATAGTAAATAAATGAGCTTGATAGACTAAAAGCAGTAGCTCATACATAGATTTGCCAAGTGGACTTAAAGAAGTCAATTATATAGCAACTAGTTAGTGATGTAATATCTGCTCTAAACATTCCCCTTCTTTTCAAGCGATGTGCTGAGCTTGCCGAAGTAAAGGTGTGTCACGAAGTGACGGGGTAGTTGGAGTGCCTTAAAATCTGAAATCATAACTTTCTTAACCCACCCCGATTTTCTATGAAAATCGACCCTCAAGAGGGTAAAAAATTCGGTTTGGAGGATTTACCCGAGCCTGAAAAGCTCTAAATAATAGACTATGGCAACACCATGATTAGAGATACCACAATCCAAGAATTCCCCTTTTTTTTAAGCTCATTACATAGATTTGCCAAGTGGACTTAAAGAAGTCAATTATATAGCAACTAGTTAGTGATGTAATATCTGCTCTAAACATTCCCCTTCTTTTCAAGCGATGTGCTGAGCTTGCCGAAGTAAAGGGGTGTCACGAAGTGACGGGGTAGTTGGAGTGCCTTAAAATCTGAGATCGTAACTTTCTTAATCCACCCCGATTTTCTTTGAAAATCGACCCTCAAGATTCGGTTTGGAGGATAAAAAAAGACTTCCCACAAAAGCGAGAAGTCTTGAATAATCGAATTCTATAAGATTAATATTCTATTTCTTTTCTTCAGGATTTCTGCCTCGGAAGTGAAGGAAAAGACCGCCTAGTAATGCAAGGATTGTTGCAATATTTGTAGCCAAACTTAGAGTTTTACCTGTTTCGTAAGAATCAGAGTGGTATTTGAATTCCACTTTATGCTGTCCCGCAGGAACAACTATAGAGCGGAATGCGAAGTTAGTCTTGTAGATTTCTGTTTCTTTACCATCAATATAAGCTTTCCATGCTACAGGATAATATATTTCCGAAAGCAATAAAAGATTATTGCCGGTAGCATTAACATCAAGCTCTATGTACTCATTCTCAAATTTAGTTACCTTGGCTGAAGCGCCTTCGCCGGCGGGTTCAATATTTAAACCTTTGTCTTCTTCCATGTATGCAACCTGGCGAGGATCAAAAGACCCTGTTTTCATTTTTTCTAAGATTGTTTTTGCATCAGCCACTTCCACTGAGTTTACAAACTCAGCTCTTTGCATCATATCCGGATTTTTAAATACATAAGCACCATTGTACTTAGATTGCATTACAGGCTGTAAACCTACATTTTGCCCTGCAATAACATACTTCACATTTAATAAATTCCAAAGGAACGGATTAGTAACATAAGAAGTAGAAGCTCTGTCAGCATTATCCAATAAATCCTGGTAAACTCTTAATTTTGCTGAGTGGTAGCCACCAACATTTTGCAGGCCAAAATATGCCGGAACATTTGCCTGGCGAGTAAAGTCAGTAATTCTAAATAAGTCTTTATCCTGCTTAAGGAATTGCTCTATATCAGTTTCTTTGAAATATTCTTTAGTTATATCATATTTAGCAATTTCCATAGGGCGGTAGTCAATTCGCCACATGTCAAATATTGCAAGACCTATAAGGATGACTACAAGTCCTGAATATTGGAGTTTCTTGTTGCGGAAAGCCCAGAATAAAACACCTGCAACAGCAAGAATTGCTACGTTGATAAACCAATCACTGATCATGATGCTCCAAAGTTCTTTTTGAAGCTGAGGGTGATTGATCCTTTGGCCAACAGCAGAGATGTAATCATCCTGGAACAAACCAGCCCAAATCACACCAAGTACTGCAAAACTACCAACGCCATAGAAGAAGTATTTGATGTATTTTTTGACTCTATCGTCTTTACTGTTAATTAGCGAATTAATGCCGTATCCGGCAAGAATAGGGAAAGTAAAGTGCATCATAGCCAACGCCATGGATGGAGCACGAAACTTATTAAACATTGGGAAATAATAGTAGAAAAGATCAAAAACTACAGGAAGATTATCACCGAAAGAAAGGAATAAACCCACAACAGCGATTGTCATCATAGCCTGCACAAAAATGTCTTTTCTATTATAAATAAAACCTATAATCGCAAGGCCAAGAACAAGAATACCCATGTAAGGAGGGGAATCTTCTATTTCTTTTTGTCCCCAGTAAGTTACTATTTTATCCGGAACGCCCTGCTGAGTAGGAAGGCGTAGTGTATTATCGGTTTTACCAAAGCCGTAGTAACTAGGCACAGCAAAAGTTATACATTCGGATGGAGTATAAGAATACATAGTTGCATACTCATAGTCATGTCCGCCTGACTCTGTTACATGAGAGTTTTTATCAACTAAAGGAGCAGAGCCACGAGTGGAGTATGGTGTGTATTCCTGAGCACTAAAGAATCTATCTGATGACATCAGATAAGACAAGCCTCCTGCTAGAGCAAGAAAACCGGCAACATAAGCTACATTCAGAGCCTTATCTTTTTTGATGAGTCTGGAGACAAATTCGAATATTAAATATATACCAAAAGAGAGAATCCCATAGAATATCATTTGATAGTGAGCACCCATAAGCATGAAATGTACTACCATAATAAGTAAAGCAACATTCAGCAGGGTGACTTTCTCACGTAGTTTTTCCATAAGTAAAAAAGTATATGGGAAAAAGGCAATAACCATAGGCTTGGTGTTGTGCCCGATCATAATCCAGGTAATTACATACGTTGAGAAAACAGCAACAAAGGCAGTAAAAAATGAAGCAAGCCTATCCTGCTTTTTGCTTCTCATAAGCAAAAACATACCTACAGCATAAATAGCATAGAAAGACGCCACACGAGCTGCGTCGCTTGAAAACATATTTCCTATAAACTCTGTAATACCAAAGTAAACATTTGGAAGTATGTCATAGGCGCGAGAGCCTGTAGTCAGCAGCGCTGCGAAACTTGGCATTCCACTGAAAATATGTGGTATCCACTGAGGAAACTCGCCTTTTGCATCAGCTTGTTCCAAGTAAGGTTTGAAACTTTCGGATGCAACATTATCAGAGGCATTGAAGCCGCCTTCCATAATTGCATTACCAAAGAAAACGTAAATCAGAAGTACCAGGAGTCCTGTAAAAAACAAATCCTGATACTTTTCAGGAATAAAAAACTTCCTGTCATTCGGGTTCAAATTGCTCATAGCTTTTCCCAATATTACTATTTAGAATATATTATTTTTCTAATTTTTCAAGTTAATAATAAAAAAGCAAATATCTAACTCTAAATCAATAGATATTTACAAGGAAATAGAGAATAATAGGATTTGAGGATAGGTCAATGCCTGAAATATGTCAACCTTTTTTAGGATAAGACCACCAAACATTCCCCTTCTTTTCAAGCGATGTGCTGAGCTTGAGTTTATCCTGAGCGTAGCCGAAGGAAAGTAAAGGGGTGTCACGAAGTGACGGGGTAGTTGGAGTGCCTTAAAATTTGAGATGTCCTTTCTAATCCACCCCGATTTTCTTCCCAAATCGTCCCTCAAGAGGGTAAAAAATGCGGTTTGTAAGTAAGATTCTAAAATAAGCCTGCTTGACAAAGGAGGTTTGGAGGATTTATTCGAGCCTGTCGAAGGAAAGTAAAGGTGTAGTTGGAGCGTCTTAAAATTTGAGATCTTACTTTCTAATCCACCCCGATTTTCTTTTCAGAAAATCGACCCTCAAGAGGGTAAAATGCGGTTTGGAGGATTTACCTGAGCCTGAAAGCCTCTAAGCAATAGCCCATAGCAAAACTATGGGTAGAGATACCCCAAACCAAAAATTCCCCTTCTTAGAAAGAAGGGGTGTCACGAAGTGACGGGGTAGTTGGAGCGTTATTAGTTGTATTTTCACTTATGAGACAGCTTCAATTTAATACCCTTACATCTCTGGGCAGGGGCGGTTTAGAAACAGAAAACCGGTGTTTAATATGAAGTTCTCTAATCCCCTAAATCCCCTTTGACAAGCAGGGTTGATTTGTTCTTTGTAAATAACTGATAATAATGTATATTATGGCAATCAGAACACAAAGTTTTCAAATCTAGGGGGATTTATGGAAAAGAAAACGTTAGTGAATTATCTGGATACATTGACAGATAAGCGTCGCCGTGAAGGCACACGTCACAATCAAACATTCGTATTATTGCTGGTTTTGATGTCAACGATGAGCGGTCAATATGGCTATCGCGGAATAGAGAGATTTATTAAAAAGAATGCTGATGATATTCTTAAATATCTGAAGCCTCATAAAGATCGATTACCGACTTACGCAACAATATTTAGAGTAGTAAATAATATAGATTTTGATGAATTGTCTCAGGTTTTCCAGAATTGGGCTATGGATAACGCAAAGCCTAAAGAAGGCGAAGTGATTAGTATTGATGGTAAGGCATTAAAAGGAACTTTAGTTGAATATAATTCTAAGTATCAAAACTTTATAAGTATAGTTTCTGCATATTCACAATCGAGTCAAATGGTAGTTGGCGTGAGTAAATATGAAAATAAAAAATCTAGCGAAATCGGTGTTGTAGAGCAGCTTATTGGAGATTTAGGATTGACCGGAGTTGTCTTTACAATGGACGCTTTACACTGTCAAAAAAACTCTAAGAACGATTGTTAACAGTAACAACAACTATATAATTTGCGTAAAAAAGAATCAAAAGCATTTGTTCGAAAAGCTTGAAAGCTTGAGTTCAAGCTGGTCAAAGAGAGTAGATTATTGTAAAAAAGAAGAGAAAAATCGAGATAGAATAGAAACTCGTAAAGTATATGTTTATACTTTGAGTTCTGAAATAAAGCAAGAATGGTGCGGTTCACAGCAATTAGTAAAGATAAAAAGAATAAGAAAAACTAAACAAAAAGAAGAAATACATGTGCATTATTACTTGAGTAGTCAAACAAAATCTGCTAAGTATTATTTGCAAACAATACGCAAACATTGGGGCATAGAAAATCAATTACATTGGGTAAAAGATGTGGTAATGAAAGAAGATGCTTGGCGAGTAAAATATCCTAATGCAGCTTCAGTAATGAGCATATTAAAAACGATTTGCCTCAATATTTTTAGGTCACAAAAGCGTAGTGACTGTACTAACTTTATATACGAGAGTGCCGACAACATTGAATTATTGGCGACACTCTTAGAATGAATCAACCCTGCCTTGACAAAGGAGGTTTGGAGGATTTACCTGAGCCTGTCGAAGGAAAGTGACGTGGTAGTTGGAGCGTCTTAAAATTTGAGATCTTACTTTCTAATCCACCCCGATTTTCTTCGCAAATCGACCCTCAAGAGGGTAAAAAATGCGGTTTGTATGTAAAAATTAAAAATAATCCTCCTTGACAAATCGCTGTACTGAGCTTGAGTTTATCTTGAGCCTGTTGAAGGAAAGTGACGGGGTAGTTGTAGCGTCTTAAAATTTGAGATGTCCTTTCTAATCCACCCCGATTTTCTTTTCAGAAAATCGACCCTCAAGAGGGTAAAATGCGGTTTGGAGGATTTACCTGAGCCTGTCGAAGGAAAGTGACGTGGTAGTTGGAGCGTCTTAAAATTTGAGATCTTACTTTCTAATCCACCCCGATTTTCTTCGCAAATCGACCCTCAAGAGGGTAAAAAATGCGGTTTGTATGTAAAAATTAAAAATAATCCTCCTTGACAAAGGAGGTTTGGAGGATTTACCTGAGCCTGTCGAAGGAAAGTGACGGGGTAGTTGTAGCGTCTTAAAATTTGAGATGTCCTTTCTAATCCACCCCGATTTTCTTCGCAAATCGACCCTCAAGAGGGTAAAAAATGCGGTTTGTATGTAAAAATTAAAAATAATCCTCCTTGACAAAGGAGGTTTGGAGGATTTACCTGAGCCTGTTGAAGGAAAGTGACGGGGTAGTTGTTGCTAGGTCTTAGGCTATAAAAGGTGCTTTCTTTCTATATTTTAGATGGGAAATGTCATATTTTAGATCTAATGAATGTCTTTCTATCTAATTACAAACAAAAAAAAAGCTCCTAATTCATATATCAGGAGCTTTATAGAATACATTCTGTTATATTTACTTTACCACTTGATTGCGGAAGCTGCCGAATCAGCAATTTTATGAGCCTCAGCGGGAGTAGTTCCTATAGCTGTCACGTGACCCATTTTTCTTCCTGTTCTGCTTTGCTTTTTGTTATATAAATGAAGCCATACATTTTTATGACGAAGCAATTCTACTATACTTTCAGGTACTCCTGTCCCCTCTCTTTCACCTAGAAGATTAACCATAGCTGCACCACCTGCAACTAATTTAGAAGAGCCCAATGGTAAGTTGCATACAGCTCTGATTCCGTTCTCAAATTGAGATGTAAGGCAACC
Organism: uncultured bacterium; assembly: GCA_942490685.1. GTDB lineage: Bacteria > Bacteroidota > Ignavibacteria > Kapaibacteriales > UBA2268 > JBFHIJ01. Next base: position 12,023 of record CALNXW010000031.1, read on the forward strand.
TTCTATTGTATAGTGGCCTGAATTGTGAGGTCTTGGAGCAATTTCATTTATAAGGATATCGTTGTCGCTTGTCAAAAAGAGCTCAATACCAAAAACACCAATTCCATCAATAGATTCTACAGCTTTCAGTGCCATATTTCTTGATTTTTCTCTCAATGACGGATCTATTTCTGCTTCAGCAATGACAGCGTGGCAGATATGCTTATACTGTATAGTTTCCACGCAAGGGTAGACTTCTGTATCGCCTGATTCATTTCTTGCAACGATCACAGCAAGTTCTTTGGTAAAGTCGACAAACTTTTCAGCCATCAATGGCCTGTCTTTATTTTCACCGTTGAAACGTTCCCAAGCAGAGTCAACATCTTCATCTGAGAAGACAGTTGCATTACCATATCCGTCATATCCGTATTTTCTTGCTTTAATCACGTAAGGATAGCCGTTTTCCTGGCCAAAAGCTTTTGCTTCTGCAGGAGTTTTTATTTCAGCAAATTTTGGAACTGGTATGCCTGCATTTTGGAAAGTCTGTTTTTGAATAAATTTATCCTGTACAAGTCTCATTGTATCAGGAGACGGGTATACAGGTCTTTTGGATTTCACATAATCTAATATTTCAGGATCAATGAACTCGTTTTCCAAAGTGACTATATCGACGGTTTCTAAAAACTTATCTAAATTGTCTCTATCTATCCAACCACCTGGGAAGTCTGATTTAGTCATATCGCCGGCTGGGGTATCAGCATCATTTTCTATAACAGAAACATTTATACCCATACGATAAGCATCAGAAGCAAGCATTTTAGCAAGCTGACCTCCACCCAAAATTCCAAGTGTAAAAGGTTTACCGGGCTTAATCTTTGAAGCTAACATAAGTCCTCTGTATTTAAATTTTATATAATATTATTCTATTGCTTGATTATATGATATAACAAAGTATAAGATTTAGTATTGTATCTATCATAATAATGATTGTCATTCTTCCACCGATTCAGAAGATATCTAAGTATCTATAAACTACTTTCTATCAAAATCATCTATCTCTTTTGATTGGATTTTTACTTAGATGAGACTCATAACATTGCGTTACTAAAGCTCTACTACCCACTTATCTATAACATAGTATACAGAAATGTAAATCATCCAATATATCAAAAATAAGGTATTTTTATTCTACATGAAAGAAAAAACCAAAAAGCAAACTGTTCGCATCTTCAAATCAAACAAATTATCTGATATGATGTATTTTTTCATTACATTGCATATCCTGAATATTTGCAACTCAATAGATATGATAGTATATGGATAAGTTAATAATAGAAGGTGGCCACAGGCTATCCGGTAGAATAAGAATCTCAGGTGCAAAAAACGGTTCACTGGCACTTATGCCGGCAGCTTTGCTTGCACCGGGCATTTACCACTTGAAAAATACTCCAAATTTGCGTGATGTATGGACCATGTCTCGTTTGCTTGGATCTTTAGGTGCATTTGCAGAACTTAATGATGACGAACTGTTTTTAGATACAAGTAACATAAATAGCGTAGAAGCTCCTTATGAACATGTGAAGAAAATGCGTGCTTCATTTTATGTTTTAGGGCCACTTCTTGCCAGATACGGCGAAGCTCGTGTCTCTCTTCCAGGCGGATGTGCTTGGGGGCCAAGACCTGTAGATCTGCATTTAAAAGGTCTTGAAAAGCTTGGTGCTGAAGTATCTCTTGAAAAAGGTTACGTTATCGCAAAAGCTAAGAAACTTAAAGGTGCAAAGTTTCACTTTGATGTTTCCAGTGTCGGGGCTACAGGTAACGTGCTTATGGCTGCTACATTAGCTAGTGGGACTACTGTTTTGTCGAATGCTGCCACAGAACCTGAAATAACTGCACTAGCAAGAATGCTTGTTAAAATGGGTGCAAAAATTGAAGGTATTGGCACTACTGAGCTTATAGTAGAAGGCGTGGACGAACTTAAACCTGTGGACGAAATTACTATTCCTGATAGAATTGAAGCAGCGACTTATCTTATGGCTGCTGCAATGACAGGTGGCAATATCGAACTTGAAAACGTGAATCCATATCATCTTTCTGCAGTAATTGCCAAATTAGAAGAATCAGGCTGCGAAATTGATGTTAATAGTGATACTATTAGAATTGAAGCAGGAAAAGAAATAACACCTGTAGACATCACAACTGCTGTCTATCCGGGAATTCCTACTGACATTCAAGCGCAATGGACTGCTTACATGCTTATGGCTAATGGTAATTCAAGAGTAACAGATACAGTTTATTTTGACAGATTTAAACATGTTCCTGAGCTTACTAGACTGGGTGCAGATATTGAAGTAATTGACAATACTGCTATAGTTAAAGGTGGCAAAGGGCTTGAAGGCGCTACAGTTATGTCTTCTGATTTAAGAGCTAGTGCATCTCTGATATTAGCTGCACTGGCTGCAAAAGGCTCTACTGAAGTGCTAAGAGTATATCACCTAGACAGAGGTTACGAGAAGTTAGAGGAAAAACTAAACTCTGTAGGTGCTAAAATCAAAAGAGTAAAAACAGATTTAATATAAAAGATTTGTAAATCCTTTCCGGCATATCTGTTTTTTTAAAATAGATATGCCTTTTTATATTGTAATAGGAATAATTAATCTTCAGAATCCAATATATCATTCTCATTTGCTTCAATCATAAAATCACCCGGAAATTCAGATTTTGATTTTTTGACTTCTATGATTATTTATATGTTTGCATAGAAGGAATTCTTAATCTAAGGAGTATAAATGGATTTTTTGAGTACTGACAGTACTTTCTACGTGTGGGTAGTAATACCTATGATGCTTTTTGTAGCGCGAATCTTAGATGTAAGTATTGGTACAATCCGTATTATTTTAATTAGCAAAGGATATCGTTCCATTGCGCCTGTCCTCGGTTTTGTCGAAGCCCTGATTTGGGTAATGGCGGCAGGACTTGTGATGTCTCATTTGAACAATGTTTTCTATTATGCTGCTTATGCAGCCGGTTTTGCTTCAGGTACTTATGTTGGTATTTGGATAGAGGAAAAACTATCTTTAGGAAAAGTTATCGTCAGAGTCATCACTAACAGAGATGCTTCAGAGCTGCTGGAACACTTAAGAGATGAAGAGTTTGCTGCTACCAGTCTTGATGCTGAAGGCAAATACGGACCTGTAAAAGTGCTGTTCTTAATATGCAACAGAAAGTCTCTGGTTAGCGTGGTTAATACTATAAAAGAATACAACCCTAAGGCATTTTATACTATAGAAGATCTACGGTATGTCAGCGGTGGTGTAATGCCTACTAAATCTGTTTTTACCCGAAAGCAAAGAAATACGAAAAGAGCAATTACTGTTAGAAAGTAAAAAATAATAGCTAAAAAAGTTTCGATTAGAACCGGTTGCCTGTTGATTAAATCTCAAGGTACCCGGTTTTTTTTATTTCATGTAATTAGCAATTAAAAAAGTTAAAAATATAAATGTATATTATATTGCAATATATAAAACAGAATAATATTAGCAATAAGTGGGAAATCATGAAAACTTTACTAAAAACGATAGTCTTTCTATGTTTGATATTTAGTGCCGACACTTTGCTTGCATCAGATCAACAAGATGCAATACAAAAAATAAAAGAAGCAATTTCCTTAATGGAACAAGGAGATTTTGACGATGCAGAAAAGCTACTGGAAGAAGCAGCTGATTTGGATGAAGATAATTATATGGCAGTTTATGAGTTAGGTTATCTTTATCTTCTAAAAAAAGACTATGATACTGCAGAAGATCATTTTGAAGATTTGGTTGAGATGGATAATATTACTCCGCAATGCTGGCAAATGCTTGGAAACGTGTATGATATGAATGGCAAACACGAAGATGCTTTGGAGACATACAAAAAAGGATTAGAAGAATTCCCAGAATCAGGAGCACTTTATTATGAATTGGGTGTAGTCTCTAAAGATAGCATTGAACTGGCACTACAGTACTTTGAAAAAGGTGTGGAAGTACAACCTGAGTATCCTACAAATTATTTTGCTCTGACTAATTTCTTTTTATCTACAGAGCAAGAAATATGGGGAATGATTTACGGAGAAATATTTATAAATCTGACGATTGGATCGGAAAAAGCAAACTCTGTTGGCATCCAGCTCTACAATACTTATCAAAGTGAAATAGAGCATAAAGATAGTACTGTAAGCGTTTCCTTTTTTAATGCTAATAATCTCAAAGGTGTTTTGAGCAATTTGATGGGAAAAGATTATTTCCCAGCAGTATATGAAATGAATTTAAGTATCGCTTCTGCTTTTAATCTATCTAAAGATGGTCTTGATTTACCAAGCCTTATAAAACTAAGGACAGATTTTATCAATAATTACTATAACAATAAATTCGATGAAAAATATGCAAATATACTCTTTGATTGGCACAAAAAATTAATAGATGCTGATATGTTTGAAGTCTATAATTATCTTATATTCGTTTCTGCTGACCCTGTTGTTGCCCAGACATGGTTAAGTAATAACCAAAGTAAAGTTCAGGAATTTATTACATGGCTTAAATCCAATAGATTTCCTATCAGCAAAGAAAACCTTTTTCTAAGAAAGAACAACATCTAATAAGTAAGCATACATTACATAAAGAAACCGGACACCTCATGAGCATTTGCTCAGGTATCCGGTTTTTGTGTAACTAATAGTAAGTAATTAAATGCTTTTTAGCTGCGGGGGTAGCAGACTGTAAGAAAAGCACTTAACTGCTGTGAGTAACTCACAACTATATCAAAATAAGTTATCTTGTGTCATATTATGTCGTTAGTGAGTCCAAAAAACAACATTTAGCAGATTAGAATAACTGCGAAACATCTGTATAAAACGACAAAATATAGAATGCAGTAAATGCAATGAAGAATATTATGCCCAGCACTGCAAGTGCATTCAACCATTTTTTCGGTCTGCACTCAGGAGCAACAAGCTCACTGTTTACAAGTTTATAATTCAGGATCGCAAACACAGGTCCGGAGACAAAAGAAGCGAATGTTGCTATGTCAATTAAATATGTCATGCCACTGGTAAAAAATTCTATAATAATTATACTGGTCACAACCAAAATCATTGTTATGTAAAGTTCAAGCTTTTCCGTGTCAAATGCTGTAGTTCGTATCTTATTAAGAGAAGCACCCAGCACTCTCGGGTAGCCATCAAAAACAGTAATAGTAGTTGAAATCATAGCAATCATTGCCACTGTAGTGATAATTGGCAGAGTCCAGTTTCCGAGTGTTTTTGAGTAGAGACCAATTAGCTGAGAAGAGAAAGCTACTCCCTTTGCTGAAAACTCTTCGCCGGTTCCGTACATCACCAAAGCACCTAGTGACAGAAAAACAACTGCCAGAACAGCGGTAATAATATATCCTAAATTAAAATCGAAAAGTACATTTCTTAAACTCTGTTTAGCGCCAAGCTGTTTGGATTTCTCTGTGCTCCACATTGATGACCAGACTGATACTTCTATAGGTGCAGGCATCCATCCCATAAGTGAAATCAGAAAAGCAATGCCGGCTGCATTCAAAATCTCAGGAGCTATAAAATCAGGTGCTGCATTCGAACCGTTTATCATGGCAGCAATCATGGCAAAAATAGTTGAAAAGCTGAGTATTGCTACCAGATACTTTACAACTTTGTCAAGCATCTTATACTTACCAAAAAAAAGCAGAGAAAGTGAGACAACATAAAGGACTATCACCGAGAATCTGGTGCTTAGTTCAATGTCCATCAGCACTTTTAAAGAGTATGCACTAATAGCAGCTGTAACAAGACTGACTGCTGCAACTGTAATAAAGGAAGTGATTCCGGACAAAATAAAATAAGTTACGACTGCCCACTTGCCTAGTCTTGAATAGCCTTCTATCATATTTTCACCGGTTGCTCCTGTCCATCTCTGAGCAAATTCGAAAAAAGGGTACTTAAATAAGTTAACCATGAGCACAATCCAAATCAGATTAGTGCCAAATAAGGCACCGGCTCTGGTGGACTGCACGAGATGAGAAACTCCCACGGCTGCTGCCGCAAACATTAGACCCGGGCCTAAAGATTTAATTAAAGAAGATCTCGTAGAGTGATCCATTTGCATATCCAAAGCTAATTATTATAATCTTTTCAAAATTACAGCCTAAATTTTAATAAAACAAGCTTTTAGGATTAAAATATGAAATATATTCACAATAGTAGTTTGATTCTTAGCATTTCGACAAAAAATCAAGTTCGTTGAGCAAGCGAAGCGCGTCGGAACATGCAATTTGGGACAACAGATCTGATATAAGAATAAATCTACCTCGTTTCGCTCTGTTAGAGAAATTATATTGAGTATGCATTCTTCACCCGGGGCGTTACCCCGGGGCAATTATCTTTGAGCCTTTCAGGCTCTGTTAGCTAGAGACACGAATCATCATGTTTCTACATGGCATACTATATAAATAGGACAACGTAGCTTGCTCCCTTGTTTTTTATAGACTTGAAATGTATTTTTAGCCTGTAGGGCTGAGAGCAATCAGCCCATGGCAGCGCCATGGGAAGGAATTCAAACTAAAAAAACAACAGAGCCCTGAAGGGGCGATAAGAATCCTATTGTTCTGCCCTACCAAGTTAGATACAAGTATACAGTATTAATATATATTTGTTATAATCAATATTATGTTTTAATTTATATATATTGTTATTTTTTGTGATAATATTAGATGTAATTGTATGAAGCTTACTCAATTTGCAAAGACTATCATATTCTGTATTTCAATTTTTCTCTCTACTAATTCGCTTTTTGCCCAGGAAACGAAGTTTTATCCAATGGGTGAAGCCTATCATGACATACGTGTTTCGCCTAATAAACAATATATAGCAGGGACAGTGTTTATTTCAAGTATGCCAAATAATACTATGGATATACATATAGTGGATGCAAAAACTGGTGAGCTGGTGTCAATAATAAATCAGCGGAATTCAATAAATGGTTTTTTATTTGATATTGGCCCAGAACATTACGATCTGACACAACATTTTGCATTTTCTGATGATTCAAGATATTTATATACATTTTCTTTTGATAATGGTACAAATACCGGACATCTTGGTAAATGGGATATTTCCAGCGGGGTAGAGATAAATAGCTACCCCGTTGCATCTCTATTTTTCGGGAATGTATTACACTTCGAGGTGCACGATGATATCGCTGTTTTTATGGATGGACTCAGTCCTAACGAGTTACAAATAGTACCACTAGGAAGCCTTGATAAGAAAAAAGTTATAGATACAGGCTTGATAGGTGGATTTACTGTCCTTTCAGACGAAAGAAAAATAGTATGCTTTAGAGAGAACTATTCTATTTCAATCTATAACTATAACGGCGATGAATTGTCGAACATAAAGCTTACCAAGGCTTTACCTGGTTTTGATGGGAATGAATACTTTCCGGCTAAACTATATTCTTTTGTGAAGAATGATAAGTATTTATATATGCAAGGGCTAAGTAATATCCATGATGATTATAATGCTATCCTTAGAATAGAAATTGATAATCCATCTAATCTCAAAATCTTTAAGAATCATTCGATTGCTTTTGGAATAAAAGCATTTGATATTAATGAAACAGGAGATAAGATCTTGATTCCAGTAGGTCGACCTGCTGGTAATAATAAATATGCTGCCATTGCAGAGTATGATGTAAATTTTGAACATAAAAAAGAATATCAGGTTCCCAAAGGTACAACCTTCATCACATCATGTTTTTATGCTTCCGACAAGATAGTGGGGCATGAAGCTAATAGTTGTTTTTTCTATGGAGAAGAAAACAATTCTTATTTAGCTTGTTTTCCTGTTGATCATGTTTCCTCTATGTATGTCACAAATGACAATAAATACATGATTGGAGCAGAAATCAATGGTGATAGATATCCAAATTATAATGAACCTATAAAAACAATATATTTTGTTTACGATACGGATTTACAAAAGACTTTGTCTAAAAAATCAGTATATGAGACAACTATTTATAATAGGAAGTCTTCATACCATTGTGCAAAACAGAGTCTATTTGTTCCGGTACAAAATCGTATAGCAGAATATCAAATACCAGGTTTTGATTATATTCAATCTTATGAAGGGCATACAGGAGATGTTACTAGTGTTAGTCTATCGTTGGATAGCACAAAATTGATATCTGCAAGTCTGGATTCTACAGTAATAGTCTGGAATTTGCAAACAAAGAAACAAGTGTATCACAAGAAATTGGATAAAGCAATTCAAAATGCTTTATTTATTGATGATAATGATATTCTTTACTTTGTCACAGCAGATAATCCTGATGTCAAAGGCTATATACAAGGGTATATCTTAGATATTAAAGATGGAACTATTGAAGAAACATCAATTGTGTATTCCTCTTATAGAAAATCTGAATATGATTATAAACGAAGAACTGACAGGTTAAATTATATGGCAGATATAGGTAAGATTTATTATTCATTTTATGATCACAACGGATTAGAGAATAATTACTATTTATCTTATGATGTTGAGACTAACAGATTAGATACTGTGACTAAATATCCAGCTGCAAATCTCTCGTCTAATATGGTTTTTGCAACAAACCATAATGATTTCCTACTATCTACATGGAGTCAGGATGATTTAGCATTGTATGATGTACAAAAAGATAGTGTATATAAATTTTATGCAGAAGATAAGTACCCTGAGTACATATTTCCAAAATGTGTACCTAAATTTAGTCGTTTCCCTAAGTGTAAAAATCTTGCAATTGCTTACTGCCCTAAGGTGGATAATGTATATTATGCTACCGATTTGGGAGCAATGGGCATAATGAATCTCACTCCTCTGACTTCCATTGAGGATGATATTCAAAAGGATAACTCTCAAGCTGTCATATATCCAAATCCAATCTCTAACGGCACACTAAGCATAGACTTAGATAATCCCGAAGAAATACTAAGCGTACAGATGTTTAACTACATGGGCGAACTTCTTGCAAGTTTCCCTGAACTGAGAAACACTTATTCAAAAATTCTGCAGCTCCAAATTGGCAACTACCCAAGCGGTGCTTATGTAATAAGGATCAGCTGTAAAGATAAAGTTATTTCTAAAAATATTATAGTAAAGTAGAATCTAATTCGTAGAGACACAAAGCATCGTGTCTCTACAAGGGATGTGATATATACATAGAAGAGGCTACCATATAAGTAAAAAATTTGTGTTGTTTGATCAATATTTGTGGTATCAAACACCCCGTCTCGCTTTGCGATCCACCCCTCTTTGAAAAGAGGGGAATTTTTTAAGTTACTTATCTAAGAGCTAGTTAGTGATGTAATTACAAATTTAACATTCCCCTTCTTCTCAAGAAGGGGTGCCCGAAGGGCGGGGTAGTTGGAGGCAATTTAATAATTTTTTTTGACTTATGAGACAGCCTCTTCTGTAAATATATTGAAATGTATTTTTAGCCTGTAGGGCTGAGAGCAATCAGCCCATGGCAGCGCCATGGGAAGGAATTTAAACTAAAAAAACAACAGAGCCCTGTAAAGGCGGCAAGAATTTATGTGTACTAACACCCCTACCTCGTTTCGCTCTGTTAGAGAAATTATATTGAGTATGCATTCTTCAACAGGGGCGTTACCCCGGGCTATTATCTTTGAGCCTTTCAGGCTCGAAAATCCTCAAAACATCGATTTGTTAAGGAGGCTTATTTAATAGTATTTTACCCTCTTGAGGGTCGATTTTCAAAGAAAATCGGGGTGGATTTTTTGCAGTCTGCTTATGGAAATTATTATCAAATCAGCAATATTTTTATGCTTATCCAACAGCTTTTCAGCACCCCTACCTCGCTACGCTCGGTTTTGGGAAAAAATGAAAGGTATGCATTCTTCACCTAGGGCGCTGCCCCGGGCTATTGCTTTAAGCCTTTCAGGCTCGGGGCTTTCAATCCGATTTATATATATATCATGTAATTTAATATATAAGTAATATAGGAAAACAGAACAACTCTTATTCCCTATGATTCAACTTCTCTCCCCCTCTCCCCCAAATTTTAATCTCTTTTCTTAAAAATAATTAGTAAATTGCATAGTTTAGTAAAAATATCTTTTGTGCAGAAACAGCGGTGCTTTAATATGCTTCTATCTATCAAATGGCTTAAGGAATTAGTTGATTTCGATTTGACTATTGAAGAACTTGATCAAACCCTTACTATGCTCGGTATCGAGGTGGAAGGCGTTATAGACTATTCTAAAAAATATGATAAATTTTATATTGCTAAGGTTATTAGCAAGGAAAAACATCCGGATGCTGATAAACTTTCTATTTGTAAAGTTTCCGACGGCAAAGAGGAAAGAACTATCGTTTGCGGCGCTCCTAATGTAGATGCCGGTCAAACTATTGTACTTGCTACCGAAGGGGCTTTTGTTCCCGGACCTGAATTTGAAATCGCCAAGAGAAAAGTTAGAGGTGTAGAATCTAATGGTATGATTTGCAGTAAAGATGAACTTGAACTTGGTGAATCTACAGGCGGCATTTGGGTGCTTCCTGAAGGTGCTGAAGTAGGTCAGTCTCTTGCAGATTATTTAGAGCTAAATGACACTATTTTTGATATTTCACTTACTCCAAATAAAGCCGACTGCATTAGCCACCTTGGTGTTGCCCGCGATCTGGCTGCTTATTTGAGAACAAAAGTGAAAACTGAAGATAAACCTTTGGATGAAAAAGGCGAAAATATATCAAAATCTCTTAGTGTTGAAATTTTAGATGCTGAAAAATGCCCTCGCTATTCTGCAAGAGTAATCAGAAATGCAAAAATTCAAGAGTCACCTGACTGGCTCAAAAATAGATTGATTGCTATCGGTTTAAGACCAATTAATGCTGCTGTAGACGTAACTAATTATGTTATGTACGAATGCGGCCAGCCAATGCACGCTTTTGATTTAGATAAAGTTGCTGGTGGTAAAATCGTAGTTAAAACTGTAGAAAATAAAACAAAATTTACGACTCTTGACAGCAAAGAAAGAGAATTGGACGACCAAATGCTAATGATTTGCGATGCTGAAAAACCAATCGCAGTTGGTGGCGTGATGGGCGGTGAGAATTCAGAAATCGATGATAATACTGCAAATATTATCTTAGAATCTGCATTCTTCCATCCTTCTTCTGTACGCCGTACATCTAAAAAGCTAGCTGTACAAAGTGACTCTTCGTATCGATTCGAAAGAGGAGTTGATCATGAAAATATCGTAAATGCATTGAATAAAGCAGCTGCAATGATAGCTGAGCTGACCGGCGGAGAAATAGCCGAAGGCTTAATAGATGTTTATCCAAATGAGATTAAACGCAAAGAAATCAAACTCAGATATGAAAAAGCCAGAAAAATTATTGGTATTGATATTGAAGATGCTAAAATCAAAGAAATGATGGAAGCTCTTAACTTTGTAGTTGTTAACGAAGACAAAGAAGGCATCCTTCTTGAAGTGCCTCCTTACCGAGTAGACGTTACTCTAGAAATAGACTTGATTGAAGAAGTAGCTAGGCTTTATAACTATGATAACATTGAACCTAACTACGCTTCTGCTGTGAACTTTGGTGCGTATAATGTTCCTAAAGAATTGTCATTACCGCCGTTCCGCAGAAAAATCAGAGACTATCTTGTTCAAAACGGATTTAACGAAATCATAACTCAGAATATGATGGATCCTAAATCCGCAGATATTTTCGGCGAAAACCATGTAACACTTGCGAACCCTCTTGGAGAAGAGCTCTCTATTATGAGACCTTCTACAATTGCTTCAATGCTGAAAACATTGAATCATAACATCAGAGTGGGTAACAGCCGCATGCGTTTATTCGAGCTAGGAAAGTCTTTCCACAGAGTAGATGAAAAAGTTCCTACTTTCATCGAAGGCTTTATGGAAAAACAAGAGCTTACTATTGCAATTGCAGGTAAAGCATTCCCTAAACAGTGGTCTATGGCAGAAAGAGATGTAGATTACTATGACATAAAAGGTATTGCAGAAGGCTTGCTTGCACAACTTAGAATAGAAGGTTTGAAATTTAAAGAGCTTAAAGATGAAGTACCTGCTTTCTCTAAAAACACTGTTGCTCTTATGAAGAAAAAACAGAATGTTGGATATGTAGGTGAAGTAAGCAGCAAACTTAAAAAGCATTATGATATAGAAATGCCTGTTTTTGTTGCATGGTTCGACATGAGTGCTGTCAATGAGCTAGAACCTCTAAGACCATATTACAGCAAAGTAGCTCCATTCCCTGGTTCTACAAGAGATTTGGCATTTATAGTAGCCAAAGAAGTTAAAGCTGATGATATATTAAACCAAATTATGCAAAATGGTGGTAAATTACTTCAATCAGTAAACATCTTCGACGTATATGAAGGTAAAAATGTAGACAGTGGCAAAAAATCTATTGCCTATAGTCTTCACTTCGCTGCTCCTGACAGAACATTGAAGGACAAAGAAGTAGATCAGGCTACAACTAAAGTTATAAAAGCAATAGAAAAGAAATTTGAAGCTGAATTAAGAGGGTAGTTTAAATCAGTCTTCCTCCTCCTTATAAATTCCCCTCTTGAGGGGTGGTTCGTCGCAGACGAGCCGGGGTGGAAAAGAATACTAATTTAAAACCATTATAAATTCAATAAAAAAAGAACATATTTTGTTGTATGACTATATAATTTGTTTAAAATAGGTAGTGGAATTTTTCCACCCCGTCATGCCTTCCGCATGACACCCTCAATAGGGGAAAAATACAGTAAAATGTTATTTGATATGTTTAGATTTGTGTAGTGGCTATCAAATAAGTAAAATATAACTTTATATTGTCGCAACTACCCCGCCCTTCACTCGGCAAGCTCAGCACATCGCTTGATAAGAAGGGGAATATTTAGTATAGCTGTCGCATTACTAAATACTTGTTAAATAATTTGCTTAATAAATTCCCCTCTTTTCAAAAAGGGGTGGATCGCTGAAAGCGAGACGGGGTGTTTGAAACCACAAACATTGATAACACAGCTCCAATTTTGACTTATGAGACAGCTTCAAGCAAAAAATAGAAAAGATGGGCTAAAATATTACCGTAGAAACAAATCATGAATTGTCTCTACAAATGAATAAGAATGATGACTTAAATCAGTCAATATTTCTCCCTGTACTGCTGTACAACTTAGAATAATGGAATTATGCAAACGGATAAAAATATACAACTACTCGTAGAAAAGCTTTGGGTATCAGTTGATAAAGCAGCCGAATCAATTGAGAATTTGAAGCTTGAAAAGATTGAACTTCAAGAGCAGATTAACTCTTTGAATGCAAAAGTTAACAGCTCTGAAGAAGAAAACTCGAAAGCAAATGAAAGCTATGCTTCTCTTCAAGCGGAACTTGCCGCAAAAGAAACGGAACTATCCCGGATTAAAGAGGAGTTGGCTGCGCTTTCCATTGAATTATCCGAAAAAAATACCATTATTGAAAATCAAAATGATGCTTTTCAGAGACTGGCTGACGTAAAAGAAAAGCTTGACTTCTTTGAAGCTAAAAGCCGTGCTGTGCCTGTTCTTACAAATCAGCTGCATGCGGAAGCTCAAAAATCTCAAGAACTTGAAAGCCAAAACTCTGAACTTAAGACTCAACTTGATGATTATATCAGAAGAACTAACGATCTGGAGCAAAGTCAAAAAGATCATGTTCGTAAAAATTTGGAATTAAATAAGCTCAACGAAGACATTGCTGAACTTAAAAACAGAAATGCAGAGCTGAAAAATTTCGAATACAACTATAAAAATCTGATAGAAAAGTATAATGCTGATCAGGCTAAAATTGCTAAGCTAAATGCTGAATTGCTGAGTTTGCAGGGAATTAACAGAAATGTTAATACAGAAAAAGCAAAATTAGAAGAAGAACTGCAATTACTCAGAGATAGGCTTTCTGCAAGTACCAGCTCTCAAGATGAACAAACAAGGTTGGCTAGCGAACAGACCAGGGAAATACTCAATCTTAAATCTAAAATTGCAGAATTAGAGATTATTATTGCTGAAAAAGATGAAGAAATCCGTATGCTCAACGAAGATATAGATTCTTTAAACTCTCAGCTTCAGGAAAAAGATTTAGAACTGTCTCTTATGAAGGAGCAGCTAAGTATTTCTGAAAATAGGATTGCTCAAATAAATGCGAATTCTGATAAGCTTGCATCTAAGATTAAAACAATTGAAGGGATCTCTCTGAATAGGGCTGTGGAAATTGAGAGCCTTAAAGAGACTCTTGCTTCTATTAGCTATTTGGAAGAAAAAGACTGGAATAATTATCTGACTCTTGAAAAAGATCTTCAAAGAAGAGAAGACTTTATTTTAGAGCTGGAATCTAAAATATTTGACTATGAAGCCGGTATTCATGCACTAAAAAGAAGAAATACTGCTTTTGAAGAAGCTATGAAAGAACTTCGAAATACTATAGCTATGAAAGACAGTAGTATAAAAAGTATGGAAGTTCGAATCAGAACTCTGGAAAGCGAGCTAACTTCTGAGATTGCTAAACTCAATGACACTGATAAGGCTAAAGAAGATTTAAATGAAGAGCTGGAATCCTTGCGTAATCAGAAGCTCGAATTAAACAGCAGTCTCCAGTCTTTGCAGACTAAACTTAATGAAGCTTATAAAAACAATTCTTTCCTATTAGATGAAAAGAGAACTCTAAAGGGAAATATTGAGTCGCTTCAAAACGAATTAGACAGCATGAATATCCAAATTCAGGATAAAACTGAATCTATTGCTAATATGGAAGCAATGGCAGATCAATCAAGCTCTGTAGTAGAAGCGCTGAAAAGTGAAATCGCTGACTTAAAAGAGCAGAATAATACAGCTAACAGTCACTTAAATAATTTATACGATAAACTTCAGGATGCTGAGCAGGATAAAATTGCTTTATCAGATTTTGTGTCTGACCTAAAAGAAAAATTATCCGATAGTGAAGTTCATAATGAAGTGTTTGCGGATAAGCTTGAAGACATTGTGCGCGAATATGCCATACTGGAAGCTAATTTAATAAGAACTCAAAGAGAACTGGCTGATAGTATAAACCACAATCAAAACTTTTCAGACAAGCTTGATGCAACAATTTTAGCCAAAGAGCAGCTTGAAGATTATTTGCTTAGTTCTCGCGAAAAACGAGCAGAACTCGAAGCAGAGATAACAAAATTGGAAACTCAGCTGAATGACAGCGAAGTTCATAATGAAGTATTTGCTGAGAAATTACATAGCAGTTACAAGCAAAAAGATGTACTTGAAGCTAAAATTATCAAGCTCGAGCGTGAAATGGATATAGCTCATAACCACAATCAAAACTTTTCATACAAGCTTGATGCAACAATTTTAGCCAAAGAGCAGCTTGAAGATTATTTGCTTAGTTCTCGCGAAAAACGAGCAGGACTCGAAGCAGAGATAACAAAATTAGAAACTCAGCTGAATGACAGCGAAGTACATAATGAAGTGTTTGCTGAGAAATTAAATAGTAGCTATAGGCAAAAAGATGTACTTGAAGCCAGAATCATCAAACTTGAGCGTGAACTGGATATAGCTCATAATCATACAGCAAACTATGAAGAAAAAATGTGTGCAATTCTTCTTGTAAAAGAAGAAATGGAAGATTATTTAAACGATGTAAAAAACAAAAAAGAAGCACTTGAATCCAAGATTACTGAGCTTGAGATTCAACTTAAAGAAAGTGATGTTCATAACCAGGTTTTCGCTTCTAAGATTGATGAATTGCTTGAGTTGAAACAGACATATGCACAAGAGATCCTAACTGCAAATAAAGAAATCGAAGAAAAGTCTAAAACTATTTCAGATTTACGTGAAATAAACGAATCTGCCAATAGCCAATTACGTGAAGTAAGAAATGAAAGAGACAGACTTAAACGCGATTACAGAAAAGAACAAGATGAAACTAGAAAACTTATAAATACAAACAATTCTCTGGCAGGATCACTAGCTGTAATAGGTCTTGAAAAAGAAATATTTGAAAATAGATATGCAGACATGGAAGAAGCCTATACTCTAGCTTCTGATAAACTGGAATCTCTTTCCAAAAATGCAAATATCTCGAATGAGAGGCTAAGTGAACTAAATACCAATTTAGTTTCAAAAGATAAGCAGCTTCAGGAATTTGCAGCTCAGAAAGCAGATCTTATGGAAAGACTGGAAGAATTGGAATCTGATTTTGAGAGTCTGGAAGCTGAGAGAGAAAAACTTAGTGATCATATTATCTTGCTAAAGTCAGAAAATGCAACTTTGAAAGATAACTTTGACAATCTCCAGGACGATTACCATAAAGGTATGAGCAGTATATCTCATTTGCGTAGCGAACTTAATGATAAACAGGAAGAATTATTCCAGATTTATGCTACAAAAGAAGATGTAGTTAGTGAGCTAAATAGAACTAATGCAAGTCTGGATGCTTCTAAGTTGGAAAATGAAGATTTAGCTGAGAAAGCAGAAAATCTAAAAGCACAGAAAGCAGAATTAGAAGGCAAACTCGAAAGCATCAATGCCGAATTGCGCAATATTTTGCAATCTAAAGATGAGTTACAAGCTAAACTGGACGAATCCCTTCAGGAAAATGCAACTTTGACTGCTCAAAAAGCTGAAATAGAAAAACTTCTTGAAGATTCGAAAAATCAATATTTAATATTGGAATCTAAACTGGCTGAATTGAACGATGAAATTTTAAGTAAAGACAATTCCGGTAAAGAACTTGCTCAGGAAGTGGAAGCTCTGAAAGAACAAATTGCTTCAGAACTTGAAAACAAATCAAATCTGGAAAATAAACTCTCAGGTCTGACTGAGCTGAATGAAATGCAAAAGCAAAATCTAAATGCTTTAGAAACTGAAAAATCTGACTTGTTCGCTAAACTGGAAACAGCAGCAAAAGAAAAACTCTCTTTGGAATCTGACATAAGTGATTTGAAGGGAATTTCATACAAATTAGAAAAATCAGAAGCTCGCAACGAACAGCTTAAACAAAAAATACTAGGTTTGGAAGAAATAAACCAACAAATTCGTGCCAGATATAATGACTTGGAAAAAGAAAAAGAGAAGCTATACAGACGTGGCGAATATGTAAGCAAACTTGAAAAAGAAATCGACGATTTGAACAATCAGATGAATACGCAAAAGAGCCTGAATGAGAAGATCCAGGAGCAAAATAACAATCTTGAATCTCTTATTAGAACGCGTTACGATCAGATTAGACTTTTAGAACAGCAGTTAGCCGACTTGCAGCAAAGAAATATAGCTTATGAAGCTGATCGCAAAGCAATCAAGTCAGACATAGATAAGTACTTAGAGAAAATAGACAGTATGTTATATTGATAGATAATAAAATTTTATTTATAGATATCAGTCTCTATATTTAAAAGTATTACTAACAAAAAAACACTTGGATATTATAGTATATAAGACTAAATTTGTATAGTTTAGCCTAAATGTTGAAATATATTTTATTTTTTAGTTCTTTAATCAGACATATAGATAATGGCAAAAACAATAGATGTAGTAATAGGTGGTAAGCACTTTTCCCTCGTAGGAGAAGATGAACAACTGATACGAAACGCAGCGAAGTTAGTTGATAAACAAGTAACTGAAATGGAGCAGAAGCACAGGACTTTGCCATTTAATACCGTATCTGTATTGGCGGCATTGAATATAGCCGGACAGAATCAGCAAAATGAGAAACAAAAGGAAGTTGATACTCAATATTTGATAGATCAATTAAACAAGATGTCAGAGAAATTAGATAATTCCATAGATTTATAATTTTAAGACTTGATAAATTCGAAAACTTTGTTATCTTATATGCAGAAGCTATTGCTTTTGAAATCAAGAAGCAGGATATGTTCTTTCAAATAAATTTATGTGCCGCATAATTTTGTCATTGTCACACGGATAAAGAACTAACATTTTTCAATAGGGAATTAGACTCTAGTTATCAATAGCGGGCCACATCATACCTAGTGTATGTAATCAGCTGCTTATAGCCATGGTGTAGAGCTATTTGCAGAGGATCGGTGGATTATAGCGATAGTTAGGCTTTTACCCACTGTGTCTTAGAGAGTTCTTTTACTCTCGTGGATATAAGACAATCAAAATTATGCGGTTTTTTTTTGCCGCTAATGATTTTTCGATACTATATGTGTATAGGAGTAATTGACCGATGAGTGAACAGATCTATCTGATCATTAGTGTAGTGATAGCTATCGGCGGGTTCGCTCTTTCTTATGTTGCCGGCAAAAAGCAGGTAGATAAAAAACTTGCTGAAGTCGATAAGAAGGCGGCTGACTTGCTCAAACAGTCCGAAAAAGATGCCGAAAACCTTAAGAAAGAAAAACTTCTTGAGGTGAAAGAAGAGTGGCATAAAAAGAAAATGGAATTTGAAAGAGAGTCACAAAAAAGAGTAGAAAAGCTCAATAAAAAAGAAGACCATATTCAAAAAAGAGAAGATGGAATTGAGCAAAAACTTGATGTGATTCAGAAAAAAGAGATTAACCTCCAGGGATTTGAAGAAGATCTCAAAAAAAGAGAGGCTAAACTTGAAGACAAATTCAAGGAAGCTGAAAAATTTGTTGAACAACAAAATGCTAAGCTTGAAAAAATTGCAGGACTGACCAGAGACGAAGCCAAAAAGCAATTGATTGAAAACTTTGTAAACGAAGCTAAAACTGAAGCTGCGGCTACGATCAATCAAATTCGCGAAGAAGCTAAAATCACTGCCCAAAGAGAATCTCAATCTATTATTGTTCAAGCAATCCAAAGGACTGCTTCCGATCACTCTGTCGAAACTACTGTTTCTGTAGTTAGCCTTGACAGTGATGAAATGAAAGGTCGTATTATCGGTAGAGAAGGCCGTAACATTCGTGCTTTCGAAGCTGCTACAGGCATCGATCTTATAATCGATGACACCCCTGAAGCGGTTGTTATCTCCGGTTTCGATCCGTTTAGAAGAGAGGTTGCTAAAAAATCTCTTGAAAAACTTATGCTTGACGGAAGAATTCACCCTTCCAGAATTGAAGAAGTTGTTACTAAAACTCAAAAAGAACTTGAAGATGAAATTTACCGAATTGGTGAGAGTGCTCTTATTGATTTAGGAGTTCATGGTATGCGCCAAGGACTTGTTAAACATATCGGTAAAATGAAATATCGCTCAAGTTACGGACAAAACTTACTTAGTCACTCCATCGAAGTGGCTTACCTTTGTGGAATTATGGCTGCTGAGCTTGGATTAGATCCGGCTTTGGCTAAACGAGCAGGCTTATTACACGATATTGGTAAATGCGTCGATAAAGATACAGATGGCCCTCACGCGCTTATCGGTATGGAACTTTGTAAGAAAAATAAAGAAAATAAAATTGTTTGTAACGCAGTTGGTGCCCACCACGAAGATATCGAGATGGAATCACCTTTTGCTGTGCTTGTGCAGGCGGCTGATAGTATTTCAGGTGCTCGCCCGGGTGCAAGACGCGAATCTTTGGAAAATTATATTAAGAGATTGGAAAAACTTGAATCTCTGGCTAATGAATTCGAAGGCGTTCAAAAAACATTTGCTATTCAGGCAGGTCGTGAAATCAGAGTTATTGTAGAACCTGAAAAAGTAACTGACCAAATCGCCGATGATATGGCTAATGAAATCGCTAAAAGAATCGAGCACGAAATGGAATATCCGGGACAAATCAAAGTCGCTGTTATCCGTGAGCGTCGCTCTATAGCATTAGCTAAGTAATTAGATATAGATGTAACGTCCTAAAATAAGTTGACAGATTTAATTATCAAAATAATCCCTGGTAAAATTTTTATCGGGGATTTTATGTATATAATCTGGAGTCATCATTTTTAAAGCTAAATGAGGTCTATAAGAATTATATAGTTCAATAGCTTCTTTCACTATGTATTCCGCTTGCAAGATTGATTTGAGTTTACCATCTAAATAAAATTCTTCCTTGATAGTTCTATTCATTCTTTCTGCAAGTGCATTCTCATATGGATCGTACTGCTCTGTCATGCTGATTTTTATATTGTTTCTTTTCGCTGTTTCAGTATAGTCATGACTGCAAAATTGTAATCCTCTATCAGAATGGTGTATCAATGTCCTACTTTTATAACAACGGTTCTGTATAGCCATTTTAAGAGCTTTCAGAGATTCTTCCGCTCTCATATTGTTTGCTAAGTTAAATCCCATTATTCGTCTTGAGAATGCATCTGTTATAAGAGTTAAATAGCAATTCCCTTCATCTGTTTTCAAGTATGTTATATCACTTACCCAAACCTGTTCTGGAGCTGTTACATCCATATCTTTTGCTGTATTTGGATACTTTTTCAACCAGTGCTTAGACATAGTAGTTTGAATGTATCTTTTTCGAGCTCTAATAAGTAAATTTGCATCACGCAATATGCTAAACAGCTTGTCTCTACCGCACTTTATACCAAGTTCTTCAAGCCTAGGACTTATAAGGTAATATAATTTCCTTGTACCTATTCGAGGCAGAAGCTTACGGTGTTTACCTACCTCTACTAGTATTTTTGAATATTCTTGATTTTTAGATTGTTGTTGTAATTGCTTATAATAATTTTGCCTACTATAGCCTAATATCGTACATACATGACTTACTGTTGTTTTGCCTGTTTTTCTTCTTTGATAATCTTGTACGATTCGGCTAAGTACTTTTTTCTAATATTCGTATCAAACATTTCGTCGGCTACATCTATTGCCTTGTTTAAGATTTCCTTGTCTAACTCTAGTTCCTTAATACGCTTTTCTAGAGCTTTTATCTGCTTATTAGGTACAGGTTTCTTTTTCATATTGACCTCTGCTTGCCAGTTTAATCTACCGTGCTTTCTTAACCATACTAAAACAGTTGCACGACCTTGAATGCCGTATTTCCGTTGAGCTTGTTTGTAGGTTAAGTAGCCTTTTTCTACTTCATCTACTACCTGCAATTTGAAAGCCAAACTATAATCTTTTTGAGTACGCTTGATTTTTACTGCGTTTTGTTGTGATTCCATTATACCATCCTTTTGTGTCAACTCTTTTTAGGACGGGGCAAGATATATTCTTTAAAAGACTTCTCTGTGAAAATGGGGAAGTCTTTTTTTAGTCCAATTGATTGTGAAACTTCATTTATCATAAATCCAGATCTCTATTACAAACTTGAGTTATTTGCAAAAGGCGGTGATGCCTCCTATTTCTTTATAGAGTATATAGCTTACAGAGTATTACAGGATGAGTTCTTATAAGATATTAAACTAACCCTAAAATATGTGACATTTGATGCTGCTAATACATTGAAAAATGGCGAGCCATTTTGACATAATGCTACAGTAAGTAATTTTAGTCAATGGGGATAGATATAGATAAGATTTATCAAAAGAAGTGTATTGGGGACTTATGAGACAGTCTCTTTTTCGAGACTGTCCCCTAGTCCATTTTCTCTATAATTGGAAACTTAAAATCTCAGCATTTAGCTTCAATTTATTTAATTCCAACTCAAGGTATGTATCATATATTTCGTAGAAATAGTTGATTTCATAGAAATATTCAACTGCTGAAAGCTCTCCAAGATTAAATGCTTTTTCCAGCAATTCCAGAGTTTCAACGTCGCTAAATAGCGTTTCATATTCTTTAAGATTCAGCTCTATAATATTGAGTTTATCTGTTTTTGCTTTAAGTTCGTGCAACTTCCTATTGATTATACTCTGACGTAACTCTTGCTTATATTCCAACTCTGCCTGAGCTGTTTTTATAGTATTATTGCTCTCAAAAATTGGAATACTTATACCAAAAGAAACACCTGAAAAAGATTCGCTGCCTTCATCAGCATATTTATATCCTATATCAAATTTAGGTAATGCAGACCATTTCTTAAGGCTTACATTTCTCTCTTCGGTTTCTATATCTAATAATGAAAGATGCAGATCAGGATCTTTCCTAATAAACTCTTTTTTCAGTTCTTCCCTTTCAGGAAGTAAAGGAGTTTTATAAGAGCCAGTTTCCAAAGGAGGAAGTGCTTTCCCACCGTTTAGTTGTTTAAGTGCCTCTTTCGCATTGTCTATTTCTATATCCGTGTTTTGTAAGAGTGTTTTGGCAGTAAGCAGTTCCATTTTTGACTTATTATAGTCAATAATTCCTATATCGCCGCTTTCCAAACGCTTTTTGAAAGACTCATAGATCTGTCTTGAATTTGCATATCTGATATTTAAGATATTTGATTTCTTCAGATTTATCAAATATTCCATAAGGATAAGCTTAGTCTCTAAAAGTATTTCATTCCTTGTTTTTTTATACTCAGCTTCAAATAGTTTTTTTTGCATATCAGCCAAAGCAGACTTTTTATAATATACAGTAGGAAATTCGAATGACTGTGTGATTCCATAATCCTTTTTGGAAACTGCATCATCACCGGATCCGGACATAAATCCTGCTTCAAGTGTCGGATCCGGAAGCAATAAGTTCTGACCGCTCGATGCGCTCTGAGCTTCCATCATTTTAGCAGCAGCTTTGAGTTCTTTGTTATTTGATTCTACTTCTTTTAAGAAGGAATCTAAATCAATAGCGTAAAGAGAACCGGAGCATACCAACGTTAAGACTACTATAAATATTCTATACATTACCAAGCTCCTTTTTATTCATGATATAATATACTATTGGAATAATAAATATATTCAAAAGTGTAGAAGTCAGCAAACCACCAAGGATAACTACTGCCATCGGGCTTTGTATTTCATTACCCGGTAAGTCTCCTCCAATAGCTAAAGGAATCAGGGCAAGTGCTGCCGTTAATGCCGTCATCAAAATTGGATTCAATCTGTCTGCCGAGCCATAAACTATGCTTTCGTATAAAGACTTCCCTTCTTCCATTAGATGATTATATCTTGATACAAGCAAGATGCCGTTTCTGGTAGCAATACCAAACAGAGTTATAAATCCTATAATGGCAGGAATAGAAATTACTCCATTTGTAAAGAATATTGCAGCAACACCGCCAATAAGAGCTAAAGGAAGATTTAACAAGATAATGCCGGCAGTTTTTCCGCTTTTGAATTCCTGATAGAGTAGCATAAAAATTATCAAAATTGCACCTAATGATGCAAATAATAAGATTCGTGATGCCCTCTGCTCACTTTCAAATTGACCTGAATATTCCAAATAGTAGTTCTCAGGGAATTCAACTTCTGCATTTACAATATCTTTGATGTCAGCAACAACACTTCCCACGTCTCTATCTGCTACGTTTACAGAAATTACTATTTTCCTTTTTACATTTTCACGGCTGATTGTATTTGGTCCTGAGGCAATTGATATATCCGCAACATAGAATAAAGGAATCTTTTTACCTGATTCACTGTCAATCATCGCGTTTTTAAGTGCTTCAAGATTTTCTCTATGTTCATCATCATACCTTAAAACAAGGTCAAATCGTTTTTCACCCTGAAATACATCCGAGACTTTTTCACCTGCAAAGGCATAATCAACAAATTCGTTGAATTGCTTGATTGTAATCCCGTATTTAGCAAGTAGTTCACGTCTTGGCTTAATAAATATCTGTGGTATGTCAACCTGCTGCTCTACATTCAAATCTCCAATACCTTCTACTTCAGCAATCTTGTTTTTAATATCGGTAGCTAAAGTGTACATAGTGCTAAGATCTTCACCAAATAGCTTTAAGGCAATGTTTGCTTTAGAGCCTGAGAGCATGTGATCCATACGGTGAGTGATAGGCTGCCCAACTTCTACAACGACACCCGGCACAGCATTTAGTTTTTCACGCACTTCTTTAAGGAAGTCTGAACGACTACGATCTATCAAAGTATAAGGAGCATCAAGCTCAGAAACATTACCACCGAAAGAGTGTTCTGCTAATTCAGCGCGACCTGTTTTTCTCGATACTGTTTCTATTTCAGGAATAGAAAGAATCGCATCTTCAGCCATTTTGCCAAGCTTGTCTGATTCATAAAGAGCAACTCCCGGCATTGTAGATACGTTTATAGTCAAAGAACCTTCATTGAAAGGCGGAAGGAATGACCTTCCAAAAGTAAATATCAAAGCCAAAGCTGCTAAAGAAAATAGCGAAGTGATCCCCATAACTGTTTTTTTGTTATTCATCACCACTGTAAGAGCTTTAGTATATTTCTCTGACAAATATCCTGCTAGACCTTTGCTTTTTTTATCACTTTCTTCCAGATTCTTGCCCGTCAGTAATACGCTACAAAGAACAGGAGTGATCGTAATAGCGACCAATAATGAAGCAAATAAGGATATAATATAGGCAATGCCTAAAGGCTTCAGCATTTTACCTTCCATACCTGAAAGGAAGAATAGAGGGATAAAAGCTACTATGATAATCAAAGTTGCATTCAAAATAGAAGCACGAATTTCTTTAGAAGCAATAAATATCACAAGGATACTATTTTCACGCTGATCTTCAGGAAGTCTATGATTTTCTTTAAGTCTTTTGAACACATTTTCTACATCAATAATTGCGTCATCCACCAGAGAGCCAATTGCTATTGCCATACCTCCTAGTGTCATTGTATTGATAGTTATGCCTAGCCACTTCAAAGTTAGTATAGAAACCAACAGAGAAAGAGGAATAGCTAATAAAGATATTAAGGTTGTTCTGTAGTTCATCAAGAACACAAATAGAATTACAACTACTAAAACCGAGCCTTCAATAAGAGCATTTTTTACGTTGTTGACTGCGGTTTTAATAAAGTTAGCCTGAGTAAATATATCAGTGTGAAACTCAACATCCTCAGGGAGTGTCTTCTTGATGTCATCCAGAGATTCAATAAGTTTAGTATGAAGCTCAAGAGTATTAATTCCTGGCTGTTTTGTTACTGTAAGAACAATAGCCTTTTCACCTCTGTAGGATCCGTCTCCAATTTGAGGAGCAGGCCCTTTTTTAACATTTGCTACATCGCGGATTTTTACCGGGTATCCGTTTACAGATTTAATAACATTATTGCCCATTACTTCTATATCAGTAGTTCGGGCTATGCCTCGAATTATGTACTCGTTGCCATGCTGATTTAAAAAACCACCAGGAGAGTTTTCGTTGAGGCTTTCTGTTGCTTCAATCAGTTCCGAGAAACTTACTTCATAGTATTTCATTTTATGCGGATCTGCTAATACCTGATATTCCATTACCTCACCGCCAATGGATGTAACCTGAGCTACACCACCTACAGAAAGCAAACGAGGTCTTACGTTCCATTCAGCCATTGTTCTCAGATCCATAGGAGAGGTTTCATCTGCAGTCATTGCAAAGATCATCACCTCACCCAGCAACGATGATTGTGGCGCTATAGTTGGCTGTCCTACCCCTCCGGGAAGTTCCTCACCTACTTGCATCAGCTTTTCACTTACAGTCTGTCTGGCGTCATAAACATCTACATCCCATTCGAATTCAACCCAGACAATGGAGAAGCCCATTGCCGATGATGAGCGAACTCGGCGAATACCTGTTGCTCCGTTGACAGCTGTTTCAATAGGGAAAGTTACAAGTTTTTCCACCTCTTCAGGAGCCATACCATGTGCTTCTGTCATCACAACCACAGTTGGCGCATTTAAATCAGGAAATACATCTACTTCCATTTCGGAAGCGACATAACCTCCTGCTATTACTATCAGTATCGCTGCAATAAAAACAGGCAACCTGTTTTTCAGCGAATAATCAATTATTTCATTTAACATTTCTATATCCGATTATATTACTACAAATTAGTGAGAGTGTGAATGCGGAACAGATCCGCTTGCTTTTGATGCCAGTTTGATATTATTAGCACCTTTTCCTACTACAATATCACCCTCATTAATTCCTGATGTAATTCTTACTCTTAATCCGTCATTACCCGCTACTTCGACAAAACGTCTTTCGTAGTGAGTTGCAGACAGTTTTACAAAAACATAGTATAGTCCCTGTTCTTCCATTATAGCTTCTTTTGGAACAACTAATGCATGTTCTATTGGAGTAGAATGCAGATAAACTTCAACATAAGCTCCCGGGATGATATGACTTCTGCTGTCTAATTCAAAGAAGATCGGAGTATAGTATGAACTACCGTCTGTGTACTTACCATACGAGATTAGTCTGCCGTTTAAATCTTTCAGATCATGTGGAGTTTGACAGTAAGTAGTTTTAAAGCTAGCAGAAGTAATATTCAGAATTTGAGCATAATATCTCTGCGGAAGATCAGCTCTCATCACTAATTTTTTATTTTTAGACACCTTCATTAATGGCTGTCCGATTTCGACATACTGACCGGCTTCCACAAACACTTTACTAACATAACCTGAAATCGGAGATTTGATTTTCAATCCGTCAGAAGCATAATTCGAAGATATGTGATTAAAAGTAAGTTCTGCATTTTCAAAATCAAGTTTTATTGATAGAAATTCTTTTTCCGGAATAATCTTATCTTCAAATAGTTTGCTTGCCCTTTCGAAATCGCTTTTTTGCTTCATAAAAGCTGCTTTAGCTTCTAAAAACTCCTTCTTGTAGTTGTCGTCTACAAGAGATTCACTGGAGATTACAAAAAGCTGTTGATTCTTTCTAATATCTGTACCTTCAAATAGCAAGTCGCCACTAAAAAACACTTTCCCGCTGTGGCTTGCTACCACGATAGATTCATCCCCTCTGGCAGGTAATATTTCTCCGGAAGTCTTAATTACTTCGTAGAACTCAGTATGTTTTACTTTAGTTGTTTCCAAGCCTACTTGAGCAGCCATTTCAGCAGAAAATTCTACTTCGTTAGGATTTTCTGCTCCATGGTCATGTCCTTCGTGAGAGTCTTCAGAACTTCCGTGGTCGTGACCTTCATGAGAATGATCATGTCCCTCATGGCTGTCTGTTTCTTCATGACTATGGTCGCAATCTTCTCCGTGTTGGTGTTCATCGGCAGCATGGTCATGACCTTCATGAGAATGATCATGTCCCTCATGGTTGTCTGTTTCTTCATGGCTATGGTCGCAATCTTCTCCGTGCTGGTGTTCATCAGCAGCATGGTTGTGACCTTCATGAGCTTCTTCTTCAGTATGACTGTGATCGCAGTTCTCGCCGTGTTCGTGCGGCTGTTCAGTATGGTTATGTTCTTCCTGTGATTTCGCTTCATTGCAGGCCGTCATAAATGACATATATGATACTGCAATTAAAATCAGCAATACTTGTTTAAGCATTTTTTTTACCTCAAAATTAATATCATTTATGACTATTTGTTTTCACTATCGCTGTGATCGTGGTTATGCTCATGACCTTCATGGCTATGCCCATCATGATCGTGATTGTGATCTCCATGGTCATGCTTATCCTCTCCATGATTGTGTCCTTCGTGATTGTGGTCATGTCCTTCGTGATTGTGCTTATGTTCTTTAACTTCTTCAGTTTTTTCTGTCTCTTTCTGTTTTTGTTCGCTTGAACAAGCAGTAGTAAGAGAAATGTAGGCGAATGCCATAACTACAAGTAAGATTTTCTTAAGCATTTTTCTAATCCTTTTAGTTTTAAATATTATATAGATTTTATTATTCTTGGTAATAATTCACACCGTCATCTTTTTTAGTGCAAGACCTGATCGGAATTGCTAACTGAAAAAAATAGAATGACTCATTTTGACAGTTGATTTAAATAATCCTCTCGATTTCCGCTATATGCATTCTTCTATTAGCATATAGAGCTCTTAAATCTGGGTAAAGATGGACTGTCGTCATTATTTTTAATTATATGATAGATACAAACTGTAAAGTCTCTTCCATTATCAAATAAGAATAGCAGAAATGCTAGTAATAGTGGTAGATTACAAAGAAGTATTATCTATAATGTATCTAATATGGGTGTAAATTAAGCTATAAAAGAGGGTGGTCCTCTTCTATGATGTTGGGAGTAAAATTGCCTTTCGGGCAGAAGAAAAGTGAGTCTGGATAAATCAAACTCTTCTATTGGGATAGTATAAATAGGCTGTATCAACAAAGCCCTGTTAATAAGGGCTACTATTTCTGTAGTAGGTTTTACTTTGCCACTTGCTTTATGGTAGTACTCAGAAAATTCATGATCCGGTAAAACTTCACAGAGCGGATTTTCGCAGTGAGTACCTGTTATATGATGCTCATAGTCATGTAAACACAATTCATGTGTTACCATTCCATTTTCAGGGTGGCAATGATGAGGCACAATATCATGGGCTATTACAATTGAATAGCTAAATATCAGCAGAAATACTATGAATCGTTTAAGAAACATTAAAAAGAGTCTCTATATACAATATAACAGTATAAAGATAATAAAATATTTACAATAATTTGCTTAAAAAAGTAATAGAAATGTTTAATTCGCTTATGGCATATAAGTTAGGCATACATATTTACAGAATTACTGTAAGTGTTATAATTTAAATATTTCTGTTTGAGGCTTGCAAACCCGGAAGATTGCGCATATTTGGATGATTTGTCGTCATTATTCTGATTTTTTGATTCCTCGTTTGAGTTTATATCACTAGTCTTTGCTTCAGAGTCCTTTGTTTTGGATCCTGATACTTCTAGCTCGTAACTCGAGTCGTCTTCGTCATTATTCTTGTCACTTAGCATTTCAGATCTGGCTTGTGACTCAATCGAAGCAGCCCTGGAGGCAACTGATCTATCCTGAGCCGAAGGTTCTGCAGGAGCAAGTGCAGCCCTTTTTACCTGTTGCATTTTTTGTATAGTAGCTTTCGGGTCACCTTCTTCTGCAGACATTTCTATATTAACTTCACCTGAAACAGCATATTGCTGACCATCTGGGCCTCTCTGAAAACTAAAGGAAGCTCCTCCCCTAACTAAAGCGCCACCTGCAGCAAGATGAGCTTGCTCATGCCTTCTTACTTCAGCATCAATTTTTTTGAGCTCTTCAACTTCCTGCTTTTCTTCAGAAGATAAATCACTAATTGAGTTTGCATTTTCAGATTTGATTTTCGACTCTTGGCTAATGTCTTTTTTATCTTTTGGTTTGTTTTCAGAATCACTAATAGCATCATGAGTCCCTTCCGCTGACTTGGAAGAGACTGGGTACTCACCATTTAAGGCAATAGAATTGCCTAATGTGAGATGATTGCTTTCTTTTAGTGAAACGCTTGATAACATGGCTAATATATTTTATTGCAACTACTTATGTAATATTTAAACCGAATATACAGAAAAAATATTTGATTTCAAATGTTTGGCAGATAAAATATTACGCGGGAGAGATATAATAAACAATAATAAATTAGTAAAAACATATATAATAATCATATATTGCAGTGTATGATGTAATGTAATTATCAAATATTGGTGCTACAATGAAACTTAAATTGCAAGTCCTCAGCTTCCTGGTATTTTTATTTTGTTCCCACTTGGATATTTACTCTAGCACAAAAGAGTGTGTTCAAATGAATGTGTATTTTTATATGCAATCTTTGTCTCAAGAATATTCTTTAGATAAAGTAATGTCAGATCAAATACATTTCCAGTTGAGCACTAGGGATATTATAGAAAGAACTGATACTGATATAAAGATGCAATTATTTGCTTCTTCTCCTTACGAATTTGCAGATGAAATGGCTAGGGACAGTATACTATCTGAATTTGGTGATGCAGGGAAAGATAGCCTTTCAATAAGAGCATTGGATAAAGTAAAAATAGAGTTGACTTCGGAATATTCAACGATTTCAAAAATTATAAAAAATGTTCAAACACAATTTGGTGCAGAAAGTGTAAACATAATTATACTTTCTAATTCCTCCTACTACAATAACTTCTCTATGCCAGGCAGTAATATTGCTGTTATGAACGAAAAAGCAACACTATGGGATTATTTGCAGTTTTTTGAGAATATAGTATTTGGCGAGCAGGATATAGTATCTTATACAAACAACTACCCAATTGGTCATCCAAATTCAGGACAGAGCTATTCAACTTTACCATCGAAGGATGCCAAAATCATGGTTTATCCTAATACTAATGATTACATTGATCAATATGGTTACGAACTAACTGTTGGTGATAATAAAAATGATGTGTTGAATAGTGAAAATCCTTGGGCTATTGAAAAATACTTAAGTGCCACTTCTTTTGACAATATGGAGTATGCCTCTTTTAGAGATACTTTGACAGTAAGAGCCAATTCTCCTTCTGAAAGAATACAAGTATACCCTGGATTTAATGACATTTGTACCGGTAATATTATTTACGAAAAGGGCGACTTATCTCACTTAAATTCAGAATACTTCCCCGGATATGCAAAAAGGCATATGGATATAAATGCAATGACAAAGGAAGATGGATTTGTAGATATGACATCCTACGCTGTTGAACTAGACGGCTTGGATGACTTCTACTCTGTCAACTCCATAATGATTAGATATATAGAGAATTTTGAATTACCTAATGTGATATTTCCTGATTCAATTCGAAAGGACGAAACCTTTGAAATCAAATACTCCGGGACACCTGAGCTCATGACTTCTTGGAATCCTGAGTATAATATTGGAAAAAGAAACACACCACTTATTGAAGATAAAGATTATATACGTAAATATCTGGTATTAGAGGAAGGATACGTTTTTATGCTTGTTGACTATAATTCACTACAAGTAATAGAAATAGCTGTTGACAAAAGAAAAGTACAAGAATCTATAACTGAATATATTCCACCGGTTTTAGATGTTTATACATTTGATGAAGAAAAAATGGTCCTTGATTGGGAAGATAATCTAACAGATGTTACTTACTCACTTTATAGATTTATTCAATATTGGGATTCTCAAGAAAAAGATATTTCTCTAATTGCTTCCGGTCTTAAGAATAAGTATTATACTGATACATTGGATATGATTTCTGTTTATAGACTCACATACTTTCTAGTTGCAAAGGATACAAACGATACTTATTATATATCTAAAGGTTTGTATCTGATGTTTGATTCAGTTGAGGAGGAAATTGCTGCAAATACAGAAATAGAGTTATATCCGAATCCTGCTAAAGAATATATTAATTTAGAAATGGAGCTTAAGGACTTTAAAACTGTAGAAATCTCTCTGCATAACCTTGATGGCGAGACATTATTCCGTGACTCCAAACAGTCTAAAGAGTTTAATATGCAGGTTCCAACTCACGAATTAGCTCCCGGAGTTTATATTATCCATATCGAAATTGATGGGAAAAGCACAATTAGAAAATTTATTAAACAATAGTCTAAACAAGTTCTTTTTGACGATCAGCTAATGGCCAATAAATCTGAAGCTATTAGCTGATTCTGTCTTTTCAAAAGCCGTTTATTTACCTAGCTGCACTTATAAAGCATACCATATATTAAGTATAAATAAAAATATTATAAAAAAAGTAAAAAAAAAGCTAAAGAAGTTTTCCAACTCGCCGATTAGAGTATTTAGAGGAATAGTAAACAGGTAGGATGCCCGAAATGTATTTCTAATTAATGAAGCATAGAGTTATGCCATCAGCAATTTCGGGTGAAGCAAGAATACGTGCCAATATTTCTGCAGAGCAGGCTTATAACAGCAATCTAAAATCCTCAAAGGAGATTGCCAACAGCCAGCTTCGTATTTCTACTGGTAAAAGAATTAATGCAGCAACAGATGACGTATCTGCCTACATTACTTCTAAATCATTAGAAGCGAGGAACGGCTCTCTAAAGGCTGCTCTAAGACTTAGTGGTGAAGCAGGTAATGTTGCTTCCATTTCGCAAGATACTTTGGATAATATCAATAATTTACTTTCAACTATTAAAGAAGCTACAACTATAGCCTCTTCAGATTCGATTGGAACAGATGAAAAAGTAGCCCTGGCAAAAGGAGCATATAGATTAACTCAGCAAATTCAATCAGTAGTTGATTCTGCTGTGTTCGGAGGTTATCAACTTTTTAGTGGAAACTATAAAGCGGACTGGGTAATTGGTTATGATCATGTGAATACTATGATTACCTTGGGAATTAACCTCGAATCTGATAATGTGGATTTAAATGTAGATAGTCGGAATTTTAACCTTCAGGCTGTGGATAATGGTTCCGGTTTGAATGTTACAAACTTTGCAGGCGTTACAGGTTTAGATCTCTCTAAACTTAACGATGTAAATGCATCTGATTTGAATATTTTTGCAAGTGATGAAATAGGAAGCACACTTTACAGCCTATCATTAGCGATGAAAAATGTTAGAAATGTTGCTTCGTATCTAGGTGGAGTCCAAGGTAGAATAGATTCTCAGGAAGAATCTATAAGATCGCAAATAGTCAATTATGATTCGGCTATTTCGAGATTAGAAGATGCGGATATAGCAAATGAGCAATTGAATATTGTAAAAAATCAATTTTTACAGCAAACTTCAATTTTATCTTTGGCTCAGGCTAACCAAAATCCGCGGTCATATTTACTGCTGTTTTAAACCTTAGGTCTGAAACAAAAAATTTATAGAAGCAGGATGTTGCAATACATTCTGCTTTTTTATTAGTCAGACTCTTCTGCATACCAGATGCACTGTTTATGCAGTTTAAGACCTCTTTATTCATCAGTCATCTGTAAAGAAAACAAAGGCAAAGGGTTCATATTTGTACATTTATTTGAGTGTAAGAGGATTCTTACGCTTAAAAGCACAATATGTTAGATAACCGGTGCCTATGACGATAAACAAGACAGAGATACCTTCCATAAAACCAAGCCAAAAATCAGTAAGCTCAGATTCATATACTCGACTAGCTAATAATATGATAGATCCAATTCCAAACAATGAGGTCAACAGTGGACATCTAACATCAAACTTTTCCATGACATTGCCTTTAGCAAGTAGAAATATGTATTTAATTATATAGACGCCTCAGCAGGGAAAAGGTTACGGAAATATTTGCAAAAAAGTGATCTGTGAAAGGCTATTATTGCAGAAATGATGAATAATTCTAATTACAAATTCTTGAAGTATCAGGGTATATAGGAAATGATAAAAGGCAAACAAATTAAAAAATCTGCTTGCCCTTTTAAATCTTTTTTTTGAGAAACCTTTATACTACTTGATTTCTTTGTGCACTGTGTGCTTACGCAAAAATGGATTGTATTTTTTCAATTCAATACGTTCCGGAGTGTTTTGCTTGTTTTTCATAGTAGTATATCTAGATGCAGGAACACCATTTTGTTTGGCTTCTGTGCATTCCAAAGTGATTTGGATTCTCTGTTCTTTCTTAGCCATTGCCTTAACTCCAAAATACTATTTTATAGAGAAAACAAATATAAGCAGATATTATGATTCTGCAAAAACATTTTCCACATTCTGAAACTAAATAATGCAAATGCATCTATTTAATAGTTCTAAAATATAAATACCTAAGCACTAAAACAAAAGAATAATTTGAATGATAAGACCACACATGGCCAAAATATTTGCCAATAATAGTGTTATTTTTAGCTGCAGTAACTATGAATTGACAACAGATGTAAATATCCTCACGTACTGACATATGCAATATTTTCTATTAGTCAATAATTATTACAAAGCATTAAAATCAATTAGTTCGGGTTATTAAATGCAACAAATTCAAAATCGAGGAGTATATTTACATAGATGGATTGGGAAGTTATTTTTTTTAGTCAATGTCGGTTGATTCTTAGGAGGATTTGCAATGACATTACACAGGCTTAAAGTTAAAATCTTAATTGGATTTGGGCTTATTGCTCTGGCAGTGACTCAAATAGTTGCGCATATTTAATAACATGGAAATTAAGGCGGCGATGAGCTATTAGCTCTGTCAGATAAATTTTAAAAAAAAGGAATGTTTTTCGATAAAACATTCCTTTTATATTTTTATTTGTCGCCAATAACTAATTTATTTAAATATTGGATAATTTAATACATGATGCACATTGTATGGGTAGCGCTCATGCCACTGTTTGTTACCTTTATAGCTAGTCTCTACTATAGTCCAACCCTTTTTAGTCTGTATGTTGGAGTTATTCCCATCTTTATTTTCTCCTGCAATTGCACTTTCTTCTGTAAAGAATTCGTAAGAGTAAGTATTCGTTTCTACATAATTACCATTACTTACTTCTTTTACTATACTTAAATTCTCGAATCTATCCATCGGAATACCCCATACATCCTTTCTGTACCAGACTATAAATTGTAATCTACACTTATTAGTTATGAGGTTGTTAGATTCTATTTCAAACTCTTTGTACTTATCCTTTGCATAGACTACATGTTCAGGTGCTAAGCGAGAAGGTAAGGTGATTTTGGAATATCCATTTGTGTCAATTTCTCCTTTAGCTATAATATTGGTGGAAGAAGTATCAAAGCTTTTCATATGAAGTGTACTATCCAAAACAGCGAATAAAAGTCCTTTACCCTTATCCCAATCCGTTGTGTAAGGTAGGTATTGGTCAAAACATATTATTTTATTCTCAATAATTCGTGAGTCAGCTTCTACAGTGTCAACTATTTCCGGGATAGCATCAGGATCAATTTTATAAAAAATTGAGTCATTATCTTCACTGCAAGAAAAAAGCAGAATGATTATTGCCGCTACAGTCGTGAATTTTAGAATCGAATTAAAGTGGATCATATTAATTTAGATATAGTGTATAAAACCAATTTCAAAAATAAGCTTAATATCCTAATCTTTTGCCTGTAATTGTATATATACAGGCATCTCTTTAGTAAATTGAAGTGTGTTGCATAAAAAAAACAATACTAAATGATGTACAATGTCAGAAACAACAACTGTTGAAGGCAACATTTTCAAACGCAGAGATGAGATATTAGCCCTGTCAGATAAATTTTAAAAAAGGAATGTTTTTCGATAAAACATTCCTTTTATATTTTAAGTCTAAACTAGTTTAGAATGCAAGAACAAAATAGTAGGCATCGACAGGCACATGCACATACCATTCATAATTGCCTAAGCGTTTTTCTATGATAGTCCAGCCTTTATCAGTGTAAATATTGCAAGTTTTGCCATCCTCTGATTTTCCTGTAATTGAACTTTTTTCATCAAAGAAATTATAAGTATATTCATAAGCTTTTTCCGAAGAGGTTTCTTTGTCATCTCTATAGATATCCATATATGAGTAACTATCAGAGATAATTCCCCATGCTGTAGTTTCATATTTCACAATAAAACGTAGAGTATACTTATTTGTCAATAGCTTCTTTGATTCAACATCAAAATCTTCATACATTTCTGATGCATATTCTACAAATTCCGGCGGTAGGAAATTTGGCAGAGTTAGTTTGAACTGTCCATAGCTGTCAAAATCAGATTCAGCCAACACATAAACAGATGAAATATCAAAATCCCTATCTATCGGAGTGATTTCTCCGGTTGAATCCATTACTGCATAAATGGTTCCTTCACCCAATGCCCAAGGTCTTTTGACTATTGATGCTTGATTCATATAACTCAATCTACCGTTAATTACTCTTGACTTTGCTACTACTGTATCAGTTATTGCAGGAATTACATCAGGGTCTATTTTATAAAAAACAGAATCATTGTCTTCACTACAAGAACTAAGTAGAATGATTAATACCGCTAAGAGCGTCAATTTCAAATTATAATTAAAGTGTATCATATTGATTTAGATATAGTGAATAAAATATAGTCAAAAATAAGACTAATTTTTCTAATATTTTAGTAATATGATTATATTCATACATAAATCTTATGTTTTAGTATATTGCAGTGAGTATTTTATATAAAAGACCCAATTCGAATTGATACACAAAAATATTATTATAGTAGGTGCAGGCGCAGCTGGGCTCTTTGCCGGGTTAAACCTGGAAGATTCCGATGCACTGATATTGGAAAAAATGCCCACAGCAGGAAAAAAGTTGCTTATGGCAGGCTCCGGTAAATGCAATATAACTCATGAGGGTAATGTCAGAGATTTTATCGGCAAATATGGGACTAAATCAAAATTTATAAAACCAGCTTTGCTCGAATATCCTAATGACAAGTTGATTCAACTACTGAATCATAATGCAATGCCAACAATCAGCAAAGAAAACGGCAAGGTGTTCCCTAAATCAGAAAGCTCTAAAGATGTTCTTCAACTTCTTCTAAAACTCAATCAGAAAGCAGGAACTACGATTAGATATAATCAGCCTGTGAAGGATATAGTAAAGAATGAAGAGCGGTTTTATATCAAAACTGAAAATGAAACCTACTCCTGCAATTACTTGATTATGTCGCCTGGAGGTAGTTCATATCCTGAAACCGGATCAGATGGTACGTCTTACAGTTTGGCAAAAAAGCTGGGACATTCAATAGTCTCCCCTACCCCAGCATTAACAGCAGTTATTCCAGAAAACTACCAATTTGCCTCATTGTCAGGAGTGGCGCTTCGGGATGTAAACATTAGTCTTTTTAGAGATGGCAAGAAAATCAATCATAACACCGGCGATCTTGCTTTCACTCATAAGAGTCTATCAGGTCCCGGAATTATAGATTTTTCAAGATATATAATTCCCGGAGATACTCTAAGAGTCAATATGATTGGAATAGAAGAGCAAACTTTCCGCGAGTTGCTGATTACTGACAGTAAGACGCATGGCAGAAAAACGATCAAAAATTATCTGAAAAAATACTCTTTGCCGGAAAGTCTTTTGAATCTAATTCTTGAACTGCACAATATCAACGGAAGCATATTGCTTTCAGAAATGAAAAAAGAAACAAGAAATATGCTAATAGAATTATTGACAGCTTACAAATTTAATGTGTCTAAAAAGATAGGTTTTAAGCAGGCAATGGTAACTGCAGGAGGAGTAAGCACAGATGAAATTAATCCAAAGACAATGGAGTCTAAGTTAGTCAAAAATCTATATTTTGCAGGAGAATTTATCGATGTAGATGGAGATACAGGTGGTTATAATCTACAAGCTGCTTTTTCTACTGCATTTTTAGCATGTAAGAATATCAAAAAAAATATGCAAAGTTTATAATGAGAATAATAGAGTCGATCAAATACAGAAAAACAAAAAGAGTTTGCCTTGTATCATTCAATGATGATTCAAGTATTGAACTTGATATGGATATTGTATTAGAGCATTCTTTAAAAAAGGGACTGGAGATACATGAAGAAACTTTGGAAGATATAGAGTCTAAACAGGCAATAATATCTGCTAAACAGGATGCATACAATTACGCCAGCTATAGACTTCGCTCTGAATGGCAGATAAGAAAAAAACTTGAAGATAAAAAATATCCTAACCAACTCATTGACACATGTTTGGACTTCTTAAAAGAATTTGATCTCATATATGATAAAAGATTTGCAGCTGCGTATGTTAAAGATTCTTTACTGAAGAAAAAAGATGGTCCAATTAAGCTAAAAATGAAGCTTCGAAGCTTTGGACTTGATGAAGATCTATGTAGTAACTGCATAAATAGTAGTTACCCTTTTGAAGAAGAAGAGCAGTATGCTGAGATTGCGGCTGAGAAGAAGTTGAAATTATTGACTGGTAAATCCAAAATAAAACAAAAGTCTTCTCTTATCAATCACTTACAGGCAAAAGGATTTACGGTGGAAACAATTCGCAAAATTGTGGATAAATATATTGATATTAAGTGAGAAAAAGTTTTGTTCTATGAATTAGAATGCTTAGTTTTGATAAACATCATGCTAATAAACACACATGACAATGAAAAATTCAAAGCCTAGGCATACAGTTTTTATAATGAACTTGTGTATCGGTATTGCAGCATTGGTTTCAACCAGTGATCATACTTTTTTATTTTCTGTTATTTTGTTGGCTGTTCTGATCCAAATTATCATCTTAGCTCATTTTTCTATCAAGAAGCTGTTTAATATTCCTAATCTGACTTTAGAGACTAACACTCTTATATATAGAGGTCTTCTTCTAAAAAAAATATTTGAATTAGATGAAGTAGCTATAGAACATAAGACGTTCAGCGATGTAAGTTACTATATTATAACCAGTCCCAATGCATCTGCAAGCATTCCTGACTATAATTTATCAGAAATGGAAAGAGATATTCTCGAAAAGTTAGACCAACAGAAAAATGCTATATGGGCAAATTAACTCCCATTTCCACCTCATTTTGTTTAGACACTGCTAATCCATCATCATATTTAACTAAAAATAAGATTATTTGTGGCATATCGATATAATTGAAATGTTATTAGTGATTTACTATCAATTTATATAATTCATGTATCAGAACACCGCTAAGTAATTGCAGCTAAGAGAATACGAGGATAAATGAAAATTGCTGCTTTCATGATTTTGATTCAGCTTATAAAATTACGTTATTTTCAAATTAGTAATTAGTAAGAATTGGGGATAAATTCGATAATATCCTACAAAAAGAGTAATTTTGCTTTTTGATACTTATTTACAGACTTATTAGACATTCTGAGAAGGGGATACCAATGCAACCCAAAAATATTATGGATTTCCTCGCAAAAATAGAACTTTTTGCAGATTTGAAAAATGACGAGCTTAAGCTTGTTGCAGATATGGTAGAAAATAAAGAATATGCTGAAGGCGAAACTGTGTTCGAACAAAATACAGAACGTCAGCATGTTTTCTTTGTATACGAAGGCGCTATTGAATTGTTTGTAAAAGGCAATTTTGGACAGGAAAAAGTAATCACTCGTTTCGGTGAGTATGACTTCTTGAGCGAAGGTGCATTTATGGATAACTATCCTCACTCTACATCAGCTCGTGCTGCTCAAAATTCTGTAATTTTAAATATTCCTAGAGCAAGCTTCAAAGGATTTTTAGAGTCTTATCCTGAAGTTGCTGTAAAAATTCTTTCAAGAATTTCAAGAGTTATTGCTCGCAGAATGCGCCACACTACTAACCAAGTAGTTGATGCTGCTGCTCAGTACATCTCAGGCCGCACTCGTAGCGAACATGATTTGCTTGGCGATAGAGAAGTTCCTGAAGAAGTATACTATGGTGTACAAACTTTAAGAGCAATTGAAAACTTTAATATTAGTGGTATTGGTATTAATCACTTTCCTGCTTTAATAATTGCATTCGCTCAGGTTAAAATGGCAGCTGCTAAGGCGAATTGCGAACTAGGCTGGATGGACGCAAATATTAAAGACGGTATCGTTGCTGCTTGTGAAGAATTAATCAATGGCAAGCTTCATACTCACTTCGTTGTAGATATGGTACAAGGTGGTGCCGGTACTTCAACTAACATGAATGCTAATGAAGTTATTGCTAACAGAGCTTTGGAAATTATGGGACACAAAAAAGGTGAATATGATTATTGTCACCCTAATAACCACGTAAACTTAGCTCAATCTACAAATGATGCTTATCCTACGGCTTTAAAATTAGCTTTTATATATCAAAATAGAGATTTAGTGCAAGGCTTGAAATCTCTTATCGAATCTTTCAAAAATAAAGCAAAAGAGTTTTCTCATATTATCAAAATGGGTCGTACTCAGCTTCAAGATGCTGTCCCTATGACATTGGGTCAGGAATTTGCTGCTTTTGCTTCTACTTTGGAAGAAGAAATCCAAAGACTTGAAGAAAATTCTAAATTATTCTTAGAATTAAACATGGGCGGTACTGCAATTGGTACAGGTATCAATGCTGATCCTAAATACAGTCCGAAAGTTATGGAACACCTTGCTGACATTACCGGACTTCCGGTAGTTCTTGCTTCTGACTTAGTTGAAGCGACTCAGGATACAGGTTCTTTTGTAATGTATTCTTCTGCTGTTAAGCGCTTGGCAGTTAAATTGTCTAAGATATGTAATGATTTAAGACTTCTTAGCTCAGGCCCTCGTACAGGTATCAATGAAATCAATTTACCTAAAATGCAACCTGGTTCTTCAATTATGCCTGGTAAAGTAAATCCGGTTATCCCTGAAGTAGTAAATCAGATCGCATTTAAAGTAATTGGTAATGATATCACTGTTACTATGGCTGCAGAAGCAGGTCAGTTACAGCTAAATGTAATGGAACCGGTTATCGCTCAAAGTATTTTCGAATCTGTTGAAATGCTTAAAAACGGTATGCAGACATTGAAACACCGCTGCGTAGACGGCATAACTGCTAATGAAGAAGTATGTCGTAAACTTGTAGAGAACTCAATTGGTCTTGTGACTGCATTGAATCCTGTATTAGGTTACGAAAATTCAAGTAAAATTGCTAAAGAAGCATTGGAAACAGGTAAATCAGTATACGATTTAGTTTTAGAGCATAAAATGCTTAGCAAAGAAAAACTTGATGATTTATTGAAACCGGAAAATATGATTCAATCAAGAACATTCTAAGATACATAAATAGTTTTTTTATCTTGAGCTACTCTAAGTTTAGAGTAGCTTTTTTTTATGTAGTACAAAACAGTTTGTAACCATTTGATGTTCTGAAGTGTATTAATAATATAACAAATACCACACATGTAGATTCCGGGGCGGATAAATTTCCGCTCCTGCTTCTATCTTTAATAACTTACTTAATATACCTGGTTAATTTTACCTTATTGAATAGCTAAGGGGCAATAATTTGCAAATTGCAAATAGAGGAACTGTGTTTATATTCGATGCTTTGGAAAGATTAAATATTTCCTTTGTAGAGAGGAACACTAAAATAGAACTTGCTACCTTCATTTCTTCTGCTGGACACCCATATTTTACCGCCATGAATCAATATAAACTCTTTACATAAGACTAATCCTAAGCCGGTACCTTTTTCTGCATTTGTGCCAATTGAAGTATGATTATTATCTATGTTAAAAAGGTTCTCTGCAACTTCATCTTCCATGCCAATGCCTGTATCTTCAATACATACTGTTGCATAGGAAGAGTCAGTAGTAGCACTAATAGTTATGTAGCCGCCCGGTTCAGTAAATTTGATTGCATTTGAGCTGATATTCCTAATAACAGCAGTTAGCATATTCCTATCACCTTTCACATAAATAGGTTCTTGAATTTCTGATTCTAACTTAATCTGTTTTTGATTAGCCAAAGAAGATAAGAGATAGGAGTTATTAAATGCCATTTCCTTCAAATCGATTGGTTCAGGGTTGAAATTAATACTGCCCATCTGAGTGCGAGACCACTGTAGCAAATCTTCAAGTAATTTATAGATACTGTTTGCAGAGTCATAGATAGAAGAAGCTATTTCTTTCATATCTTTCATTGTCATTTCTTCAAGATCTTTATTCAATATTTTAGAAAGACCAAGAAAATTACCCATAGGACCTTTCATGTCGTGAGCAATAATAGAAAAGAATTTGTCTTTTGCTGCCAATGCTTCCTGCAGTTTCTTTTCAGATTCTTTAAGAGCTATCTCAGTGCTTTTTTGCTTTGTGATCTCTGTTACTACCATCACAACTCCATTAAGCTCACCTTCTGGAGTGTAAAAGGCTCTTGGAGTTATTAATGCTGGGACGAACTCATTTCTGGCATTTACCAAATTGATTTCAAAAGATTCGTTGCCATGACCATGAAATTTGAGTTTCTTTTCAAAAGTTTCAACTTCGCTTATTTTCACAAAGTCAGAAGGACTTTTGTCCATAATTTGTTTAGGAGATTTGCCTATTATGTTGCAAAAAGCACCATTTACAAAAGTAATATTAAAGTTTTTATCAGTTTTTACGAGCCCTTCTCCCATGGTATCGATCAAAAATCTATAATGAGATAAAGCTTCTTTTAGTTTGTTCTCAGCCTTTACGCTGGAGGTAATATCTCTGACAGTACCTTCGGCAAAAAGTGGCTTGCCCAGATGGTCGTGAACAATTTTCATAGTGACTGAAACCCAGACTGAGCTGCCGTTTTTCTTGGTTAGCTTAGTTTCCCATTGATCAATATAGCCATCCTCCAGTAATTTGTTGTGGAAAGTGTCAACTTTATATTTGTTGCCTAAAGATTTATAAATATTGACACCAATGGCTTCAGACTGGGTATAACCTGTTAATTCATAGCAAGAGGGAGAAACAATTAGCACATTACTCTCTAAGTCCATTCGGACAAAAACATCTCTAAGATTTTCAAAAAGAGATCTATATTCCTTTTCTCGTATAATAAGAGCAGCCTGTGCTGCTTTACGATCAGAAATATTTAAAATAATACCGATAATTTCTATAGTTTCACCCTGTTCGTTTTTAATGGGAGTTACAGAAACGTCTGCCCATAGAATACTTCCGTCTTTTTTTACGTATCTTTTTTCAATTCTATAAAAATCTATTTCACCATTGACTATTTTCTGATATAAATGCTCTGTTTTTTCTTTGTCTTCATAAGAAGTTATATCATGGATCGTCAGATTTTGTAACTCATCTTCAGAATATTGAATCATATTTTGGAAGTGATTATTCGCAAAGATAAAACTTCCGTCAGTGCCCAGTAAATCAATGCCTATAGCAGCGTTGTCAAAAACAGCTTTAAGCTTGTCTTCAGTTCTTAATTGGATAGCTTCAATATTCTTAGGGTTACTCATTATGCATACCAGATAGAAATTAAAAGTATAGAGTATTATATATCGGCAAATAATAAAATATCTTAATTATATATGATATATTATACGTCAAAAAATACAAATATAAATACGTCTATTGTAAATATAATATTGTCTCATCAATATAAATTCAGTAGAATCACTTAGATATAGCTAATATTTATAGGTATAATATTATTCAGATAAAATAAGTGCTTATAGTTAGTATCTTTAGAATACTATATTATTTGACTGCAATAGTAACTTTATTTTTGAAAATAATCATGATAAATATGAAAGATTTATTCTCGCTTTTAAGATCATATCAGTCTCTGTCAGAAAAGGAAGAGCAAATGATACTAGACTGTGTTATCAAAAAAAAGTACGCAAAAGGTGATTACATCTTTCAAGAGGGAAATATTGCTACTGATATTTATTTCTTGACTAAGGGATTTGTCAGGTTGTTTTATCTAAGAGAAGGGAATGATAAAACTGCTTTTTTCTTTACAAAAGGTCAATTTATTTGCGCCGGAGAGAGTTATATTTCCAAAGTTCCTGCAAGGGAGAACTACCAGGCTCTTGAGGATACCGAGCTTTATGTTTTTTCGGAAACTGCAATTAACACACTCCTTGCCGAAAGTTCTAAGTTCGAAATTATCGCCAGAATTGCTACAGAAAATGAGCTGATACAATGCCAAAAGATAATTGCTTCATTTGTAACTATGTCGCCTGAAGAAAGATATATAGAACTGCTTGAAACTAAACGAGATTTATTTCAACGAATACCACAGCATTATATAGCGTCATATCTTGGGATTTCAGCTGAGTCTTTAAGCAGAATCAAAAACAGATTATTCTATAAATCAAAATCTT
Organism: uncultured bacterium; assembly: GCA_942490685.1. GTDB lineage: Bacteria > Bacteroidota > Ignavibacteria > Kapaibacteriales > UBA2268 > JBFHIJ01. The sequence goes on from CALNXW010000031.1 coordinate 55,407, forward strand.
GACTTAGGTCAATGTTTATTTTACACCTTAATGGTAAGTTGGATGAAACTAATCTATTGAGGAGAAGAAACAATGGGAAGCGAACACAGAGTGCTATTGGCCGGAGCCACAGGTTATCTCGGAAGATTTCTAACTGAAGAACTCTTGAAGCAAGGCTACTCGGTCAGAGTATTAATTCGAAAAGAGTCTCAAAAAAAGGAGTTTAAAAATGTAGAATTCTTTTTAGGTGAGGTGACTCATGAAAAAAGTCTTAAAAACATAGCCAATGACATAGATATTGTAATATCATGTCTGGGTATTACAAGACAGAAAGACGGGTTGACTTATATGGATGTAGATTATCAGGGCAATCTAAATATTCTAAATGAAGCAAAACAGAAATCAGTAAAAAAATTCCTTTACGTTTCCGCAATTAACGGAGACAAACTTAGAAATCTAAAAATATTTGAGGCGAAGGAAAAATTTGTAGACGAGTTGAAAAGCTCAGGTATTGACTATACTGTTCTTCGCCCGAATGGATTTTTTTCAGACATGAGAGATTTTCTTGATATGGCGAAGAAAGGAAGGGTGTACCTTTTTGGAGATGGAGAGAAAAAACTGAATCCAATACATGGAAAAGATCTTGCTCAATTATGTGTGGAAGCTATATCTAAAAGTCAAAAGGAGATTACTTTAGGTGGCGCAGATATTTTTACCCAAAATGAGATCGCTGCACTTGCACTATCTGCATGGAATAAACCCGTGAGGATTATTCATTTTCCGAATTTTGTCAGAAAGTCCATTATCTTTCTGTTTAAACTCTTCACAAATTCAAAGACTTATGGTCCTTTAGAGTTTTTTCTTACAGCTATCGCGTATGATAATATTGCGGAAAGATATGGAACAGAAAGACTGGAAACTTTCTTTAAGAGAGAAGTAAAATCTCATATTGATAGCAATAAATAGCATATTTTTCAGTATATTATAGAATATTAGAATGTTGTTTTTCAGCAAAGGATTTATTTGCGAATTCTACAGAAAGATATAAGTCTTAGAAAAAAGAAAAGAGGCGCACATCTCGTAACCGAAGAGATTTATGCTGCATTTCCGGCAATGGCTGATATTAAAACCGGAATTGCCAACATATTTATCAAGCACACAAGTGCATCATTGGCTATAAATGAAAATGCTGATCCTGATGTGCGAACAGATTTTGAGAATTACATAAACAGAATGGTACCGGAAAATAAATCAGACTATCTGCATACAGCAGAAGGATCTGATGATATGACTTCACATATTAAAAGCATTCTAATAGGAAGTTCGCTATCTATTCCAATAAAAAGCGGTAAATTTGCATTAGGCATATGGCAAGGTATTTATCTTTGCGAACATCGAAATAATGCCTCATCCCGTAATTTGACTATAACGATAATCGGTGAATAAATGGAAAAGAAAATAGCGGTTGTGCTGCTTAGCGGTGGAATGGACTCGGCTCTTTGTGCTGCTATTGCAAAAGAGGAAGGTTACGAACTGGCTGCTTTGCATCTCAACTATAAACAAAAAACTCAGGAAAAAGAGTACCAGTGTTTCAAAAGACTATGTGATCACTACAATATCAGATATAGATTATCAGTTGACGTTAGTTATCTAAACCAGATTGGAGGCTCCAGTTTAACAGATGAGCACATGACGGTTGATCAAGCTAACTTGGAAAGTGACGAAATTCCAACCAGCTATGTGCCTTTCAGAAATGCAAATATCATGGCAATTGCTACCAGCTGGGCGGAAGTGCTAGGTGCTGCAGCACTATATGTAGGTGCAGTAGAACAGGACAGCAGTGGCTATCCTGATTGCAGAGTAAGCTTCTTTGAGGCGTTTCAGCAGGTAATTAACACCGGAACTAAACCTGATACTCAAATTGAAATAAAAACACCGGTGATTAGCCTTATGAAAGCAGAAATAGTGCAAAAAGGCCACGAATTAGCAGTGCCATTTGATAAAACATGGAGCTGTTATCAAAATAGTGAAGAAGCCTGCGGCGAATGTGAGTCATGCGTTCTGCGCCTAAGGGGCTTTAAAAATGCAGGTTTGGAAGATCCTATCCCTTATGTAAAAAAGAAATAATTGATTTTATGCAAAAAAGATTTTGTCCCTTTGTGGAAAAGTTTTAAATTTGTAATCCTTTTATACGTAGCATGTTATAGAATAAACTACACAAATAAATTGTATTTAGTGAGGTAAAATGAATTACAACGGTCCTAAAGTAAAGCTATCCCGTAAACTTGGGTTAACTATAACTCCAAAGGCGAAAAAAGTTACTGCTAACAAACCTTATCCTCCGGGACAGCATGGAGCTTCTAAACGCCGTGCTAAACAGTCTGACTTTGGTCGTCAGTTATTGGAAAAACAGAGATTAAGATTACAATACAATATCTCTGAAAGCCACATGCGTAAATATTACAAAAAAGCAACTCAAATGACTGGTAACACTGGTGATTTGTTGGTTCAATTGATGGAATCAAGATTAGATGCTTTAGTAATGCGTGCAGGTTTTGCTCGTACAATTTACGCTGCTCGCCAGTATGTAACTCATGGTCACGTACTTATCAATGGTAGAAAAATGAATGTTCCTTCTTACCAAGTGAAAGTAAATGATGTGATTACTATCAAAGAAAAAAGCAGAAACTTGGATTGTTTCCAAGAAGCTGTTAGAAATACTAATCCTCCTGCATATTTGGAAGTATCTAAAGCTGATTTGAATGCAAAATACGTTTACGTACCAAATCGCGAAGAAATTCCTGTTGAAGCTGAAGTGCCATTAGTAGTCGAATTCTACTCTCGTTAATAGTAGAATCCATAAAGTTTATAAAAAAAATGCCTCCTCGCAACGCTACGAGCCGGCATTTTTTTTATATATACAATTAATTTCTCTGCTATTTATCGATTATCTAAATATTTGCTAAAGTATTAACTTACCATTTTTTCAGTCTGTTAGAAAACAAATCACGAACAATAGTTTGGTAAAAGTTATCTTTGATCAATAAACTAAATCGATCAGTATAAGATTACGATTTCGTATATTTTTGATTATGTGACAATTGATTACTTAGAAACATCTATGAGGCTAATTATCTTTGCAAGCAAATCGTTATATAGAATATGTATTGTCGAATCATTTATTTTTTGGACAGCATAGCCTTGTTGGTACTCATCATAGAAAATAAAACCGTCTTTTTTGAAGACAATATGTTTATTTACTTTATAAGAACCGTCGTCTTGTAATTCTGGTTCTATGTCGCAAATTTGTATTTCTTTATCTGTTCGGATAGCAATTAAATCTCCCGCAAAGATGGTGTCTTGAGCTACTTGCTTAATCTCTAAGTCATTAGGCCAAAAGGGTACTCGATAGAAGTTCTCATTTACTTTTTTTACTGAGTAGTTGTCATAGTACCAGCCTCCATCGAAATTTAAAGAATCAGCATTTAAAGTAATCGTTGTTTTAGAGTTCACTACTAATCGATCTGAATTGATACGGATAAAATCGTCATATAATTCAATAATTTCGTTTGGCTTCTCTGGAAACGGATTGTCGTTGATATAGCGATATTTTTTAATGACATTACCCCTCTTACAAGAAGTTAAGTTAACAGTGTCGATTATGTTAAACAGCTTACCTCTTTCAAAAAGATATTTAGTATTAATGTCTGTCTTGTCTAAATCAATATCAAAATATTTAATCAAATCTATACTTAGATTATTGTTATAGTCAATGTAAAGACCGTTGCCAAGATACACACCAATATTTCCATATTCTCTTTTTCTTGTATAAGGTATAATGATATATTTTAAACCAGCAAATTCTCGGGAACGGTATAAATCAATTCTCTGATATAGAAATTCCGGAGAGAGTTCCAGATTAAACGGCTTCGGAGGAATAGTTGTCGAAGGATTAAGAGCGTATTCCATATCTACTCTGTAATCATAATCAATACTTTTGCAGCTTATCATAAGTAGAGCTAGCAATGCAAAGGTCAATAAAGATTTCAATTTAGTTCTCTGAAAATTATAATATAATGTCTATTATGAAAATAAAGGAAATATTATATTTATTCAAATTTATAAAACCTAGTGAGAAAGTATTGCTTGTTGAGTTGATGCTATTCTTATCGCTAAACTCAAACATGTGCAATTGCAAAATGTAACACAAAGGCAATAAAAAAAGGATGTGATTAATAAAGTCACATCCTTAAATCTATTTCTTTAGAAATGAGACAGACAGGAGCTATCTTATTCTACTATTTTTTTTAGTGCTTATGAATATCTCTGTGCATTACTCTTCTTGATTCTTTGAGTTTTTCATCATCTGGAAGAGCCATTAAGCGTCTATTCAAATCGCTGTCGTTTTCATTTTGAAGCATTTTCGCCTGGTTAGAAATAACTTGCGGCGGGAAGATGCCTTTTCTTTCGTATAATTCTCTTGATTTAAGTAATATTTCAGCAGATTCAGCGCAGCTAGTTGCAAGGTCTGCTAAATTATCTGTGTTAGTGTCATGTATATTAACAGTAACGTGAGAAGCTTCTGCAAGTTCTAAAGCTTCTTTTTTATTTTCGAAACTCCACTCAATTGCAGTAGCTATTGCAGCCATCAATAAGTGAGTGTTACAGCTGCCATCAGGGCTGCGAAGTTCGATTGTCTGTTTGCTGTCAAATGGAGTAGCTTTTTTAGTCTGCTGTGGATTTACCAATGAAGCCAAGTTGTCTACATTAGTCCAGCCCAAAGGAACTCTAATAAGAGCACTTCTGTTCATCGCAGACCAGCATACTTTAGTAGGTGCTTCCTGGTGCGGCACAAGTCTCAAATAAGAAGCAGAAACTGTGTTACCAAAAGCTGTGATACTTGGTGCATAATTGCAAAGTCCGCCAATCATAGTTTTAGCTACTTCAGAGAGCTCGCCGTTTGCATCTACCATTGCATTTTTGCCATCCTTTTTAGCAAGCATATGCACGTGCATACCGTTACCTGCATGGCCATTTTCAAGTTTAGGCACAAAAGTAGCTGACATGCCGTAGTTATAGGCTACATTACGAATAATCCAGCGAGAAAGAACAAGAACGTCTGCCATTTCATCTATTGGCATTGGCAAGAATTCTACTTCTACCTGCTCAGCTTTTTTGCCTTTAATTTCAGGAGAATCGCTTTCAACATAATCCATATAACCAACTTCATGGTGAGCATACTTCACATGACCGCAAAGCTCTGTAATATTACGAAGCATTTCATTAAGAACGTCACTGGTTTTTACATACGGAGCCGCAGCATGATATCCTCTTTGCTTTTCAGCAGGGAATAAGCTTTCTTCTTCATCATACATTAGGAAAAATTCAAGTTCGCCCAAAGCATGAAGTTCCATGCCAGTTTCTTTTTTAAGTAAATTAGTAGCATTTAGTAAAATGTTATCAGGAGCAAAAGACGCTAAGTTTCCATCTTTGTCCACAAAACGGCACACAAAATCCAAAGAGTTTTCAATAAATGGATTAAAGAAAGCAGATTTGTACACAGGCACTACATATAAGTCAGATTTACCTGCATCTACTATGCCTTTAAATAAAGAAGAACCGTCTACTCTTTCGCCGTCAGTCAAAATCATTTCAGCCTGTTCACGGTTTGCAATAGGGATGCGGAGCTCTTTTACTTTTCCGTCAATTCCTGTGTAATGAAAAGCTAAACGTTCAATATTATTTTCTAAAATTACCTGAATAAGATCTTCACGAGTAAAGTCTTTCGGGTCTTTTCCTGTAATTAGGGAAATTGGATTAGATAGAGCGAATTGCTCTTTAGGATTATACATAATAACACCTTACATATATTTTGCATTGTTTAATACATTGCGACTGAATAGTTTAAAAACTTGCTCAATATTAGCATTTTAATCCATCAAGTCAAAATTAAATAATGTAAATAGTGGAAATTTGTCAAAAAAGGGAGAATTATTTTTTGGGTAAAGTAACCATTACTCCGGTTCCTTTATCAGGAGAAGAGTTTAATGTGATTTGTGCACCTAATGAGTCAATACAGCCCTTAACGATACTTAAGCCTAAGCCCAGGCCTTGCACTGCACCTACGTTTTTTGCGCGGAAAAATGGCTCAAAAACATGTTCCTGCTCATCTTCAGGTATTCCAATACCTTGATCTTTAACAATAATAGTTATTTGAGATTGAGATATTTTAAGAGTAAATTCAATTCTTTTGCCATTTGGTGTGAACTTCTGAGCATTTGTCAAAAGGTTTAACATTATTAGGCGGAGCATAGAAGGGTCAGATTTAGAGAATTCATTCTTATTTTCAATATTGAAAATAATTTCGTGACTACCTTTGTCTAAAGAAATGATATCTTTACGTACCTGCTCAGCTATATCCGCAAAGTTAACATCAACCAAATTAGTATTAGAATCACTTTCTTTGAATTTTCCTACAAGCATAACATTTTCAAGCAAATCTGTCATTGCTTTCACTGCTTTGCGAATTCTATCAACACTTTTTCCCAAATCTTTGTTTTCTATATCTTCCGTATATCTTTCAATGAGATATGTTGAAGAGAGGATCACAGTTAGTGGAGTTCGGTATTCATGTGAAATCATTTCGATGAACCTGGTCTTCAGGTCATTTAGTTCTTTCTCGCGTTTAAAAGCACCGGTAATTTCGTTTTTAGCTTGTACTAGTTTATCTTCAGTTTGTTTCCTAATTACTATCTCATTCTGCAAATCTGTCATTGCATTTTCGAGCTGTGCAGTTCTCTCAGCTACTCTTTGCTCAAGCTCTTTATTGAGATTATACATTTTGTCTTCAAGTAGCTTTCTTTCTGTAATATCTCTTAGTATACCAAGTACGGAAAGCTTATCTGCTTTATTATAATTTACAGTACTTAACTCAGCATAAAATATAGTTCCATCCTTTTTCTTTAAAGGCATAATGTAAGGATTTGGAATTGGCATATCTGACAATCTTAATTGCTTCCTTCTTTCTGTTATAATTTCACCTTCCTTAGTCAGCAAATTGTAAAGCGTGAAATTTTCATCAAGGATTTCATCTTCGGTATATCCTAGTATGCTACATAGGCTTTTATTGGCATATTGAAACTTCATATCTTTCATAAGATATATGCCGTCAAAAGCATTTTCTATCAGCATTCTATATCTTTGTTCGCTGTTTCTGAGAGCTTGCTCTGTTTGTATAATTCTGCTAATATCACGAGCTAAATATACAAAACCGGAGAAATTATTCTCAGCATCATATAGTGGTGAAGTTGAAATTAGATAATTATCTTTTCTGATATTAGAAGAAGCATATTCACGGCTTTCACTGATCGAGTTAAGCAGTTGGTAATGAACGTTGCCTGTGCCGTATTTTTGCTCCAAAGCTTTAATAATGCATTCCCCTTTGGCGGCATTTATATCTATATCAAGATACTCAGCCATTGCGATATTTAATCTATCAATGCAAAAGTCTTCTGTCAGTGTTGCCATCAAGTCAGGGACAGCGTCAAAACTTTTTTCCCATTGTTTTTTTGAGTAAAGCAATTCATTCTGAAGAGCTTTTTCTGAAGTTACATCTCTGGTTAAAATGCCAAATAGCATACTATTCTTTGTCTCAACAGGAAATAGAATAGTGTTTATATGTCTTCCGTTTATTTGATTTGGGAATATATTAGGATCCTCAAAAAACAACACTGTTTCAGATTTGAGCTGGCTTATACAATTATTGAGAATATCATCAAAATCTTCTTCGTATAGATCTTCGTCAAAATCATCTATAATGCTGCTTAGTTGTAAGTTGATTTTAGAGAGCTTTTTGCCGAGTACATTAGTAAGACCAATGCCGGTTATTTTTTCTTGTGACTGATTCCAATCTAAAACGATACCTTTCTCGTCAATAAGTATAATACCGTCTGTGGCCTGCTCAACTATACTCCTAAATTTATTCTCACTTTGGGCAAGAGCTATTTCAGACTTTTTGTTTTCTGTTATGTCAGTAAATATTGTGGCAAACTCGTCAACTCTTGTTTTATAAGCTGATATACGAACGTATCTGTCTATGTTTTGGAAATGGTATTCGAATGATATATTAGAAGCACCATTTTCAAAAAGCGACATGTATTTATCCAAGAAAGGCGGGCTTTCCATACCAAAGAAGTTACTTGCTTTTACAGTATAGCCGGCATTGCATCTAAACCCGAAGATACTGCAAAAAGCAGGATTTGCATCTGTAATAACATAATCAGTAACTTTTCCGGCATCATCTCTCAAAAGAGTGTTAAGAGAAGCACCTTCATTCATATTATCAAAAAGAGAGAAATATTTTTGCTTTGATTCAGCTAATTCATCCTGAGCTTTCTTTCGTTCTGATATGTCGTGAATGATTCCTTGATAGACATAGCCGTTATCTCTTGATTGCTGAGTTACTGTAAGTAGGCAGATAAGTTGTTTTCCGTTCTTATCACAAAGTTTCACTTCGTACTCTTTTAGAGATCCGTGTTCTTCAATACGTTCTATAAAATCTAGGCGGTCTTCTTTATGGAAATATAGATTTTCTGCACTTAAATTAAGCAGCTCTTGTTTAGAATACTTAAAAAGCTTCTCAAAACTATCATTGAAATCAATGAGTTTACCCTTGAGATTAGTAAAATATATAGCATCTTGAGAATTGGAGAAAAGATTTTTATACTCGAGTAAGCTTTTGTCTAATAGTACTTTTGCCGATACAAGTTCTTGTTCGTATTCTATTTTTTCTATTGCATGATTTACTTTTGAAGGGAGAAGTTCAAAGAAGTTTTGATCTTTAAAAACAAAATCAAGAGCTCCCTCTTGCATCATCTGAACGGTTTTATTTTTATCATCGTTACTTGTAATGCATAGAAATTTTGGACAGCTATCTTTCTCTTTTAGGATTTGTACAAGCTCATATCCTGACATATCTCCAAGATCCAAGTCTAAAAGCATCAAGTCAGGCATTAATTCTTCGATTGCAGAAATAGCTTCTCGAGCGGTATTCGCTTCTTGAAAGCACAAACCGGTCTTTGCCAATCTCTTACTAATTAAAAGAGAAAAGCCCGGATCATCTTCTACAATTAGAATATTTTTAATATTTCGAATATTTTCCTGCATCATCCTTGATACTTTTGTGTTATGGCAAAAATAGCAAATATTATAAAAAATGTAGATTAATATCTTTTTTTATATTGACAACAAATATGTTGTTATTGTTTCTTTCAAAGAATTAAAGTCTTTATCCCAAACTAATAGTCCACCATGATGGCCACCCATAACTAAAAGTTTAGATTCATTATGACCCTTAAGTAAACGTACAATCTCAAAATACATTTCTTTTGTACCGTATTCTATTGTATCGTTACTTGTTATTTCAGTATTTCTGTACTTATTCCATAGAGCTTCTGAATGTACATGAGCAACACAATTAGTCCATGGCAAAGCTTCATAAATAGCCAGGTGACTCAAAGTCTCAGAACTTGCAGGCAGTAAGCCGGCAGATTCTACGTAATTATTTTCAGCATCCCAGGCGATAATTTTACTAAAATGCTCTTCCTTGTAAGATCCGTAAGTACCTGTTTTGGATGCAGAAATATAAACAATATTATTATCAATTTCTTTAAAACTTATATTCCCGAAACCGGTATCTTCGTCAATTTTTCCAATGAGGCTGTGTTTTTTAAGTTCGTCACCAATAGAAATTAATTTATGAATATCGGCAGGAAACTGAATATCTTTAGCTAAATGTTTGCATTTGAATTTGATATAAGATTCTTGCTTCATAATTAACTCTCTAACTCGAGTAAATCAGTTTCAATAGGCTTTACAATTCCTTTCTCTGTAATTAAGCCTGTGACATATTTTGCAGGCGTAACATCGAAACCATAATTTACAGCATTAGATTTTTCAGGAAGAGTAAGAACATCTGTCTCTTTATTATCAGAAAGCCCTGTAAAATATCTAACCTCACTAGCATCTCTCTCTTCTATCGGAATTTCCTTGCCGGATCTTAGAGATTTATCCAGTGTGCTGGTAGGCATTGCAACATAAAACGGTATTTCATTGTCATATGCAGCCAGCGCTTTCAAATACGTGCCTATTTTATTGCATACATCACCATTTGCAGCAACTCTGTCACAGCCAACAATTACCAAATCAACCAAGCCGTTTTGCATGAGATGGCCACCGGTGTTGTCCGGGATCACTGAATGAAGTACTCCCTCATTTAGCAATTCGAATGCAGTAAGTTTGCTGCCCTGATTCCTGGGTCGTGTTTCATCCACCCAAACATGAAGCTTAATCCCTGACTGATGCGCTAAATAGATTGGAGCTGTAGCAGTTCCATAATCTACAGTTGCCAGCCAGCCTGCATTGCAATGAGTCAGAATATTAACAAAGCCTTTTTTATCATATATCTTTTGGAGGAGTTCAAGCCCAAATTTGCCTATGGATTTATTTGTTATTATATCCTCTTCTGCCATTTTATTTGCAGAATCAAGTAAAATCTGAATTAGACTAGTTTTAGACTCAGCGTTTTCTATAAGCTTCAACTGTTTTTCTACAGCCCATTTGAGATTAACTGCAGTGGGTCTGGCATTTATAAGATTCAATGCAGCATTGCGTAAATCATTTACAAAGTTAGGACTGTCAGAAAGTTGTCTAGCAAACAAATAAACACCATATGCAGCAGTGATTCCAATAAGGGGAGCACCTCTGACAATCATGTTTTTTATAGCCTCGAAAGCATCCTCTCCCCTATTTAAAACATTGATTTCAAAAAAGTAAGGGAGTTTTGTTTGATTTATAACCATAATGTCGGAATTCTCGTCCGACCATATGGTTCTATATTTTTTATTTTCAATAATCATAGCATTACTCTAAGTATATACTCAACTATTTCATTTAGGTTGCAGCAGAAGAAAATGTTCTGCATGAGTGGAGTATTCTAGTTTTTAGATTGATCTTAAAAAGATTTTGACTTATATTCAAAAATGCAATATATACAAAAAATTAATAGTTATGGCAGGCCATTATTAAAAGGTTATTTGTACATATTGTAATAATAAAGTTCTAATATACTGAAAAATAAGAAGTAAAAGCACCGTCCAGAGTAAAAAACTTCAAACCACGCTAAAAGTCAGACACTGCTGAAACAGTGCCTGCAGTGCAAAAAGTTTTCTTGCAAAAAAACAAACGTCTAAATCCTTTAAAAAAAATGGGATTAAAACCCAATATTTCTCCGTATTATTTCATACTTTAAGAGTTTTTCCGTATTTTTGCTAATTGTGTAACTATAATTTACAACATCGTAAAAAGATATATGGCAAAGTCACTGAGTATTTTATTCGTATCGAGCGAAGTTTACCCTTTTGCAAAGGAGAGCGGCATTGGAGATGTTGCCTTTTCTCTGCCTTTAGCACTGAAGGAATTAGGGCACGACGTTCGTATCATGCTTCCGAAATACGGTACTATTTCTGAACGCAAGAATCGCATTCATGAAATTAACCGTTTGAAAGATATGCCGATTCCAATGGGCGACGAAGAAGAGCTGGCAACAGTAAAATCCTCGTCTGTGCAAAATTCCAGAAATAAAGTTCAAGCGTATATTACTACCAACTATAAATATTTTGATTCAAAGAAAGGCGTTTACCACGATCCTGAAACTTGGGAAGAGTATCCGGATAATGCAGAACGTTTTATATTCTTTAATCGAAGTGTCGTAGAAACATGCATGTTGCTTGGATGGTATCCTGATATTATCCATTGCAACGGTTGGCAAACTGCTTTAATCCCTGCTTATGTAAATAGTGTGTTTGCTGATAAGTTTACAAACACAAAGACTGTATTTACAATCCACAATCTTGCTACTCAAGGAGAATCTCCGCTTTCAGTGTTTGGCAAGACTGGTATGCCTGAAGAATTGAAGACACATTTTAAGCATAAAAATAAATTCAATTTTATGAAAGGCGGAATCGTATTTGCAGATCAAGTAACTACCGTAAGTGAAAATTATGCTGCAGAAGTGCTTAAAGATAAAAGTTTAAACTACGGTTTGGACAAAGTACTTAAAGAAAAAGGAGAGGCTTTTTCCGGTATTCTTAATGGCATTGATAAATGTACTTGGGATCCTAAAAAAGACAAAAGCATTCCTAAAAGGTTAGAAGATGACTTTGCTGAATATAAACTTCATAACAAAGCCGAGCTTATTAACCATGCTGAATTAGATTTCAAACCAAAAACTCCTCTTATTGGTATGATTACCAGAATTGATGAGCAAAAAGGTATTCCTTTGCTTTTAGAAGCCATAGATGAGTTGATGGAAATGGATATACAGCTTCTTATGCTTGGCAAAGGTGATGATGATTTGAAGGATAAAGTAAGAGAAATGTCTGACAAATATCCTGAAAAATTTAAGTTTCTTGATGAATTCAACGAAAAAATGGCGCATATGGTCGAAGCAGGTAGTGATTTTTATCTTATGCCTTCTAAATTTGAACCATGTGGTTTGAACCTTATGTATTCCATTGTGTATGGTACTATGCCTATTGTTCATGGTGTTGGTGGAATTATAGAAACAGCATACGATATTGATGCTGATGAAGAAAAAGGAAACTCTATCGTGTTCAATTCGTATTCCAAAGACAGCTTGATTGAAGCAGTCAAAAGAGCAACAGAAATATATGCTGATAAAGAAAGATTCCGTGATGTAGTTTCAAGAGCTATGGAGCAGGATCAGTCTTGGAGCAAATCTGTTGATAAATACGTAAATATATATCAGTCATTAATATAATTTGGAAGGTTTGGCTATAGTATGATCTTCAGTAAGATGCATAACTTTTTTACTGCTGCTTTTGTAGTGGCAGTGTCCCTGTTTCTGTTTTCCTGTAATGATGAACCTACTCCGGTTGGCTATGCTTTGGTAAATGATACTTTGTCATTCCATAACCTAAGCAGTACCGAAGATGGTTTAATAGTTTCATTTGAATCAGATTATAAACCTACTTTGCAGCGAAACTATGAATCGTTTTTTGTTGGGAAAGCACATGGTGTAAGCGCCGCTAGTTTACTAAGATTTGACAGAAGTTTACCTGACAGTTTGTTAGATTTTATTACTGTCGATGACATACGTTCTATAAAGCTCAAACTTACTCCTTACAGATATGTTCTAGGAGATTCAACAAACATACTGCAAGATATTAATATCTATCAGTTGAATTCCTGGTGGGAATTTGGTCTTACTTGGGACTCTGTGTTTACAGGAAATACTCCTACTCACTTAGTTGAATCTGAAATAACTGCAAATCCACAGCTCGAGATACATTTGCAGGACTCAATGTCACAAGTAGAAATAGATTTAACTTCAGATAAATTTAAAGCAGATTATTTAAGATGGTTGGAAGACGATAGAGATACGACAAGACCTCTTTCTAACTGGGGACTACTTCTTGCTCCTAGTGACAATTCTGATCATATTAGCAGTTTCATTTCCCAAACGTTAAAAGATCAAGAAGATACAAATCCGGAACTGGAAATTATCTATGACCACAAAGACGGCAGAATTGATACAATTGTGACAAAATCCAATATTGAAGCATACATCACAAAGCTTGAAGATACTGATCAAGGCAAATTATCGATGATGGTAAATGCTGAGATAGTTTCTAAACTTTCATTAGACGTTAGAGCTATTCCACAAAGAGCAGGTATACATAAGTCCTATTTAGAATTTAAACTGGATAAAGAGAATACTGTTTTAGGTAATATGCCTATGGATTCAATTCTACTAGTTCAAATAATAATGGATGGTGAGGTTTCAAAAGAAAACCCTTTGAAAATTGATTCAAATGGAGTGGCCAGGTTAGAATATATGCAGCATGCTATAGAGTATCTGAAGTCCACTGGAGGAATGGGGGATATTACTGTTACAATAGATGCTTCTCATGGCAATGCCGCTAAGAAGTTAGATAGACTAAGATTTTTTGGAATGGATGCTGAAGATCCTGAAATGCGTCCTAAGTTAAATATAGTATATTCTATGATTGTAGATAAAAATAATGGGAAGTAATATTATGACTAAGTTTAAGATAATAGCTGTCTTGTGTCTAATGTTTGCTTCCACAGACCTATTTTCGCAAGGTGGTTCCAATTATTCTGTTTTTGGATTTGGAGATTTAAATAAAACATACGGCGCAGTTTATGACGGAATGGCTCAGACTTCCATAGCGATGCCTTCAAGTCATGCAATCAATAAAACAAATCCTGCTATGTGGACATTTGTTGATTTGACCAGAATGCAAGTTGGATATAATTTTAATCAACATATAGTCACATCTGACGAAGAGTCTACTCTTTATCAGAATAATGGCAAGATATCCGGCATAAATGGATTATTTATGATTGATACAACACTTGGCGCTGCTGTGACTTTTGGCTTGGAACCATATTCTTCTATAAATTATGCAATTTCTGCACCTATCGCTCATGCTTTTGAAGATGATACACTAAAAGGTAAAAATATCTTTGACGGCAAAGGAGGCATATCTAAAATTCATCTTGGGTATGCAATGCATATTACTGATAATATCTCTTTAGGTGCTCAATTTTACGCATTATTTGGAATAGCAAATTATACTAATACTACTCAGCTCTTTAATGAGGATACTTATTACAGAGTTCGTGGATCTAAAGATGATTTTGAAGGAGTTGGTTATAAGTTTGGTGTTGCCTATAACTGGGACAGAAAACTTTTTATAGGTGGTTTCTTTGAAAAAAATCCAAATTTAGACATCAATAATGAAACTAAGGATTATACTCCTGTATCGATTAATGATGACAAACTAGATACCACATACACATCATCTTACACATCAGTAATTCCTAACAGATTCGGACTAGGCGTGTCATATCTAACAGGCAAATTCCGTTTTGGAGCTGATTTTGAGATGCAAAATTTCACAGATTTTACTTATAGAGCAGGTGCTTTAGATTTTAAATATGACAACTCATGGCGCATGTCTATTGGTATAGAAAGAATTGGTAATAGAAGTTTCTTAGCAGATTATCTTGATAGAGTTACTTACCGTGTTGGCTTTGGAATGAAAGATTTATATTATGAAGTCAATGGTAATGCTATCAAGGAACTTTATGGATCATATGGTATGCAAATGCCACTTCCCGGATCTGCAATTATTGATGCTTCTGTGAATGCCGGTATCCGTGGAACTACAAATAGCAATTTAGTGAAAGAGTACTTTGTAAGGTTTACTATCAATTTCAGCATTGGCGAGACTTGGTTTAAACCTTTCAAACGGGAATACTAAAAATAAGATATTATATACGCAGAGACGCAAGTTATTGCGTCTCTAATGCTATTATAGCAAAATCTCTAAAATATATAACATACATACAAGTTATAACAGACGTATTCGCTGATTTATTAAGAATAAAGGATGGGAAAAATGAGCAAAAAGAAAAATTATCCTGAAGTGCGTTCGACTACCGTTATTGGTATTATCAAGGATGGGAAAGCAGCTTTAGGTGCAGACGGACAGGTTTCTTTCGGGCATACCGTAATGAAACACGGAACACGTAAGGTAAGAAAATTGTATAATGACAAAATTATGGTTGGATTTGCAGGTGCTACTGCAGATGCATTTACACTGATGGAAAGATTTGAAGAAAAATTAGAGTCACATCACGGAAATTTACAAAGAGCTTCTATTGATCTTGCTAAAGCTTGGAGAACTGATCGCTATTTACGCAAACTTGAAGCTATGATGGTTGTTATGGATAAAGATACTGCTTTATTGATAAGTGGAACAGGCGATGTAATAGAACCGGATGATAACATTATTGCCATAGGCTCCGGCGGTTCTTATGCTTTATCTGCTGCAAGAGCTTTGAACAAACACTCTAATTTATCTGCCAAAGAAATGGTAGAGGAATCTCTCAAAATTGCAGGTGAAATTTGCATCTATACTAACCAAAATATCGTTGTAGAAGAATTATAATTAAACAGGAAAGCTATGGAACAGGATATAAAAGTACAAGAAAATAATTTGCCGACAACTACTGATAAAAAAGGCGGACTTACTCCTCGCCAGATAGTTGCCGAATTGGATAAATATGTTATTGGACAAAAAGAAGCAAAAAAAGCTGTTTCTATTGCTTTAAGAAACAGATGGCGTCGCCAAAATGTAGAAGGCGATATAAGAGATGAAATCATGCCTAATAACATAATCATGATTGGCCCAACCGGTGTTGGTAAAACTGAAATTGCTAGAAGACTTGCTAAACTTGTTAACGCTCCTTTTGTAAAAGTAGAAGCTACAAAGTTTACAGAAGTGGGGTATGTCGGAAGAGATGTAGAATCTATGATTCGTGACCTTGCCGAACGTGCCGTTGCAATTGTAAAAGATGAAGAAACAGAAAAGAAACAAGAGATTGCTAAAGAATCAGCAGAAAATAAAGTGCTGGACATACTAATTCCTCCTGTAAAAAAATCTCCGTCTTTTGATAATACTGACGAGAACGAAGAAGAGGAAAACAGCAACACTCGCGAAAAATTTAGAAATATGATCAGAAACGGTATTTTAGACGAACGCGAAATCGAAATGGACGTAACTGTGGATGGTGGACCTAATATGCAGGTTCTCGGTCCGATGGGTATGGACGAAATGGGGATGAATCTTCAGGATTTATTCGGAAGCATTATGCCTAAGAAAAAGAAAAAGCGTAAACTGAAAGTCAAAGATGCCATGAAAGTTCTTCAAAAAGAAGAAGCTGAAAAATTAATAGATATGGATGCTGTTATTCAAGAGGCTCTTCGCAGAGCAGAAAACTCCGGAATAATATTTATAGATGAAATTGATAAAGTTGCTTCCAAAAGCTCAAAAGGCAGTGGTCCGGAAGTATCTAGAGAAGGTGTGCAGAGAGACTTGCTTCCAATTGTTGAAGGATCGACTGTAAACACTAAATACGGCTCTTTAAAGACAGATCACGTGCTTTTTATTGCATCCGGTGCTTTCCATGTCTCTAAGCCTTCTGATTTAGTTCCAGAGCTTCAGGGACGTTTCCCGATTCGTGTTGAACTAAACAGTCTAACTGAAGAAGATTTTGTTAAAATTCTTACAGTGCCTGAGAATGCTCTTATCAAACAATATCAGGCTCTGGCAAAAACTGAAGAGATAAACCTAGAATTTGATGAGTCAGCAATAAAAGAAATAGCAAAACTTGCAGCTCAAGTGAATTCAGAAATTACAAATATTGGTGCCAGAAGACTTCATACGATAATGTCGACTCTGCTTGAAGAGACATTATTTAATGCACCTGATAACATTGAAAGTAATGATGTAAAGATAAATGATGAGACTGTTCGAAATAATTTGAATACTATCATTAAGAATCAGGATATGAGTAGATATATTCTATAAATCAAGCTCATTATATAAAAGATCTAGAGGCATGCATTTAAAAGTGTATGCCTTTTTTATTATATGTGATTCAAGAAGTAGTGCTAAAAATAAGAGTTAGAAAGGAAGAGAAAAGCGAAATAGGAAGCTATTAGCAGTTTTTTAATGCCAGGGGGGGGGTATAACCATAATATACGGTGCTATACGCGCAAGTAAAGCACATCATTCTTTAAAGGGTGATGTCGCTATAAAAAAAGTAAAACCGATCAAATCGGTTTTACTCAGCATTATCTTCATCATCTTTATTGATTTCTTGTACTTCATTTCTTATACCGACTGCGAAAGTACGCAATGTTTGCATGTGTTTTCTCAGTCTAATTCCGGCAGTCTTGTTGCCTTTTTCGTAAAACTTAACAAAGTCTTTTTCAAACGAATGACACAACTCCAACAGTTCAAGGTATCTTTGTGTAGTTAGATGGTTCATAGTAGATATGTCTGTATTACTGTTACTTCTTTCTTTGTTTTAAGAAACGGAAAAAAGAGGTGTTTATTGATATAAGAAATGATATTTGAGGAAAAATAATAGAAATCACAAAAACTAACTAATATCGGGTGAGAATGCAAAAGCAAATTCATAGTTGTGAATTAATAAATCAATACAAGTGTAATGTAAAGCACTATTGCCTTAAAACGAAGGTAACTATCAGAGATATATAAAGATTGTTTATATAGGAGGCTCAAATATTTAATATAAATCTGTTTCAAGCAGAATCTGCAATTTAATCTAAACAGGAGCTTACTATATATTTTCAATACCTAAAGGCTTACTTTTCGATGTCATCTGCTTTTGAGAAATACTGGAATATAAAATAGGTAGATTTAGATATTAATAAAGAACAGCAGGATAAAATACAAAAAAAGCTGTTCATATAAATGAACAGCTTTTTGAACATCGTTAGTATTCTTAGACTACTATTCGCCATCACCACCAGCGTCAGCAGCAGAACGAGAAGCTCTAGAAGCTGCAACAGAGCAGATGATAGTGTTGTCTTGAACACCAAATTTTACATTTTCTGTTAACACATCTTTGATGTGAATAGATTTACCGATTTGAAGATTTTTAACTTCAACTTCAATCGCACTAGGTAAATCTTTAGGCAAGCAAGTAACAGGGCATTTACGCAATACGTGTTGCATGATACCACCTGCACGAACACCTGCAGCTTGGCCAACAAGGACAAATGGAACGTTTACTGTTATAGGAGTATTTTCTTCCAAAATTTGCAAATCAAAGTGCTTGATTTCGTCAGTAATTGGATCGAAAGTAACATCTTTCAATACACATTCTAACTTCTGACCGCCTTCAATTTCCAATAATACTTTTTTAGTATAAGGAGTAAATACAACAGAACGCATTTCCAAAGGCTTTGCAGCAATTGCAATTGGTTCGTTTGCTTTAGAATAGCAGATACCCGGTACTAAGCCTTCGTATCTAACCTGTTTAGTTTCTTTTTTGCCTGTCTCTCTTTTTTGAACCTTTAATGCTACCTCTTTCATAGCAACACCCTTCAGAATATAGCTTATTAAATTATTTATCTTTCAATGTCGAATAGTGAGCTGATTGAGCGATTGTCGTGTGTACGAATGATAGCTTCAGCTAATAGCTCACCAACTGAAACAACTTCTATTCTGTCTGATTCTCTTTTTAGAGGTATAGTATCTGTAACAAATACTTTCTCTACTGCATCAGTCGCTTCAATTTTATCAAGAGCTTGCCCGGAGAATACCGGATGCACACAAAGACCGAGAACTCTTTTAGCACCTTGAGCTTTCAAAGCTTCAGCGCATTTTACGAAAGTAGTTCCGGTATCAATCATATCATCAACAATAAGCACGTTTTTATCTTTGCAATCGCCGATTATATGCATAATCTCTGCAACGTTGTGCTCAGGTCGTCTTTTGTCTACGAGTACCAAATCAGCACCCAATTTGTTTGCATAAGAACGTGCAGTTTTTGCGCCTCCGACATCAGGAGCGCCCACTGCTAATGGATGCAAACTATCAATTTTTTTAACTCTGCGAATCATCACAGGAGATGCATACAGGTGATCCATAGGGATATCAAAATATCCTTGAATCTGAGAAGCATGTAAATCAATAGTGATAACTCTGTCTGCGCCGGCTCTTTCAAGTAGGTTAGCTACTAACTTAGCTGTCAAAGCTACGCGCGGTTGATCTTTTCTGTCCTGTCTGGAGTATCCGAAGTAAGGAATAACAGCTGTTACTCTACTTGCGGAAGCTCTCTTAGCTGCATCTATAAGCATTAAAAGCTCCATGATATTATCAGATGGAGCAAAAGTTGATTGTACTATAAACAAATCAACGCCTCTAACATTCTCTTCGTATTTAACCCAGATTTCGCCGTCAGAAAAATTTCGAATTGAAGTTTTGGCTAATTTAATACCTAGATGAGTTGCTACTTTTTCTGCTAATGACTGACTTGCTCTGCCACCAGCTACTTTAAATTCAGGCATTTTTATTTTATTCGTTTTAATGTATGAATAAAAAAAAAGCAGGGATGGCAGGATTCGAACCTGCGAATGCCGGACCCAAAAACCGGTGCCTTAACCACTTGGCCACATCCCTGTTTCCCTGTCTCAATTAGGAGTACAAACTTAAGGAGAATTTCTAAATGATGCAAGAAATATTTTCAAAAAACATCATTTTTTTTATTTGATAAAGACTTTTACGCTATCGCTACCCATCCTAACTTTAAAGTAGTCTGCGTACCTGGAGAGCATAGTGTCCTTCTCTTTCTTCTTAAGATCCTTAATTTCAATGAGCGCTACCGGTATGATTTTGTGACCCAAAGTATCTACATATTCGTCCAAAAGACCAAAAGAAATCTTTGATATATTCGGATATATAGCAATTGACTCATTTCTGAGCTGTGTCACTGTACCAGAATCCAAAGATACGGAATGTATATATCTTTTCAAAGAATCAATTTGCCTATCTTTTGCATCATATACTTCTTTTGTCATTTCTATTTTTCTCATTACATCTGTTGCTGCTGCTGCCATAGCCTCTTGTTTAATCTGCTCGCGCTCACTCTCAGGAACGTTCATCTGCACTAAATTTAACTGAATGTCTTCAAGCCCGAAGTCTTTTAAAGATCTTTGCAATTCTTGAATAGTATCTCTTGGGATCGGTTCACCGATAGCATATAGTTTTAGTATCGTCGTAGAATCAATTTCAATAAACTCAGATCTGATTGCTTCATACTTGCTTGTGTTGAACCGGTTAGAAATAAAATTTTTAGCATCTTTTTCGCGTTTAGCTTCTATAACAACATTGTAAAAAATATAAGCAGATGGCACAATTACTATTGTTGCAAAAACAGCAATCCAGCTTTGCATCTTTCTTTTAATCTTTACATCTACAAATTCTACCAATGGGAAGCTTAAAAATCTGACAATCCCATAAGTAGATAATGCTATAAAAACTGCGTTTATAAAGAAAAGATAAAATGCGCCCCAGAAAAATGCGGCATCACCACTTGCCAAGCCATAGCCTGCTGTACAAAGTGGTGGCATTAATGCAGTGGCAATAGCTACACCCGGAATGGCGTTAGTTTTATATTTTCTTGAGTTTGCTACAATACCTGCAACACCACCAAATATGGCTACTCCTACGTCAAGCAGTGTTGGCTGTGTTCGGGCAAGCATTTCTTCAGTTGCCTGACCCAAAGGTGTAAGTAAAAAATAAATCCAGCTAGTGGCTAAAGATACAAATACAGCAATGCCAAAATTTTTAAGAGATGCAGCTAAAAAACTTCTGTCACTTATTCCGACACTTAGTCCTACGCCGAGAATAGGAGCCATCAATGGAGAGATAAGCATGGCGCCGATAATAACCGCACTTGACCCGACATCTAAACCAATTGAGGCCAGCATAGCCGAGCTAACTAAAATCCAGATATTTGCACCTCTGATGCTCACATCTTGCTTTATACTACTAATAGTGCCTTCGACATCTGTACCATCCTGAATAGATACTACTTCCATAAACATATCTTTGAAGTAGTGGAATACAGAAATCATTAAATCTTTCATAGCCCCTTTGCTCCGAAAAAACAAAAAACAGCTTAAGCCTGATTATAATACAGCAAATTAAATAAATTATTGTGTCAGATTATTAGAATAAATACTTAAGGGGAGAATTATTTTAATGATTAGGGGTAGTATATAAAAAAAACGGCTAATCTATTTCTGATCAGCCGCTATATAAATACTATTCTGCTTTTTCTTCTTCAGTTGTTGCTTCCGGATCTGCCGGGGTGATTTTCAAGGCTACTTTGACATCTTTCTCTAATTGCTCGAAAATATCAGGATTTTCAACCATGATTTTTCTTAAACCGTCACGTCCTTGTACTCTTTCAGATTTATAAGTGTACCAAGATCCGCTTTTAGCAATTACACCGTGTTCTGTACCTACATCTATCATGTCGCCGATTTTTGAAATACCCTCATTATACATGATATCAAATTCCACCTCTTTGAATGGAGGAGCAACTTTGTTTTTAACTACTTTTACTTTTACTCTGTTACCTATCATATCAGAGCCATCTTTGATTATTTCCTTTCTTCGGATATCAATACGAACGGAAGCATAAAACTTCAAAGCATTACCACCGGTCGTAGTTTCAGGATTACCGTACATAACGCCTATTTTAGAACGCAACTGGTTAGTAAATATCACTGTTGTATTTGATTTTCCGATAGCAGCATTTAATTTTCTCATAGCTTGAGACATAAGTCTTGCTTGTGAGCCCATTTGAGCATCACCCATATCACCTTCAATCTCAACTCTAGGAGTAAGAGCAGCCACAGAGTCTATTACTATAACATCGATTGCATTACTGCGGACTAAAGTTTCAACTATTTCCAAGGCCTGTTCGCCAAATTCAGGCTGGGAAAGAAGCAAATTGTCTACATCTAAGCCCAAGCGTTCGGCATAATTTACATCTAAAGCATGCTCAGTATCAACAAAAGCAGCCATACCGCCCCTTTTTTGAGCTTCTGCGATTATATGCAAACAAACAGTTGTCTTACCGGAAGATTCTGGACCATATATTTCAATAATTCTTCCTCTCGGCACACCGCCTACTCCAATAGCAGCATCAAGAGAAATGCAACCTGTCGAAATTGAAGCAACATCAGCTACTTTCTTTTGACTTAATTTCATAATAGAGCCTTTACCGTGAGCTTTTTCAATTTGCTCCATAGCAAAAGCTATAGCCTTCATTTTATCATTTTGAGGAGCTTCTACTGTCTTTTTATTGTCTCTAGCCATTAGTCACAATACCTGTATAGTTATTTATTCAATTGATTTAATCATTACATGCAAATAAGCAGAAAACAGTTTAAATTACAAATCATAAATATAAATGAGGATAAAAATGTAAACTTATTGCAGTCGCGATGACATAATATGTCGCTTGTGGAGGAGATTTTCTACAACACGTACATCATATGTCAAATATTTGATATTATTTCGCTAGGGTGTATTATATGTTGAAAGATAAAGATATTGTTGATTTTTAAGGAAAAAAAAAGCTCAAAACTAATTATAGTTTTGAGCTTTAAACTAGCATATTCGCTGAAAAGATTACTTAATGATTCCTAGTTCTTTACCTACGTTTCCGAATACATCAAGCATTTTGTCTAAATGATGTTTTTCATGAGAAGCCATGTAGCTTGTACGCATCATACTCATATGAGGAGGAACTCCCGGCGGAATAAATGCATTTACAAACACACCATTATCAAATAGCTTTCTCCACATCATAAATGCAATATCTACTTCGCCTACAATCACCGGAACTATACCAGTTTGGCCGCCTAAAACCTGGAAGCCTTGATCAGCCAAGCCTTTTCTCATATACTCAGCATTATCAACTAATTTAGTTACCAGTTCAGGTTGCTCTTCTAATATTTCAAGAGCAGCTAAAGTAGCAGCACAAGAAGAAGGAGTTGGGCTAGCACTGAAAATGATAGCCGGAGAAGTATGTTTCAAATAATTGATTACTCTTTCAGGACCGGCAACATAACCGCCTAAAGAAGCAAAAGTTTTTGAAAAAGTACCCATAGTCATATCAGTTTCTTCTATCAAGTCATAATGGCTAGGCGTACCACGTCCGCCTTTACCAATAACACCCACAGAGTGAGCATCGTCGATAAGAACACGAGCGCCGTATTTTTTAGCAACTTTAAGTAAATCCGGAAGATTTACAATTTCACCGGTTACAGAAAATACGCCGTCAGAAACAATAAATTTGCCGGCATCTTCAGGAAGTCTTGAAAGTACTCTTTCAAGGTCAGCCATATCATTATGCTTATATCTGACAAACTCAGTAAAAGCACCTTTTGCCATCATAGCACCGCTCACAATGCAAGCATGGTTTTCTTTGTCGGAAACTATATAATCGCCTCTTTGGGCAATTGTAGAAATCACACCTAGCGCAGTTTGATAACCTGTACTATAGAGCAATACTGCTTCTACACCCAAAAACTTGGCAAGTTTTTCTTCCAATTCGATATGTAGATCTAAAGTACCTGTAAGGTAACGAGATCCTGAACAGCCTGTACCATATTTTTCAACAGCTCTGTTTGCAGCTTCCTTAACTTTTGGATGCGCTGTAAGCCCCAAATAGTTATTAGAGCCACCCATAACAATTTTCTTACCGCCGATAGTAACTTCCGGTCCTTCATTTTCCTGTATAGGATGGAAGTATGGGTAAAGTCCTGATTTTTTTACATCATCAGCGCGTGTGAAGTCATAACACTTTTGAAATACGTCCACTAAACACCCCATGTATTGTCAAGTTATAAATAATATTCGTTGTATTTTGTAAAAGGATACAAAGATATAATACTAAGTATTAATAAAAAAACAAAATAAATTCTCACTCAGTACAATTTTTAGGTACACTTTTTGGGATACCAAAAAATACTAAGTGTAAACATCTTGCGTTACTGATAAAATAGACTGGTTTATACGGGAAAAATGGGTATCTGTTACAAGTGGGGACTTGATATGGGGAAATTGTATCTAGCAGTATGGATTTTATTAGCCTTTTGTATTGAAGCAATGGCTAATAATACAGATGAAAAATTATTACTCAGAGATGTAAATGACAGCAATTTTGAAGCATTATATGACTTTGTAGATAAAAATGCTCCAAGTGAAGATGCATTTGTTGCTCTCCAAAGAATTGTCGGACAATACATATATGTTAAAGATTGGGATGCAGCTATAGATACCTATGGTTTGTTTAAAGGCATGTTTCCAAACAAGAAAGAAGAAATCTCAAAAATAATCGAAATACTAAAAGCAAAAGAAGAAGGAATTAAAGAAGAAAATCAGGGTGGAAGAATAAATTCCAGAGCTTCTGAATTTACCCCGATACTCCGAGCAGATATGTCTAAAATGTATTTTACAGTTTATAGTAGAGATTTTTCAAAGAAAGGAGATGATAATATATTTGTCTCTAATTACTCAGAAAAAGATGGTTGGCAGGCTGCAAAAAGACTTGAGGGCAGCATTTCAACTCCTAGAAGTGAAGCTGCACAGAGTTTGTCTGTAGATGGGAAAACGATGTTAGTCTATGGAAACTATGCTGATAATTTAGGCAGAGGAGATTTGTACGAATTTAATTGGGATGGTGCTAAATGGTCTGATAAGACGCACATACCATATCCGATAAATACAAAACATTATGATGGAGATGCTACTGTTTCTGCTGATGGCAATGCTATGTTTTTTGTTTCTGAAAGGCCGGGTGGCATCGGAGAGACCCACTGGGTTGGTAGCGTGTTTCATGGCTCAATGTTTGGCAATACTGATATTTATGTCTGTGAGAAAACAAAAAATGGATGGGGTAAGCCTATAAATCTTGGTGCAGTAATAAATACTCCTTATGCAGAACGTAAACCCCAATTACACCCTGATGGAAAAACTCTTTACTTCAGTAGCGAAGGTCACCCCGGTTTGGGCAGGTTAGATGTGTTTGTTTCTCGCAGGTTGAGTGAAGATTCTTGGACCGAGTGGAGTGAACCGGTAAATCTAGGTAAGGAAATTAACGGACCCGGCAGAGATTGGGGATTTTTTGTGATACCTGATGGCAATTATGCATATTTTTCTTCTAGTGATAAAACTGTAAATATAGGACAATCAGATATTTACAGAACAAAAATTCCGGATTTTGCTAAACCATATCCTGTAGTAGCTATAAATGGCATTGTAGTTGATCAAAATGGTCAACCTTTAAAAGCTGAAATCATATGGGAAGATTTAGGAGCTGATAAGGAATTGAGTAGAATATACAGTGATGCTGAAGATGGATCTTTCTTCTACATTCTGCCTGTAGGTAAAATATTTGGCTACCATGCCGAAAAAGAAGGGTATTATCCTATCTCAAAAAATATTGATTTATCTAAAACTAACAAATATACTCAGGTGACGGACACTCTTACAATGATCAATATTGAAGATTTGCTTGAAGGAAGTGTGCGAATCAACAATATCTTTTTTGAGTATGACAAAGCTGTTCTCAAACCCGAATCGTTTCCGGAGCTCAAAAGATTAGTAAAAATGCTGAAAGGTTTTCCCGAAGTCAAAGTAGAGATATCAGGCCATACTGATAATATTGGTTCTGAGGATTATAACATGACACTTTCTGAAGCGAGAGCTGAAGCAGTAATTAACTTTCTTAAGGGCAATGGGCTAGAGCACATCGAATTTATTGCCAAAGGATATGGCAAGTCAATGCCGGTTGCAAACAATAGCTCAGAAGATGGCAGATCCTTAAACAGACGTGTTGAATTCAGAGTTATCAAGGGAAAATAGTAGTATGTTGGTATTATGATATCCGCAGAAATATACATATATTGAATATATATCAACAAGCTCTAAAAAATATAAATGAAAAGTAGTAAATTATTATTCCTGTACTATTTTGTAATATTCGGTTTTGTTTTGTCAGGCGAAGCGGAAGGTTCTCCTATAGATGAAATAAAAGCTATGTGGCAGAAGGGTGGTGTTCTCAGTGAAACAGACTCTGATTCTTCGAAGTTAATGTATTACAATGCTATTCTTTTTGCTGATAATATTGATGATGAATTTTACAAATGCTTTTCTTTGTCTAATTATGCAGTGGCTTTAAATAATCTGGCAATGTATAATAACGCAATTGATACTTTGAAGCTTGCATATAGATACAGCAGAAATTCAGATTCTACTTACCTCAAAGTATATACTCTTTCCCAACTCGGCTCTACTTATAAATTCATGGGAATGTTCGATAGTGCCTATGTCTATTACAACAGAGCAGAAAATGAACTTGATTATAGTCTAATAGGTAAAACAGATACTAATCACAGGACTTTACTAACTGCAGGAATTCTATATTCTGATTTTGGATTGCTCTACCACCGAATTGAGTATTTCAAAGAAGCTTTAAAATATTTTGACAAGGCTCTGCAAATTGGTATCAGGCTTCAAGATAAAAAAAGGATGGCCGGATCTTATGTCAATATGGCAAATGTCTATACCAAAAAAGAATTTTATGATACTGCAAAAGCTCTCTTCTATTACAGGAAGGGGCAGCAAATTTGCGAAGAAATTGGACATAATAGGTATCTTGCAAGTGTCTATAGTAATTTGGTAAACGTGTTTACAGATAAACACCAAATAGACAGCGCGAGATTTTACTATAGAAAAGCTAAACAAATTATTGAAGAAATAAACAACCCAAGAGCCTTAATAACTTTATATGAGTCATATTCGGAAGTTCTTGCTCTGGAAGGCAAACCAAAAGAGCAATTAGAATATCTCCTGCTTGGCTATGATTTAGCAAAAAAGTATAACATACCAAGTGTTCTTGAATTATATACCAATGAGCTCTATAAGTACTATAGTAAAGTAAAAGATTACGAAAAGGCATTGTTCTACAAAAACGAGAATGACCTAATTAAAGAAAAACTCTTTGACCAAAGCTTGAATGATAGACTAATGCAAATCCGAATTGCTACAATTCAAGAAAAGAAGATCAACGAGATTAGCTTAATTAATAAAGAAAAAGAGCTTCTGGCAGCACAGCAGGAAGTAAGTTCAATTATTAATATATCTCTATCTGTAGGCTCTTTGATTTTGATGCTAGCTGCTTTCTTCCTCTACCGTGCAAATAAACAAAAAGGGGAATACAGTCTTGAGTTAGAATCCAAAAACGAAGAGCTGGACCATTTGATTATAGACCTGTCTCGCTCTCAAAAAGAACTTGAAGCCACCAATAAGTCTAAAGATAAACTCTTTTCCATAATAGCTCATGATCTTAAAAATCCATTAAGTACATTTATCACTGTTACAGATATTCTGAGCAAAGAATTTGAAACTATGGATGATACTGAAAAGAAAGAGTTTATAGGAGATATAAATAAATCCTCAAAATCTCTTTACAGCCTGTTAGAAAACCTACTTGTATGGTCCAGATCTCAAATGGGAGTACTGGAGTTCAATCCAATTGAAATAGATGTAAACTACTTAGTAAATCAAAGTGTAGAAGTTCTGGGAATGCAGGCACATAAAAAAAATATTGACATTATAAAGTCTCTCTCTGATAATGTTATTGTAAATGCTGATGCTAATATGCTGCTTACTGTGACCAGAAATATTTTGTCAAATTCTATTAAATTTACTCCAAAATACGGTAAGATAACAGTTAGTACAGGATTTTTTAAAAATTATGTTTATATTAGGATTAATGACACGGGTGTGGGTATACCTGAGGACAAAATTAAAGTACTGTTTGAGCCGTCTACAACAAAATCAAGTCCGGGAACTGAAAATGAATCCGGTACCGGATTGGGTTTGATACTATGTAAAGAGTTTATCGAAAAACATAGTGGAAAAATTGAAGTTGAGAGCAAAGTCTTAGAAGGTACCACATTTACTATCTTAATTCCAAAAGTAGGTTGATGAGATTATTAATATACATATTATTCTCTTTTGCAATGTTCACATTTGCTTTTGCCAAATCTTCTATTCCTGACTTGGAAAAAAGATTGGAAAATGCAGATGTAGACGAAAGAATCATTATCCTTAATAAACTTGCGGAAGAATATTCGGGAAAAGATTCTAAAAGAGCGATAGATTATGCTACAAAAGCATTGGAACTAGCAAAGCCCCAGCAAAACAGAAGACAAATTGCCAGGGCTTTTAACACAATAGGTTTGGCACATATACACGCAGGCAAAACTCAACATTCCATTGAGTTCTTCAAAAAAGCACTGCAGCTTAATAAGTACCTCAAAGATTATTTAGAACTCGCAAAAACGTATAACAATATCGGTATTGCCCATAGATATACAAGCAATTATAATGCGGCGTTACATTATCACCTTGAAGCCCTTGAATACAGTCAAAATGCCTCTTCAGTAGAGGAGAGGGTCGCATCCTATAATAATGCGGGTATCGTATTTAGAAATATTAATATGGCTGAGAAGGCTTTGGAGTTTTATCAAGACGGCCTTAATCTTAGTATTAATAGCAATTATGCCGAAGGTATAGCCATGTCATATAATAATCTAGGCTCTTTTTATTGGTATGAAGGCCAAAACGAAAAAGCTTTGGAATATTATAAAATGGCAAGGGATAAATATTACAGCATAGATTCGACCGGTGATGGAGTAGCAGGTTCTTATAACAATATTGCAAATGTTTATAGATCTCTAGGCAAATATGAAGAAGCTCTCAAGCTTTACAATAAATCGCAAGAGATGAGCATGGATAACGGCGACATGAATCTTTTGGCTGTAACCTTGAAAAATATTGGTGTTTGCCATAAGTTACAGAAGAACTATGTCTCTGCTTTAGATTTTCTTAGAAATTCGCTCAAAGTTGCAACTGAAGTTTCTTTAAATAAATATATTTTAGATTCCTATTACGAATTATCTGATGTATATTCAATTCTGGGGAACTCTGACAAGGCGCTGGAATATTATAAATTATATTCTGTTCGTAAGGATTCTTTGTTTAATCAATACACCTCGACTGTAGTTGCAGAAATGGGTATTAAATATGACCTAAATAGTAAAGAAAGAGAAATAAAGGCCTTAAAAGCTGATAACGAATCCTCTGAAACTACCAGAAACTACATGGTTGTAATTGTAATTTTGGTGTTTGTTTTGGCCGGTGTTTTACTTAGTAAAAACAGAGCTTCTAAGAAAGCTAATGACAAACTCACTGTACAAAATGAAACAATATCAAAACAAAAAGACGAACTGGATATGCTCCTTTTAGATTTGAAGAAAAGTGAGGAAGCTCTTAAAGTAGCGAATACTTCTAAAGATAAGCTGTTTTCTGTGATTGGCCATGATCTGAAAAATCCGATGCAGGTCATACTTTCTTCCTCTTCTTTAGCTCTTGAGCATTTTAAACATGAAAATTGGGATAAATCGAAAAATCATCTGCACAAAATTATAAAGAATACTCACATCTCTTTAGAACTTCTGAATAATTTGCTAACTTGGGCACGCTCGCAGAGCAAAGGCATTAGCGTAGTTCCTCAGGAAGTAACATTCGAATCCATATTTGCACCTCAGCAAGAAATTATAGAAGACATGAAATCCCGAAAAGAAATAAATGTTGAAATCAGTATCGAAAAAAATGCAACAGTATTTGCTGATTTTAATATGCTTTCTACTGTAATTCGAAATTTGCTTAACAACGCAATGAAGTTTACAAATCGGAATGGCAATATCACTATAAAAGCTTATAACGAAGACCAAAAGGCGTTCCTCAAAATTAGAGATGATGGTGTTGGTATGAACGAGTCTATCAAAGAAAAACTTTTTGATTTAGGCAGAAGCCAAACTATGCCCGGCACTGAAGATGAAAAAGGAACAGGTTTGGGCTTGATCCTTTGCAAAGAGTTCATCGATAGAAACAATGGTCAGATTCTTGTAGACAGCCAAATCAATTTTGGTACGGAATTTACTGTTATATTGCCTGCAAAAGACAACTCAGATTTATAATCATTAAAACATAGAAATTCATATGAAGACTAAAGGTATTGTACTGGCCGGAGGTAGTGGCACACGTCTCTATCCTATGACTGCTGTTTTTAGTAAGCAATTGCAAGTGGTTTATGATAAACCAATGATATACTATCCTATTTCAACCCTGATGCAAGCAGGAATTAAAGACATTCTTATAATTTCCACACCTAAAGATACTCCTAATTTTCAAAAGCTACTTGGAGATGGATCTTCATGGGGACTAAATCTGCAATATGTTGTGCAGGAGCGCCCCGGAGGAATAGCAGAATCGTTTATATACGGGAATGATTTTATTGGTGATGATCAGGTTTGTCTGATTTTAGGTGATAATCTTTTTTACGGGCCTATGGGATTTTTCAAAAATGCAATAGACTCAAATAAAGGTGCCACAGTTTTTGGTTATCGTGTCCAAAATCCTTCTGCTTATGGAGTTGTGGAATTTGATAAAGAAGGAAAAGTAAGAAGTATCGAAGAAAAACCTGAAAATCCTAAATCTAAGTATGCAATACCGGGATTATATGTTTTTGATAATGATGTAAAAATCAAATCTAAAGAATTAAAACCAAGTAAACGTGGAGAGTTGGAAATCACTGATTTACAAAAATTGTATCTGAATGATGGAAAACTAAACGTAGAAATAATGGAAAGAGGTATAGCTTGGCTGGACACAGGTACCCCGGAATCTTTGATGGAAGCTTCTACTTTTATTCATGCAATAGAGAAGCGACAGGGCAAAAAAATTGCCTGCTTAGAAGAAGTTGCTTTTGAAATGGGATTTATTACTCTTGA
Organism: uncultured bacterium; assembly: GCA_942490685.1. Taxonomy (GTDB): domain Bacteria; phylum Bacteroidota; class Ignavibacteria; order Kapaibacteriales; family UBA2268; genus JBFHIJ01. The sequence continues at coordinate 86,752 of CALNXW010000031.1, forward strand.
TGAATATGAGAAGAATGTCTCTGCTCTTCCAAACTGCTCTTATCGCGATTATTGCCTAGAAATACTGAAAACACTATAGTAAAGTATCCGTATATCTAGAAAGTTAAGATAAAAATATAGACAGTAATTAAAAAAATAATATATTAAATTCACAACTGATGCGTTCAATACCTTAATATATGCATTTAGTTTTTTAAGGAGTAAGCTCATGTCCGGAGAAATTAAAAGCGGATTGAAAGGCAGATCTACTGAAGAAGAACTGTTGAGTCAAGTGGAGTTGTTTTATTCTGATTCGATTTATAAAGCAATGCTGGACAAAATTCCCGAGCTTGTCTTAATACTAAATAGACATAGAGAAGTAGTATTTGCTAATAAAAAAACATTAAATACACTGGATCTCAAATCTATAGAAGATATTTTGGGTAAAAGACCCGGTGAGATATTTGGTTGCTTGCATGCTGAGGAAGCTGAAACAGGGTGTGGTGATTCGAATGCCTGTAGGTATTGCGGTGCTGTTATCTCTATAAAAGCCGGACTTAAAGGCAAAGAAAATGAAGATGAGTGTTTGATTCTTTCTAAAAAGAGTCTTGATGCTTTTGAAATGAAAGTAGCTTCGTCACCTTTTACTATGAATGGTGAAGACTTCGTTGTATTTACTCTGTCAGATATCAGTGATTCTAAAAGACGAGAATTATTGGAACGTCTATTTTTTCATGATATAATGAATACTGCTACCGGGATCTCAACACTTTCACATCTGCTGAACATCAAGCTTCCGGATGAATATTCCAAATATAAGCAGCTTGCCGGAGACTTTTCGAATAAACTTATTGATGAGATTAAGTCTCAAAGGCAGATTGTAGAAGCGGAAAGAGGCAGTTTGAAAATTGATCTGCAAGATACAATAACTTGCGATATAATTGGTTACACTGCTAATATGGCTAAGCTATATAATTTGCAACAGGATCAACTTCAAATAGATCCCAATCTGGAAAAAGTCGAATTTATAACAGACAGGGCTTTACTTTCCAGAGTGCTGACTAATCTTATTAAAAATGCTTATGAAGCTGAATATCATGGTGGAAATATAACAGTCTCTTGTTATAAAACTATGACTGATTCGATATGCTTTACTGTGCACAATCCCAGCGTTATGCCTGATAGTGTAAGGGAAAGAATATTCAAAAGATCTTTTTCTACGAAAGGCGAGGGCAGAGGTCTAGGTACTTATAGTATAAAACTCCTGACAGAAAAATACTTGAAAGGCAAAGTACACTTTGAGAGCAAGCATCCTGAAGGAACTACTTTTTTTATTGAGCTACCAATGAATTTATCAGACTATAAGAGTTAAAATAAAACCATCTTTGTAGATGTGTGAAATTATAATACGTCCATATAAAAATCAATATTGTCTAATAATATTCTTCCTTTTTTGAATATTTTGTTATATATTTAGTTAAATAGCAAAATCCTAAAACAAAACATGGAGGATACCATGCCTACTTTTGAATTTGAAAATGTTAAAATTGAAGTTGATGAAGCAGGATTTATGGAGCAGCCTGAAATATGGAACGAAGAAGTTGCTGCTGCTCTGGCTTCTACAGAAGAAATTAGTGAACTAACAGATGAACATTGGAAGATAATCAACTATCTAAGGGACTATTACCAAAAAAACGGGATAGCTCCTATGATTCGTAAATTATGCAGAGACACAGGTTTCCCGCTCAAACAAATCTATCAATTATTCCCTTCAGGCCCTGCAAAAGGAGCTTGCAAAGTAGCCGGACTTGCAAAACCAACTGGTTGTGTCTAATCAAATAAAGAATTCAGCTTATTCAATCGGATGAGACTAGTAGTTATAGAAATTTTAAATTATTAGGAACAATGGAGCGAGCTCCATTGTTCTGAAGATGAAATCCTTGATCACACCTTAAGAAAGCAAAATATTTACTTCAATGAAATGAATCGACCTTGTTTAAATCCCTCAGATTTTTGACGAAATCTTATGTATTCAAGAGTAAAAAAAGAAGAAGCCAGACATAATATGTACAAGCTTCTTCTTTAGGGATTGGGATTCAAACAGTTTTGTCTTAGTGGCAACCGCAGCCTCCGCCACCACATCCACAACCTGATTGGTTGTTATCTAAAATATCCAGTGGAGACTTTTTATTTGATTTACCACAACCACACCCGCTTTTTGCATCATCAATTGATTGACCGGGTTCTAGTTCAATTTGCTTTTCTCTGCCACATTTTGAGCATGTATATGTATGAAGTGCCATGTCAGTAATTCTTTGATTTATATATAATATATTTTAGGCTTACCTAAGAAAACGGTGTGATTTAATAAATATTGTTGAAAATTTGTACTGTTACAACAAAAATGTAAAATGTCTAAGGACTATTTGTTTTTTATAAATATTTAGAATATCTTTACTTATAGCATATTCTGCAAACTTCTGACTAATAATAAAACCTGTTTTGAAGCTTGCGGATATGAAAAAAACAAAACTAAATATCGATAAAACTGATACTTCATTGGGAGTTTGTGGTGGAATCTTCAGAAAAAAAAGTATTTACTGACGAAGAATTAGATATCCTGGCTACGAAGTTCAAAATACTTTCGGAGCCTTCCAGATTAAGGATATTACGCTCGCTTTTTGGTGGAGAAAAGTGTGTTACAGAAATAATTGAAGATACTGGTTTGCTGCAGGCGAACGTTTCCAAGCAGCTTAAACTGTTTTTGACAAATAATATATTAGAATGTAGAGCTCAAGGCTTGCAAAGATATTACTCAGTAAAAGATCCTACAGTAAAAAAAATCTGTACAATACTTTGCTCATCTGAGGATGCAAATTGCTTTGAAGCAGCGAAGGAATAATCAGATATGGCATCCTATTTCCGAATTTCTCTTATTAGTTTTTTTACAATTTTTGATTCTGCGTTAGTTGCTCTTGGAATGATATTTTTTGGGAAAAAATCATTTAATGTTCTTTCGAAAAGATGGGCAAAACATATTGTCAATAACAGTAGAATGAAATTGGAAATTGAAGGTAGAGAAAATTTAGACCCTAATGAGTCTTATATTTATATAAGTAATCATACAAGTATGTTTGATATTCCAATTCTTATTTATGGATTGGGAGATGATATACGTATGATATATAAGCAAGAGCTTGAAAAAATTCCTATCTTTGGATATGCTCTCAAGAAATCTCCTTTTATTCCTATTGTTAGAGAAGATCCAAGAAAATCGATGCAATCTATTGATGCCGCAGTTCAAGAAATAAACAATGGAAGTTCGATTGTGATTTTCCCGGAAGGGACACGCTCAGAGAATGGTGAGCTGGCTGATTTCAAACGTGGTGCTTTTATGCTCGCGTCCAAAGCAGAGAGACCAATAGTACCTATAACCTTAGTGGATGCCTGGAATGTTTACGATAAACAGACAAAAAAAATTATTCCTACTAAGATTAAAGTGATAATAGGTAAGCCAATAGAAAACAAAGGTAAGCTGGATAGAATTGCAGAAAACAATCTGATGAAAGCTGTCCAGGAAGTGATATACGAAAATTTACAGAAAGAAAAATAGTTTTTTGCATAAAATTATTTGCATAAAATCTGAAATCAAATTATATTTGTATTCCTTTTGAAGGAGGTCGGGTAGCTCAGTTGGTAGAGCAGAGGACTGAAAATCCTCGTGTCGGCGGTTCAATTCCGTCCCCGACCACTCAAAGAAAAATATAAAACCTTATAGCTGATAAAGTTATAAGGTTTTTTTGTATGTGGTTGTCTTGATATTTCTCGCCTACAAACTTGCATAATAATCCGAACACAAATTTGAGTCCTTAAGTAATTCTTTTGGAGTCAATCCCGTTAGAGCCTTACTGTCCTTTATAAAGTGTGACCTGTCGTAGTAATTGCATAAATAGTATATCTCTGCTAAATCTTTTAGTCCTGATTGCATTAAATAAATAGCTTTTTGCATGCGCAGTATTTTTGACATGTTTCCGGCAGTCAGTCCTGTATATTGCTTAAAAATGTCAGAAAATTGTCTTATGCTAAGGCAGGCATGGTTGCTTAACTGCTCTGTAGACATGTTGCCTCCCTGTAAAGATAAATTCTTTACTGAGCTTATAACTCTGTCAAAATTTATATTCTTTTTTGCTTGATAGATTCTACCAGTAAGGTACTCTTCAATCAGATTTACTTGATAATCAAAATCACTTAAGTCATATACTTTATTATGCAGTACAGCCCAAGAATTATCTGCTGTTAGATTAAGGGGAATTGTACCTTGTGAAAAGTAATCCTGCGGGAACTCAAAAAGCAACATCGGAGTATGAGGGTAAAGAGCAACGGCTACAAAACTAATATGGCCTTCCAGTAAGATTTTGTGAGGCTTTAAAGACGGTTTGGAAAGAAATAACTGAGAATTTACTTCATTATTTCCAATTGTTGGCAAATTTTCAAAATGGAAATAAATCTCTGCAAGACCTGTTGGAATTATTCCCTGCTCTTCCTTTGAACTATGTTTATAGTCTAGACTCCAATAATATTTTACATATTCTTTGAGTTGCGGTGAGGGAGATTTTATTTTCATTTTAAATAATACCTTTTGATGTAAGAGGGGCGCTTTTAAAAGCAGCCCCTCTGAAAATTATTATTTACCGTAGATGCCAATCGTATTGCCTTCTGAGTCCTTAAAAATAGCAAAATAATCCATATTCTCGGCTTCTATCTTAGTCTTGTGTTTGATTATTTTGCCTCCTTCCTCTTGCAGAACGTCCAACGCTTTGTCCATATTATCTCCGGCATTTAAGCTAACCAAAACACCTGATTCAGAGATTTTGAGCTCAGGAGATTGAACAAGAGCTCCTTCATTATTTGGGAAGCACGCCATTTTTTCAGACCCGAAGTCCTGGATTTCCATCTTGATGGAAAACACTTTGCTGTAAAAGTCTGATGCTCTCTGCATGTCGGTAACAGGGATTTCTACCCATTTGACGAATGATTTCATATTGCTATTCCTTATTGTAAATAAAACTTACATACGAAATTAGCTACTTGGCAAGTGATAAAATTGTAAAATCCGGAGAAAAAAAAAGCAGAGGAATAATTAAATACCTCTGCCATTTAATCACATAAGTGATTATTTTGAGCTCTACAATTTTTTGAGACCAACAATGTGAATATCATCACCACAGCGTGAAACTGCTTTTATGGAAAACTCTTTTGCCTGATTCGCAAAATTAGTTTTAATGCCGTTAAAAGTATTGAGTCCTGAACCAAAAACTTTTGGAGCAATAAAAATGTGGTATTCGTCAATCAAATCTTTTTCGAAGAAAGAAGAATACATGCCTGCACCACCTTCTACTAAAACAGAAGTCAGGCCGCATTTATCAGCCAAATTCTTCAAAGCTTTTTCGATGTCTATTTTGCCGTGTTCGTCTGTTTCCATCTTTGCAACAGTTAATCCTGCCATTTGTAAAGTTTCAATTTTTCGAGGATTAGCGTTAGAAGCACAGCAAATTACAGTATTTTCTCTCAAATCACCCTTAAATATGTTCAAGTCCAGAAGTAAGTTAAGGTTTGTATCAAATACTATTCTCTTAGGGCTTCTGCCTTCAACATTTCTGACTGTGAGCTGAGGATTATCTTTAGCAGCAGTATTTCTGCCTATTAGTATACCATCTACCTGAGCTCTTAGAGCGTGGCCTCTTTTTCTGCTTTCTTCACAAGTGATCCATTTAGAGTTTCCAAGAGAAGTCGAAATGCAGCCGTCAATAGTTTGAGCCATCTTAGCAATTACATAAGGCATGCCCGTAGTAATGTGTTTTGCAAAGAAACGGTTTATCCACTTGCATTCCTCTTCAAGAACTCCGGAAGTTACATCTAATCCTGCTTCTTTTAGAAGCCTAATGCCACTTCCTGCTACTAAAGGATTAGGATCTTCCATTCCAATAATAACTTTTGAAAACTTTCTTTCTATAAGTTGCGGAGCACAAGGCGGAGTTTTACCTTCGTGAGTACATGGTTCCAAATTTACAACCATAGTACATCCCTCAAAAGTCTCTCTGCCGGAGTTTGCAATCGCATCTATTTCAGCGTGCTTATCCCCAAATTCTTTGTGCCATCCTTCCGCTATAATGTTGTTTTCTTTATCGAGAATTACAGCGCCCACTCTAGGGTTCGGACTAACATATCCACTGCCCTTTAGAGCAAGCTCAATGGCTCTGCGCATTGCTTCCTTTTCAGACATTATTTGCCCCATTGGTAATAAACTGATGTTTGATATGGCATAGGAAACGCCGGAATAGTAATTCTAAATTCGTAGATACCGGGTTCCACTTTTTCACCATTTAAATCTTTACCGTCCCAATACTGATTATAAAGGTAATTGGCACCAACTTCTTTTGGCTTTACTTTTTCTATAGCTTGAGTGAAATTTACATCAAAATCAGATGCCCAAACATTTTTGCCGCTTTCAGAATATATTCTAACTCTGTAGTTTTCGCCGTCAGGATGGTATTCATCTTCAACTGCAAATTTTCTAAAACAAAGCGTATATATATTAAGGCCTCGTAAAGACTTCTCAAAATAAGGCATTAGAGCTAAAGCGTTCGTTTTATTTTCAGCATTAGGTGTTATTTCTTTTACAGTAGTAATAAATTTATAGACTTTTTCGCCTGAAGTAAATTTTATGTAAACCGGTGTATCGTCTGAAATATTTTTAGGATTCGGAAGATTAGATTGAGCAAAGTAAGAAACTAAATCTTTATCGTCTCTTGTTGGAGAATATGAAGATTTTACAACCTTTATTTCTCGAATATTTTCTTCGCTCCACTCTCCTATAGAAGCTTCGATTTTAGATAAAGACCTAACTACTCTGTAAAGTTCTTTATTTTTATTACCCTCAAACATCCAGTAAAGAGTGATTTTTGCGTCTTTACCAAATTGCTGAAGAGTTACGTCAGGAGCGCCCGGAATATCGTTTACTGTATCAAAATTCATTCCTCCACAGCCTGCTAAGCAAACTAATGAAACAAGTAGTAGATACACCTTTTTAAAAATCATAATCATTTCCCCTCTTTAACAAAGTATAATACTGCATTATATTATTTTTGAATATAAAAAAAAGAAGAGATATAAAATAAAATATTTGGCACAAAATTTTCTGAAATATTGTAATTACTACAGATAGCGACATTTTTACATAGATTCAGGGGGGAATCAGATGAAAAGGATTTTTATAAATCTAATCTTGTTTTTAGGTCTTTATTCTTACACCTTGTCGCAAGGTGCTGCTGGTGATGGTGCGGTGTACGAATCAAATTATATCATAGACCAACCTACTGCCGGCGTTTTGAAGAAGGGGGACTTTTCGATTTATACGCAGACTTATCCTCAGGGCGGTGTAATGGTTGGGCTAAGTGCTGCACCGTTTACTAATTTTAACATGGGATTTAGTTACAGTGGGACTAACATAATCGGCACAGGGAGTGTTGAATGGCAAAAAATGCCAGGAATCCAACTCAAATTGCGACTGCTGGATGAAAGGATAAATTGGCCTGCTATAGTCATTGGACTTAACTCGCAGGGTAGAGAATCATACGATGCAGATGCAGAAAGATTTATGACAAATTCTACGGGACTTTATCTGGCTGTGAGCAAAAATTATACTTGGGTTTTGGGTGATATCGCATTTCATGGAGGCATTAATTACTCGTTTGATACTCCTTCAGATTACAGAGCTCCAAATTTCTATATAGGGGTGGAACAATCTATAGGTTCTAAGGGAGCTTTAAATTTTGAGTTTAATCCAACGATTGATGAATATAATAAAGACTTTATGTCACACAAAGGCATGCTTAATATGTCATTGAGGTGGTCTATATATAGTGGTATAACAGTGGAGATGCATGCCAGAGATTTGCTCGAAAACTATAAAAATTCTACAGGATTTCGTAGAAGTCTTGTATTCGAATATATTAGCAGCTTCTAAGCTTCAGGGGTGGATTGTAAAAATCCGATTTCTAGTAATCTTTTATATGCCCATTTCTTTGCGTCATCAATTGATTTGATTTCTCCATCGATTTGAGCGTGAAGACTCTCAGAAATTAGAGTGCCCATGAGTTTTCCTGGTTTGACACCGAATTTAGTGAGGTATCGACCTTTGAGTAATGGTTTGGGTTTGTTATCGTATTTTTTTATTTTATTATACTTATTAATTAGCCAGGGGCCTGCAGGGAATTCTTTACTGATAGCATCAGGAGTCGTTCTGCCAAAGTGGTCAGCCATTGCAAGATAGATTAGGTGCTGAACCTCAATCCTTCTTGCAAGTCTTCTGATTGCAGTATCGGATAAGTTATCTCTATACTTGAATAAATTGATTGGCTTTAGGTGCTCCAGTACATAAGCGGATGCTTTATTTATTACAGATTCAGAGAAACCTGCAAGAGAGAGCATATTTCTGCAGATTTTGGAGCCCTTAATATCATGGGCCGGAGAACGCCAGCGATTATCTTTGTATATTGTTGTAAGAGGTTTACCAATGTCATGAAAGAAAGCTCCCAACATGAATGCGGACTGTTCATTTTGGCTTGTGAAGTTAGATTTTAGTTCTGCGGCGCGGTCTACCACTAAAATGGTATGCTCCCATACGTCTCCTTCGGGATGCCAAATTGGGTCTTGAGGACAGTCCCTCATGGCGCTGATTTCAGGCAGGTCGAGCAACCTGTCGCCAAAATCATAGCAAAGGAAGTCAGAAGGTTTTTTTTCGGATATAAGCAGATTGTTTAAATCATGTAAAAGCTTGATGTAATCGGGATTCATAGCAACGCAAAAACAAAGTTTGTTAAAAATAATTATGATTTAATTTGAAAAATGCGTATTTTATTATAATTAGTATCTAAGATGATGCCCAAATCAGAAAACTAACCACGGACGCCGATGAAATAATTTCTACCTCATTTATAAAGCTTTTCTTTTTAGATAGAGCAAATTAGTATTTTTTATCCGAATATTATAGTAGTATATTGATTTACAAGCGCTATATATTTAATAACGGAGGTTTAAAGTGAAATGTGTATTTATAGTTTGTAATCACTTTCGCTTTATATCTATGTTATTTTTTATTATTTTGGATTATTAACAAAAATTGCTTGTATAAATGCCATATTTAGGATAATTTGTAAGGTCTTTTGCCAAAATTGAGTTTTTCGTGTTAAGATTTTGAGTAGAATTTCGGATTTTTATATCCTTTCTATCTAATACGAAGTAAGTTTGAAAAAGCTTCACTCAATTACTGAAAACAGGAGAAATAATTTTAGTTTAATAAAACAAGCACCATGTGGAGGTAATTTGTTATGTTAAGATCAGGCGGTGCAGGTAAAGTATATTTTGTATTGTACTTAGCCGTGGTATTGGAATTGCTTATCATCATCGTGGAGCGTGATGAAGCGGAAGAACATTTGCATCAAAAGCAAAAAGAAACGATGCGAATTGTTCAGTCCATTCTTTCTCAGCTTCAATCAGGTGCTGGTACCGAGGGTATCAACACTAGGCCTCAGGATGAGATAACTATCCCACCCGATGGACTCAATATGAAAGAAGTACTTGGTACTGACATTAAATCATGGCGTAAATACATCGTCGAGGTTGGTGTTACGGACGTATCTGCTTCTGTAAAAAGAAAAGAGGGTGAATCAGAAAAAGAGTATTTCCAAAGAGTGAAAACTTTGGTTAAACTTTCTAACGTAGAAGAACTTGAATATCAAGTATTCTATAATACTGATAATACTCCGGGTATTACTCCTAATTTTCCTACAGACAAAGAATTATTAGCTCAGGGCATTACTGGCTTTGATGAATTTGCAGAAGGCCAAAAAGTTTCTGCAGCTGATGGAACTCAGTGGGAATTTTTAGCACTTAGAAAATTAGAATTGGATAATGAAGCGACTTTTAATCAGCTGGATATGAGCAATATCAACAATGATGATTTTCGTCCTGTTTATCCTGTGGAAGATGAAATTCAAATCGGATCGACTTTCAAACCAAAAGACATACAAGATGATAGTGTTTTTTATTACAACCATGAGTACAGCCTAAACTCTGGCCGTGGTGTAGAAAAAAACAAACGTGCTTTTGTTGTGCATTTTCAACCTCCCGGAAATGAGGGTTGGTACAAATTAAGGTTTGCATCTAAGACAAACAAGATTCTTGGTGTTCGTGGCGAATATCAAGGTAAAGAATTAGATGATGATGCTTCTGTAAATATTGGTACTGTTCAGCTTAGTGTAAAAGAACTTAAAAAAGTACACAAGTCTTTAAAATCTGAACTTGAAAAATATGAGTTGCCTGCTATTGAGGTGCTTACTAAAGAAGCAGATTTAGAAAAATTTGATGCAGGTTTAAGAGCTGCTGCTGATAAAGCTGCTACTGAAGCGAAAGCGAATGATATTCAATCAAAAATTAAATTGTACGGCTATATTGCAAAATTGATTGCACCGGGTATGTCTGTACACTTTGATCAGAATAAAGGTTATATCGAATTTGATATTCGTGTTATTAAACCTAAACCTCAAATGGCAGATCCTGTACTTGCTACAGTTAACAAATTAAATTCATTTGATGCTGTTGCTCCTGTATTTATGTTCTCAGCTTCGCCATATCAAGGACCTGGTAATAATAAAATCAGTGGTTATGTAACTGATGAAAATGGTGCTCAGGTTGCAAATGTGGTTGCTAAACCATATGATGATATTTCAAGCAATGAACCAACACCGGTAAAAGGTGGAGAAAGAAGATATCAAGCTACTCTTGATACTAAACTTCCTGCTGGTAGTTATAATATCAAATTGACTCACGGTCTTCAAGGTGCACGTAAAGCTGCTGAAAGCAATATAGCTTTAAATGTTTTTGAAACTGGTTTGTCTGAAAACTCTGAAAAAGATATCAATCAAAAACTGCAAGTATTGACTTACTACGGTTACCCAATGATCTTGAATGTTGAACCTACTTCATTAGGTGCAATTAAACCTGAAGAATTCAAAATCATGGTATCTACAGATTCTCAAACTCAAGCTAATGCAATTCAAGGCTTGTCTGTTACTAAAGAAGATAATATCAAATATACTCCTGACGCTAGAGAAGTAACATTCAGTGTTGTATGGGAACAACCTCATACAAATGAATTAGTGGAGATATTCCCTGCAAAAACTTATACATTGAAACAAGAAGAAGCAGGTATTAATTCAAATGTTATCCCTGATTTCTCAGGTACTTCAAGCAAAATCAAAGTACGTTTGTCTGGTTTAACTGTTACATCTCCATTAAGTGGTGATGAAGCAAATACTCCTGCAAATATTAAAGTTGATGTTTTAAGCACTGAGATTGTAGAAGGTCTTGCGGGATACAGTGTTGCTGTTGAACCGATGTTAGATGCAACAGGCGAGGGTGCTTATGAAATGGAATTCGAACTTGCAGGTAAATTGCCTGCCGGCGAAACTAAAGTAAGAGGTACTGTTAACATAACTGTTAAAGCAGTTGCTACAAATGGTGTCAATGGTGTTCAGTCGTCACCAGTTCAGAAAGTTATTCCTATTAGGATTGACTTCGAACCGGAACAAAGACGTGGTGGCCGCGGTGGCGCTCGCAGAAGATAACAGTAAATTGAAATAAATCTTAAAGTTTTAAATAGTAAGTAATTTAAATTGCAAGGGCAAATAAATATGATGAAGAAAGCATCGAGTTTGTTGTTAAGCCTATTAATGTTAAGCATGATATTGCCTATGACTGCAAATGCGCAGGGCGATGAATCATTCAGGGTTAAACTTGAAAGTATTTTGAATAGGTACAAAAACTATCGCTTTTCAACAATTGACGTTTATTCTTTGAAAGATGTAAGAGACGTAAGAAAAATAATAAAAGATAAAGAAGCAGCTGAAAACACTACTGCTATAGTTGGTGATGTTCAAAAAATATTAGATGAAACTGATCCGCAAGCTGTTAATTCGATAAAGAATTTTTTATTGGCAGGTGATACTAAATCAAGTATCCAGAGAAAGTTGATAAACAATTTTGGTGAAATACCTAAACACTTCGATGCACTTGTTGAAATCTTGAGCCCTAACAAGGGCTCTCAACAAGTTGTTAGAGAAGCTTATGTAATCACTACAAAAAAAGTTGACAGAGATCAGCTTGTTCCTAATACTATTATCGCCATGATTATTTCTATGGAAGATAATACTGACATTAAAAAGAATGTTGATAATGCATCAGGTAAAAATATCTATACTTGGCCTGAATTGGTTCAGTTCGATTTAGATCCTGAGCAGTATAACGCAGAAAATATGTATCAGCTTTTAGAAAATGCATTTATGCAGTCTAACGTTGAGAAAAGAACAAGTGAAGCGCAAGGCATCGGTACTATGAAAAGATGGACTGATCCTCAGTATGGTATCTCTCGCTCTTTGATTGAAAGAGAAGGCGATATCTCGTTTTCAGATGTTCAAAAATTTGTTAGAATTTCTAACGCTGAACCAACTGACTACTACAAAAACCATGAGCTTGTTGTTTCTCCTGATTTAGTAAGCTGGAAACGTTACGAAGTAGAAACACAAACATATGAAGATGGTGTTACTGATACACTTTCATTTATTACTAATAGCAACTTGCCAAAATTTGGTTTGGAACTTAAATATGGTATAGATGAAATCAATATGCCTTCAATGTGGAGTGAAAGAATGACTTTCTCCGCATTGTGGGAAAACATTAAAATTGGTGCAATCCTTCCTACTTCCGGTTGGTCTAAATTAGGTCAGGAAATGCTTGACTATGAAAGATCATTTACTCATGGCGGTGTTGGTATTGCTGGTCAATTGGATTTTCCTTTCAAAGTTATACCTCAAAGTGGTGTGTTCCACGTGAGCTTTGGATGGGTATTCGGTGATGCAAACAGAACTGATTATAATGATAACAGAATTGACTTAGATCAACTTCCACTAGTTTCAGAACTAGATGATACAAAAGATTATATGGTAAGAGCTAATGCAACTCTTCATTATACATTTGGTCTAGCTATTGATAAAGATTACCATTTAAGATTTGGTCTTGGTGGTACTGTTTATAAAATGGAAGCATGGGGTGACGTTTTAGAAGAAGATGAAAACAACATCACTACAGGTGCTTACAAATTGATTGACGATAGTGAGTTTACTAAAACTATCGGTGGCATCTCTGCTAAAATGGACTTTATGGTTAAAAACATAGCTACTCCTTATGGGTTAACGCTTCAATACTTTGATGAATCAATTTACATGTCTTCTTGGATTCATATCCCGGTAATTAAGGATTTATTTGCATTAAGATTAGAAGGTAAAGCTTTCTTTAATGCTATTAAAGATACTAATGAACCATGGGAAGTAGAAGAAAATCTATTTATCCCAATGGCAAGATTTATCTTTGTATTTTAATTAATGTTTGTTGTATTAGTCAAAGAAATAAAGAAGAAATCACATGAAAAGAAATATCTTATTCTTGTTAGTAGCTGCATTTGTCTTTGGGTATACTAAGTCTGACGCTCAGACTATGATTCCTGATAAAGGAGCAATTATAGATTCTCTTACTACAATTGACTCTGAAATAAAAGGATATTTTCCAAGATGGAAAGTATGCGAAAGAGATTTGCAGTTCCAAATTTATAGATCGTTTGTAAACGCTCAATATCCAAAAGAAAATTTGGATATGAATAATGTTGAAATCTTAGCAGCTCCTAGAGCTTATGATGATGAACCATTTGAAATTATTACTATTACTTGCGGTAAAGAGTCAATGTCTGCTTATGATATTGATGTTCAGCTAACAGAAATTTTAGTTGGCTTTATCTCTGGTGAATTAGTATATAATGGTTTAGATCGTGGCATAAGAGCAGAATTTTCTACAAGAGATTACTGCTTTAGCGAAATTCCTCAGGAAATTCCACTAAGTGGCTCTCAAACGTCTGCTATTATCGATTATTTACAACCATCTAATGTTACTCATGCTTTTACATTATCTATGTTTGAGCAAGCAATCAAAATCGGTAAAACTGGTTTTTGGTTAAGATCTAATATTGGTGTTGATGATATTGGTTATCATTTCTGGCAAGCTGGTCAAGGTAGCATTACTTTACAAAGACCTCTTTATATTAATGAAGACCCTAGAACTACTGATAGAGTTCCTTATCTTATTAATGCTTATTTAGGTGGTTCTTATAAATTAAACACAGGTATCAACAGAGGTGATATGCCTAAAGTTGAAGCTTTAGAAGCAGCATATAACGCTGGTGGTACAAGTAGCTTAACTGATTGGATGCAAAAAAGAACATTGAACTCTGAACCAAAAGGTAAACTTTCTTTAGGTTTGGATTTCCATATGCCTTTCCATCCTGAAGCAGGTATCACAGCTAACTTTGATGTGCCTGTAACAAAAATTACTACAGAGCAAATTGATATTACAGCATTTGGCTTCATGGAAAATGCATATGGTGCCCAGTTTAATCCAAATTCTGAAACTCAGGAAGATATTGTTGCTATAGCACCAATTCTTGGAACAACCGGCAGAATCTCTGCTTTCTACCACTGGTGGATTGATCCTAAAGATCCTGAAAACTATTTTAGATTTGATCTTGGTGTCAGCTACAATGAAGTTCAAGAATATGGACTTTATGTACAATACGAAGAAAAAACTGCAGACTACTTCTTGACTAACAATCAAGTTGATGGCTTGAAGTTCTACAAACCAGATGAATTTATGGATTGGATGTTTGCAAAAGTCGAATACAGAAATCAAGCAGCTTTCCCGTTTGGTGCAAGTATTCAGGTTGCAAATCAAGTATTGTTAGCTAGAGCTTATATTCCGTTGTTTGGCAACTGGTTCTATCTTGAAGGTAAATACTCTACAGTTCTAAGAGATAAACACTCTTACGAAGTAGGTAATTTCTTCATGATTTCACCTGTTCTAAGACTTACTATATAGTAAAAGATAAAAGATGTAATGCCCCCAATGCACTAATAACTTAGGGCTGGGGGCATTATTATTACCTTAATATTAAAAATATAAAGTAGGGTTATAAAAGCACATGAATCGCATATTGTACTTATTATGCCTACTGCTGATAGTTTTTCCCCCCTTTCTAAATGCAGCATTAGTCAGCAAAATAGACACTTTAGAGCAAAAGCGAGAAGAAATTGAAAATGCCAAAATATCTTATGAAGAAGGCGATATTCAAATAAGCACTCGCAGTGTAGATATATCTAAATTCCCGGAAATAAAAATCACTATAGAAGCGTATAATGCAGAAGGAGAGCCTTTGGAAGAGCTTGAAGCTGATCATATGTTTATCTATGAAGGCGGAAAGCAAAAGAAGGTCTTTAAGGTTGAAAAGCTTAAAGTGGCTGAAGAATCTCCCGTAGATTTTGTTTTTGTGCTTGATGGCACCGGAACTATGGATAAAATATATCATAAAATTAAAGATCATATCAGATCTTTTTCTGATAATTTGAAACTAAGCGGCATCGATGCTAGACTTGGCTTGGTTCTATTTACTGATGATCTTGAAAGAGTTTATCAGCCGACTGATAATATTGAAGAGTTTATTGGCTGGATTGAATCAATAAAGAGTAAAGGTGGTCTAAATCCTGATGAAAACGTTCTTGAAGGTTTAGAAGCTGCAGCTAAGATTAAGTTCAGAAAATCTTGTGATAAAGTAGCTGTACTAATAACTGATGCTAACTTCTATGAAAAAGGTGAAAGAGGTGATGGTGTTACAAATCAAACAGAGAAATCAATAGTTGAAATGTTTCAGAAGAATCAAATTCGACTTTTCTCGATTACACCATACAAACTAACAGTGTATAGAGGCATGTCCAAACGTACTAATGGCAATAACTATGACATTAATAAGGACTTTTCACGTATTCTAAACAATTTTTCTAATCAATTAGCAAATAGATTTGCTATGTATTACAGATCAGATCAGGAAGCAATCCCTGACGAGATAGAAATTGCATTGTATGATGAAAAAACCAAAAAATTAGTAAAAAGAAAAATTCCGATAGTAGAACTTGGAAGAAAGCTAATTATCGAAAATCTTCTTTATGAAACTAATGATGCGTCTTTGCCTACAAAAGTACCTGAATTAGACATTATGGCTAAATTCATGATAGATAAGCCAAATATTACTATTATTGTAGAAGGACATACAGATTCAGTAGGATCGATGGAAATTAATGATTTTATTTCGAGCAAGAGAGCTGAGAGTGTAAAAAATTACATCGCTGCTAAAGGTGTTGCTAAGAATAGAATTAAAATAGTTGGCCATGGTGAAAGAAAGCCTATTGCAAGTAATCTTACTAAATTCGGTAGAAGATTAAATCGGCGAACCGAAATTATAATAGTATCTAAATAAGAAATATAAAAATCTCTCAAACATATATAGTCTGAGAGATTTTTTTTAAACTCTTTTACTCATTATATTTTTAAATCTGGTGCCACTGATTGGATGAAATGCTATGAGTTCCCCATTATGTACTATATGGAATGTGCCAAAAGGAGAAAATTTAGCTATTTCATTATTATCTAAATTTATCAAATTACAAGTTAATCCAAATTCTTTACTGGCTATTGAAGCAATATCGTCAATTGCTTTGGCAGTATAAGGGCATTGACAAGAATAGAAAACATGTAGTCCTTCATTATATTCCCCAGGAATATCTTTTATCTGTACAAAAGGAATATCTGCTGTATCATCTATTTTGAGATATACTAATTCGTATCCGTTTATGACTTTTCCGGCACTTGTAAAGCCATTTTTAATAAATAAAGAGCTATCGGCCATCCATGATCCTTTTCTTACAATAGCAGCAACACCGGAAAAATTATTATTTTTTGCATAATCAACACAACTATCTAATAGTTGCTTTCCAAAGCCTTGACCTTTATACGGTTTTTTCATTATATAAAGACAATTTATCATAATATAACCGGGTGCTTGGATAGGCCTTAAAGAGCTTTCAGAAGGCATAAATTCTATACCGCCAATAGCATTGTCTTTTTCATCCATTAGATAATTGTAGCGCATACCAAGTTCGTACATTTTGGTATTCCAAGCTACTTTATCAGTATATCCTTTGTTTTTACTGTCTTTGTAGCCACACATACTCATATCTAAGAAGTTGTGCGGATTTCCTTCTTTTATATAAATAGAATTCAAATTCGCAATCCCATTGTTTAATAACTAATAATTTTATTCAAAATATATTATATGAATTGATTTTCCAAATATAATATATATAAATACTTACGGAAATAACCACAACATTAGCAAGTGTGCTAAACTATTTTGATTACAACAAAAGACCTAACAGTGAATCACGTTTTACTATATATCTATATCAATTGTCCTGATATCAATATGAGGTGAAACATGAGTAGCTATTTTAGTTTTTCTCAGCAAGTTAGAAGATATGTTAAAATCATATTTTCTATAACTCTTGTTATGATGCTAATGAGTGGTGAGTGTAATGACTCAGGTACTGACCCAATTGTGGATAACAATGGTAAACCAAGTTCACTTAAGTTTTTAGTAGGTTATAACGGTGGTGGTGTGCACGGCCCTGATGACGGTATGTGCATTGTCAGTAACAATGGGAATACAGTACAATTTCTATCCACTTACTTTCCTTACTATTCAAGTAATGATTATTTAGACTATAAAAATGGCAGGCTAGCATTTACATACTACAAGCAACCGCTGGAAGGCAATACTCCTATTGCATATTTTGATGTTGATAATCCAACAGATGTAAAAGTAATACCTATACCATCATCAAGTGAAGAAGATTTTTATTGGAGTGTGCCGGCAGTAAGACCACAAGTCTTTTCAGATGGAAGAATTGCTTTTATGGCAGTATATGAAACAGAAAATCCTTGGGATGATTATCATGATGCCCAAATTTGTATATATAATCCAAAAACAGATGAATATACATTTTCAGGATCTGCAACACCTTTTGTACTTGCACAACCTGAACAGGGTTACGATACAGAGGGCGGATCACTCAGTGGTATTTTTGCACTTTCTCAAGATGAAAGCTTCATGGTGGTAAAGGCTCATGGATATGGTACTGATATGGGCTCTTATCATATAGACTATAGATTTGTAGTAAAGTGGAATTTGGTACAAGGAGGATATGTGAGAATTGCTGAGGGTGATTCGCGGATTTATTTTGTGAGTGCTGACAACAATAAAGTAATTTTAGATTATGATAAGAAAAAGCAAGCAATGGATGTTAACAGCGGAAACTCAATTCCACTTGATGATTACAATGACTTCGTTGCCTGTGGAATGTTCTCAAAAAAAGACGGCAAATTTTTCAAGCAATGGCGTGGAGGAGGAATTGCATTGTTTGACCTAACAAGTGGTTGGCTTTTTAATCCGGTATTGGCAGATTCACTTTCAAGTCCTTATTATGGGCTTGGAGTTGGATCACAATTCTCAAGTGATGAATCGCTTATCTATTTCAAAGCGACAAGAGACTATTATACAAATGACGAAACCGAATTTTGTGTTTATTCCACACCGCTTAACATAGGTTATCCAAATTCGAAGCCTGACAGCTTGTTTATACTGCCAAAAGATTACGACACAAATTTATTCGTACTATTAAATTAAAGAAAAGGCAAAGGGGGAGAATATGACTGATAATTCTCCCTTTTTCTCAAAAATCGCAAGATAGTCTTTTACCTCTAAGATTTTACAAGTCCTTTAAAATTCCGAAATTATTGATTTTAAAATCCGTGCTTTACTAAATCAAATAAATCAATTATATTGCGAAAATATTCTCTATTGAAATATAATAATTACAATATACTGTAAGATACAGGCGCAAAATATGGTTGTAAATTATTATAAATATACTATATTGTATATCATATATAGCTATTAGGTGATTTTAAAACAATATATTGGATGGGTATGAAAAAGATTCTTTTAACCCTTGTAGCTGTGTTTGCTATGTCTATCTATGCAAATGCTCAAAATCTTCAATTGCATTATGATCTTGGAGAAGATCGTGAATATTTTACTACTACTTTTGAAATGTTTAAAGTAGATAAGTATGGAAGTACTTTTACATTTACTGATCTGGATTACAATTCCGGTGGTGGTGTCTCAGGAGCATATATGGAAATTGCCAGAGGTATAAGATTCTGGGATGAACCGCTTGAAGTTCATATCGAGTTTAATGGTGGAAAAAGTGGTCCAAATACATTCAATAATGCTTGGTTGTATGGTGCACATTACACTTTTGCATCTCAAGATTTTTCGAGAATCTTTACAATTCAGGCAATGTATAAAAATATCGAAAATACTGATTACGCCTCTTTCCAGTTAACCGGAGTTTGGACTCTCCACTTCATGGATAAGATGTTTACTTTTTCCGGATTTGCTGATTTTTGGAAAGAAGAGACTCCTGTTTTCGATGATGAGGGAAATATGGATACGGCTGATTATATCTTCCTTTCTGAGCCTCAAATATGGTACAACCCAACAGAGCAATTATCAATTGGTACTGAGATAGAGTTAAGTAACAACTTTGCTGTCAATAAAGGCTTCATGGTTAATCCGACAGTAGCTGTAAGATGGACTTTCTAAGTAAGTATTTTAAACATTTAAGATAATCTATTATGTTCGAAAAATTCTATAAACTCAAAGAGAATAATACCACAGTAAAGACCGAAGTTATAGCTGGTATTACAACCTTTATGACTATGGCTTATATTCTTGCTGTGAACCCTGATATTTTATCAGCAGCTGGGATGGATAAACATGCTGTTTTCTCTGCAACTGCAATAGCATCTATCGTTGCAACTCTTGTAATGGCATTAGTGGCAAAATTACCTTTCGCATTAGCCCCAGGGATGGGTTTAAATGCGTTTTTTGCATTCACTGTATGTTTGGGCATGGGATACTCATGGCAGTTCGCTCTAACGGCTGTATTTTTAGAAGGTATCATATTTATGATATTGACCTTGTTCAATATCAGGGAGATGATAGTTAATGCCATACCGATAAATATGAAGCATGCCATATCAGCAGGTATAGGGTTATTTATTGCTTTTATTGGTATGCAAAATGCAGGTCTAATTGTAAATAACGATGCTGTACTTGTTGGTTTAGGTGATATCCATTCTACAAATGTATTGGTAATGTTATTTGGTGTAATTTTGAGTGGTGTTTTACTAGCTAAAAATGTAAAAGGTGCTTTGTTGATAGGTATCTTTGCAACTACTCTTCTTGGTATTCCGTTTGGTGTTACTAATCTGCCGGATGGCGGATTAATTTCTACTCCTCCTAGTATTGCTCCAATTGCATTCCAGTTTGACTTCTCGCAAGTATTTACAATGGATATGCTAATTGTATTATTTACATTTTTATTTGTAGATATGTTTGATACAGTTGGAACATTGGTGGGTGTAGCTTCAAAAGCAAATATGATTGATGAAGACGGTAAATTACCTAGAGTTAAACAGGCTCTTTTTGCTGACTCTATTGGTACAACTGTTGGTGCAATGCTTGGTACTTCCACAGTAACTACTTATGTAGAATCTGCATCTGGTGTTTCTGCAGGTGGCCGAACAGGTCTTACATCATTGACTACTGCTGGTATGTTTTTACTTTCCCTATTCTTTGCGCCGCTATTTTTAATGGTTCCGGCAGCTGCAACAGCTCCTGCGCTTATTCTTGTTGGTGCATTTATGCTATCTCCAATATTGAAAGTAAACTTTGACGATATCACAGAAACAATTCCTGTGTTTTTGACAGTAATTATGATGCCGTTGGCTTATAGTATCGCTGAAGGTGTTGTATTTGGTATGCTTTCTTATGTAGTACTTAAACTCTTATCAGGTAAGTTTAAAGACATATCTTGGGTAACTGTAGTACTTGCGGCACTTTTTGTATTGAAATTTATTGTTGAATAAATATCAAGCTAAAAATCGTTTATGTAAAAGGGTGCAGGTATTGCACCCTTTTGTTTTAGAGTAAGTAGATGTTTGATGTAACTATAAAGCATCATTCTAATAGTTTTTATGAGATATAGAAATAACTTATATTTGTGTAATATATTTTCCTGATTTGATTTGGAGACAAATAGATGAGCCAGCCTAAAATAGTTTTTATGGGTACTCCTGAGTTTGCTGTTCCTACTTTGGAAGCAATACATAACAAGTGGGGTGTAACTGCAGTTGTAACTGTGCCGGATAAGCAAAAGGGAAGAGGCAGAAAAATGATGGCGTCTCCTGTCAAAGAAAAAGCATTGGAATTTGGTATTCCGGTTCTTCAACCTGATAAGCTGAAAGATGAAGAATTTGAAAAACAAATTGCAGAAATTGGCGCAGATATAATCTGCGTAGTTGCATTTAGAATACTTCCCCGTCAGATATATACAAAATCCAAACTTGGCACTTTCAATATTCATGGCTCTTTGTTACCAAAATATAGAGGAGCAGCACCGATCAATCATGCTATTATCAATGGAGACAAAAAAAGTGGTGTGACTTCATTCTTGCTCCAAGATATAGTAGATACAGGTGATATGTTGCTTAAAAGAGAAATAGCAATACCTGATGGTTCTACAGCAGGAGATTTGCATGACTTGTTAATGCCTGAATCTGCTGCATTAGCAGTAGAAACTATTGATTTATTGTTAAAAGGAAACTTTACTCCTTTGGAGCAGGATGACAGCTTAGCAACTCCGGCACCCAAAATATTTCGTGATGAAATAAGGATCAATTGGAACACGGATGCCTTAGTACTGAGAAATTATATCCATGGTATGTCACCGGTTCCTGCAGCATGGACTATGTGGGGCGATAAGAGCTTTAAAATATTGAAATGTGAAGTTAGTGATGATATGGGGTTAGAGCCCGGAGAATTTGTGTGCAAAGAAAATTCAATTTTTGTACAGGCTGTAAATGGTGCACTTAAGCTAGATCAGTTCCAACTGCAAGGTAAAAAAGCCTTAGCCTGTGAAGATTTCATGCGCGGATATAGAGGTGATGCATCAGGAAAATTTGAATAACCAAAATATAAAGCTAATATCTTGGTGATAATTCACTTTATTTTATGCAGCAATGATATTTTATTTTGCTTTATAAAATATTTTAGCTATTTTTGTAAACCTTTTTTGATAGATGCCAACGTAGCTCAGCTGGTAGAGCAGCTGATTTGTAATCAGCCGGTCGGCGGTTCGACTCCGTTCGTTGGCTCACTTTCTTTGAAAAAGCAGAAGACTTTATAATTCTAAAGAAGATAAAGTAAGTATCAAGCCAACGTAGCTCAGCTGGTAGAGCAGCTGATTTGTAATCAGCCGGTCGGCGGTTCGACTCCGTTCGTTGGCTCACTTCTTTGAAAAAACAGAAGACTTTATAATTCTAAAGAAGATAAAGTAAGTATCAAGCCAACGTAGCTCAGCTGGTAGAGCAGCTGATTTGTAATCAGCCGGTCGGCGGTTCGACTCCGTTCGTTGGCTCACTTCTTTGAAAAAGCAGAAGACTTTATAATTCTAGAGAAGATAAAGTAAGTATCAAGCCAACGTAGCTCAGCTGGTAGAGCAGCTGATTTGTAATCAGCCGGTCGGCGGTTCGACTCCGTTCGTTGGCTCACTTCTTTGAAAAAACAGAAGACTTTATATTCTAGAGAAGATAAAGTAAGCATCAAGCCAACGTAGCTCAGCTGGTAGAGCAGCTGATTTGTAATCAGCCGGTCGGCGGTTCGACTCCGTTCGTTGGCTCAAAAGAAATAATACCGATATGCAGTAATGTGTATCGGTTTTTTTGTATTTACTCCATATTCTGATTAGCTACTATCTCTTGCCAGAAAACAACACTCCCTTATTGTCTAAAGCTTAATAAGGTTTACTTCAGCATTCTTCAGTCCTTTTTTATCAAATACATATCTAATTAAACTTCTCACTTCGTGAACTTAAAGACTCCGACATTTTTAGGCAGATGCAAAACCTGAATAAAAAAAAGCTTCTCGGAAGAATTTCCAAGAAGCCACTATATCTATATTTGTATATCGGTTATTCGTTTATAATTGCAATTTTATGTACTGCAGATGAGCCTGTTGTTTCAGAGCTGGCAACTATAAGATATACTCCGGTTTGAACATAATTCCCATTTATATCTTTACCATTCCATATCGTTTTTGCTCCTGCAGTTTGAATTTCTGCTACGAGTTGACCGTTGGTCGTTAATATTCTTACATCTGAATTACCTGCTAAGCCTTCAATTACAACTTCAGAATCTCTACGAGGTTTAAAAGGTTGAGGGTAGCAAGATATGTTATGATTTTCTTCCGGCTCCACTGATAAACTATATGCAGTAAACAGGCCCTCTTTAGTGCCAATAAATACTCTACCGGAAGCATCATCTAAAGTAACGCTGTTAATAGTATTTGTAGTGAGTGGAGAGTTCCTTTTATTTATAATAGCAAGAACTTCAGTGCCGTCATTATTTAGTACCCAAAGACCTGAAGAAGTGGCGACCCATTTATTGTCTATAGCATCTATTTCAATATCGTAAACTTGTGCGTTGCCGATTAAATCACTGAAAACTACTATTGGTTTAGCATCACTTAATACTGCACTCGGATTTAAAATCTGACAAATACCTTCCGAAGTGCCAACCCATATTTTACCTTGCTTGTCTGTAACTAAGTCAGTTATTGTGTTAGAAGGTAAATTATTAAGAGTTGACGTGGTGTAAGTTCCAAAAATATCATCAGACAAGTCTTCCAAGCTTCCATGTTCATTGAAGTAATAAAGGCCGCTGTTGAATTTTTCAGTTGCACCTAGCCATTTGGTACCGGCAAAGTCAATAGTCATTGGTACATAATGTCTGGCTGTACTATTTACTCTATTAGGGAATGAATGCATAGTACCATCAGGAAGCATAGACAAAAGAACAGGTCCTTCAGAGTTTTCTCCATAATTCACAACCCAGAGATTTCCTGAGAAATCATATTGTGCACATCCTGCTAATGTATATTTAGGAGATGTGGAGATACCTCTCATAGGAGAGTTTTGCTCATCGTATCTTTTGAAAGATCCATCTGGTTCAAATATAAAGAAACCATCTCCCCATGTAGATCCAATAGTCTTGCCGTTTGATGCAGAGTATATTTTGAAGAAATCATTGGAAGTCAGGTCTTCGATTTTATTTGTGAAGTGTGTCCAAGTCTCTCCGTCAAAAAGATTTACACCAGTGCCGCCACCGTTTGAAGTAGCAATCCATAGTCTGCCCTGAGGGTCGACATCTGTAGAACTATACAAATTGGAATTTGGTGAATTAGGAATAACTGTTTCCATCTCATCTTGCTTTGCAATACCAAAGCCTGATTTTTTTAATAAGACTACGAATGTACCTTGCTCTTCATCAAGAATTTTTATGCCTGAGATTACTTCTTCCCTAGGGAAAGAAATTGTTTTATCTCCGGTTTTGATATTGAAAAGGCCGGAATAATATAAATTATTACTTGAGGCTTCTAAGCCTACTATCCCATACTGTACTTCAGCTTCTATAACAAGATTACCATCTTCAATTATATATAATCTATCTTCCGTTACTGCATAGATTTTATCATTAAATGTTTCTATTTCTACAAAAGAATTATAATCTTGCTCAGGAGTAGTATATACAGTCCAAGAGTTAGGATCAACAAAAGACGTGCTTGCAGAAGCTGCTACTATACCGGAAGAAGTAGCCAGATATATAGAATCATTTTTAATTACTATATCTCGTACTTCAGTATTAGGAGGTAATGAGCTGAATCTGGATGCAGATTCTATAAAAACATGGTTTTCTATATCAACTGTAGAAATTCCAAAGCCACCTACAGCGTACAAATTTCCATTATAAAAAAGCATTTTGTTGATTGAGCTATTTGGTAGTCCGGCTGCTCGAATATCAGTCAGATATGTCCATTTCTTATTGTTATCTAGGATATGAATAACTCCATCAGAAGATCCGGCGTAAACTTCTCCACTTTCGCTGCATAAAACTGAAGTAATGTCTAAGCTCAATAGAGCATCTATGTTGGAATAAGGAGTTAGTACTTTCGATTCCAAGTCATAGCTAAACAAGCCTCCGGTGGTAGCAGCCCAAATCACATTGTTCTTGTCTACATCTACTTCATAAATGTCAGTGAGAGCTGAATATGTTTGCCAGTTGTCAAGCCTTACCTGACTT
This sequence comes from uncultured bacterium, assembly GCA_942490685.1. Classification (GTDB taxonomy): domain Bacteria; phylum Bacteroidota; class Ignavibacteria; order Kapaibacteriales; family UBA2268; genus JBFHIJ01. The sequence goes on from CALNXW010000031.1 coordinate 112,045, forward strand.
TGAAGGCAAGTAGAAGAAAAAAGATAAATCAGAGTCAGAAGAAATATATTACGCATGGTTCTATTCGCTGAAATATTAATAATCCCTATTTTAAGTCTTGAAGCAGGTTGACCATTTCAATTGCAACAGTAGCAGCTTCAAAACCTTTATTACCCGCTTTGCTGCCTGCACGTTCAATTGCTTGCTCTATTGTGTCAGTTGTCAACACTCCAAGCACACAAGGGATGCCTGTTTCAAGTTGAACATGTGCCACACCTTTTGTAACTTCTGCTGAAACATAGTCAAAGTGTGGAGTCGCTCCTCTGATTACAGCGCCAAGAGCAATCACAGCGTCATATTTGCCGGATTTTGCAAACTTTTGAACCACTAGGGGTATTTCAAAAGATCCCGGGCAGTAAGCAATTGTTATTTTATTGTCGTCCGCCTTATTTCTTTTAAGCCCATCAAGAGCGCCATCTAGCAATTTAGATACTACAAATTGATTCCATCTTGTTACTACGATTGCAAAGGATTTGCCCTTAGCATCAAACATTCCTTCGATTATTTTTGGCATTATTTACTCCAATTAAGTTAATGTATAATAAGCTTTTACTTTCTCTTGAAATATTGGTATCTTTACAGTTTGTAATTATGCAGACTGTTCAAGTCTCTTACAAAATATACAAAATCTATATTACGAAGATAATATTTTTTTTATTATAAAATTTCGAGGAGTTTATCGATGAAATCCAAAATGATTTTATTGGCAGCCGTTATTGTAGGTATTATTGCTTGCAACGCTAACGCAGACAACGATAACAAAAAAGTAGAATTAAAGTCTGAATTAGACAGTGTTTCTTATATCATCGGCAGATCTATTGGTGTAAATCTTAAAAAAGATAATTTGGACGATATCAATATGGATGCATTCAAATCCGGTATCAGAAACTCTTTAGGTATTGAAAAAGACACTCTTGTAAGTGATATGGATGCTCAAAGAATCATGAATGCTTATTTTGCTAAGAAAACTGAAGCTGCTGTGGCTGAAGGTAAAAAGTTCTTAGAAGAAAATAAAAAACGTGAAGGCGTAAAAGAAACTGCTTCAGGTTTGCAGTATGAAGTTATCAGAGAAGGTGAAGGCGCTCAGCCAATAGCTACTAACAGAGTTAAAGTTCACTACCATGGTACTTTGGTAAATGGCGATGTATTTGACAGTTCTGTAGATCGCGGTACTCCTGCTGAATTCCCACTAAACCAAGTAATTCCTGGTTGGACAGAAGGTCTTCAGCTTATGAAAGTTGGTGCAAAATATAAATTCTATATCCCATCTAACTTAGGTTATGGTGCAAGAGCTATGGGATCTATTCCTGCAAACTCTACTCTTATTTTTGAAGTAGAATTATTAGATATATTGAAATAGTATCTTTTGATATATAATACTTGCAGGTCGTGGGGACAAAATTTCCACGACCTTTTTTTTGTGTCGTAGTGAGATTTAAGAATCTTTACTTTGCTATATTGTTTACTATCAAATCAAGCTTTACTCATATTAAAATAAATCATTTCTTATACTTGTTTCATATTCTTATCTTTGTATTGAAACAACAATATTAGAGATGATATGCAGCAAGACAAAAAACTAATCCCTCATCTTGGTTTATATACCACAATTGCTATTGTCGCCGGTGCTATGATTGGATCAGGTATATTTAAAAAGCCTGCTTTTATGGCTTCACAGCTTGGATCGCCGGATTTGATGATATTAGTTTGGATATTTGCCGGAATTATTACCCTTTTTGGTGCCTTAACTAATGCAGAAATTGCAGCTATGTATCCGGAAACAGGAGGGCAGTATGTTTATTTTGAGAAAATGTATGGCAAGCTATGGGCATTTCTTTATGGTTGGTCTATATTTGCTGTTATCCAGTCCGGGTCAATTGCATCGATTTCATATGTTTTTGCTGAGTATAGTCAATTCTTCCATGTTTTACCAAGGTTCAGCTCAGAGCTGGAGAAAAGTATTTATTTCTATATTCCGTACATAGGATACATTTATCCGCTATATGATATTGGAGTTAAATGTGTGACGATTGGTGTTATAGTATTTTTGAGTACTGCAAACTATTTCGGAGTTAAATATGGAGGTAGAATATCTCTTGTTTTTACATCGATGAAGTTAATTGCTTTGGTAGCTTTGGTAGGATTTGCCATATTTTCTACAACAGGGAGTATAGATAATTTATTACCAATTGAAAATAATACTTTTGGTTCAGCGGGTATGTTTGGTGCTTTTGCTGCTGCTTTTGCAGGAGCTTTTTGGTCATTTGACGGCTGGAATAATATTACATATTTAGCAGGTGAAATAAAATCTCCTCAAATAAACATACCAAAAGCTTTAATAATAGGTATGATAATAGTTATTGTTGTTTATTTACTTATAAATACTGCATTTATGTATGTAATGCCTATTGATCTTATGGCAAAAAGTAAACTTGTTGCTGCAGACGTTGCTCAAATTGCTATCGGAGGAGTAGGAGCCGGTTTTGTTTCAGCAGCTGTGATGATTTCCACTTTTGGAACTGCAAACGGCACTATTATGGCTTCGTCTCGAGTGTACTATAAAATGTCGCAAGACGGATTGTTCTTTGGGTTTGTAGGATATTTACATCCAAAATTTCGGACACCTGTCAAATCTCTAATGTTGCAGGCTTTTTGGTCTTGTATATTAGTATTAAGCGGCACATTTGATATTTTGACTGACATGTTGATTTTTGTAAGTTTTATTTTTTATGGAATGGGTGCTTATGGAGTTTTTGTTTTGAGAAAGAAGCATCCCAATGCAGAAAGGCCATATAAAGTACCATTATATCCGTGGATTCCACTTAGTTTTTTGATATTTGCATTTGCTTATGTCGTTTTAACTCTTTATAATGACATTGTAAATTATTACGTAGGAAATACTCAAATAATTAACTCACTTTTTGGTCTATTATTAGTAGCAATAGGTTTGCCTTTTTATTTTTACTTTAGTAGAAAGAAGTAGGCCGGCCTACACACCCCATTTTTGAGCCATAAATATACAGGAGACTTGTATGGGCGCATTAGTTTATAATATCCACTCAAAAACACCTGAGATAAAAAAAATCAGTGCGGTAGCTGATGCTGTAAAAGATGGTGTAGTAATTTTGTATCCAACCGACACAGGCTTTACTTTAGGTTGCAATCTATCTAACAAAAATGCTATTGAAAAAATACGAAGAATCAGAGGACTCTCAAATAATAAATCGCTGACTTTTTTATGCGATTCGCTTTCCAATATATCTGAATTTGCAAAAGTAAATAATGAAGCATATAAGACTATTAAGAGATTGATACCGGGCCCTTATACATTTATACTTCCGGCATCTAAAGAAGTACCTAAGTTTGCGCAGAATCCTAAAAGAAGCACTGCGGGCATAAGAGTACCACAACATACTTTAGCAAGATTACTTCTTAAAGAAGTAGGCCATCCAATTATCTCAATATCTGCAAAGATTAGAGATAATGATATGCCAAGCGAGCCTGAAGAATTAATTGAGGCTTTTTCTAAATTAGTTGACGTAGTTGTTACTTCTGACTCATATGATTTCTTAGGAGAATCAACCGTAATTGATATGACTGAAGAGCAGTTCTATTTGATTAGAAAAGGTTCTGGTTGGGAAAAGGTAGAAGATTTTATAGAGTTTGAAGAAGCTCCTGTCGAATAATCAATTATTTTATATTTTAAATGTATTAAGGCACAAGAGCAAGTTAGCTTTTGTGCCTTATTTATTAGATTGTACCAGTAAACTAAGAATTTAGATATTCAACATACATACATTTGTTTTGAACAAATGCAATATCATGCTTTAGAGCAAGTTTTTTAGCTGCATCATTTTCAATGCCTAATTGAAGCCAAATAACTTTAATGTCGCCTTTTATTCTTTTTCTCTCAATTGCTTCTTCAACAATAGCTAAGGCGTCTTCAGAAGGCCTGAAAACGTTTAATATATCAATCTTATCCGGTATATCTATCAATTTAGAAAATGATTGCATTCCTGCTATTTCAGCGGAATTAGGATTGATTGGAATAATATTATAGCCTTGCTTTTTTAAGAACATCGGAACAGAGTGAGCAGCTTTAACTGGATTTGAACTCATTCCGTAAACAGCAATTGTTTTATATTTTTCAAAGTATTCTCTCATATTCCCTCCTCGTATTCCGTGGACGTCACGAATCCCGTGGCATGTTTGTATTTCGTCCGTGGCTCTCATTATATTAAAATCTTATAAATTCTAAAAATTTCCCATATTTTTAAGTCCTTTAAATACAGTGGCTTGCATTATGAGCTTACTGTAATCAAAAATTCTGTATTGACAAAAGAATCCTTATGATGACAAAAAGTTATAAATTAAGGCCACGAAATGCCACGTTGTCAGTGTGTCATAATGGCAGTTTAAAAGTGCAGTATAAAAATAGAAATAAAAAAAGGGTAAGCATTTAGCTTACCCTAATAATAACGAAATATATTTCGAAAAATTTTAATTGTCATTTACAGATTGGTAAAGTTCTTTTAGTTTTTTACGTAAGTGCAACACAGCATATCTTTTTCTTGCAAGAAGAGTGTTGATGTTAACTCCTGTTTCTTCAGACATTTCTCTGAAAGAAACTCCTTCAAATTCATTCCTTACGAACACTTCTCTTTGTTCATCCGGTAATTCAGCAAGCCCTGCTTGCACTGATTCCCAGATAGTTTTGCGTAGAAGATCATTTTCCGGTGATGCTGAGTAGTCCCCCAAGAAATTTTCAAAAGCATCCACTCCGTCCTCAGCCTGACCAGGTGTTTGCATGTCAGAAAAGGTTTCTGCTCTTTTCTTTCTGTAAGAATCAATAATACGGTTTCTAACTGCAGTAAACACCCAAGAAGCGATATTTTCGATTGGCTTCTGAACATTTGCAGATGCAGCAAGTACATTAGTAAAAACGTCTTGTAATATGTCTTCTGCCTCTTCTTGGCTGCGTACTCTTTGTCTGATGAAACCTAAGAATTTTTTTCTGTCGGTTTTAAAGAGATTTTCAATTTGTAGAGCAAGTTCCATATTACCACTCCCGCTAATAGCTTTAAGATCGTTCTGATTTTCTTCAACTAAAGTTTCGTTTCTATCTTCTATTCTATTATTATTCTCAACCATTTGAATCTCCTATTCCCTAATTTTGATTCTGAACTTCTAAGCTACCAGTCTGATTTATTGTATAATAATTAGTGACATAATGTCATAGGTGCTTTATTGTACTATATATTATGAAATTATTGTGCCAATTTTTCTGACAGACCTGTTTTTGTATTTGATAGAACCATTATATAGTAAATTTTCCAAAATTCCTAATATTTTTCTCGAATAGGGAATATTTCATGCATTTTTTTTTATTCTGCATATCCTGAAGCTAATTCATTTGCTGATATATCCGACTAATCTCATTATAAATCAGATTTGTTTCTTTTTACCAACAATTGCATGTTCAAATATTTTTTTTTATGGGTATTCCTTATTATATTCAGACTGAGAATTAGCCCAATTATAGAGAAATTCATTATGATTAAAGTAGTATTCTCAGCACTATGTACGGCATTGCTAATAAGCGCATGCAGCTTCAGCATCAAATCAGAGTATCCTGAAATTCATTATTATGATATGACAGACGGAGCTCCGCAGCAAATTGCCAAATCGGAGGCTATATCTCAATCGATATATATCAAGCCGTTTTCCAGTTTATCTCAATTTGATACTGATCAGATGATAGAAAAGAGAGATGAGAATAAGATTCACAGATTCTTTTATCATAGGTGGATTGAAGATTTCTCAGATCTTTTTAGAAATATCACAATTGCTCAGTTGAAGAGAAGCGAAATTTCTGCAGCCGGAGTCATATCCAATGCAGCTGAAATTTCTACTCCGGAATTAGTGCTGGAAGCACAGGTGATAGACGCTATGGCATATGCGATAGATGATAGTGATAATTACTCTGTGACTTTGGAAGTAGAATTTACACTTAAAAAATATGAAACTTCAGACAATCAACCGATTCTTCTTAAAAAGATTTATAAGGAGTCGATTAAGAGGGATGGGGATGAAGCTAATACTATAAATATTGCTTTTGCTAAAGCTGCCAATATAATTTTAAAAAATTTACAAAATGATATACAACAAAATGCAAAATAGGAGTGAAATGGAGTATTCTTTACATCATGAACATTTTAGAGAAATATCTTCTACTAATGATTATGCCAAAGAGCTTTTAGATAAACACCCTTTGGTGCTTGTCACTGCTGACTATCAAACAAACGGTAGAGGGCGTAACCAGCACTCCTGGGAAGGCGACTACGGTATGAACGTATATGCTTCTCTTGGTATTAATCATGAAAACGGACCTATTGCAATAGATAATATTGCTATGTATCAAATACTTGCCTGCCTGGCAACCAAAAGCGTACTTGCGAAACTGACCAATTATGATGGGTTTCAGTTGAAGTACCCTAATGATGTATATGCAAAGGTTAACAATGTATATAAAAAACTATCCGGCATTTTAGCTGAACATACTTTTTTAGGGGCTTCCTGTACTAGAACTGTGATTGGAATTGGTATAAATAACGAGCAAGAAGATTTTGATGAGCTTTCAGAAAAAGCTACGTCGCTTTCATTGCTGGGTTTCAAAATAGATAATGTTGAGCTTACTAATATGCTTGCGTCAAAATTGATTGAATTTTTGAACGTCAATCATATTGACATCTTTAATCAGTGGCAAAAAGAGCTAAAAATCATTGGTAAAACTGCTAGGGTGCTTAATAACGATAGTTTAGTAGTTATACACAGGATTTTACCTGACGGCAGAATTTTAGCTATTGACACTGAAACCAACGAAGAAAAAATAATTGATAATGGTGATTCAATAAGGTATAATCTTGAACCTTTCTAAATTAATAGCTTTTGATATTGGCAACTCACGCCTGAAAGCTTTTGATGGCAGTGAACTTGTTGCTATAGAATATGGTCAGACATGCGTAAGTGAACTGAAAGAATATTTGCGCGCATTTGATAATATTTATGCATTTGCAGCTCTTTCTGCAGTTAACGCCTCAAAAAAGGATATCTTTTTGGAACTTATACAAGATCTGGAAAGCTTTACTTTGATAGAGGCGGAAAAGCTTCTGGAAGATTATGCAGATTTTAAGTATGACCATATATCAGGGATTGGCTCTGATAGGCTCTTGGGCTTGCAAGGTGCTATGCAAATTTCTCCCGCTCCAGTAATTACAATAGACTGCGGGACTGCTATCACAGTAAACTGCATAAACAAAGATAATGTTTGTGTTGGTGGAGCAATTATGCCAGGGGCTTATACTCAGCTTGTTTCACTCACAGAGCATACAGACTTGTCTGTTCCTCAGGAATTGGATAAAACTCCCGGCGCTGGAAAATGTACTAATGATGCAATACTTTCAGGTATCGTACATGGCATTTCGGGTGCAATAGAAAAGATTACAAATCTGATAATTAAGGAAGAGCTAAATGGAGAGCAACCAGAGATCTATTTAACGGGCGGATACGCGAAAGAAATAGAAATGTTGCTAAATCTGCCAAAGCTTAGAAGAAATGATTTATTAGTTCTGAGGGGCTTGTATCATTTGCTGCGGATTCATGTAAAAAATCAATAATTTTAAAAAAGCGCTTTATAAAAGCGCTTTTTTATTAAACTCCAAAAAATAGCATTGTATGCTTACTGATGAATCCACTTTTTTCAATAGCCTTGCCTGAAGCAATATTATCAATTGCACAACCACAGCTTGGAATCATATCAAATGATAAAGCAATATCCCGCAAATTATTTAATATATAACTTGCGAACCCTTGTTTCCTGTGTTGAGGATTAACCCAAACGCCTAAATCGCAATAGTTGTAGTCTTTGTGAGTTTTTATAATTATTCCGCAGCCGATCAGATCTTCCGATTGATAGTACCCAAAAACGTGTTCATTCAGAATGAAATGTCTCAGTTGAGATTCGTTGTCAAATAACTCATTTATTGATTCATCTTGATTGAGTAAGATTTCAATGTCAGTGCACTCAAATCTTTTTCTGTCTAAAGAGTGAGTATGTTTTTTAGAAGTATCGTTATAATCTCTATATAAGGTGCCAATGACTTCATAGGAGAGTTTATTGGACAAACATGCATCTAGTAGTGCAAAATCGAAAGATTTGCAGTAGAAACCCTCCAAATCAAAATTCTGAATGCAGCTCTTCAAAATAGATTTGCTTTGATTTAAATATTCTGCTTGAAGATAAAACTCAAGTGCAATCTTTTCAGAATTGATGATTATGTGTCCAATAGAAATCGAATTTTGTTCTACAGTAAATATGGAGGAATCACCTACCTGAATTTCAAGGAACAACTCCTGAAAAAGCGGAAGAGATTCCAAATACTCTTTTCTAAGTATAGAAACTTCTGGATCAGAGAGCTCTTTCTTTTTGAAATCTATTATATTTTGCATCTTATATATATTGATTATTTTACAAACAACATTAAACGATCTCTTCTTCTAATTGTTCTATTTCTTCTTTCTTGCTGGTATCTTTAGAGTTTATAAAGTAGATGGCAGAAAGAATAATTAGAAGGCCTATGATGTGCAGCAACCCAACTTCTTCTCCGTCAAAAGCTCCCCAGACGAGTGCAATTATCGGAATCAGGTAAGTAACAAACGAGGCAAAAAGTGGATTAGACATCTGAATAAGTTTTGCAAAAAGATACTGAGCAAAAGCAGAACCAACTAAAGAAAGAACTATAATTGCTCCCATTGAATACAGAACCTGATCTTCTTCAAATTTAAAGGCAGACATGTCAGTCGTCAATAAAATACCAACTGCAGGTAAAGTCATCAGACCAAATGCAAATGCAGCTAGATCTTTACTGTCATAATCTTGCAGCTTAGCTTTGAGAAGATTGTCTGAAATTCCGTAACATAGTGTAGCAACAACCACAAGTAGTCCCCAGGCATTTGACAAATCTAATTCTAAGCCGTTTTCACCTGCTCTTGCAAAAGAGAGGATAATAGCGCCTGCCAGGCCTATTACAACACCAAGTACTTTTTTAAAATCAAGTTTTTGTGAAAAGGCAAGAACTCCTGTAACTAGAGTCCATAAAGGAACCATTGAATTAAGAATACCTGCCATGGAGCTTTCTATATGGCTTTGTGCAAAAGTATAAAGGAAAGGAGGCAATCCTACACCAAAAAATCCATAGATGAAGAGTATTTTGTACTCATTGAAAGAGTATTTCTTCAGCTTCTTAAAAAATATAGGAATAAAAACCAGTGCGGAGAAGATAATTCTAAGTGCACCTACTTGCTCCGGAGAGAAACTAATTAAGCCCCATTTCATGAGTATAAAGGAGCTACCCCAAATTATACTCAAGACAAGCAGGATTATATATGCCTGAGAAGATTGTTTTTCCATTTTGTTTCTTTGAGATATATAAAAGAAACAAAACTATCTAAATAAGTCAACAAAAGCAACACAGTAAACTCTAGAAAACAATTCCCTGCTTTTTTAGCCATTGTTTTACTTGAATTGAAGCTCGAGAGTTTTGAGGTGAAAACTCAAGAAATTTCTTAAAGTCTTTGCCTGCATCTTCAATCATTTTTTCGGCTCTAAAAGCAATGCCACGGTTCATATAAGCTTGAGCACTGTCAGGTTTTAATTCGATAGCAAGAGTAAAGTCTTCTAAAGCTTTTTTGTAATGTTTGATTTTCATAAAAGAATTACCACGGCCAATGTAAGCATGGAAGAGCCTCGGATTCACAGTAAGAGATTTACTGTATTCTTTAATAGCTTCTTTAAACTGACCCAAGTTGAAGTAAGAATTGGCAACACCTAGGTAAGCTGTTTCTAATTGAGGATCAAGTTCAAGAGCAAAAGTAAAATCATTGATAGCTTCAGAAAACTGTTTGTTATTGTAGTAAGCATTAGCCCTATTGTAATATAATCGAGCGGAATTTGGATTTAAATCCATAGCTCTACTATAATCTTTGATAGCTTTATCATATTGCTTTAACGCAAAGTGGGCTATACCTCTGTTATTATAAGGATCTGCCAGTTGAGAGTTAAGGTTTATCACTTTATTGAAATCATCAATAGCTTCGCTGTATTTACGAAGTTTGCTATTTACCAGGCCTCTGTAGTTGAAAGGTATCCAAGAATCAGGTTTAACTCTTATAGCAGAGCTGTAATCCATGATTGCTTGCGAATAATTGCCTAAAGCTCCGTGAGCAATACCTCTGGATGTATATGCCTGCTCGTTGGAAGGATCTAACTCAACTACTTTGCTATAATCAGCAATTGCAGTTTCAAACTGGTGTTGCTCGAAATAGCAATTTGCTCTATTAAAATAGGCAAGCATATAAGTTTGATTTTTTTCAATTGCAACAGTGAAATCTTCTACTGCGCCTTTATAATCCTTAAATACTTTTCTGCACATGCCTCTTTTGTAGTAGGCAAAAGAAAGATCAGGATTAAGCTCAATTGCAACAGTAAGATCATCGGCTGCATTTTGATAGTGTCTTATCTCATAATAAGCTGAACCGCGCTTGAAGTAAGCAAATGAAAAATCTTTATTGAGGACTATGGCATTATTATAATCCGGGATCGATTCTTTGAATTTATCCATAGCATAAAGAGCATTTCCCCTTTTGAAAAAGGCAAACGCTGCTCTGGGATTTAAATCTATGGCTCGGGAAAAACATTCCACAGCTTTTTCAAAGTCTTGAGCCTTAAAAAACTCATCCCCTCTGTCAATCCAAAGTTCCGATTCCTGCATGTTATTCGCCATATGAACCTCTGTATATTTTCTTATATCATAACAAATTCAGTGCCAATATATACTTATATTGTTATGATCTATATTAAAATATACGAGTATGAGGTGTCTATCTTGTTTTTTAAAAAAAATATAGAATTACATTTTGTATTTACGTTGGGTTTCTCTTTTCTGTTCCCTTTCTTTAATTGCCTCTCGCTTGTCATATTTCTTTTTAGGCTGAGCCACACCAAGCTCTACTTTAGCAAAAGGACCTGAAAAGTAAATTCTTAAAGGCACTATAGTCATACCTTTTTCTTGAGTCAAATTTCTAAGTTTTTTGACTTCGTTTTGGTTAATAAGCAACACTCTATCGCGCTTTGGCTGATGATTTTGAATGTTACCATGGCTATACTCATTGATATGACAGTTATAAAGTATAAATTGGTCATCATCTTTGTGTTTAAAAGCGGCATAGGCATCCACAAGGCTGCATTTGCCCTCTCTTAATGATTTGACTTCGGTCCCTTTTAGAGCTATACCTGCCTCTAACTTATAGACAATAGTGAAATCATGGCGCGCTTTTTTATTGCTCGCTACTAGTTTCTCTGTTCTTTCAAATGCTTCACTTGCTATCATTAGATTTTTATACTTTACTTTGACAAGTTTTTCAATTATACACAAAAAAAATCCTCCGACAAAATCGAAGGATTTGCTGCCCCGTCAGGGCTCGAACCTGAACTCTTCTGATCCAGAGTCAGACGTGTTGCCAGTTACACCACAGGGCAGTATGTACTATCAATAACCGTATCAAAATAAATTATTTTCTTTAAAAATGCAAATTTATTTTATGTATTTAATAAGAAAATACATCAATTGCCAATAAAATCAGGAAGATAATAAAAATATTTTGGTAGCTAAGCACTTGAAATAGAATTAGATATCAATAAATTTTATATTTTTATCAATCTCCTTGTCACAAAGTGCTGATTTTAGGCACTTACTAATTAAATAAACTAACGAAGGTTGACAATTGAGTAAAGACCGGTTTTTACAGCTTTTACAACCTGTGTATCCAAATTTAGAGCGATATGTTCTTTTCTTGTGCAGAGAAAGAGAGCTTGCTAAGGATATTGTAGGTGATACTATAGAAATAGCATTCAAGCAAAAAGAAACAATAGAATCTGAAGAAGCCTTTTTGAGTTATCTTTTTACCATTGCTTCTAGGGTTTACAGTAAGTCTGTCAGATCTAGAAAAAACATAAAAGATGTTGAATTAGATGAATTATTTGCTGATCAAATAAGCCTTGAAAGACTTACCGATTATAAACTGATTTTGGAAGCACTAGATTCCATTGGTGAAAAGCAAAAGCAGTTGATTCTTCTTTACTATACAGAAGGTTTCTCTATGGCTGAGTGTGCGGAACTTATTGGTATTACTAATGACAATGCAAGGCAAATACTGCATAGAACAAGAGTAAAGCTCAGAGAATTATTGTCTATAGAACTTAAGGAGCGAAAATAATGGACTTTGAAAAAAGATTAAAAGAAATGTCCGAGCTAAAAAATCATGCTCCTCTTTTTTCTATGGAAGAGATCTCTCAAAAGTTGGATATGCTAGAGGATGTTCCTAAATCAAAGAAAACTAGGAGAGGTAAAATGGCTTTAGCAACCGGAATCTCAGTGATTTCTGTACTCACTTTTCTTTTATATCCTGGTGATAAAACCGGTATGAAAGAGAGTATTGTTCTTAAACCTAATAAAAAGGTGGAAAATATTACTCAGGCAGATATAATAAAACCTGCAAAAGTTGACAAAAAAAATGAATCTTCAAAAACAGTAGAAGGCAATGAGGCAGAAGTTCTGAATAAGAAAGGATTTGAACCTGAATTAAAAAGAATAACGATCATTTCTGATGATTCCAATTCTGACTCAACAGAAAGGATGAAATTTGTGTTGTTCGATAAAGTAACAAAAGATACTATTGTTTTGCAAACTGAACCATTTAAGATTGATCCGGAAGTCAAAAAATCTGAAGAAGAGTGGAAAGCAGCAGTTGAAGGCCGAATTTTAAGTTTGCCTACTATTTCATCAAAAGAGGCAGAAGCACTTGGGATTGTATTTGACGGGCAGTATATGAGTTATATTCTTGAATACTATGATAGATTTTACCCTATTTCATATAAGAGAAACAAATATTATAGAAAAGAGTCCAAGGTACAAAGTATTGTAAATCAAGGTTATCCCCTAGACAACTCACTATTCCTCTATAAAAAACTGATTATTGCAGATCTTGGACAAAGCTTAGAGGAGATAAAACATAACGTAGAAAGGTATGATGCTGTCGCTAAAAAAGTTTTAAACTTGGATAAAAGAGGGATAGACATACCAGTAGGGAAAAAGCTCAGGCGAGGCATTTACTGTGATACAATTATGAAGTATGACGGTACAACAATTGATGATTACTCTATGCTCGCTCCGGTCTATGTTTTCATGGAAAGTAAAGGAGAGGTAAGCAGTTTTAAACTTAGTAGGATTCATGACAGAACAGTCTTGATGAAAAACAGATATGATTCTGACTTAAAAAACCTGAACACCTTTATGCCTGTAAAAATCGAACTCCCTGAAGATTACAGTCCTTCTATTAAGAGCGTAGTATTTTGGTTTGCTCCTTCGCAAGAGCTATTCTCAAAATTACCTAAAGAGATAGGGGATGAGCTGAAAAGACAATATGAGATCTATCAGCTTGTAGAAAATGGTGAAATGAGTAAAAGTGAGGCTTGTGGTGAAGTAAATGAGAAAGACTACCTCGGTTTGTGTGGTCTATCCAATAAAGATTTTTCCATACTAAAGATATTTCCAAACCCGGTAAAAGATAAACTAACAATAGATTTGGACATTAATAAAAAAGACCAATATCGTGTGGATATTTTTGATCAATCAGGTAAACAAGTGAAGCTATCTTCTATCCATTTTTTGGAAAACGGAAGTCGATCTATAGACTTAGATTTAAGCAAATTGCCTTTCGGTTTGTACTTCATCAGAATTAGCAATAGCGAAGATAATTACATCACAAGCAGAATCATTAAGGAGTAGTTACGATGAAAAATATAATCTATATATTGATTGCTTTTATTACGATAGTGGCAAATAAAGCTCAGGATATTAGAGTTTTTGAAGATATAAATCATACTCACGAGCTTTTTGTAAAAGATTCTTTATTTCTTTCTTATTATCATGGTGTTGTAAACAGATCTACAGATTATGGCAACACTTGGGAAAAGATTCATGTAGGTACAATCGATGACCTATATACTATAGAGGAGTGTGAAGGTGTAATATTTGCAGGCGGGCTATACGGAACTTTAATCAAATCTACAGATTATGGTTTAACTTGGGAAGACGCCAGTTTTGAAGATCAAACAGGGTTGCATGAAATTATATTTCTCGATAACAAAAAAGGTATCATTGGAGGCTATGGGAAGATATATACAACCAGTGATGCCGGAAAAACATGGGATGAAACTAAATTTTCGGCTTCAAAAAGCTTTAGTAATCTGATTGTGATCAATAACAGATATGTTGTTTTGCATCAATTGCCCACAAACATGGATGAAGCTTTTGAATATAACTTTCTTTTTAGTGATGATTTCGGTAATACCTGGAATAAAAAAGAATTGGACTTAAAAGGAAAGTTGATATATAAAATGACTTATTATCAAAATCGAATACTATGTTGCCAAAAAAACTTTGACGGATCATCTTGTCTTGCAATTTATGATGCAGACTTCGAATTTGTTGAGCTTATCAATCTTCCCGAAAAGATGAAATTGAATAATATAGTTGTAACTGAAGATGATAAATTATATATCTCGGTTCACGAGGAAAGAAAAGACACAGAATCTATAAATAGGTCATTGTCAATGTTCGTATCCCAATCGAGTGCTGTTCCTTCTTTTCACGAGAAAAAGGCTGTAACTAAAAAATCGGCTAGTATTTTTAGAATGACTGAAGATAAAAAATGGGAATTTGTAGCAAAATATACTAAAGAGCCGCAAGCCAGAATTCTTTATGTAAAAGATAATCGTATTTTTTACATGCAAAATATTTGGCCAAGCAGTTTGGGGGTAATGGAATTGAAAGAGTAGCAATCCATTAAATACAAGATACTTACTAATAGGCCTCCAAACCGAATCTAGCTTTGGGGGTCTATTTATGTCTAAAGCCAAGGAATGTTTTTATGGCAAAAAAGCAGTACATTGCTCCAAAAAGTAAAAGGAATAAGGAAATATTATAATTTTTAGGCAACCACAAGGATATAAATAGAGCAATCGCAAAGTAAATACCATATTTCATAATGTTTGGAGATAAAAAGGTTCTTTGATGTGCGCGGAGTTCCATTATTTTATTCATTATCCGAAAAAGACTGATTTGGTCCGTTTTATCAGTATCAACTTTGGTACTTAAATAGCCAAAAAATAGAATAGATACAAAACTTGTAAAGATGCCAAGTCTGTTGTTGCCCCACTCTATATTCCAAATAACATTAAACAGGATGACTGACGAAAATCCCAATATCAAAGCTAAAAAGAGTAAGAAGTAGTAGAAATATAGTTTTTGCATTTAAGTTGTCGCATTAAAATATGATTGGTGTTGACGGTGACTGTTTAAGCGCAAATATAAATTCTTTTATGTTGTTTTAAAAGGGCAAATAATAAATAAATTAGTCAAGAATTAGCGAGAAATGCTTTATGACAATAAAAAAAGGAGACCTATTGAAAGAATCTCCTTTTTATTTGTGCTGTCTTGTGTCATAGTGAAAAGAGTGTTTAAGCACCAACTTCTTCGTTGACTACTGTATTTATTTCAAATTCCGGCGGATCCTGAATAGTTTTCTTCACCGCACACATGGATGCAGATTTTACAAGAGCATCATAGTATTTTTCCGGAAAATCTTTAGGAACTTTGATGTCTAAAGAGATTTTACCAATTTTTTGTTTAATCGGATCCCATTTTAAATCCTGTTCTATTTCTATTCCTTCCATGCTGATTCCTCGGGATTGGCAAAAGCCTGCTACATAAATGCCTGCACATGTGCCCAATGAAGCCAAAAATAATTCAAAAGGAGCAGGAGCTGTTCCATCGCCACCACCGTTTACAGGTTGATCTGTTGCAACTACCCAACCATTAAATTCCGCATTTACCTTCTTATTGCCCGGAAAAGTTATCTTCATGCCCATTGCTGAGTCTCCTTAAGTTATGAAATTACTTTATAATATTACTGTCTAGCAATATAGAAGTTTGAAAAAAGATAATATTGTATTGAAATAATATTTTTTTTGGTCGTATATTTGTTAAAATGCAAATTGTATATAGAGGGATTGAAATAATGCATAAAAAGTACGATAAGAATACCGCATTGCATATTATACATACAAGAAAAAGCGTTAGAGAATTTAAACAAGAATCTATTCCAAATGAGCATCTCGAAGATATGGTAAGAGCCGGCATGGCAGCTCCATCGGCTAACAATCACCAACCATGGGAATTTATCATAGTAACAGATAAATATATAAAAGGTTTTTTAGCAGAAAGACTTCCTTATGCTAAAATGCTTAAAGATGCTGCTGCAGGGATTGTAGTCTGTGGCAAGCCGGGTGATGCATTTAACGAACCTGAAGGTAGCCTTTGGGTGCAGGATTGCTCTGCTGCTACATTAAACATACTTCTTGCTGCCGAAGCTTTAGGCTATGGGGCTGTTTGGACAGCTGTTTACCCTGCCAGTGACAGAATTAATACCGTGAAAGATATACTTGCTCTTCCTAAAGGGATTCTTCCTTTGAGCGTTATTCCGGTTGGTATTCCAATTGGGAACGAACTTCCAAAAGATAAATATGTAAAAGAAAAAATTCACTGGGATAAATGGTAGAGATGAAGTTTCTAAAGTATTTTTTCATTTCTATCATACTGATATTACTTTTTTCTGCTGCGGGTGCTTACTTGTATCTAAATGATACTCTTGCAAAACCGGCAGCAGATAGTACTATCGTTTTACGCATCCCTTACGGCACTTCAGTTTATAAAGCAGTAAATTTATTACAAGATAAGGGCGCATTAAAGCCTGACTGGCTTTTTGATCTCTATATCAGATATATTGCCGGGAAAAAGGAAAACGGATTGCAGGCAGGTTATTATAAGTTTGATCAGGGGATTAGCAACTCTGAACTTATAGAGTCTATCTTTACAGGAGATAATCTATTTACTGCTGTTATTACTTTTCCGGAAGGACTTAAAATAGAAAAATATGCTTCCCTTGTTGCTAAAGAAATGAATTTGGATTCTGCAAAATTTGTCGGAATGTGTAAAGATCCTTCATTGCTGGCTAAGTATGGAATAAATCAAGATAATGCTCTTGGATATATGATTCCTGATACCTATACTTTTTTTATGGATGCAAAGGAATCTGATATTTTTGAAAGGCTTTTGAGTGAGTTCAAGAAGTATTGGACAAATGCTAATATAAAAAAAGCAAAGGATCTGGGTCTTTCCATACACGAAGTTCATACCTTAGCGTCAATTGTTGAAGCAGAATCACCAGTGGAAAATGAAAGAGCAACCGTTGCCGGTTTATATCTGAATAGACTTAAGAACAACTGGCTTCTGCAGGCTGATCCAACCGTTCAGTTTGCAATGGGAGAAAAAAGACGGGTTCTATATAAAGATCTTGAAATTGATAATCCATATAACACATATAAATATGCGGGGCTTCCTCCGGGGCCAATAAATAATCCGGGTGTGAGTGCTTTAAATGCAGTTCTAAATCCTGAAAAGCACAAATGGTTTTACATGGTGGCAGTTGGAGACGGAAGCGGGAAACATAATTTCGCCGAAAATATGACGGGACATTCTAAAAATATCAGAATATTTAAAAAAAACATAGGCAGGTAGTTATAACTTACCTATGTTTTTATAGATGCTTCGCTTAAAGTATGAAAGAAGTTCTACTTCTTATTTTTCTCTTCTCTAAAGGCTTCCAAAGCACTAGGGAATGGTTCCAAAACTCTTTCGATTACTCCATGCATCAATGATATGATAACACCGTAATTGGTAATAGGTACACCATGTTCATGAGCTTTGGAAATTCTGTTCAATTTTTCGTTTCTGGTAAGCATGCAGCCACCGCAATGAATAATAACTTTGTAGTCTTTTATGTTGTCCGGATAGTCTCTTCCTGCTACGATATCAAGGCTAACATCTCTACCCATGAAACTGTTTAACCAACGCGGAATTTTTACTCTTCCAATATCATCCTGATTAGGGTGATGAGAGCAAGATTCAGCAATAAGAACTTTATCATCAGGTTTCAATGCTGCTATAGCACCTACGCCTCTGGCTTCTGCATTCAAATCACCTTTGAATCTTGAAAAAAGGATAGAAAAAGTAGTGCAAGGCACGTCTTCAGGAGTGTCTCTAACCATTAGATCTACTACCTGTGAGTCACAAACAACTAAGTCAGGTTTTCTTCCTAGAGCTGCGAGGCTGGCTTTGTAGTCAGTTTCTTTAACTACCACGCAAATAGAATCGTTATCCAGGATGTCTCTTATTGTCTGCACTTGTGGTAATATTAAGCGCCCTTTAGGAGCTTCCGAATCAATAGGAATAATCAGAACAACTAAAGATCCTTTTTTAATTATATCTCCTAAAAGAGGAGGCTCTTGTAAAACACTTTTTGGAGCAATCTGCAATACATGTTGTTTAAACTGTTCGATATATTTATCTCTATTTTCAATGTCAGTAGCAGAACAAACCATAAGGTGTTTCGAATATTGCTCAAGCTCTTGCAAAAAATCAGAACTAGGTTTTGCTATATCAGACTTTGTTACAGCGATTATAAACGGAATCTGTTTTTTGTTCAGATTATCACAGATCTCAGATTCGTATTCGGTCCATTTATCAGCTTCGACTATAAGAGTAGCAATATCAGCTCTTTCGAAGATTTTTTTTGCTCTTTCTACCCTGTGTGATCCTAATTCAGATATATCATCCATTCCGGCAGTATCCAAGAAAACCACAGGTCCTACAGGCAAAAGTTCCATAGATTTTTCAACCACATCTGTTGTGGTGCCGGGCACAGGTGAAGTCATAGCAACATCCTGATTAGCAATCATATTCAAAAAGCTGGATTTACCAACATTTGTCCTTCCGAAGAGTCCAATTTGCAATCGTAGAGATTTTGGAGTGTTAATCATTTATCTGAAACCTCAAGTTCTATAAGGAATTTAAATCATATTATACTTTGCTAAATAGTAGCATTCAAAGATAACGAATTAAATAAAATATTATTCAAAAACAAGATTAAATACAAAAAAACTGCCTTCCATATATATGGGAGGCAGCTTTGTTCTGTTTTCAGAAGATATATTTATATCATTCTAGCTTATTTAGCAATTACAAAAGGCAATTGAGCTTTATAGTTACCTGTGTTAGCAACTATGAAATATTTGCCTGAAGCCATGTTTGCAACACTGAAAGTAGTATTTGCATCACCGCTTACAGGAGTGTTCTCTTTTACAAGTTGTGCTACAAAATTACCATTGGCATCAATAATATGTAAGTCAAAAATCTTAGCTTTTGTACCAATTGTGTAATTTACAGTAGCTGTTTCTACAACAGGATTAGGTCCCACATTAACTGAAGCAAATTCAACAGAACCTGCCCAAGCGTCAAGTACAGAAGTAGTACCTTCACCTTTGATTGTAACTGTTACATCATCAATATTAGATTTTACAGTTAAAGTAGCTGTATAAATTTTTGTAGCTGTTGGAGTGAAGCGAACGCTGATATCAAAAGTTTCACCAGCAGCAACAGTACCTGATTGATTTGAAATAATTTCAAATACATCAGCATCATTACCTGCGATCATGATAGCAGAAATGTTCAATTCTCCGGTACCGCTGTTAGTAAGTACGATAGTTTTTTCAGCCGCTTCAGCAGTAGCAGCAAATTCTAAATTAGATACTAAATCGATTGAAGGAACAGCATCAGTAATACCTGTACCGCTTAAAGAAATCAAAATGTTTTCTTTAGTAATATCATTAGTTTCAATTGACAATTTTGCTGCATATTCTTTTTCTTCAGTAGGAGCAAAAACGATTACCACATCAGAAGTTTCGCCAGGGGCTATTGTATACTGAGTGTTTTCTGTTTTGCCTTCTAAAGTGAATTTAGAAGGATTTGTTCCTTTTTTAGTAAGAGTATATGTAAGATCTTTAGTGCCGGTGTTTGATAAAGTGATAGTTTTGCTGCTGTTTGAGTTGATTTTTACATCACCATAAGCAACTGCGTTATTTTCAGCACCTGTAATTTCAATTTTAGCACCACCTGCATCTGCGTTTGCTGATAACCAAGTGATTGCTTTTTCCATAAAGTTAACGTTTACAGAAAAGTCGTCAGAACTTTCGAAACCTGCGCTAGTGTATATCACACGGCCTTTATTTTCATCTTCAAGTTTTACACCAACTACATATTCAATAGTTTCTAACGTAGAAGTAAATATTTTTGAAGCTTTACTGTCTTTTTTCAGATTGAAGACGTCATAGAAGAAAGTCAGTAGCCCGGTTTGTTGATATCCACCATTGATAGTAAAGTTCATACCACCGGTAACAGGATCTCCGGCAGTTCCTTTGATTTCTCTCATAAATAATTGACCTTGAGCGAAGTCAACAACATCTTCATTTTTTGCAAATTCTAAACCGAGTTTGTTGTAAAGGAAATTATACATTTCAGGTCTATTTGCTTTGTCTTTGAATGCCCAATAACCACTTACATCCGAGATTAATAAAACACCTTTGCCACTTTGCATCATAAGATTTGATAATTGTGGAATCACCTCGTTAAATGGTAATGTTTGAGTTACTACATCTGAAGGAGTTATGTTATTCATTATGATACAATCAAAATCGAGTGGATTGTATGCTTGGAATATTTGATTAATGAATGGAAGTACTGCAAAGTCTTTTTTATGGCTTGGAGTGTTGTATATTGCATTTATATATGAATTAGTAGCGCCACTTATATATGCATGATTGATCTCTGCAGTTCTGTAATATACGTATTTGGTTTCTTCAAGTAAAGAATAAAAGATGGAATTCTTAGCATAAGAAAAATAATCATTAGAAATGATATTTGCTTCTAAGCCTGCTGAAACAAACGATGCTTGTTCGCCTGCATTGATTGTAACTTTTACTATTGTGGAGCCACCTGCAGGAATATTTGCAGTTTCAGGACTTATTGTAACATTCCAATCTTCCGGCATTGATTCTAATTTACTAAATTTGAATTCCAAATCTACAGAATTGTCGTTCATTACTGTAAAGTCATGAGATACTGAATTATTTCTTTTAACTTTAGTGAATAGATCCGTGACGTCTGCAAAATTAGGATTGATTTGCATCATTGCCATTGGCTTCATAGTAGTAGCTGCCTGAAGTACTTCTTTAGAGCTGTCATCCTGGATCCAAACTATAAAGTAAATTTTGTTTGCATCCCATTCTGAATCTATAGTTGCATTTACTGTTCTGCTGAAGTTATCGTCAATAATAGTCGAACCGGACGCATTATCATACATTTTTCTTGCAACCCAGTAGTACTGAGACTCACCATTAGGTCCGGCTTCGCCGTTAGGATAAGTACAAGCAAATTCAGCAGCAGCTACACGTAGTTTTTTTCCTGCTAATGAAGTTGAAGAAGCAACATCAATATTCAATTGAACATTATTTCCGTTGCGAGTTTCTGTTACAGTGATGTCAATAGGCGATACGGCTGTGTATTTGTTCATTTCTCTTACAATTGCTGCAGTGTCTGCCGGCATGCCGCTAACAGAACCGTCTTCAGCCATAGTTCTTTTTCCGTTCACCAATAACATTGGAGGAGTTTCGATATTGTAGAAGTTTTTCCTTGTCTCAGACATGGCTTGATTATGTAAATAGAAGATGTCTTCTTCCGGATCAGATTGAGCCATGTGGAAGGCAATAGGAATAATCTTATCAGAATTATTTTCTATAAAATTCTGCAATACCGGGTTTTGATTAGCACTATTACCATTAGCTGAGTTTGTAAATTCTTCCACCAAAATCATGCGCGGAGAATCTGCAAAAACATAACCTGTTGCAAATAGCACTGCTAGGAAAAGCATACTAATGCGTTTCATATAAACACTCCTTAAAATAAAAAAAACAAGATTTATAAGTATAAATCAAAGATTCTATTGTAGAAATATGGTTTTATATTCCTTATTATATGACATAAGTTGCTTAACAATATTTTAAGATATTAAAAAAGCAAATTATTAACAAGTCTAAAACTACAAAATTATAAGAGATATTATTTAAATAAAAAAATAAAATGCTCGAAAAAAACACTTGCATATATCGGCCAGAAGTCTTAGATTTGTACTCTGTTTCAATCACGGCGGGCGTAGCTCAGTTGGTAGAGCACCAGATTGTGGCTCTGGTGGTCGCCGGTTCAAGCCCGGTCGCTCGCCCACAAAAAAGGGATATTCAATTTGATTTGGATATCCTTTTTTTTATTTTAATGGTATCGAAACTTTTCAAATTATCAAGTAAAACATTATGCTTAAAAAGATATTTTCATTTGTGCTTTTTGCTCTCTGCTCTGTAGTTATTGTTCAAGCCGATGAGTCAAGCTTGGATAGCTTGGTTAAAAAAGGTATTATGATTCATAAGCAAGGGAATTACCATGCAGCTATAAAGCTGTACCAGGATGCTCTAAAAGAATATCCGGGTGAATCTATACTTCATTATGAGATGGCAGTGAGCTACATGGCTATTGGAGTTTATGAAAAAGCCTTGGAACACGTAAACCGTGTTAAAGATCCAAACGGGCAGTTTGAAAACGAAGCTATACTTTTAAAGAGCTCAGTCTTAGATGCATTGTATAAGTATGATGAAGCTGAAAAATTATTGAAAGATGGGTTGATAAAAAACTCTGATAATTGCCTTTTTCATTATAATCTTGCACATGTTTACTATAAACAATCTAAAGACAATAAAGCTATATTGAGTCTTATTGAAGCTCTAAAGATAAATCCAACTCACTCAGGAAGCCACTTCTTGATGGGGAGGATATTTAGTAAGCATGTAAGAAAATCTGAAAGCTTAATGGCGTACTATTTTTTCTTATTAGCAGAGCCGGATTCTCCAAAATCTAAAATCACTCTGAAGCTTATAGATAATTTGATTGCTCTAGGTGTTTCTAAAACAGAGGGAGATTCTTCAAAAGCTCAAATATACGTGGCTCCAGATACAACGAATATTTTTGCAAAAGCTGACATTTTGATGTCACTTACTGCGACTAATTATGAAGTATCACACTTCAAGAGTGAGACCAATGAAGAAATTCTGGTGGCAAAAATGGTTGCATTCTTTTCTTTGCTTGAAAGTATAAGTAATGAAAATCAAAACAAAAACAACTTTATGATCGATTTCTACACAAGCTTTTTTATAGATATGCACAAAGCGCATCATACAGAGACTTTTTGCAGGTATATAAGACAATCAGTTGCAAAAACTTCTATAGATTGGCTGCAAGCTCATCCTGAAGAAGTAAAAGAATTTGAAAATTGGCTCAATAGTTATTATACTGACAAACGATAAAAAAATCTAGTATATTCTATTTGAGAGCAAGAAGCTATAATTTGGCTTCTTGTTTTCTTTATGTTAAACAGTTGAAAAAAAACAGATTAAATATGTCAAAAATTGATAAAATTAGAGTTTTTACAGACTTTGACGGGACTATTGCCGTCAAGGATATAGGAGATCAGCTTTTCAAAGATTTTGGAGAGTTTGAGCCATGGCACAGCAAATTATTGTCAGGTGAAATGGAAATATCAGATTATTGGCGTAAAGTTTGCTCCACCTTAGATAAAAAGCTTAAACCTGATGACTTAAAAAAATATGCTGAGTCGTGTGAAGTTGATCCTTATTTCAAGGCATTTGCTGATTTTTGCGAAGAAAAAAAATTGCCTTTGACTGTGGTAAGTGACGGATATGATGCATATATTAAACCGATACTTGATAAGTTGGGATTAGCTCATTTACCTGTATTTAGCAATCATCTGAATTTTGAAGACAGTGCTTTTGTTCCTGAATTTCCGGGAGCCAGTGAATCATGTGAATGTTTCTGTGCCTCTTGCAAAAGAAATTCTGTACTCAATAGTAGTGAATCTGATTCGATTATAGTATTTATAGGTGATGGCAATTCGGATATGTGTGTAGCAGAACATGCTGATATTGTCTTTGCCAAGAAAAAGCTGGCGGCGTACTGTACTAAAGAGCGTATACCACATTATCCGTATAAAACTTTTTTTGATGTCAAAAAGATACTTTCTGATGTTTTAGAAAAAGGGAAATACAGGAATAGGCATCAGGCAGTGCTTAAAAGAAAAAAGGCATTCGAAGTAGAATAAAATACTGAGTTTTTGAAATGAAAAAGACCATCATTTTTTTACTTGCTTTTTTACCAATCTTATTGGTTTCTCAAACTAACAGAGAAATTATCTTAGATCAGGTGAATGTAAATGAAAGGCAAACCCCGACCAATTCGGACAGTTATCTAATAGGAAAAGAAGATTCGATTACTTTTCAGTATACAATCGATTTCCCGGATGACTCAAAACAAGAAAATTTCATGTACCGCTATACTTTTTCAGATGGTGAAAACTCATATACTAAGAATACCGGAAATCCTCAAATACGATTCAGATATCTTAAAGATGGCTATTACACTCTTAGAATCTCCGCATGGGATCTTCTTGGCAAGTGGGAAACAGATACTCTGACAGCCCAAATAAAAGTGGATACCGAAGAAGCTTTACTCCTTTCTAAATTAAATGACATAAAAAATCAAAAAGATTCTTTGCTCACTGCCGTTACTAAATTAAAGGCACAGCAAAAACCTGTTGAAGAATCACCACTTTTCGATTATTTTTCGGTGATTATAGCCTCAGTGTTTTGGATTATAATTTCAGGCGTAATATTTGCTGTGATCTACTCAAAGAAAAAAACTATTGACCCAGAAATTGATGAGTATGCAATGAGCGGCAAATCTACTATCACAATCAGCAAAAAAGAGTACGATAAATTACTCACTGAAAACAGCAACTTACAAGCTGAAATGGCAGCTTTAAGAGCCCAAATTGATGCTTTGCAATCACGTAGTGAAAAAATGCAGGAACAAAATCAGGTACTTGAAGAAAATTTGAAGAAAATTTCTAATAGTAAATCTGAAATTGAAGAACTGCAAAAGCAAAAAGATGAGCTTTTTGCTGTAATTATTCATGATATAAAAAACCCTGTGTCGCTTATAAAAAGTCTTGTCGAATTACTTCGTTCTTATGATTTGACTGCAATCGAACAGCAGGAAATAATTGAAGATATTGCCGAAACTACTGTAAGAATTGTATCGCTCTCACAAGAAGTATCAAGAATACTAACTCTTGAATCTCAACTTGTCAATCTGGAAAAAGAACCTTTGCAGCTTGAAGATATCGCAAAAGATGTTCATACAAGAAATAAAGTGGCTGCAGACAATAAATCTATAAGTTTTATCTATGAGAAACAGGACAATCTGCCTCCGGTTAGTGTTGATCCGCACAAAATAGATGAAGTTATTGATAACCTTGTTTCAAATGCTATCAAATTTACTCAAAGCGGTGGCACAGTTCGAATAAATACTCTAAGAAAAGATAACAATGTTGTAGTAGAGATTAATGATAATGGCCTGGGGCTTTCTGAAGGAGATATAAGAAAAGCCTTCCAAAGAGGCGTTAAACTATCTGCAAAACCTACTGCAGGCGAGCATTCTTCTGGCTTAGGCTTATGGATAGTGAAAAAGTTAATCGAAGCCCATAACGGCAGAGTCTGGGTGCAATCAGCACTAGGGAAAGGCTCAACATTCGCTTTTTCTATTCCTATAGCGGAATAAGTTATCCTCGATAAAAAAATCTAAAAATAAATAGTTGGTTTGAGCAATCTCAGATCAACTATTTTTTTTATATACGATTAAATCTATATACTATAGCTAAAAAGGATAAAGAGCCGAATACTACTAGTCTAAACTTAAATCTTTTATTTAACGTATTTATCTATATATTTGTCAACTAAATTAGTTTTAGTGCAATAAGATGTTTTGCCGGTTCAAAAAAAATAAAAATATCAGTAAGCTTTTTCTAAAAACTGCCGATATATTGCCTATAGGCAAAAGTATAAGGATGACGCGTGCCTAAATTCAAAAAAATAAAGAGAAATAGAGAAGAAAACTCTAGTGATCGTTATTTGATAACTTATGCGGATTTAATAACTCTGCTTCTCGGATTATTTGTAATATTGTATTCTACTTCTAGTGTAGATGAAGAAAAATATAAACAAATAAGCACAGCATTTGCAGATATTTTTAAGCCCGGTTCTGTACTCGAAGGTGGTGATGGAGTCTTAGATGGTAGTAAAAAAATGCTGCCTGAAGTAATACTTCCGCCTTCAAGTCATATGAAGTCACTAAAAGAAGTAGCTGATCAAACAAAAGAATCATTGAAAAGCTATATTGATGATGGCACTATAGAAATTACAGAAACAGGCTCAGAAATTATCATAAATATGTCCGAAAAGTTGTTATTTGAATCTGCTAAGGCAGAAGTCCTTTCCGATGGTTTGATTGCTTTAGATACTTTGGCACGGATATTGAATAGTCCAAGGTATCAAATTACTGTTGACGGTCATACAGACTCAGATCCTATAAAGACTGCTAAGTACCCGTCTAACTGGCATTTGTCCGGTGCAAGAGCTCTAAATGTTTTATATGCTCTTACTCAGCGGGGGGTGCCAGAAGTAAATTTAAGTTATAGAGGTTTTGGTGCGCAGCGCCCAATTGCTTCTAATGCCAGACCGGAAGGGAAAGCCGTAAACAGGCGAGTGGAGATTACTATAACAGAGCTAAGCTCTTCTTCACCGGCAGTTAGCGGTTATCAATAACAATAATTTTGTACTTTACACTTGTGTACTAGTACATACCAAATCTATTACTTAGGAAGATAACACAAGGATGTGACAATGGATACTACTGCTTCAAAAACTATAAAGACTCTTCAATTTGGTGAGATTACTGTAGAGCCTCAGTTCGTCTTTAATTTTAAAGATGGTATTTTAGGCTTTGAAAATCTCAAAGAGTTTGTCCTCATTAGCGAAGAGGAAACTGTCCCTTTCAAATGGCTCGTTAGTATGGACGAACCCGAAATTGGATTTCCATTACTCAGTCCATGGCATATCGATCTTACTTACAATCCCGGAAAAGATATTGACACAGAGAAGTTTGTGATGTTTGTTGTTGTTACTTTAGACAGAGCAAACGGGCAGATGAGTGCAAATATGAAAGCACCCATTATTCTAGATGTGAAAACTCAATCCGGAGAACAAAGAATACTTAGATCCGATAAGTATTCTACTAATTACATTTTCCCTAAAAAGGAAAATAAGTAATAACTAAAGGGAACAAAAAAAGAGAGAGAGGATAAAATGTTAGTACTATCAAGGAAGATAGGCGAAGTCGTTACTATCGGTAATTCAGTCAAAATTACTGTACTCAGTTTCGATCGCGGTGTTGTTAGGCTCGGAATAGAAGCACCGAAATCTATTCCTGTCCACAGGAAAGAAATACATGACAAAATTGTACGTATGAATAAAGAAGCATCTAAGACTGATGTAGCTGCTTTGAAACATGCTTTGACAGGTGGCAACCTGATTTTTGGCGAAGAGAAAAACGGAAAAAATTCCAAATCAGCAGAACTTTTGTTTGCTAAAGTAAAGAAATAGGTTCATAATGCAAGAATACTCGGTATTGATAATTGATGACGATATCTGGATGCAAAGGATTTTGTCTAAAACTTTGCAAAATTACGGGTTTGTCAAAACCTATCTTGCTTCAAATGGTTTTGATGGTATTGCGCTTGCGGTTGAGCATCAGCCGACTCTAATAGTGCTTGATATCATGATGCCTGAGCTGACTGGACTTATTACCCTAAAAATTCTAAAACATATCAAACTTACAAGAGATATTCCGGTTATTATAGTATCGGCTCTTTCTGATGTAGAAAATCTTGGTAAAGCTGTAAAAAGCGGCACAGCTGGCTTTATTTCAAAGCCTTTTACCAGAGCAACTGTTTATGATAAACTAATTGATGTGTTTGGGAAAAGAAAATTAGATAAAATAGCTCGCGGCGAACCTATTGATGATATGAATATGTTTGATGAGCAGTACGAAGATCTGGCTGAAAAAGATCTGGATGCAGATACTTCTGATACTTACAAAGAAAGTCTAGAGGTAGTCATTACTCCTGAAGAATCAGAGGGAAAAGAATCTTCTGACAATCAGGGACTTCTCAAAACTTATAAAGAGGACGAGAAACGCAGCATAGAAGCAATTAAAAAAATGCTTCTCAAAAATCGAAAATAATATTCCTAAAGATATTTAAAAAAAAGCGGAATTGTGGTCAATCACAGTTCCGCTTTTTTTACTCATACACAGCTAGTCAAATTGGATATTTTCGTGCTAAGATCTTTTCTAATACTTTGTAAATTATAAAGGCAGTACTAGGAATATATAATAAATTATTGTAGGATTAAAATAAAAACTATATTTTAGAGGGAGAAAAAATAATCCAAAACGGAGTGTCTCCTATGAAAAAATTTATACTGCTGGCCTTGTTTCTCATCTTTCTAATACCTCCTGTTAGTGCCGAAGAAAGCATTCAAGATATTGTAAAAAATCTTTATAAAGAACAAAAGTATGATGATATCATAAAGTATGCTGACCTTTCAGAGGAATATCCTTCTGAAGCTTTATATTATATTGGTTTGGCATTCTATATGAAATCAGAAGATGCGAAGTGTTTAAAGTATCTTGATATGTGTCTTCAAAAAGATTCGCTAAATTCGGATGCTCACTTTATAAAAGGCAAAACTTATTATTATATGTCTAACTTAACTGAAGCAATAAATTCAATTCAAAAAGCAATTAAGATTGATTCCAACAGATCAATTTTTTACAGCGGACTTGGAGATGTTTATGAACATAAGAATGAGTTAGATACTGCACTTAAGTATTATTTAATCTCATACGATCTTGAAGATACTCCCGATAGAACTTATTTTATGCTTTCACAGATATATGGGAATCTTAATTTAAGTGATAAAGCATTAGAGTACTCATACATAGCAAAAGAAAAATTATCGAAAAAATCAGATCAATATATATTAGTCTTATACAATATTGGTTTGCTCCAGTATCTTTCAGGAAATTATGAGAAAGCAGAGGAGTCGCTTTTGGAGCTTCTAAGTATAAAACCTGATGACTATATGAGCATGCCCAAATTGATACAAGTTTATTATGCTCAGAAAAAATATGAACTTGCTATACCTCTGAAAGAATCTCTCTATAAAGCAAGAGAGGAAGGTCTCTTAGATCAATCAATGTCATTCATGTTTTGTTTTGATCAGTTTAAGTGGGAAGGAAAAAATATACAAGTGCATGAGAGATATGATGAACCCGAAGGTGAGCTATACTACAAACATTTATTTTATATTTTAGATGATGAAAACAATATAGAATATCGTATACAAACTGAAAATTCGCCCATCCTTGTATCTACTGATGGTGGAAAATATTTCCTTGGTATGAATAAAGGTGAAACACATTATACTTTCAATGTAGTTTTTAAAGAAGACTTTGATTATGATGAACTTAGGCAAACAGTAATTGCAGTATTGGATGGCAAACTAAAGCCAGCGACATCATCAAAAGTCTCTCGATAAGAATATAATACTTTATTAGAAAGCTCGACATCAGCTATTAAGATAGTCGAGCTTCTTATATCGAAAACATTGAGTCAACTTTAATAAAGATATTGCTTCAAATCCAAGTCTATCAAAGTATATGCATCTAGAATATATAGTAAAATATTGTCCTATTTACTCTATCTTTTTCGGTTGTAAAAATACATTATTACAGAAACTAAAATTACTATGCTGCCACCTATGATACTATATATATCAGAGATTTCATGCCAAAACAGATAACCGACCCCGGCAGAGAATAGGATGTGTGAGTAATTATAAACTGCAACCTCGTTAGCAGGTGCATACTTATATGCATAAGTCAGACCAAACTGTCCCAAAGCAGCAAAGCAACCTGTTCCTATCAGTGCTAAAAATTCCCAAAAAGTAGGCATTACAAAGTCAAGAGCCACTATTGGGAGCATACCTAATACAGATATTAAGCTAAAGAAGAATACAATTGTGGCAGGCTTTTCTCTACCGCCCAAATATCTTACCAAAGTGTAAGCTGCTCCTGCAGCAGCGGCACCCCCAAGACCTGCAAGAGCAGGAAGAATTGATAAATCAAATCTTGGTTTAATGATAAGAAGTGATGCTGCAAAGACTAAAATAATTCCAGGTATTTGTATTTTAGAAATCTTTTCTTTGAGAAAGAAGAAAGCAAATACTACAACAAAAAATGGGGAGATCTTATTTAGCATCGCTGAGTCTGCCAGATACATATTGTCAATTGAATAAAAATAGAGGACAACACCGGATAAACCGAATAAAGAGCGAGCTAAAAGGAATTTTCTATTTTCAGGTTTTCCAAAAAGTAAATCTCCTGACTTCTGTATTGAAATGAAAGCAATTATTAAACTGACAAGATTTCTGAAAAGAACTTTTTCGAACACCGGCAGGTCACCTGCGAACTTTACCATTGCACCCATGAATGCAAAAGCAAGAGCAGAACCAAGCATTAATACTACAGATTTTGACTTATCAGACATTTGCCTTCCTTCAAATTATCAAAACTATCTGAATTATTCCATTTGAGCAATTTAAATATTATAATAGTCGATCCTGAAAAAGTCAAACAAGAGCAAAAACGATTAAACAATAGGGCACTAAATTCAAAATTAGTGCCTTTTCAAATTTGGCAAAAAGAAAACGCAAGTTACTAAGTAGCTTTTTGAAGTTAAAAGCTGCACAAGCCAGCATCACATTTATAGAATCTCCCTCTAATCCCTTCAAAAAGTTTCTGCCTAATCTGTAATCTGATTTTAAATGTCCTATAATTGGCTCTATTGCTGATCTTCTTCTAAATCGTTTTCTGTAAGATTGTGATTTCACCTGCTCTCGGGTTCTTTTATGCACTCTTAATAACTCAGTATCACCAATTTTTTTCCTCCCACGGTATCCCTCGTCAATTAAGACTTTTTTCGGATGTCTATTGCATAAGCGATGATATTGCTCTAGAGCTGATGGCAGAGTATGACCATCATACGGATTCCCGGTAAAATTTAAAGCACCGACAATTATATTGCTGTTTTTTGTTGTCAGTATTGATACTTTAGAGCCAAATTCATAACGTTTATTTGGTTTTCCTTTAGAAATACAGGCTACTTCCGGTTCGTGAAAACTGTAAACTTTATTTTTGTCTTTTCTTGTCTGGGATAATATTTTTTTTGATACTTCTATCTCATTAGAATATGCCAATTGAAGGTCTTTGGGAAGTTTACGTAGTAAATCTCTGAGAAGTCTTGCACTAATTGTTTTAATTTTTCTTGCTGCACTGCGCCCTTGTTTTGCTCGCTTTGGTGTTGATAAATATCTCAAATACCATTTAAGTGTTGGGATTGTGCGTTTATAAGATTGACGCAAACGAACTTTCGTCTTATCGGCTATTCGCCATACCCAATTAATAACTTTTAGATGTAATTTTGTATCTGTTGGAAAGGTAATATTTTTTTCCTGAACGGTAGTGTCTGCTGTTATTTCAGATTCCATAGCTTTTCTGCCATGAAGTTTTATCGATATTTGTAATATTTTTTCTGCTCCGGATTCACCTATCCTTTTTCGAAAAACTGTTAATTCCGATGGATCACAAGGGAAGTTCCATTGAAACTCAGTTTCACCTGAGAAAAATTGCCAATAAGGATTTTCAAGCCAAGTATAAACCACATTTTCATCTGACATATTGTACATATGTTTCAACATCAGAAGAGATACCATTAAACGTATTGATTTTGCGGGGCGTCCGAAGTTTTTCTTATACTTTTTGCCAAATTCTTCTTCAAATTCTGACCATGGAACTATTTGGCTTAGCTTGTATAAGGGGTGTTTAGGATTTAATGTTTCTGATAAGCCTTCGTAAAGAAAGGAGCTTTGCTGATTATTATTGCGATTTTTCATAACAAAATTGTGATTTAGATTGCAAGATTTTTGTTCAAAAATAACACTTTTCTGCAATCTAAACCACTACTATTCTTACTTAACTCGCTTTATTGATTGGTGATTAGATATTTTTTCAGGATCGACTATAATAGATGAGCCATGTAACACATGTAAAGATTAAATCGATATAAAGTAAAAAAAAGCCACCTTGGAATAAATTCACAAGGCAGCATTTTTATATATCATTGGATTGGGACTATATTACTTAATCATGTCCAAGCCTTTTTTCAAACCTTCAATTTGGTCTTCAACATCTTCCAGACCGCAAGAAATTCTTACTAAGCCATCAGTGATGTGAGCTTTTTCTCTGTTTTCTTTTGTCATGCCTGCATGAGTCATAGAAGCAGGATGTTGAATCAATGATTCAATACCGCCTAAAGATACAGCTAATTGATAGATTTCAGTGTTATCCATCATTGCTTTACCTGCTTCGATTCCACCTTTCAATTCAAAAGACATTAAACAGCCAAAACCTTTCATTTGTTTTTTAGCTAATTCATGTTGTTTATGAGAAGGTAAACCAGGATATCTAACCCAAGCAACTTTTGGATGATTTTCTAAGAATTCAGCAACTATTTGAGCATTTTCAGCTTGTTTTTCAACTCTCAACTTAAGTGTTTTGATTCCTCTGTGCACTAAGAATGCATTGAAAGGATCAATAGTGCCACCAGTGTGATTTAATATTTTTCTGAAGTGCGCATAATCTTCTTCATTTTTTACAACGACAACACCGGCTACAACATCAGCGTGACCATTTAAAGATTTAGTCATTGAGTGCATGATGTAGTCAGCTCCTAATTCGAAAGGAGATTGCATGATTGGACTCATGAATGTGTTATCCACACATAATTTAGCGCCTTTTGCATGAGCTATTTCTGATATTGCAGCTAAATCTGAAATGCACATTGTAGGATTTGCTGGAGTTTCAACATGTACTAATGTAGTGTTGTCTTTCATTGCAGCTTTTACAGCATCTAAGTCAGTTGTATCTACAAATGTAGTTTCAACTCCATACTTAGAAAAGATGTTTAATAACAAAGTAGAAGTTGGACCGTAAACAGCATTACTACAAACTACATGATCACCTGCTTTAAGCACTGCAGAAAAAATTGTATGCGAAGCAGCCATACCAGTTGCAACGCCTAGTGCTTTATAACCACCTTCTAAAATTGCGACTGCATCTTCCATAGCTTCAACAGTAGGGTTTCTCATTCTTGTATAAATATACCCTTCTTCTTCACCTTTGAATAAACGAGCGCCATGGTCTGCATTTTGAAAACGGAATGTTGATGTTTGATATATTGGTGTAACTACAGCACCTTCTGGTGTCTGTTTTGTACCGGCGTGCACACATTGAGTGAACACCTTAGCATTTCTTACGTCGTGCATTTTTACTCCCAATCACATTTATTAATATAATCATTCAAAATCTCAATGTTCTAAGTCTTTAAATTAGAATATTGTAGCCAATCTACCAAACTATTACTCAATTTAAAGAAATATTAATACTATTATTAATAGAACTCAAAAATATTAAAATATCAACATTTCTTATCTGCTATATCTTACTTTGTATTAATCTCGAAAAGCAAAAAACAGGAGCCATAAAGAATATCATAAAATATTATATGATGTACTATAGTTATTAAACAAGTGAATTTATTCAGTATATGATATTTTCTAGATGCTATATTATATGTTATTCCCACATACATATTTTATATCGTTATTACGTATTACTATCTCAATTCCATAATATATATATATGTAACTAATATATTTGTATTATTAGTAAAATATGTATATATTGGATACAGCATAAATAGGACTGATCATTGAAAAAAGAAACAAGGAAATATAATCTTCAAGATAAAGATGTTGAAAACTTATCCTTTAACATCTTAAAATTGTTTAGGAATAACATTGATAACTTTGTATCTTTGTTTCCGAAGCTTGATAACAAGTTTTTAGAAGAATGGAAGTTAGAGCTTAGAGTTCTTGAAAAATTGGAGGAAGACCGGGAGGTTGTTCGTATGCAGCAAAAGCAAACCGAGAAGTTATACAAATCTCTTCATTTTGCTACTGAACAGATGAATGTGCTGCTGCTGTATGCAAAGATCAGTTTTCCGGCAAATCGGGCAAAGATGAAAGCCTTTGGTAAGTCAGATTTTTCTAAAGCCAGATACTCTGCTCCCAAAATGCTGTCTCTTATGAAAAACACCCTTGTTCGAGTTCTTTTACCCGAGAACTTGGAGAAAATGCACTCAAATGGCTTTGATGAAGATCGTTTGGATGATTTTAAAAAGGCTATCTCTCAATTAGAGATTGATATCAATAAGCAGGCTGAAATCAAAAGCCTGCGCCCGATTAAAACTCAAGAGCGAATAGCTGCATATAATAGAATATGGGAAAAGCTTGAATTGGTTTCCAATGCTGCAAAGCTGGTCTTTGCTGATGATAAGGAAACCGCAAAAAAATTCCTATTGTACTCCGAGAGGAAATAGGAAACGCCAACTGACAGACACACAGTATTGTGAATTACCTCCAAATACTGCCCGGCACTGCTGAACACGGTGCCGGAATTTTTAAGAGCATATAGTAAAAAATTGAATATGAGAGCCTCCGAAGACATGATCTTCGGAGGCTTTTTAGTTTCTAAAAATAAGTTTAATTATAAAAATGAATTTATTCATTAATAGCTTTGTCATGCCTCGAATATAAAAATATTTTAATAGAAATTAGAAAAGAAAAATATAGCAGGAAAGTTTAGAAAATTGTATCTTTATTCTTCGTAAATGAGTCGTGCAAACAGACTTATATTACTTGCCGATTTCTTATGATGTGTCAATAAGAAAGTACACCTTGTTAGAAAATTAGATAAAAATCACCAATATAAATTATATCGTGATTTAGTAGCAAATATATGCAAGGGGTATGCCATGGCAAAAAGAAATACATTTTAGAAAAAGAGGTACTTATGGATCATTACACGAGAATATTATCTTTGAAAAACCTAATAGGAAATACTCCTATTCTTGAAATTAACTACAAGTACAAAGGAAAACTCAGAAAGATTTATGCTAAAGCTGAAAACTTCAATATGACTGGTAGTATTAAGGACAGGATGGCTTTTCACATTTTAAAAACTGCGATTGAGGCAGGGTATTTAAAAAAAGACGCCAGAATTATTGAGGCTACCAGCGGAAATACAGGAATATCTTTTGCTGCAATTGGAAGAGCAATTGGTCATAATGTTACTATTTTTATGCCTGACTGGATGAGCGAGGAAAGGAAGAATCTGATAAGAGCTTTTGGCGCAGATATTGAACTTGTAAGTCGAGAGCAAGGTGGTTTTCTGGGTTCAATTAAAATGGCAGAAGAACTGGCGGAAAGTTTAGAGAGTTCATTTCTACCAAGACAGTTTTCTAATGACGACAATATTATGGCACATTACAATACTACTGCTAATGAGTTATGGTGGCAGCTTGCTTACAGAGATATAGTTCCTAATGCTTTTATAGCAGGTGTAGGTACAGGAGGGACTATTATGGGGGTTGCAAAGTTTCTGAAAGAGAAAAACCCAGAGATTACAGTTCATCCTCTAGAACCGGCAAATTCGCCGACTCTGACTACCGGATATAAAGTAGGGAAACATAGAATACAAGGCATTTCAGATGAATTTATACCAAGTATTGTAAAATTGGATCAGCTTGATGATATAGTAGCAGTGGATGATGGCGATTCAATAATTATGGCTCAAAAAATAGTTTCGAATTTAGGTATTGGAGTTGGAATCTCGAGTGGTGCTAACTTTGTTGGCGCAGTGATGAAGCAGGAAGAGCTTGGCGGAGGTGCTACAGTAGTAACAGTATTTCCTGATAGTAATAAGAAATATTTAAGTACAGACTTACTCAGAGAAGAGCCTATCAAGGAAGGTTTTATATCTCCTGATATTGAGCTTTTGAATTTTAAAGCTATAAAACGAGTATGCCATTCATGCTGCGATCCGATAGATTGCAAGGAAGGTATCTATAATGACCATAGAATGGAAATTAAACTGCCGACTTGTATTAGAAGAGGATGCTAGCTTATAAAAATTTATACTGATTTGCGTATTTACTGAGGCTGTCTCTTAAAATAAAACATAATATATTATTACGTATGATTTTCGCTATAGTATCTTTTGGCATACATCCACTTTGGAAGTGCACGTGACAAGAAACTGGATATTATATGCTAATATTATCACTTATGAGATAGCCTCATGCAATTTAGCTATTTATATAAAATAAGCTTTTCGTGAGCTATTCCGTCAGAATTTTCAATTTTAATGGTATAAAATCCTGTAGTTAAATTTGACAGATCATATGTAAATTTACTTTTCTTTTTCCATGTGTTTTCAGATTGACGCAACACTTCATTTCCCTGCATATCATAAATTGTAATCAAAATATTTGTATTTTTATTACTAGCAATTTCAACATTTAACTCGCTATTGCATGGGTTTGGAAATATCTTTAAATTATCTTTTATATTGCTTTCGTTAAAGGAAACATTGCAATCAAAGGCAAAATAATCTAAATCAAAAAACTCTTTGATATTGTCTGCTACTATACAGCTTCTAAGTTTGAAAAAGTCGAAAAAATATCTCTCTAGTCTACGATTCCATGCTTCTTTATCTTCTTGATAATTCCATCTGTCTAAATGTCTATTGACTTCGGGTTCATATTCGTCGCGAATTCTATAAAATATAGAGAATAGACGTTCTTTAGTAAAATATGTCTCAAGAAGTTCTGCATACCTATCCAGAAACTGCTTTACAAATGATGTGTTAGTCAACATTTTTCTAAAAATTAATGTGGATTCTGGGTGATTGGAAAAAGTAACGTTAATATCTGTGTTTGTAGCATATTCCAGCATATTTGTTTCATAGGGAGATAAGCCTTTATCCAAATCATAAAAAATATATCGCCATTTTCCACTGCCATTTTTAGGTTTCCATACTTTTAGATTATTGCCAGGCCAGTCAACGTTAGCTAAAAAAAGCTCTGCAATATGGTAATCTATAAAACAGTCGATATCGATTTGAGATTCAACATATTGATAGTTTTCAAAGTCCGAGATGTCATTATTTTTAATAAAATTATATAGTTTGTAGTATACATTACTAGTATCCCATCTTGCATCAAATGAGTTTACGTCTATTAAATATATAGAATCTTTATCAAATCCTTTTGTGTATTCAATAAATCTTTCATCGATTCTATCTTTGATGGTATATATACCCCAGTATTCTCCATTTAAAAATACTGTGACAGGCCTGTAGTCTTGAGATTCGAAATTCAATTCTTTAATAAATTCACTACAAATAACATCTCTTATTATAGTTGGATGAGCTGGATTATTGATTGAAGATCTTAGAAGAAATCTTTTGTAAGTATCTATATTTTTCTGTGGTAGTAACTGATAATTGAAATATTTATCACCATATTCTTCTCGAGCGTATAGTCTAAGTGTTTTTTGAGCATGAAGTCTTGAATAATTACCATGGAGACGAACTCCTGCATCTTGCTGAAAACAGCTTATCCCATCGTTATCAAAATATTCTATATGTAAATCTCTTTCCCATTCGTCGCCATGCTGAAAATAATTTCCTGTTACTCTTTTTTGTGTCGAATCAAAATATATACCTGGAACATATATACCTATCTCATTATCAAAAAAGTTGTCCGGATTAGTTGTCAGGGATAACACAGGCATAGAGTACTTGTTTTTTATGTCGTTGCCTATAAAATAAGTTTTCGTATAAGTCTTACTAACCTGTTTATCGTTTCTAAATGCAGAAAATCTAACTATAGTCGCCTTGTCTATTTCTTTAGATGGGGATTCCCACTCTTTTATATATTCATCTTGGATAGTAGTTGGTATTTCACATATCCTATTAGGATTTGTGCTACTAAAATCCAAATAAATTTTATCCTGATATAAATTCGAGTTGGTAGTAGGATTAGATCCATCAGTAGTGTAATAAATAGTATCTTCTGAATCCAGAAATAGGTCAAACGGCTCTGCATAATAACCACTTTGATGAGAACATCGTATTCTGGTATTTACATCATTTTTTTGATTTGGGGTAGGTATTTCTAACTTAGATTTAAAGATATCACCGTCTGGTACTCTTCCATAACTCTTATTTTCTCCAAGTTCGATTCCTTCAAAAATATCAATAATATTTCCGGACTCATCAGACAAAAACAAATCTTCTCCATCAGCTGAAATTTTGAAATTAGTATGTAATTCATCATTCAAGATTTTATCGAGACCGGAAGCGAATATAATAATATGAGATCCGGACATGATTGTAATTTCCGGGAATGACCATTTTTTTAGATTGTCCTGATCATCTGAAAGATAGTAACCTGATAGATTGACTGAATTATCGCCTTTGTTATATAATTCTACCCAGTCGTAGTATTCGCCATTTTTTGATTGTAAATATGACTCATTGTCAGACATTATTTCATTTATACAAACATCACTGGCGGATATACCCATGGTAATAAGATGTAAGAAAATACAAACATAGAAAACAAGTTTATTTGGAGAGCTCATTGTATAATACTGTAGTGGTTATTATGTGTTTATGCAAATATAATGAACTAAATTATATATAACAATTTGTATTATAATACAACTAAAAGAAATGTAAAAGTAGAGCCTCTAAAGACTATATCTTTTAGAGGCTCTACCTTGTGAATATTGAAACTCAACTTAACTATCTATCTTCTTTTTTTCTCTATCCTCCAACCATTCATATATAGTTGGGAGCACAAGCAGTGTTAGTAATGTTGCTGTAATTAGACCGCCTATCACGACTGAAGCTAGAGGACGCTGCACTTCAGATCCGGGCCCTGTGTTAAATGCCATTGGTATAAAGCCAAAGCCTGCTACCATTGCAGTCATAAGAACAGGACGAAGTCTGTCTGCTGCTCCGTGCACCACTGCATCTCTCACACTTTGCCCTCTTTTTCGTAGTACGTTGATGTGCTCTACAAGTACGATCCCGTTCAGAACTGCAACACCAAAGAGTGCTACAAATCCAATACTGGCGGATACCGAGAGATACAAACCTCTGATATACAGCATTAAGATTCCCCCTGAAAGAGCAAAAGGCAGATTTAGAAATATTAAAAATGAATATCTTAAGTTCCCGAACATCAGGTAAAGCAATCCTAAAATAATAAATAGTGACAAGGGCACTACAATCATTAAGTGGTTCATTGCTCGCTGTTGATTTTCAAAAGCGCCTCCATATTCCAAAAAGTATCCGGCCGGTATGTCGAGCTCATTTTTAACGGCACTTTGGAGATTCTTGACGTAGGTACCTATATCAATATCCTTCAGATTGATACTTACAACCACTCTACGCCATCCATTTTCCCTGACTATCTCTCTTGGACCTTCCTCAGGAATAACATCCGCAACATCTTTAAGAGCAATAAAACCACCCGAAGGTAAGGCTACAGGTGCATTTTTGATTTTTTCAAATTTGTCTCTTATATGCTCCGGAAATCTAAGAACGATGTCAAACCTTTTTTGGCCTTCAAAAACCTGGCCTCCTGCATAGCCCCCAATTCCGAGTTCTATAACTCTTTGCACATCATCTACATTAATGCCGTATTTAGCTACTGCATTTCTGTCAATTTTTATGTTAAGATAGGGTTGACCTATGGGTTGTTCTAAGTACGAATTGTCAGTTCCTTGTAAATTTTGTGCAACTGAGAGAATATCAGCTCCGATTTCATTCAAATCTTCTAAGTCTTCCCCATAAATTTTTACAGCAACGTCAGATTTGACACCTGAAGTAAGCTCATCTACTCGCATAGCAATTGGTTGAGTAAAATTATATGCTAACCCGGGTTCGTGACTTAAAAATGGTTTCATTTCCTCTATCAGGTCTTCTTTAGTTATGCCTGGTCTCCATTCATCCATATTTTTGAGTAGCACCCAAACGTCAGTTTGATGTACACCCATCCAGTCATTCGCTAAATCAGAGCGGCCTGTTTTTGGCACAACTGTTTGGACTTCAGGAACATATCTTTTTATACTGTCAGCGATTTTATTTGCGTTACGAACAGATTCCTCTAATGTGACGGAAGGCATTCTTACTTGTTCTATTAGTATAGATCCTTCATCTAATTCCGGGAGAAACTCAGTACCAAGATATGGGATAAGCAGTAATGACAAAGTCAGAACTGATATGGCAACACTGAGTACCAAACCACGTTTATGAATAATTTTAGAAAGGAAGTTTTCATATAATGGTTTAAGTTTATCCATAACCAGATTTCTTCTTAGCTTAATTCCTTTTCTAAAGAATATTGCAGACATTGCAGGTACATATACTAAAGCCAAAATCAAGGAGCCAAACACAGCAGTCATTACTGTTATAGCCATTGGTCTGAATAGAATCCCTTCCATACCGCTGAATGTCATAATAGGTACGTAAACCATAAGGATAATCATCACACCAAAGAATATTGGGCGAGCAACTTCTTTTGCGGCCCGCATCATAATTTGAAATTTGCTTTCATCTTTACTGTGTTGTAGCTTATGGATAATGTTCTCGACCATGACCACGGAGCCGTCTACCACCATGCCAAAGTCAATCGCACCTAAACTCATTAGATTAGCAGCTAGGCCAAATTCTCGCATGCCTATAAAAGCAAACAACATGGAAAATGGAATTACTGTCGCAACTATTATGGCACCTTTAATTTCTCCCAACATTAAAAGCAGTATAACAATTACAAAGAAACCGCCTTCAAGTAGATTAGTTTTAAGAGTGTCTGTAGTTCTTTTTATTAAGTCGGACTGATCATAAAACTTTTCAATCTCTACTCCTTCAGGAAGCCCGGCGTTTATAGTTTCAATTTTATCTACAATACTGGTAATTACATTTTTACTGTTACCGCCTCTTAGCATCATTACAATGCCGGTAACTATTTCACCTTTACCGTCTTTGGTAACAGCACCTTGTCTCAGCTGTTTGCCAATTTTAACTTCAGCAACATCTGCCACATAGATTGGGCGGCCGTTAAGGTTTTTGATTATTATATCTTCTATGTCCTCTACACCGGAAATTTGCCCAAAACCACGAATTATATACTGTTCCCGGTTATGTTCCAAATAATTACCGCCTGAAACGCTATTATTTGATTCAACGGCAGCAAGAATTTCTTCAAGAGAAATGTCGAGGTTTTTCATTCTTCCCGGCATGATTGTTACATCATATTGCTTGACAAATCCACCAAATGCAGTAATTTCAGTAACTCCTTTGATGGTTTTTAACTGAGGTGCAATCATCCAGTCCTGAATGGTTCGAAGCTCTGTCAGGGAATAGCCTTCACCTTTAACTACATATTGGTAAATCTCTCCCAATGCAGTTGATATAGGACCAAGTTGAGGAGATGAAACCCCTGAAGGCAGTTCATCAACAATCGACTGCAACCTTTGACTGACCATTTGCCGAGCAAAATAGATATCTGTATCTTCTTCAAACTCTATAGTTACTGCCGAAAGACCAAATTGAGAAATAGACCTGACTTCTTTTACTTCAGGAAGGCCGTTCATTGCATTTTCAATCGGATAGCTCACCAGTTTTTCTACATCGTAAGGAGAGTATCTACCCGCTTTAGTAATGACCAGTACTTGGACTGGTGTTACATCAGGCAAAGAGTTTAGAGGAATTTCTTCAAACGCAAAAAAACCTCCGATACCCATCAGGATTACAAGAGAAAGTGCAACTGCTTTTTGCCTAAAACTAAAATCAACTAATTTATCTAGAATCAATGTAATGTCCTCCCTTTTACTCTGCAAACTGTTCGTATCTACTTAATGCTTTGAGAGTAAAGAGCTCGTTTATAGCTACTTTCTCGCCTTCTTTGATGCCATTTATAATAGCATTTTCGTCGTCTGATTTTACTACTTCTATATAGCGCTTTTCGAATTCATTTGCTGAAAGTTGAATAAAAACTGCAGCCCTTTTACCGTCATAGATTATTGCTTCTGCCGGGATTGTAATCACATTGCGGTGAGTTCTCGCTTTAAAACTAAGTGAAACAGACTGACCTGGCATTGGGCAGCCATCCTTAGTTTTCACTATGATATTGGCAATAATAGATTTCTTCTCATTGTCTAAGGCTGGGTTTATTGATTTAACAACAGAGCTTAAGCCGCCATTTTCTCTATATTTTCTGTTTATGATAGAGACTGAGTCACCCACAAATATCCCGTTTCCCTCGTTAGGAGATAGATATCCCTTTACCATAACTTCATCAGTACTGATGACGGTTAAGAGCTTTTCGTAGGTTTCTACAGCCTGGCCCATATCTATAAGATGTTCATTCACATATCCTGAAATAGGAGACTTGATTGAGATTACCGGTTCAGGTGTATCGCCTTCTATCCATCTTTCAA
Organism: uncultured bacterium; assembly: GCA_942490685.1. Taxonomy (GTDB): domain Bacteria; phylum Bacteroidota; class Ignavibacteria; order Kapaibacteriales; family UBA2268; genus JBFHIJ01. The sequence continues at coordinate 154,709 of CALNXW010000031.1, forward strand.
GTTGCTTTTGACTCACTCCGACGGCAAGCAGTCTGGATTTTGCCGCACTCAGAAGAGCTCTTGTTCTTCCTAAGTCAGCTTTAGCTTTTTCGAATTCGCTTTTAGAGCTAATCTTTTTATTAGAAAGCTGCTCAAGTCTGTTTACCTGGCTCTCAGAATAATCAAATTCTGCACGATATTGCAAGTATTCTGCAATCATGTTAGCATATTCCAAACTCTCAATTTCAAGCAAAGGATTGCCTTGAGTTATTTTATCTCCTTCATGGACATATATTTTTTTTACTCTACCACTTAGCGGAGAGGCAACAATTGCAATTTTATCCGGCGATGGGAATACCTGACCCGGAGCAATTACACTCATTTCCGCTTTCCCGCTTACAGCTTCAGCAACATTGATGGTTATTTCAGCTGCTTGCTTTGCATCAAGCTTAATTACTGATGTTTCTGTTTTATCAGGACTTTTTTCAGTATTAACTTTTTCTGTGGTGTTGGTATTATCACAAGCAGCAAATGCAAAAAGCATTGCAAAAATCAAAATATTCTTCATTCTTTTAACTCCTATTTAGAGGTAAAAACAAGGTCTTTACCGAGATATTTTTCGAGTTCAATAATATGTAAGTAGTAATCTCTGAGTTCCATATAGTATTTTATCTCGTTGGAGAGATACATTTTTTCCGAATCTAAAAGCTCGAGTAAACTAATCTGACCTTCTTTGTAAGCTTCTAAAGTAAGCGAAAGCAGCAGGCCTGATTTCTCGCGAATGAGTTTATCATAGCGCTCAATTTTCTGTTTACTTTCATGGAATCCGTGCCAAGCAAATTCTATATTTCTCTTAAATTCTAAAACTATCTGCTCCATATTGCTTTTAGTTTCTTCTGCACTCATTTTGTAAACTTGATTTTCTTTAGACTCAGTAAAAGCATACCAGAGAGGTACAGAGATTCCAATTTCATATCCATATTGATTATAGCCGGATCCAAAGTCCTGCTTATACCAGCTTAGATTAATTTCAGGGAATAATTTTCCGCTGACAGCATTAGTCTTTTCGATTTGTGCTTTATATTTATGCTCCTGAGACCTGACTGCAGGGTGAGAGTCAAGTGCAGCAAGCGCATCTTGCTGTTTGATGTCATAATCAGAAAAGTTTAGTGTATCAGGGAAACTGATTCTGTAAGTCTGCTCATCAGGATTAAGTCCTATAATTGTAAACAAAGCATATCTGCTGATGTGAAATTCTTTTTTAACGTCATTAAGCTCATTCAGTGCTTCCTGATAAAAAATTTCAGCCTTAAGTACTTCTAATTCAGTTGCCATTCCGGCTTCTACCCTGTAGTTGACCACTTGTCTTAAAGAATCTGCAAGTGCTGTCTGGCGCTCTCTCAAGTCCTTAAGCTTTAAGTTAAAAGATAAATCAGCGTATGCTCTTTTTACATTTGACTTTATCATCAGCTTTAGATTTTCATAAGCCATTTTTTCAGCTTCAACATTTTCGGATATAGATTTATTTCCGTATATCCATGTAAATGGTGATCTAATTGACTGACTAATGCGAATCTGCTTTTCAGAAAATTCGCTTCCGTCTATGCCCTCTTTTACCATACTAAGCGAGGGAGAAGCAAGTGGAAAATATTCGTGACCGGCAGCCTCAGCACCTTTGATTTTTGATTCGAGAGCTTTAAGATCTCTGTTTTTTTCAAAAGCCAGTTCAAGAGCTTTATCGACCGGGAGGATATCTCCTGTAGGTTTTCCTCCTCCTGCATATAAAATATTGCCAAATAGCAATATAATTAGAAAGGTGTAAAAATCCCTTAGCTTAAAAACTTTCATTCGATAATTACCGTGTTGATTGAGAAAAAAAAGGAATATCTGTAAGACTATTTAATCAGTATATTATTGATTTTGATTAGATATATTAATTTGTTAAAAGGTTTAATAGTATTTGGTTTTTTTCTAAGAAAATCATCTCTTGCGTTTGCTGCAGCATCTTTTATATTTTTCACCTGAGCCGCAAGGGCATGGCTCGTTTCTTCCTACAGATTTGATGTGGTAGGTCTTTAATTCCTTTTTACTCATTTCCCTGGAAAAGATTTTTTCCAGCATGCTATATAATTGAGGGTGTTTTTCTTGGAGAAGTTTAGGACGTTCGAAAAAGTATTCTGAGGCAACAGAAAAGAATTCTGCATTGTTTGTGCCACCGTAAGGGTTTATATCAGAATTTTCTGTTGAGATGTCTTCAATTTTTCTTTTTATTAGATCAATCCAAGGTATAGTGTACTGTTTTTCTAGAAGTGCCATTGGTACACCGTCTATATTGCCATCTGCTTTGTCAATCAAATGTACAAACTCGTGTATTGCTGTATTTCGTTTATCATTTTCTATAGAGAAACCTGACCGTAAAGCTTTTTTAGACAGAATCATTTTTCCTGTCATAATTCCTGAACCGACCATACCGAGTATATTACTTTCAGGAGTTCCAATGTCGTAATTTTTATCAAAGCTATCAGGATATATCAATACTTCTTCCAGATTATAGTATTTCCAATTTGGAAAGGAGAATACAGGAATAATCGCACTTGCTGCAACGAGCAGCCTATCCAAATCATCAATAGTACAACTGATTGCTGTTACTCGGCAATTTGCTAAAAAGTCCTGCACTCGTTCTTCGAAAGAGTGCTTCTCTTCAATAGTAAGAGTGTTATAAAAGGCAACGTTTTTTTGAAGCAGTTCTTTATGTTGCTCTGGCATAGGCTTATACCTTTTCCTTATTTTCTTTTTGAAGGCAACAAGAACACCTACATAAAGAAGTGCCAAAAACAAAAACGATGCAATTATAAAATATAACATATTCTAACTATAGTATTGATGGATAGAGGGTTATTTCAAAGACAGATAATTAACTTAAAAAAAGGGCGAACTATTCCCGAATGTCCTTATTTATTTTATCAAAAAGACTGTCAGGCAAAAAGCGCAATAAATTAGTAATATATCGCATTTGCCACGGGAAATAGATCTGTCTTTTATTCTTAAGGATGCCATTTGTAATGATTCTAGCTGCTTTCTCAGTTTCCATCAAAAAAGGCATTTTAAAGTTATTTTTATCAGTCATTTCAGATTTGACAAAGCCGGGACGTACTGTAGAAAGAGTAATCCCAAGTGGTTTTAATTCTGTTCTGGCAGATTCCATTGCTATAGAAAGAGCCGCCTTACTAGCACCATATGGCGCAGAGCTTGCAAAACCACGAGCATCTGCCATTGAGCTTACGACTGAAATATGCCCTTTACCTTGCGTTTGCATTATAGGGACAAGAAATTCTAAACAATCTATTACACTATAAAAATTTGTATCCATTACAAAACGGAAGTCTTTAGCAACAGGCTTTTTAAAAAAATATTTTCCACCTACTCCACTATTGAGTAAAGCGATATCTATATTGCCCATGTTCTCTATGGCATTGTCAATTGCGTCTTTGATTTCAGTTTTAATAGTGACATCGCATTTAAAAAAGCTTGCAGATGCAGCGTATTTGCTATTCAAATCATCACATATTTGCTTCAGCTTATCTGTATTTCTAGATGCGAGAAATACATTATGCCCTTTACTTATAAATTCAGTAGCAACAGCCTTTCCAATGCCTGAGCTTGCACCTGTAATAAAGATATTCATATGTAATCATGTATTGTTGATTGATAGTTCTCAATATAAGTAATGTTATTTAATCAACAATACAAAAATCGCCCGAAGTGTGAGCTCCGAGCGACATATTTAAATAAGGAAATATATAAAATGGCTATTTTCCAAATCTTTGTCTAAGCATATCACCAATCTTAGGTGAACTAACTTCAGAAAGCTCATAGCTGACTCTTGTGTTAGGCTTATCAATATTGATAAAGCGAGTTAAGTTAATAGGAGTACCAATCACAACGGTATCGCATTGAGTGTTGTTGATTGTAGATTCCAAATCTTTCATTTGTTGAGTGCCATATCCCATAGCAGGTAAAAGTGTACCTATTTCAGGGTAAGTTGCAAATGTTTCGCTGATTTTACCAACAGTGTAAGGACGAGGGTCAACAAGTGCACTAGCGCCGAATCTTCTTGCAGCTACAATGCCGGCACCTAAGTCCATTTCACCATGAGTCAAAGTTGGTCCGTCTTCTACTACCAATACCTCTTTGCCTCGGATCAATTCTGGTTTATCAACAACTATAGAAGATGCTGCCATAACTACTTCAGCTGTAGGGTTGTATTCTCTAATATTATCTAATACATGGTCGATATCTTCAGGATAAGCTGAATCAATTTTATTTACAACAACCATATCAGCCATTCTTAAGTTTACTTCGCCCGGGTAGTAAGCAATTTCATGTCCAGGACGTAACGGATCAACTACAACGATGTTTAAATCAGGCTTGTAGAAGCTCATATCATTATTGCCGCCATCCCAAACGATAACGTCTGCTTCTTTTTCAGCTTCTCTTAGAATAGCTTCATAGTCAACGCCTGAATAAATTACGCTACCCATAGAGATGTGTGGCTCGTATTCTTCCATTTCTTCGATTGTACATTTATGTCTTACCAAATCTTCTATTTCAGCAAAACGTTGTACTTTTTGCGCTTCTAAATCACCATAAGGCATAGGGTGACGTATTGAAACTACCTTTTTGCCCATATTTATTAGTTGGCGAACAACTTCGCGAGTCGTTTGAGATTTACCACAGCCTGTACGAACTGCACACACTGAAACAACCGGTTTTGTAGATTGGATCATAGTAGGAGTGGAGCCCATCATAGAGAATTTTGCACCTGCTGCCATTACTCTTGAGCCGATGTGCATTACAGTGTCATAAGGTAGGTCAGAGTAAGAAAGTACGCATTCGTGAACTTTATGATCTTTAATGATTTTTTCTAATTCTTCTTCCGCCATGATAGGAATGCCCTCAGGATAGAGCTCACCAGCCAATGCGGCAGGATATTTTCTCCCGTCAATATCAGGAATTTGAGCTGCTGTAAAAGCAACTACTTCGTTTGTTTCATCATTTCTGTACATTGTATTGAAGTTATGAAAATCACGACCGGCAGCGCCGATAATAACAACACGATTCTTTTCCATAAAAGTCTCCCTATAACATAATTATAAAACCGATTAGTAAAACAATTTTTACCATTAAACATTTGAGTTGTAAGCCCATAAAACAAGTCAAATATTTATGTATTTTAATATTACGAATATAATAGGTAAATTTTATGTAATACACAAGAAATATTTTCAGGCAAGACAAGATAAATCAATATTATATTTTCATATTTCCACATCGTAATATTTTAGTTACGATTCATGCACTTGTGATTTTCCTGATATTACTTGCTAAAATATTTACAAAACTGTCATAGTATTGCTTGCGAGAGTATATATTTAGAAAAGAGTAGCTCCCACAGATTCAATATCGCACTTTTTGAGAAGACATAAATACAAGTGATACAAATTTCTTTTCTAAATTTAGTATATTGTTTCTTTTTCAATAACACGGTCGGAAATAAATTGAGTAATAAGAACAAAGAGAAGCATAATCTACCTGAAGGATTCTGGAAAAGAATAAATGAATTTGCTAAGCCGTTTTATAGTCTAATGGCTCTGTCTTTAATTTTAAATATCATATTTTCTACGTTTAGCGCACTTACTATTGCGATTATCAAGCCACTTATAAATGTACTGAACTCGAAAAAAGAAGTTGAAGCAGCTGTAAAAAAAGTCACTGAACCAGGATTTTTCGGAGATATAAAAATTTGGCTAGAAGGCCTGAAAGAATCGTTTAATGACAGCATCCTAAATGTAGTGCAAAACCCTGACAGCATAGAAGCTACTTTATTTAATATGAGTTTGCTTATTATTACTTTGTTCCTTGTCAAAAATCTCTTCAAATATTTTGGTTCCATTGCGGCAATGAAGCTAGAAGAAGGCTTTATTAAGCATGTTAGGGACATTGTTTTTGCTCATCTTATAAACCTTTCAGTAGATTTCTTTGGTCAGAGAAAAGAAGGTGAGTTGATAACGATAGTCACAAATGATATTTCTATTTTAAATACAACGACTGTATCTTCAGTAAATATCATAATCCGAGAGCTAACTCAAATAATTTTCTTCCTGGCTTTGCTAATTGCTATTTCAGTTGACTTGACTTTAATAGCTTTTTCTACTAGCATAATTAGTTTGCTAATTATAAAATTTGCAATGAAGTTTTTAAGAAGGTATGCCACCAGAATGCAAAATGCTATCTCAGATTTTACTTCTACTCTTCAAGAGTCTATTTCCGGAATAAGAGTACTAAAAGCGTATAATGCCGAAGCAAAAGCAAGCAATGCATTTGAAGAAAATACTGAAAAATTTCTTAAATCTTCTGTCAAACATAAAAAGATAATAACTATAATTCCTGCTATAAACGAGATTTTTGCCATTTTGGCTTTATGTGTTGTGCTTTTTGTAGGTGGTGTTGCAATCAGTGACGGCAACCTTTCCTTCGATGATCTATGGCTGTTTCTAGTTTCCTTGTTTGGTATTATGTCACCTATTACAACTGTAATTGATACAGTTTCTAAATTCCAGAGAGGTATTGTTTCTGCAGGAAGAATATTTAAATTGTTGGATGCTCAATCTACAGTAGTAAGTGGAGATAAGACAATTGAAACATTCAAAGAAAAAATATCTGTAAAAAACTTGTCTTTTGCTTACGAAGATATTCCAATACTAAAAGATGTATCATTCGATATTGAAAAAGGAAAGAAAGTTGCTTTTGTTGGCCCTAGCGGATCAGGTAAGTCTACTATGCTTGATTTACTTATCAGATTTTATGACCCTGCATCAGGCTCTATTTTAATTGACGATGATGATATTAAGTCTCTTAATTCTGTTGATTATCGTTCTCTATTTGGCATTGTATCACAGGAAACTATTTTGTTTAATGATTCCATTGCCGGAAATATTAGATTTGGTAAACCTGAAGCCTCTCTTGAAGAAGTGCAGGAAGCTGCAAAAGATGCAAATGCATATAACTATATCTCTCAGACACAAGATGGATTTGGAACTAATGTAGGTGACAGAGGTACTAAACTATCCGGTGGTGAAAGACAAAGATTAGCAATAGCGAGAGCTTTAGTAAGAAATCCTGAAATCCTTGTATTTGATGAAGCAACTTCTGCGTTAGATTCAGAGTCAGAGCAAATAGTTCAAGAGGCAATTAATAAGAACCTTGAGGATAGAACCGCTGTCATTGTTGCGCATAGACTTGCAACTATAATTCACTGCGACACAATACTTGTATTTGATAAAGGTGAAATTGTAGAACGTGGCTCGCATACTGAATTATTGGAAAAAGGGGGCTTATATAAAAAGCTGTATGATATTCAATTTGCTGAGCAAAGCAAAAATATTTAAATCTCATATATATTAGAAAAAAAGGCTGCTGAGAAATATATTAGATTCTAAGCAGCCTTTTTTTTACTTGTTATCGAGCAAAGGGCTATTTATTCTGCCTTTTGCCCCATAGAGATATTTTTGCTTCTTTCCATAGACTGAAGCGCTAAATAATTATCTCCGTACTTATTTAGATTTTCAAGTTCATCATCATACTGATCTCCGTGTCTTTCTTCATCTTCTACCAAAGATTCGAAAAGCTTTTTGGATACTGAATCTGCATTTGCAGAGCATTCATTTGCCCAGAGATTGTAGTCAGTAGCGCTGCTTTCTTCCATTTTAACAGCTATTTCAAGCATTTCTCTTACATTATGTATCTTTTTCACTTCTTCGGAAGCAGTCATTTCTACTTCGCCTTTTAGGAATAAAACTCTTTCAGCTAAGAGTTCAATATGCATCATTTCTTGAATAGCAGTCATTTTAAAAAGCTGTGCCAGCAAGTCAAAACCCTGATCATCACAATGAAAATGGAAATACATATACTGATGTACTGCTGAAAGCTCATCAGCAATTGCTTTATTTAACAATTCGATACTTTTTTCTTTTCTGCTCATTTTTTGACCTCTAAAATCCAATGGTACAATTGTAGGTTATTAAATTGAATATTTTTATGTGTTTTCAAAAACTGATATTTTGATATAACATTAACAATATAACGATAATTTAAATATGTTACAAATTTATCACCAGGCTTATGTGTTTCCGGAAAAATGATTACAATTAAGGTAAAATATTAAGATCCGCCTGTATACTATTCCCTTTTTCTTGCAATGACTTGCATTTTTTTTGTATTTTTGTATCCATTATATTAAAGTAATGTTTCTACGGGAGTAATAATGAAAAGACTAATTCCTTTATTTGCTATGATGCTCTTTTTAGCATCTTGTTCTATGTTCAAATCAGAAAGAGTTCTTATCCTTGACAAAATGCCTGAATCTGGCAATCCTTTGTACGAAATGACTGTTACACAGGGTGAAAAAGTTTTGGGTACAATGATCTTAGAAACTTTCCCAAATGTTGCTCCTAAGCATGCACGTAATTTTGATAGCTTGGTAACAATCAAGTTTTATGACGGAACAGCTTTCCACAGAGTGATTCCCGGTTTTATGATTCAGGGTGGCGATCCTAATTCTAAGGATAAACCTGAAAACATGTGGGGCTATGGTGATGAAAACCAAAAGAAAATACCTGCTGAGTTTAACAAAACAAAGCATGTTCCAGGTATTTTGTCAGCAGCTCGCTCACAAGATCCTAATAGTGCTACTTCACAGTTCTTTATTTGTGTAGCAGATGCATCTCATTTGGATGGTAAATATACAGCTTACGGTCAAGTGTTGGCAGGTCTAAATGTTGCTTTTGAGATTGCTCATTTACCTAGAAACTCAAAAGACAGACCAAATGAGAAGGTAGAAATGAAAATTACTAAATTACATGATTATACAGTTCAGTTAAAACAAAAATAAATAGGTGTACAGATGGCAAATCCTAAATATAAAATCGCGATTAAACATGGCGAAGTTGAGCTTGGTGAAATGACATTAGAGTTATTCCCTGAAATAGCTCCTTTACATTGCGAAAATTTTGAAAATCTGGTAAATGAAAAGTTTTACGATGGCACTGCATTTCATAGAGTAATTCCCGGCTTTATGATTCAGGGCGGTGATCCTAATTCCAAAACTGATAATGTTGAGACTTGGGGTTATGGCGATCCTAAACAAAAAACTGTAAAAGCAGAATTTTCTCAAACTCCGCATAAGCGTGGTATCCTTTCTGCTGCAAGAACTATGGATCCGGATAGTGCTACTTCGCAATTCTTTATTTGCGTGACAGATGCTCCTCATTTGGATGGACAGTATACTGTTTACGGTCAAGTAACAGAAGGAATGGAAATCGCTGACCAAATCGTAAAAGCTCCTCGCGATATGAGAGATTGTCCTAGAGAAAAAGTAGAAATGACAATCACAAAAGCTTAATTAGCTATTGATTATTTGATATAAAAAAACCGTTTAGAAAGTAACTCTAAACGGTTTTTTTATATATAATAGTCCAAGAATTTTACTTAGGATCTCGTTTGATTACAACCAAAGTCTTATCATCATTATAAATGGTATTGGTCGAGTAGCATTGCACATCTTCAAGTATTTTTAGAGCTATTTCCTTAGAGCTCAAATCCTGATACTCTTTTACTTTTTGCATCAGTCTCTCTTCACCATATAAATCACCTTCTGAGCTATGAGCTTCTGTGATACCATCAGTGTAGAGGACTAGGATATCTCCAGGAAGCATACGGCAGTTTTCAATTTTATATTTAGAGTCTTTGATTATACCTAAGAGACCACCTGTAGGGCCTAACATTTGAAAACTGTCTGTACTTGGACGATAGTGGATAGGTGCATTATGGCCTGCATTAGCATATACTACCATTCTATTGTGAGTCATGTTTAGCTCGCAATAGAAAAGAGTGACAAAGTCATCGTATGGGAATGTTTCGCAGATAAGATTATTTAATCTATTGAAAAGATGTGAAAGTTTAGGTACGAAATTCATACCCATTCTTACAGCTCCTGTTACAAAAAGCGCTTGAATTGCAGCCGGAAGACCTTTACTTACTGCATCACCTATGAGAATACCAACACTTTCTTCTTCTGTATCTTTACTCTTTATATAATCGAAGTAATCTCCGCCGACAGCACTATCGGGCACACAGACTCCAAATATTTTGAAATCATGGAACTCCAGATAATGTTCCGGTAATATACCCCTTTGAATTTCAGAAGCTCTGTCTATATCCTTCTTAATTTTTGCCTGTTCCAATTTAGCTGAAACATTTCTTAAAGTCATAGTCGCAATAGAGTTAATAATGCTGAGAGTCTCAAAGAAACTTTGTAATATCTCCGGAGCGTTAAAACCGAGCACATATTTGAAAAACTTACCTTGAGGTGTATTGATTACGTTCCCCACGCCTGTTACAGAATAAACAGTTATACCCTTGTTTTGCAGAAATTGATTAGTCTCTTCGTGAAGCTGAGTTTTATTATTAATCAAATCTTTCATAAAAGGGTAGTCATCTATAGAAAGTCTATAGTTATGTGGGATCTCCTGCAAGTTTCCATACTGGCACTGCAATGTATATGACATATCATCAGGATTAAATTCCCAAACTCTTCCGCCTACAATTTCAAAGTTTCTATTGTCTACCAGTTCTTTTATTAGAGAAGTCAAAAAATTAAGCTCACTTTTAAAATCGCCGGAAGTTAGTTTCTCAACTATCTTATAAGTCTGTCTCTGCGAATAGCTGTCAGGATTGAATGTAGGATTTTGGCCTATTGTTTTAATACTCATAAAAATATCAGTCAAAAGAATGGATAATATAGAACTCTTGGTATAGACGATTTTGTCGTCTGTTTCTTAGCAAAAAAAGCTAAAAATGATATCATTTTAGCTCTTTTTATTTTTAGATTTTTTGTTACTACGAATAAACACCCTAAGTAGATTTTCTATTTCTTTAGAGTTTCCGTAATCACCGGTCATGAAATACGAAGAACCTGATGATTTGTTTCCTGAATCAGATTCATTTTCATGTTCCTGCTTCGAATACATCAGAGTTACTGCATAAGTTATAAGCAATGAGAATTCTAAACCCAATGCAAAAAATATGACAGATGGCTGTGTGGATGGAATAAATTTCAAACCACGCAAACCTATGATTATAATCAGCACTGCCGCACCTACATATACATAACCAAGAACGGTGTTGCCGTATTTCTCAGTAAAGTAAAATCTCAGATATATCTTAAGGTAGTCATTAAAAGTAAATATCTTGGCTAGTACGTTTTTTTTACGCCATTTGAGAGCTTTGTGCATAGCTTTCAAGTCTTCAAGGTATATGCCCCATTCTTCTTCGTAATCATGCATATCCCTTAGATTAGCAGTAAGGATTTCATGCTCAATTTCATCCATATGCTCGTCAGAGTGGTAGCCATATTTTGCCAAAGTAATTCTATCTAGAGTATTAGCAATTTCACGTTCTATTTTTTGTCTCATAAAGCCTAATTGCCTTGGAAGAAGAGTCGAAATAAACATAGAAAAGCTAACAGCAATAATTACTGAGGGGATAAGTAAAGAGAGAAGTGGGTTAAACCAATAGCGTACTTCCTGGGGGGTATTGATATAAATATCTATCGCCCAGTTTGTATAATATGAAGTTTCCTGCAGTGGAGAACTTGTATCTTTTACATATTGTACATGCTCACCTGCATTGTAGACCTTACCGTCCAGTCCTGACTCCAGCACCGATTCCACTACCGGAAGAAGTAGTAAAAAAGTTGTTGCTACAGCTGTAAAAAATACTGTGATAAGTATAATTAGCTGAGGCGTATTGTGCTCTGAAAGGTCAAAATACTTCTGTCTTGCTTGATTTTTTGATTGCATACCCAAACTCGAATTTTACACGACATTCAATATAACGGATTATTATCTAAAAGCAAATTCAATTCACTTATATGCAATTAAAAATAATGCCAATCTCTTATCTATATATAATCTATTACATGGAAATTACGCCAAAGGTTCATTTGGGGGACAGTAAAGCCGGACAGGAAAATTTATAATAGAATAAGCCTAATAACAAATCTCTGGCATTATAATGGCGATAGTGTCAATAAGATTCAACAAATTTCTTAAACTGACTAATCCATTTCTCACCCTGTTTTTTAAACATCCCGGGGAAAAACAAAGCCATCATTTTAGGCATGAATCCGCTGAAGCGGGTGTACTCGAACTCATAGGAGTAGCGCGTTGATTTTTCGCTAAGTTCTATAAAAGAGCATCTCATAGTATTATCCATATGAATATGCTCATAAAAAGCTTCGAAGGAGTCCGGTAAGTTGTTGTTTAATATAGTTTCTTTAAGTTCTAAAGGTCTTTTGTTCATCACATAATAAAGCATTGAAACTGAGCCTCTGGCACCTTTTTCGCCACTAATATGCTCAATCTTCTGAAAGCCATCCTGCCACTTTGCTAAATTGTCAGGATCTTGAAAAAGTTCAACTACAAGCTCACGTGGTTTCTCTATATCAATATGTCCGGAGAATTTCATGATGTTGCCTTAATGTGGGAGTACATATTTTCTCACGTAAAAGAAGCTGCTATATTTTTAATATACCCTATACTCAAGCCCTAATATAACTTTTCTTGTAGGAGCAAGATTTCCTACCATTTCTGTGTAATAATAATCCAATAAGTTTTTAGCTGCGAGCTTGACTGTTACGGGTGCAAGTAGTGAATCTAAATCATAATTTACTGACAAGTCAACTACGTGCATGTTTACATAAGCATCATGGTCGCGAACTTGTCTACCCAAAATAGCATCTATAGATTCCGGTTTTGTCAGGAATTTATAGTCTAAAGCAATTGCTATATCATTCCACTTTGTCATCAGAGAGCTTTTGCCCATCCAGCGATTGCGGTATTTAAGTTCTTCATCTGTATCAAGATTTTTAGCATCTAGAAATGTTATTCCGCTTGTAAAAAGGAAGTATTTATATCCAAGTCGAAACTCTGCCTCTGCACCCAGTATTCTTGCTCTAGTCAAGTTTTGAAATAAGATAGTGCTACCGTCAGATGTAACACTTGGCTCAATCAAATCATACATTTCATTATCAAAGATTGAGAAGTCTATGCCATAAAAGATATCCTCAGATACCTTTTCTTCGAATTTGCCACCAAACTCGAATGACCAGCTCGTTTCAGGTTGCAGATTTGGATTTGCAACTACCTCGTATCCCTGGAAATTTGCAGTTGCGAACTTTTCACCGATTACTGCCGCTCTGAAGCCGCTTCCTGCTGAAAGCCTAAAGTCTATTCCAAATAGATTATAAGAAACTCCAAGCTTCGGAGAAATCTGCCAATCTGTAGAGATAGAATCAGTACTTTCATGGTCTGCTCGAAGTCCGAAGTTAACTATCAGCTTTGGTAATTTATACTCGATCTGTGAGAATACAGAGTATATTTTTTGATCATGATCTCCATAGGTAAAAGAACTCACGTCATTTAGAGTAAGCGAGGTTCCTCCTGAAATAAAAACATCATCCATTAGGTAAGTATGTAACTCAGCAGCACCGTAATAAGCAGTTGCATCAGACTCTCTGTATGCTTCATCTTCATCATCTAAAGAATTGAAGAAATGAGTATTTAGCATTGAGTTTTTGAGGTTGAATGTTACATCATTATACATATAATCACTAGAAAGGTAGTATCCTATTTTTCGGCTCGTTAGTTTGACATCGTTATTGGAGTCTGTAGGAGGCCTGGTTGCACTATCCAAACTATTCCAATATACCCAATCATGATTTTTTGACTCAGCGTTATAAAAACGCAGCTTTGTAGTGCCTTGTTTATATCTATACTGCAAGGCAGGAGATATAGTGTAAGTTCTCTGCTCATCATATAAGCGGTAACTGTCATCTTTTTTATATTCTCCTCCGAGACTGAAGTCCAGATTAGAAATAACGTCACTATGAGCAAAGTATAATTTTGTGAAGCTTTCCATACGTGGGTAATCGGAGATCTTCCACGTATCGTATTTAGGTTCCGTATAAAGTCCTATTTGCTGCGAAACAGATAGGGTATTCTCGAATTGATTTTTAGTTTTCATATTGATAATGCCGCCAATTGCACTAGTGCCGTATAGTGCAGAACCGGCACCTTTGATTATCTCTACAGTCTCGATTTCCTGCATAGGGATTAAATCAAACTTTACATCGTTTAGATCAGCAGAAAGCATGGGTATTCCGTCTATCATATAACCTACTCTGGAACCTGTTCCAAAAGAAAAACCTGAAGAACCTCTAATTCCAACCTGATCATCAGTAATAAGCAATCCTGGTATTATGTCAAGAGTTGCATTTATATCAGTATTGGGCCGTATATCAATATCTTCTTTAAAAATACTGGAAATTGAAATAGGGATTTCCTGCATAGCACTACCGCTTTTTTTGCCAAACACATCTACTGATTTTGTTCTGTGTACCTTATTGTTCAATTTAATTTTTCTGGGAGTGTTTGTAGGATAATTTTCAATAGTTACTTTCTCCTTACCGATGGAAGAGATGCTAATTGTAAAACTCTTTCCATCTATATTATCAATTTTAAAGTAGCCATTGGAGGATTTTACATAAGTACCACGTTTAGTGCCGTCAACTCGGACTGTAGCACCAATTATGCCTCTATTATCCTGATCCAGAACGTAACCCTCAATAGTTTCACTCATCAAAAATGAGCAATTCAAAAACAGAAAACTTAAATATATTAGATATTTCATTATATGCCTTAGAATGGTTGTGGTGGTAAATTATCAAAGTCTACTGTAAAATTCGCTTCTAAGCTCATGCCTTCTTCGACATCCAGAATTATTGGAGTGCCATTTGCTTCATAAATCCCAACAGCTTTCCAGTCCAGCAGTTCGCCATAGTTTTGGGCGACAGCTAAATATTCGATAGTTAAAGGAGGCTTCTCTATTTCTATTTCATAATCGATAGAATCTACGAAGTATGCTAAAGAATCTTCAGTGAAGAGAATATCCCCATTGAAAAAAGCAGTTTGAAAGTCTTTTGGAGGAAAGTTTTTAATCCCGATAACCCGAAGGTCTTTTAAGGAATCTATGGAAGGCCAGGAGCCTTTAAATGTAATAGTGCCATAGATTTTGCTTTGCTTTTCCGGAAAGGTGAGCTGGTTTGGCTCAAGCCCTTCACCACATGAGGCGAGCAAAGTTATAAAAAGTAAAAGAATGTATCTCATTAGCTTTATCTAAAATTGTTTGATAATATATTGCATTATACGTATAAGCTATGAAATGTTTTGCATAAAAATATATGAGGTGTTGTAAGTATTAGCTGTGAAGTTGTGATAATGGGTTGACTTGTGTCCCAAAAGTAAAGCCTTCAGCACAAAACAGACGAAAATTTTGCATCTTTTAACGATTTGATATTTTATATCAAAAAATCTTTTTTAAATTGCCTATAGTGATTAATAAGTCTTTATTATAAAAACAATTGAGGGCAATCAATGAAAAGGATTCTCCTATCACTGATTATGGTAGCTTCTGTATTTGGTCTTTTCAAGACGGAAGCATGTACAAATTTCCTTGTTACTAAAGGTGCTTCGGCTGACGGTTCTACTATGATTACCTATGCAGCTGATGCTGGTGGCTTTTTAGAGCCTCTTTTCTTTCTAAATCCTACTGACCATAAACCGGGCGACATGCTCAAAATATATGATTGGGATTCCGGTAAATACCTGGGTGAAATTCCGCAAATAGCTCATACTTACGGCGTTGTTGGTAATATGAATGAGTGGCAGGTATCAATTGGCGAAACTACTTTTGGTGGCAGAAGCGAATTAAGAGATACTACCGGTATTATTGATTATGGTTCTTTGATCCAATTAGGCTTGCAAAGAGCAAAAACTGCAAGAGAAGCAATCAAAGTAATGACTGATCTGGTAAATACTTATGGTTACTACTCTGGTGGTGAGTCTTTCTCTATCGCAGATCCAAATGAAGTATGGATGATGGAATTAATCGGTAAAGGTGCAGGTAGCAAAGGTGCTGTATGGGTTGCGCGTCGCATTCCTGATGGCTATATTGCTGCTCATGCTAATCAGGCTAGAATTCGTAAAGTAATTTTAGATGATCCTGAAAATTGCATGTACTCTAAGGACGTAATTTCTTTTGCAAAAGAAAGAGATATCGTTGTAGAGCACAATGGTGAGTTTAGCTTTGCTGATACTTACAATCCCTTAGATCCGGGTGGTGCTTTATTCTGTGAAGGTAGAGTATGGAGATTTTTCTCTTTAGCTGCGCCTAGCAACAAATTGAACGAAGATTATTGGAGAGCTGTTAAAGATGCTGAGCCTTACCCTCTCTATATCAAACCTGACAAAAAACTTACTCCAAGAGATCTTCAGGATTTCATGAGAGATCACTTCGAAGGTACAAAATATGATATGACTAAAGGTGCTGCAGCAGGTCCTTTCGGATGTCCTTACAGATGGAAGAACTTAACTTGGAAAGTAGAAGGCGACACAGTAAACTCTTACGGATGGGAAAGACCAATTGCAACTCAACAGTCTGCTTTTACATTTGTAGCTCAAATGCGTTCTTTCTTGCCTAGAGAAATTGGTGGTGTATTCTGGTACGCTGTAGATGCTGCATCTACTTCTTGCTATATTCCTTTATATTGTTCTATGACAAAAGCTCCGGCTCCATTTGTAGGCGGTTCAATTCAGGAATTTGATATGGATAAAGCATTTTGGGTGTTTAATGCTGTTGCAAATAAAGCATATTCAAAATTCTCTTATATCTCTAAAGATATTGAAAAAGTACAAAAGCACTTTGAAGATAAATTTGAATTATTCCAAAAACCAATCGAAATGGCTGCTCAAGAGCTTTACAAAAAAGATAAAAATGCTGCTATTCAATATTTAACTGACTACTCAGTTTCTTCTTCTGACAATGTTGTGGAAGCTTGGAGACAGTTATATAAAGAACTAATGGTTAAATATAACGATGGTTATATTAATGATGTGCATGCACCTGGTAATGAAAATGGCAGACACCCTAAAGGTGTTGGCTATGGTGATGAATTCCTTAAAAGAGTTCTTAAAGAAAGACCTGGTTACTATGATGTAAAATGGAAATAATATCCATATTGTTTCTTTATATATAAAACAAGGCTGCTTTCAAATTAACTGAGAGCAGCCTTAATATTTTAGATGGCACATAGTATATAAATATCTTATGTGTCCATGTTTTCAACTCTATAAAATTGTTCCCGCTCCACATGAAATGCGCTTAGATATCCAAGGCTGCTTTCAACTTTCAGATAAACACATCCGGTATCCAGTTTTATGATATTAGATTTGAGTGATTTATGAGAATCTGCCGGACTCACAGGGGTATGACCTACTATTAGTCGCTTACCTCTGGTCTTAACTTTATCTATATCCTGATTTCTGATCCAAAGCATATCCTCTTTGCATTCAAAGGCGTCATCAAAGTCAAAATTTAAACCTCCATGTACCAGAATATAGTCTTCCAGCTCAAAATAATAACTCATATTTCGAATGAAGTTGATATATTTTGTATCCACTTGCTTTACATTATCTTTCTGAAAGCTCAGTAAAGTTGATTTTCCGCCATTTTTCAGCCACTGAGTGTGCTCAGATTCTGAATTTAATGCATCGAGCATCATTTGTTCGTGATTGCCGCGAAGTAGATAAATCTGAAAACCTTTGTCAATTAGCATTAAGAACTCATCTAAAACTGCTTTTGAACTTGGTCCTCTGTCAACATAATCGCCCAAAAAATATATATGATCATCTCTTTTTATTCTGAGTTTTATATATAGAAGATACCTTAAAGTATGGATACAGCCGTGTATATCTCCGATAATATATGTATTTTGTAAGTTGTTCATATTAAAATATACATCTTTAAAGAATAAGTAAAATTACTGTGCAAAGATAAGCAAATAAAGGTATAGAGTAAACGCATATGACAAATTACTATTGCAATATTGGTTTAGAAGTACATATAAGACTAAATACTAAAACTAAGCTTTTTTGTAGATGCCATAATAATCCATCCAAGGCCAACGAAAACATTTGTCCGTACTGTTTAGGACACCCCGGTGCCTTACCCGTTTTAAATAAAGCCGTATTAGAGAAAGCTATATTGCTTGCACATAATATAGAAGCTTCAATTTGTGATCATGTTGCATTTGATCGTAAGAATTATTTTTATCCTGATTTACCAAAAGGATATCAAATCACTCAATATTTCTCACCAATTGCGACCGGTGGGACAATAAAAACAGAATTTCAGGAACTGAAAATAGAAAGAATTCATATAGAAGAAGATGCTGCGAAGATGCGACATTTAGATGAATATAGCTTAGTCGACTTCAATCGATCAGGAGCCC
The DNA here is from genome assembly GCA_942490685.1 of uncultured bacterium. Lineage (GTDB taxonomy): Bacteria > Bacteroidota > Ignavibacteria > Kapaibacteriales > UBA2268 > JBFHIJ01. The sequence continues at coordinate 173,154 of CALNXW010000031.1, forward strand.
CTTTGATAGAGATTGTTACACTACCTCATATTAAATCTCCTGAAGAAGCTGCACAAGTATTTAGATATATCAGACTATTAGCTATATATTTGGGCATTACCGATGGAGTAATGCAAGATGGAGATCTCAGATGTGATGCAAATATTTCAATTGCTTCTAAGGAAGATTTGCCGGATTATAAAGTTGAAATAAAAAACATAAATAGCTTTAAGTTTATGGAAAAAGCTCTGGCTTATGAAATTACCAGGCAGGCTGATTTGCTTGATACAGGGCAAAAGATTATTTCAGAAACGCGCACTATCGATGAAAATAATGGAAAAACTTATCCAATTCGAAGCAATGAGAGTAAAAAATCGTATCGCTACATGAAAGAGCCTGACATTCCAAAATTCAAAACTCCTTTAGTTGAATTGAAAAAAGTAGAGTCTCCATTGACAAAACATCAGCGCTATATTAGATTAGGCTTGGAAAAAAATGCTGCTGAATATTTGCGGGATAATCCGAAAGCGGCAAGTATATTTGATGAACTTCAACCAAATCTGGAAAATATCAAAGTTAATGCCTTGTTTTACCTCCTCTCTCTATCTATATATATAGGAGATGTAAATGTGCCATACAAGGAGGAATATCTTCGAGTTCTGCTGATGTTTGATCGCGATGAAATCAGCAAGGATAATGCTGTTTTACTTTTGAAACATGCCAAAGACAATTTACATTTCGATTCTAAAAAGTATGCTCTAGAAAACAATCTTCTATATAATAATGATATGGATTATATAAGTCAATGCATACATGAAACATTAAACAAATATGAGGATATTGCTAGAGAAATAAGGTCTGGGAACAAGCGTAAAATAGGCGCTCTGACAGGCATTATTGCAGGTAGCTATACTAATATAAACCCTAAAAATATTTCGCAAAGCCTAAAAAATATATTAGGATAAAATCTCTTTGAATAATATACGTTTTATCCCTATTGGAACAAAAGATTAGCTAAGACAAAACAAATAAATAGTGTTAATTATAGATGGGATAGAATCATGGCTACTAAAAAAACAACACCGAGACGGGAAAAAGCATCTGCGCAACCCAAAATAGTTACAATGATGTTCAACGGAAAAGAAGTTGAAGTGGAACTCTCTAGTAAGTTTGATTTCAAGGGATTTGACAAAGAGCAAATAGTAGAATGGTATAGATTAATGCAGCTGGGACGCAAGCTGGATGAAAAAGCAGCTTTATATCTCAAGATGGCTAAAGGCTGGTCTTATCATGCGTCTTTTGCAGGGCATGATGGTATTCAGCTAGCTTTAGGTAGAGTATTTAGGCAAAACAAGGACTACTTATTCCCATACTACAGGGATATGATGACTAGTCTTTCTGCCGGAATTACTCCTGAAGAGATTATACTTAACGGACTTAGTAAGGAAACAGATGTGGCAGGTGGTGGCAGACATATGAGCAATCACTTTGCAAAGCCATCTATAAATATACAAAACGTATCTTCTTGTACCGGTAACCACTCTTTACATGCTGTTGGTTTAGCAAGAGCTGCAAGGAAATTCAATGATGATATAGTGTCATACTACTCAAGTGGTGAGTCCGCTATTTCAGAAGGCTATTTTTGGGAATCTCTGAATGCAGCCACTTTAGAAAAATTGCCGGTAGTTTATGTAATTCAGAATAACAAGTACGGCATTTCAGTGCCGATAAAAGACCAAACTGCTAACCATGTAGTATCAGATAACTACAAAGGCATGAAGGATTTAAAAATTATTACTTGCGACGGACGCGATCCTTTTGATTCATTTAGGGCGCTTGAAGAAGCAAGAGAATATGCTCTTTCAGGCGAAGGACCAGCGATGATTCATGCTGACTGTGATAGGGTCACTTCTCACTCAAACTCTGACAGACATGAAGCCTATAGATCTGAAGAAGAATTAGCGGCTGTGCGTAGAAGAGATCCTTTGATGCAGTTTAGATGGCATATTATAGATAAAGGATATTTGACAGAAGAAGAAGTAATTAAGATAGAAGAAGAAAACAAACAGGAAATGTTTGCTGCAGCAGATAAAGCAGAGGCTGCACCAAATGCAAACGGTGAATCATATATGGAATACCTGGTTGCACCTGCATATGCAAACATAGAAGATAACACAGAAAAAGAAATTGATCCTAATGCAGAAAAAATTACTTATCTTGAAGGTCTCAATCTTGCACTAAAAGGTGAGTTTAGAAGAAATCCTAAGACTTTCATGTGGGGGCAGGATATTGGCAAAGGTGGCGTTTTCAATATTGTTAAAGGAATGCCTGAAGAGTTTGGTAAAGACAGAGTCTTCAATGCGCCTATCGCTGAGGATTTGATAGTAGGTACAGCAAATGGATTTAGCAGATATGACAAGGACATAAGAGTTGTCATAGAAGGTGCGGAATTCGCAGACTATTTCTGGCCGGCAATGGAACAGTACATTGAGCTGACACATGAATACTGGAGAACAAAAGGGCAGTTTGCGCCTAATGTTACATTGCGTTTAGCAAGTGGCGGTTATATACAGGGTGGATTATATCACTCTCAGAACTTGGAAGCAGTATTTACAACTCAACCAGGGATGAGAGTAGTTATTCCTGCTTTTGCAGATGATGCAGTTGGTCTAATGAGAAACTCTATAAGATCAGAGGGACCGACCATGTTTCTAGAACCGAAGTTTTTATATAACTTTAAAGCAGCTGCCACACCGAAACCCGGCGATGATTTCATCGTACCATTTGGTAAGGCAAAGATAAGACGTGAAGGGAAGCATTTGACGATAGTCAGTTATGGTTCAGCAGTTCACTTGTCATTATTCGCTGCCGAAGAGCTGGCAAAAGAAGGAATTGAAGTTGAAGTGATAGATTTAAGATCACTTGCACCTTGGGATAAAGAAACAGTCTTTGCATCAGTAGAGAAAACAGGACGTGTACTGATAGCTCATGAGGATCGGGTAATCGGAGGATTTGGCGGAGAGATATCAGCGGAAATAACAGATAAGATGTTTAAGTATTTAGATGCACCAGTAAAAAGAATAGGCTCGAAAGATACACCGGTAGGATTTGCAAAGGAATACGAGCAGGCAATATTACTAAATATAGAAGATGTGAAAAGAGCAGCCCTAGAAACTGTCAAGTACTAGTTGACACTTTTTGTGTCATGTGTAAAAAACCTGACACTGTGGAATGACATTCACAAGAAAAAACAGATAAAAGACACATACCTTGAATTCATTAACAATTTAGATTGGAAATGTAAGGTATGTGTTTTATATTTGTAGGCTAAGGAGCGTATAGTATATTTACGCCCGTAGCTCAACTGGATAGAGTATTGGATTCCGGTTCCAAAGGTTGGGGGTTCGATTCCCTTCGGGCGTGCTAAGTATTTTAAAAATATAGAAGAAAGGTTGATAATGAAAAACCAAGAAGAGCTCAATCAAGATCCTATGATTCAGGTTGAGAACGAGATTTTGATAGACGACCAAGAAGATATTATTGAAAAAGTAAAAAAATATGGTCGCTATATTTTGGCGGGAGCTGCTGGTTTAGTAGTAGTTTTGATCGCCGGATATTTCTTTAAGTCTCAGGAAGAAGAGAAACTTAACGAAGCTTCAGTAGCTTTGTCACGTATTCAGTCTTACTATTTTAACGGTGAATATGACAAAGCATTAAATGGAGATGCTTCAGTAAAGGTAGACGGAATGCCTATAATGAGCCTTCCTGAAGTAGCAGAAGCATACTCTGGCACAGATCAGGGAATGATGGCTGCGCTTTATGCAGGTAATGCATATTTGATGCAAAATAAGATGGAAGATGCTGCAAGATATTTTGATATGGCAACAAGCAGTGAATCTAAAGTATTGAAAATGGGTGCTTTAGCAGGGCTTGGTGCTTGCAGGGAAAAAGAAGGAAAAGCTATGGAAGCAGCTGATTTTTACCTTCAGGCAAGCCAATTAGCAGTGCAAAAAAACACGGAATTCAGATATAAATATTATGCTGGTAAGTTATTTGAAAACTCAAATGACAAAGAAAAAGCTAAAGATTTATATAATCAAATTATAGATGAAGAATATCAAAACGAGTTTACAACGCTTGCTAAATCAGGCTTGGCGCGTCTTGGCATGAAAATTGAGTAATTAGGTATTACACAAATTTATGCCCAGAATGTGTGAAACAATTTAAATAGTAGAATAAATTTTTTCATTTAAGTATTTATTTTTTGGAGGTAACATGCAACGATTGATTCGTTTGAGCTTTTTAGCTGTATTACTCTGTGTCCTCGGATTTGGACAGGCTATGGCTCAAAAACCGCAAGCTTATGTTTCCGGTCGAATAGCACCCGGGGACGTAAGGTTGTTCCAAAAAGATACCGTATATGTAATTGACAAAAATTACGTAGTTGGCGGTTCTTTGATTATCGAGCCGGGTACAACAGTTTACTTCTATCCTAACTCAAGACTTATTGACTCAGTTGGTGGTAGAATCATCGCAGATGGTGAGGCTGTTGCAAAGTATAATCAAGCACCTGACGGTGTTAGTCCAGTAACTCCTGGTTCCGGTTATACTGGCTTCGCGGATATGTCTTATTTCATTCGTGGCTTGGAAAACACATCAAACACTAAAACTGTAGATGTGAACACTACTCGTGATTTATCTGTTCATGCATCTAAATACAACACTGTATTTAATGTAATAGTTGATACTTTGAACAGAAGAATCAAAGATTTCCCTATGATCGATGCTAACCACAGAGCTGGTGATGCAATGAATGATCATGAATTTGTTGTTCCTTTTGAACAAGCATTGATGTTTAAAAATGCTCGTTTACAGTATGATCCAAAAATCGACATTTTGCTTAACACTCAACCTTGGAAAAGAGTTAGTGGAGCAAAAGTTGAATTAGATGCAGAACAAATTAACTTCATCGGTCAACCTGTAAACAATGCATCTAGAGAATGGGGTCACATCGTGGTTCTTCCAGGTGCAAGAGCAGCTTTCTTTAGAAACGTTCGTTTTGAAGGTTTCAAGAAAGATACAACTGTAGATAGAGATCCTATTTATAATGGTAACGAGTTTGGCTCTAAAACAGCTGAAATCAATGACAAAGTTCGCAATTTGACTAACGGTGGTGGTGGTGTTATCACTACTATGTCTTCTAGAACTTGGTTGTTGAATTGTGAATTTGTAAACAACATGGCTCGTAACCGTGGTGGTGCATTACAAATTTTACAAGCTCCAGAAGGATATCCTAAAAATGTTTCTTCTTTACCAAATTATGCTTCAAATAAAAACCCTCATATCTTGAACGCTAAAGGTGAAATTTCTGAAATAATCAGAAACAATCCAATTCCTGCTATTGATCATATCGATAGTGATGTTCAAGAACCATTTGCTACTGACTTTGATCGCCAAGCTTGGGATGATGGTCGTTTGGCTCTTTATTTAGGCCGTATGCGTAACCTTAAATTCTCTGGTAACAAAGCTCAATTAGCTAATGTTGTTGTTAAAAGTATTGGTGGTGTTGACGTAGTTGTTGACGACACTGACAACCCTGCAAATTACCCACAAAAATATGGTAATGCTGCTGAGGGTGGTGCAATTTATGTAGCTGGTTTCTATGGTGCTAACCCTCGTCAAATCGAACTTGGTTTAGGTATCAATAATTCAGTTTATGATGCTCACGGTGAACTTATCACTTTTGCAAATGCTGATGAATTTGTGGCTGAAGGTAACGAAGCTCGCAACTATCAAGGCGTTGGTTTCTCTGAAGGTGCTCGCGGTGGTGCTTTATTTATTGGCAACTATACTTCTATGATCGTTGCTGGTGAATTCAAATTCAACAAAACTTATACTAAATTCTTGCAAGATGATGCTTCTGGAAATAATAGCGGTTACTTCTCTATGGGTGGCGCGATTTTCCACGAAAATACAATCGGTCGTTTGCAAGTAGTTGGCGGTCCTGCTCGCGATGCTCTTAACAATGCTACATTGTTTGAAGGTAACGAAGCTGGTTCTGGTGGTGCAATCTTTGTTGATGGTAACGTAGACAAAACTAAATCTCCTGTTATTGGTGGTTCTGATGAATCATTACTTACTAGAGACTATGGTTTCAATATTAAATTTATCGATAACGTTGCAAGAACTTTCGGTGGTGCAGTATTCTCTAAAAGAGCTATGACTGTAAACGGTGCCGGTGGTGTTGCTTCTAAAGAAATTATCGGTTATGGTGGTAACTATCCAGTTATCTTTGAAAATAACAAAGCTGGTTATGCTGGTGGTGCAATTGAATTAAACATCCCTAATGCTAGCAATGTACTTACTGATCATCAAAGATCTTGCTCTTTAGTAAGAACTTCTTTCTTGAACAACATGGTTGGTAAAGATATTACTGAAGATAATAACAAACCAGAGATCCGCGGTGGTGGTGCAATCTATGCTCTTAACGCAGATCTTACTTTAGTTAAAGGTGTTGAATTCACTGGCAATACTGTTTATAATGGTAATGGTGGTGCAATTTGCATGGTTAACCCTCAAACTTCTTCTAAACGTTTCTTTATTACTGACGTTGATGAAGTAAGCTATGATATGAACGGCATGCCTGTTGCATATCATTCAGTTAACGATGTATTTACTTTTGATTCTAAAGATTACCCTGCTGATACAAGAATGCTTACTAGATTCTACAATAACGAAATTATCGTAGATGATAACATTCTTGCTAGCCAAAATGGTTCTGGTGCTACTCAGGTTAACAAAGGTACTCAAGTAACTACTCAAAATATCCTTGCTACTAACTGGTTGGATAACAACATTGGTTACGGCGTTGGTATGGGTGGTCTTATCGTTAAATTTACAAACGGTGGTGCTGACTGGGAATACCAAACTTCTGGTACAGGTTATAGACTTACTGATGTTCACTTCACTGATTACCAAAATGGTTATGCAGTTGGTGACCGTGGTGTTGTATTGAAAACTACAAACGCTGGTCAAAATTGGGTGAAAATGAACACTCCTGTAAGCGCAAAAATTAACGACGTTAAATTCATTGGTACTAACGTAGCTTTGGCTGCTTGTGACAATGGTTATATCTTAAAAACAACTGACGCAGGTCAAACTTGGACTTCTTCTCGTCCAGTTACTGCTCACTTGAACTCTGTTGACTTCAACGATGGTCTTAACAATGGTTTCATTGTTGGTGATCGTGGTACTATGTTGAAAACAACTAACGCCGGTCAAGATTGGATCTTGAGAACTGTAGCCGGTGTTACTTCTAACTTAAAATCTGTATTCTTCAAAAACCCTAATGATGGTTATGCTGTAGGTCAAAATGGTATCATCTTGACAACTGCAAATAAAGGCGACAACTGGGTGATTAACTCTAATAGCCCTGCTACTCATACAATCAATAAAGTTTACTTTGTTGGTCAAAGCAATGGTTACTTAGTAGGTGATTATGGTACTTTCTTCAAATCTGAAGATGGTGGTACTACTTGGAATGCTGAAAAAGTAGAAAGCAAATATGCTAAATATTCTTACAATGACGTTTACTTCTCTTCTCCAAACAAAGGTTTTGTAGTTGGTGAAGTTGGTCTTGTACTTACAAATGGTGCTACTGAGTGGGCTTCTGTAAAACCTACTGATGAAGGTTTTGAAGATGTAACTCGCAGACATCAAGAAGTAATGCTTCCTGAAAATGGCGTTGGTCTTGGTGGTGCATTATATGTATTAGATTCTGCTACTCAAAACAGAATCGGTAGAATTGACTCAGTAAACTTCAACCGTGTAAGAATGGTTGGTAACAAAGCCTTCACTGGTTCTGCAGTTTACTCTGATAACTACGACTTAAAATTGATCTTCAACAGATCACTTATTGCTAATAACAAAGTTGATGATAGAAACCAATATGGTTGGGAACAAAATACAATCAATGGTCCTTTCAATCCTAATTCTACACCTAAAAACTTAGCATCTAGCGATTTAGCAAGTGCTACTATTTATGGTGAGGTTCAAGGTCCATTACCTTCTTACATTTATTCTGAAGCTGCAAATACTGTAAAAGATAATGATGCTCGTTTCTTTGTAAGATTACCAGATGCTCCTAACAGTAAAGGTCTACTTGCTGGTACTACTGGTATCGGTTCTGGTGGTACTGATACATTGCGTGGTAACTATTGGGGTGAAACTCAAATAAACGTTATGTTTGAATTACCAAACGCAGGTGGCGGTATTGCTAACGCTCGTTTCGAAACTTTCTATATTGAAGGCGACGGCGAAACTCATATTAAATATATGTATGCTGCTGACCCTACTACTTTAGCTGATCCTAGAGAGCAAGGTCCATTCGAATCATATAACAAATATGATTATACTCCAATTCCATTGGTAAATGATGTTGCAGACGTAACTAAACCAGGTACTAACTCAATAAAAGAAACATTATTGATGTCTGGTCGCGTTTACGATATCTATGATAAAGGTACAGATATTAAAACTGCTGACTATTCTAACCGCAGAATGTCTCCAATTGAAGACTTTGCAGTTGGTATTGCTCCAGTAATTGACAGATATGAAGCTGCTGATGAAGTATTCGACGGTAAATATGTTCGTCGTATGACTCGTGATCCTTACATGGAAAACGATCCGATCATCTCTAGCTTAACTGTAGACTTTAAAGATGATAATCATCCAATTGGTTACCCAATGTTCTTAGAAACAATGGTTGACTATGATGGTATGATTGAAAGATCTAACCACGACGTTGATGTAGTTAACGAAACAGTATTCTTCGTAATTAACGAAACTACTACTGACTATATCCGTGTTAATATGAAACAGGTTGATGAAACTGGTGCAAACAAAGAAGTGTTCCGCGCTAGAGTTGAATTCGTTCCTGATTCTACTAACAGAGATAACAAATTCTTATATCGTCGTAACGAAGAAGGTTTGATGAACTTAGGTGCTGGTCAGCCATTACTTGAAAAATTAGCTCGCAATCCTTATAATGAAGATGGCGCAGCTCTTCAAGGTCGTAAGTACTCAGTACTTGAAGGCGCTAATGACTATAACCTTGGTAACTTTGCTAAAATCTATAGCAACAGAATTAACAATGTGCTTGAAATGCCTGCTTCTAACGATGGTCACCAAACATATTTCGCTGGTGAAAGATACAAAGCACTTCCAGTTAACGTTGGCGATACTATTAGAATCGTATCTCGTACAGTATTGTGGAGAGAAGGCGTTGTTAAAGCTATGGAAGATGGTTTGAAATTCGCTATCACAGAATCTACTCCTGCTCCTGAATTTACTGGTGATGTTGTTACATTACAAACAGAAGTTCCTGAGTATGTAAGAGCTTCTGCTGATGGTCAATCTTTAGATACAATTAAAGTAGAAGAATTCTTGAACATTAAATTTGTTAATGAAGACAGATTATATGAATTAGGCAATAACAACAATAACGTAATTTTGAAAGTTACTGCTAAAGACTTAAACAAATTCTACGATCCAAGAGCTGAGCTTGCTGGTGATCAATTCTCTGAATTATTCTATGATTGGGATGTTGATGAAAATACTGCAGCTGCTCGTTGGTTAATGACAGATAAAATCTACAAAACTACAACTGACATTGCAACTATTCCTGTTCCATCTACAGAAGATGAAGCAAATGGTTATATGATCTTCCGTGGTCATCCGTTAAATCCATTTGTAGTTCCTGGCGGTGAAGATATTACTGTAACAGTATCTAACTTCCCTCCTCACTACAGAGTATTAGATTCAATCTTAGCTCATGATCCTAATTTTGACAGAGCTGACATTGATAAATACATTGAAACATATCCTGAATATTTCCATGCTGAAAAGTATGATGTTGATAATGCAAGATTCTTGCAACAGGATACTATCAACTTTGGTACTAACTACAAAGCTTCTTATACTTTCAAACTAATCGTTATTGATTCAGTTCCTGAATTCAAAGACTTTGTTGACATGAGAGATGCAAATGCAGTTGATAATGCAACTGAAATCGTTGATATCAGAACAGATGCAAGTGGTACAACTAAAACATGGGTAGAATATTTACCTTCATTGTCTGCTTGTGATGTAACTGATGATGGTTATTTGAAAGCAAACTTAACAGACCAATTACGTTTCAAATTTGACGTTAATACAACTGATGAGATGGAAGATGCTTGGGCTGTTAAACATGATATCGATGCTGGACGTACGCCATGGACTTTCCCTTATGGTAAGACTGCTTACGGTTTCCAACACGTAGCTTATGATAACGATGGCAATGTAATTGACTTAGATATCTTCAGCGAAGATTTCGAAAGTGATGGTTATGATCCAAGTGGTATTACAGTAATCAACAAAATAGCTCCAAGCTGGATGGTTACTGATTACATGAAAGATTTTGATGATCCTACAGTTGCTGATGCTGACGGTACATTATTTACTAGCAAAGGTCAAGTTAACATTAGAATCGATAAAGCAACTGCTTTTGATTTGTTAACTCCAAAACAACCTAACAAAGCTGTAAACGATGCATTGAACTTAGATACTATTATGAACATCGTTGTTAATGATGGTCATGGTTCAATGGCTCTTCAACAGTACAAAATACTTATCAACGTTGCTCCAGAAATCATCACTGAAACATTAGAAAATGCTAAAGAAGATGAAGACTATAACGTTGATTTATTAAACGAAGAAAGAATGATTAAAGTTAGCGATCCTAACTTCGATCAAGAACATACATTTGAGTTGATCTATGATCTTGCAACTGCAGACATACCTAAAGATCCTTGCTTCCCTGAAGCTGGTTCTTGGAATGTACAAGACGAATTAACTGCAGCTGGCTTTAATGTAAATGACTTAACTTATGCGACTCCTGCTTGGTTAAAAATCAATCCAAATTCAGGTTTATTATATGGTACACCAAGAGTAACTGATGCACCAAAAACTGACCCTGTATTTGTTAAAGTAGTTGACGAAGAAGGTCTACCAATGATTAAAGTACTTCAATTACAAATTGATTCTTTAAATCATGCTCCTAACTATGTTAACCAAGAAGAAGTTATTTGTGCTGACTTAGGTGGTAATTTCAGAGATGAAATCACTATTAGCGATATCGACTTAGAACGTAATATCGAAGGTCACGAAGAAGAATTGAAATTCAAAGTCTTCTATGCAAATTCTGATTGGACTAGAGGTCAAGAAATTACTAGCAAATTTGAATTTAGCCCAGCTACATTGAAAGGTGTAATGGATAAAGAACAAGATGTAGAAATTTCTGCTTCTAACTTAGACTTAGATAGAGACCCTAACGATAAATCTTCTGCTAGATTATTAATCGTTGTTACTGATAAATATGGTGAAGAACTTATTATCCCTTATATTATCAGATTAGCAGATCCTACTGATTTCGTAGCTGAATTAGTTATCGAAAACAGCATCGGCGCAAACAAAGTATTACAATTTGGTACTGCTCCTGCAAACGCAACTACTGGTTTCGGTGACGACGGTGCAGAAGTTGGTACTATAGATGAAACACATTGCGAATTTGAATTAGCTCCATTACCTCCACTTGATGCATTTGATGCAAGATGGGATATCTCGAACACTAATGGTGTTTCAAGAAATATTTATCCTAATGCTGACCAAGGTCTATTTAGATATAATGGTCAATTCCAACCAGGTGGTGAAAACGGTGCAACTGGTCCATTAGTTCCTGTAACTATTACTTGGAACACAGATCAGATTCCTGACGCAAGTGAAGGTCAATTCTTCATTAAAGACAGAATTACTACAAATGGTAGCTACTACTCATTCAATATGAAGTCTGGTAAAGGCAACCATATCTCTACTGTTCAGTTTGAACAAAATGGTACAGAATGCAAAATTACAATTAACGATTTAGCTCTTACAGAATTCGTAATTGTTTACGATCCTGCATTAGGAATGGAAGATAATGTAATGTTAGTATCAGGCTTAAACTCTGTAAGTCCAAACCCTGTGACAAACAGATCTAACATTGAGTTTACTTTAACTCAACCTGAAACTGTATCATTTGAATTGATCGACGTATTGGGTAACGTAGTAGAAGTAATCAACACTGCTGATTACCAAGCTGGTACTCATAGCATGGAATGGAATGTTAATTCAGGCATCGTAAGTGGAACTTACACTATTAGAATGAAAGCAGGTAACGTTTCTTCTTCTATGCCGGTTGTTTTAGTAAAATAACATTATAAAAGCAATAGCAGGTCTTCTGCTTTGAAGACCTGCCCTGTTAAAAAATAGAAAAAGAGATTAATAAATAAATTGGAGTTTAAAATGAAGAGATTGAAAAAGGTTGCAGTTGGACTTGCCGCAATAGCAAGTTTGGCAGCTGTATCACCAAATCTCCAAGCTCAAGTATGGACTGAGTTTCAACCTGCTACATTGGTTACCGGAGTTCCATATGCTGAGTTAAATGCAAACGAGAAAACTGTTATACCTCGTGATGAATTTGTTTTGCCTCCAGCAAATCAAATTGATTATGACGATGGTTATTACCATGTTGATTTAGGTTTTGACTTCGAATATAATGGAGAAGTTTATAACGCAATTTATATCAACGTAAACGGTTTCGTTACCTTTAGTAAATATGATTTAAATAATCAAGGCCAAATGGTAATGGTTGATCCGCCAATGGTTCCTGCAGTTGATGCAGAAGCATTGTTTATCGAATCTTCTTCTTACCCTGTAAACGTATTAGCTCCTTTCTGGGGTGACCACTTTTACAGAAACCAATTGGATGAAAAAAATGAATATTTAGCTTCTGAAATTTCTTATTTGAAAGATGCTGATAAATTTATCGTTCAATGGAAAAACTTGAATATTAATGATAAAAACGAACCATCAAGTGTTGGTAACTTCCAGTTGATCATTTACAAATCAACTTCTACTTATTCTGCTCAAGGCGATATTGAATTCTGCTATGGCGGTATCGGTGGAAATCCAAACTCACCTAATACAGTTGTTGTTTACAAAGACGCTTCTGTTGGTATCAAAGGTGAAGCTGATGATTATATGAATGGTTTGCTTTACGATCAACATATTGATTTGCAAAAAACAAAACAAGATTTGACAAATAAATGGCAACCTTCTGATCAACGTTCTGACGCTAGAATCAGATATATTGCTAAAGCTACAAACAAAATTGAAGAATGGTGGGGTGATGGTGACGTTGACTTCTCTAAAGCAGAAGGAAATATTCACTTTAACAAACCACAAAACAGATTTGTGACTATTAATGATGTTCGTATCATTATGAAATCAGTAGCTACTGAACAACCATTAGATGATGCTAGAAGAAGACAAGCATATCACGGTGACGTGACTCATGATGGTCGTTATTACTATGACATCGATGGCAACAAAAAACGCATCCAATTTAAATCAGAAAAATATTCAGATAATTTACCTGAAGAAATTGCTTCTATCAGACAAATTAGATTTGAATGTGATGAAGATGATGCAGCTACTATCTTAGAATACATGCAAGGTAGAGTTAGCCAATTGCCTTGGATTCATCCAATCGTAGCACATGGCAAAGCTGGTATAGATGCAGATACTAAAGCTACAAGCTTAAGTTTAGGTACTATGTCTAAGTTAGAAAACGGAAACTATTCAATTCCTGTTTTTGTAAATGGTGATGTGAATGGTACTTTCAGTACTAAATTTGATATCAATGCTTCTGTAGTTGATGTTAAATTGGTTGATTCTAAAATGTTGTCAAGCTTCGCTCAAAACAGAGTAGTTATCGCAGGTGGTAATGTAGCTCTTGAAGATGGTAGCAAAGTTTGTGATATCGAAATCAGCTTGTCTGAAAAAGATGTAAAATTAAGTGGTATTCGTGTAAATAAAGTAGAAGTTGAAGATGTAACTACTAATGTAAATACAATCGAAACTTCAAATGCTGCATTTGGTATTAAGATGATGTCTGAAAACCCATTTGCTACTACCGCTAAATTTAGAGTTAATGCAAATATGACTAACGATATGAACTTAGCTATTTATGATATGCTTGGTAATAAAGTTAAATCATTTAACGTTGACGGTAACGAATACAATTGGGACGGAAAAGACGATAATGGCAATGCTGTTGCAAATGGCGTATATATTATCAGATTATCAGGTAACGATGTTTCTGTAACTGAAAATGTTGTACTAAGCAAGTAATTATGAACACTATCAGCAAATATATGATTATTATGGTGATGCTGCTTCTAGCAAGCAGCTCACCAATGATATCCAAGGATTTTACGATTAGTATCGAGCAAAATCGAATTGCTGATATATGTGATGATATACTAAATGGTACAGATTATTCTAAGTCACGTAAAGTTGTTTTGTCAATAAATATCGGTAGAGTTGATGTCTCTGATTCTCTCTTTGGATTGACACTTTATATGAAATATAATAGTGATTTATGGTATTTCGATACCGCAATTAAAGAGGGTACACTGTCGGAAAGTTTTAAAGACGGACAAATCACTGCAGAAGAGCAAGGAGGTGAATACATCCTTGGAAGTATAGGTTCTATAAGTAACTTTTATAATCCTATACATGGTGATGCACCTTTAATAAAGCTTGCTTTCTACTATCTTGGCGACTGCCCTGATACATCGATGATCGTGTTAGAGGAACTATCTTTCACGTCAGAATGTAAAATTCCATATTTCAAAGATGATACATCATATGTATATGCAAATGTGGCAGATGGGGAAGAAAGGTTTGCCAAGCTTGAATACGAAGAGTATAATAAAGTTTTTCCTCAAGAAGGTAGTTTATCAAATTCTTTGATATTTGATTTGCCTGAGGATGCAAATGTAGAAAGTCTGGAAGTTTCGATTGATAAAAAAACTGAGTTTAACTATTCTAACTTTTTATCAAGTGAATCATTAGAGATTCTGGAAACAAATGACATGGAGGATCATATCCTCTTAAAGCTCAAAAAAACAGCTGACACAGAACAATACTTTATTAAGTATGATATGACTAGAACAGCAGATGCTGATTTCAATCATGTTATACAAGCAAAAATTACAAATCTGAACGAATGTAATTGCGCGAAAACGATTTATGATACAGAACAAAATGTTTCTTATACGAAAACTTCAGTTGAAGACTCAAATGAGCAATTAAATTATGAAATCTGTGATGGTTTCATAAAAATATTATCTCCGGAAAGTACTGTAGAAGTATATGACTTAAAGGGGAATTGCACAAAATATCTGAATACTGATAACATAAGCTTTAATGACAAAGTAAATGGTTTATACTTTGTTATTATAAAAGCCCAAAACAAAATTGAAAAAATAAGATATTTAAATATTAAATAACTCAGTGGAGGTTATGATGACAAAAGCTTTTCAAGCAAGAGGATTAACATCAAAGTTAATACTTGGCTTAATGCTTGTCATGGGCTTTTCATTTGCAACATTTGAAAAAGCCCAAGCTGAAAACCCTCAGCTACCTAAGTTATCTTTAACAGGTACTGAATCAGGGTACGATAAAACTCTATATCCGGGTGGTAGAATCTGGGTAGCTCCGTCTGATAACGGGCCAAGAGAATTTTTGCTTCCTGTATTCATCAAGAATGATTGGGAACCAAAACAAGGAATGCACGAACTTATTAATCCTGAACCGATTAAGAACTTCAAATTCCATTTATTCTACGATTCAACATTAGTAAGACCTATTGGTTGTGAAAAAGTAGTTACTAATGTGTATGAGCTAGAAATGTGGGCAGATGCAGATGATAAAGTAGTTGCTACTGCTCATGACTTTAACATCGAAGAAGATGATAAACAAGATCAAACTTACTTAGCAGATATCATGGCTAACCCAAGCCCTGAAAACCAAAAGCATGGTCGCAGATTTACTGTTGTAGGCTCTATTGGAAATGGTAAAGGACTTCCTGCTCATGGTAACTTCAGACCTTTGATTTTTGTTCGTTTTAGAGTAAAACCTAATGCTCAAAATCCTGTATCTAAAGTATCTCCAATTTATATTGGTAGAGAAGAAATTAGATATAATGGTTTAAACATTAGAAAAGAAGCTCCATTTGCAGAATTAAGAGACATTGACGAAAAAATTCAGCAAATTTATCCTGATCCAACAGAAAAAACTGGTCTTGCTGGTATGAATAACAGTGATAAACCAATTTTTGCTACTGAACCTACAATCGAAGGTGTAATCTATATCCGTGTTATGGATAAATTACCTAAAATTGGTTTCAATGAAAAAGATGATCCAATTGAAGATACTAAAAATGGCGAATATTGGGAAATAACTCAACCAATCACTGATTCTGATGAAAATCAAACTGGTGAAGCTGCTTTAGTTCTTGAATTACAAAACATTGTAACTGGTTCTAGACTTAGAGATATCAGAGTAGAAACTGATCAAAAATGGTTGAAAATAGAATCAGCTACAAAAGGTGCTTCTAAAACTTTTGAACAAGGTATCTGGCTTGATAATGGTATCTTAGGTCAATTAGATCCATTAAACGTGAATAACGCTCCTGACAAAAAAATCTTCCTTAAAGTAGTTTGCGATAAGGCTGAAGTACAAGGTGCAACTGAAGAAAGCGAAGGTGTTTATGTTGGACATATCACTGTAAAATCTGAAAATGCTGCTATTTCTCCTGTAAGAGTTAAAGTTACATTTATCTATTTCCGTAGCCCTTGGGAGCCTACATTGGCTGCTAATGGTAATGGTATCAGATTAAATATCCGTAACTCAAGAGGTGCTGCTGGTGATGAAACTAACTTAGTATTCGGTACTGCTCCTAGAGCTACTGATGGTGTTGACTTATTATTTGGTGAAAGAGCTTACGCTTCAGCTTTGACTGGATTCGGTGCTCGTTTCTACCCTGTAGATCCAGTTCTAGAACAATTACTTCCTTATGGTTTCGAATGTATTAACCCTAATACTGAAACTCCATTGTATTCTTCTAGAGATATTAGATCTAGTGGTAACATTGAAAACTCACTTGTATACAAAGTTAAATTTGATGCAGATGGCGTTCAAAACTATCCAGTAGTTGTTAAATGGAATGTTGGTGATTTCCCTGATGGCGCTCAGTTGTTTATCCGTTCAGTATTGCACGGTGTACCTCAACAAGCAAGAAATATGAGAATGTCTAACCAGGCTTACCATATTGACGATCCTGAAATCACAGAATTCTTGATTGAATACACTTTACCAAAAGTTATCGATTATTTAGATGCTGATGGTAATCCAATTATCGTTAAAGGCTGGAACTTACTTTCTGTTCCTGTTAGCCCAATTAACAATGAATACGAAACAGTTTTCCCTAACGCTGTAACTAAGCCTCAACACTTTGCTTATAACATTTGGGAACCAACTGACGTAGTTAAACCAGGTTATGGTTACTTTATTAAGTATAATAACTTAGTAGATCAAAAATTCGCAGGTGCTTATATCAGTGAAATTTCTAAAGATAAAGGTTTCCCTGTAAGAGTTTATCCTGGTGATACTGAAGATAAAGGTGGATGGAACGCTATTGGTGGTCCTTCAGTTAAAACTGCTATCTCTAATATTCAGTTTGACGAATTTAATGGTGAAAAACCAACTTCTGAATTTACATTGAAAAATGTAGTTTATAAATACACTGCTCAAGGTGGTTACATTGGTGTTAACTCTATGCAACCATTAAGAGGTTATTGGATCAAAGTTGATGCTAACGGTTATCTTAACCTTAAAGGCGGCATGAACTCTGGTAAAGCTACTTACAATAACAACGAAGCAATTTTAGCTTCTAGCACTGAATTAAACATTATTGACAATGCTCAACACAATTCTAAATTGTACTTAGCTGCTAATAATGTAAATACTGCTAGCTTTGAATTGCCACCAGTACCAATGAATGGTTTGTATGATGCTCGTTTTGATGAAGGTACTTTTGTATCTAACAACAATGAAAGCATTATCAACTTACAAGGTATTGAATACCCAGTTGCAATTTCAATGACTAATGCTGATGCTGATTACAAATTTGTTGACGCTGCTACTAACAGAGTTCTTGGTTTCATCAATAAAGGCGAAAGCAATAATATTGATATCGAAGCAACTTCTGCAGACGCTATCAAAGTAATCAAAGTTGAATCTAATGACACTGCTTTTGAATTTACAGTTGGTCCAAACCCTGTAACTACAACTGCAACTATCAAATACAACATGCCTTCTCAAGAAAATGTAAATATTACATTATACGATGAATTAGGTAATGAAGTAATGACATTAGTTAACAATGAAGTAGCTGAAGCTGGTGTAAATACTGTAGAATTTGATGCTGCTGCATTGACTTCTGGTAATTACATCTGCAAACTTACTGCTAACGGTTTCAATGCAATATTGAAAGTTGTTGTAGTTAAGTAAGCTTACTAAACAATAAAAAGGGCAACATTTGATAAAATGTTGCCTTTTTTTATATAAATTTGCAAGTAACTAAATTAGTACTAACTGGTCTTTAAAGAATGAAAAGAATTTTTACAATAATGATTTTACTCGCAATGTTGAGTGCAGCTGCTTATTCGCAGTTGATGTTTGACATAATTGCTACTAATAGCGATGGTGAAAAACAAGATAACTTGACAATTGGTGTTCATCCGGCAGCTACTGATTATATTGACAAACAAGCTCCGATGTTGGAAGAAGAACACCCAGGTGGTGGAATGGGTAGTAAATATTTGCACTGCTTTTTTGAATACACTACTATCTATGAAGGAGATACTACTGAATCGACTGTTTATGCCTATCGTGATATTAGAAAAGAGGACACAATAAAATCCTTTAGAAAAGAATATTTTATGCATGCACAGTTTGGCGCAGAAGATATGACTTTGAAATGGGGAGAACTTGATTATGATAATCTTGATTCTGCATATATGGTTGACAATTTGAAAATTAGTGAAGATTCTCCTGATTTGTTCTATGTTGACATGTTGCAAGAAACTGAGTACACTCTTACTAATTCAGCTTGGAAAAAAATCAAGTTTGTTCTAGTATTTAAAGATCCTGTATCTGTAGAAGATGATAACAAAGCAGAGATTGCAATTTATCCTAATCCTGCATCAGATTTTATAAAAATAAATATGGACAATATGCAGTCATATAAAATATTTGATGCTACCGGCAAATTAGTAATCAGTGGACATAACACAGATTCTCTAATTGATGTACAAGCTTTAGAAAAAGGATTTTATAATATTGTGCTAATTGATTATAATGCAAAAATGCAATCTAAAAAATTCATAAAATTATAGTATCGGGGCTACTTCGTGGAGCAAAATAGAGACAATAGAAACGTAAATAATAATAGAAAAGATCAAAGACGTAGCAGAAGACCTATTCCAAGAGATAAACAAAAAAGCACTTATATCTCTATTGTGATTCCTCTTTTAAACGAAGAAGAGTCTTTGGAAGAGCTGGCTCTTGCACTTGAGGGAGAGCTCAATGATATTGCTGATGAAAGATGGGAAGTCCTATTTATAGATGATGGATCTACAGATAATTCATTTGAAATAATTAAAAGAATCAATTCCAGAAATCAAAATTTCAAATGCATCAGATTTAGAAGAAATTATGGCAAATCTGCTGCATTAGCTGTAGGATTTCAAGCTGCACACGGGAAATTAATTGGTACTATGGATGCGGATCTTCAGGATGACCCTAAAGAGCTGAAGAGAATGGTAGAAACTATCAACCAAGGTTGGGATCTGGTTTCAGGCTGGAAAAAAGTCAGACACGATCCTATTTCTAAGACTCTGCCGTCTAAATTCTTTAACTATGTTACATCAAAGACCAGCGGAATCAGATTACATGATTTTAATTGCGGTTTTAAGATGTACAGAAGAGAAGTAGCAAAACGACTTCAGGTTTATGGAGAAATGCATAGGTATCTTCCGGCTCTCGCACATTGGGATGGCTTCAAAGTTACTGAAATTCCTGTGACTCATCATGCAAGACCTTATGGAGTATCTAAATTTGGATTATCAAGATTTCTATATGGTTTTCTGGATTTACTGACAGTGATGTTTACTACCAGGTATATGAAAAGACCGCTGCATTTCTTTGGATTGCTCGGTACACTTTTTGTTTTACTTGGTCTAACTGTTGATACTTATTTGGCAGTAGAATGGGCTCTGGGACTTACATATCTTAGTGAACGTCCGCTATTCTTAATGGGTATAGCCTTTATTATTGTCGGTGTCCAATTTATTTCCATGGGACTACTTGGAGAATTAATAATCAAAAACTCCTTTAAACAACAGAACTATAATATACAAGAGCGACTTTTATGAGATTAAGTATATACTTATTTGTATTGCTGCTGTGCTCAGCTTCTCTGCAGGCACAGAAACAGAATACAATAGAAGGAAGCGGCTTTATAAGTCATTTTAAAATTGGCGCAGGTTTAAGTGTATTTTCCATTCAAGCCGGAGATGATAATCTAAATATTGAATCTCTGATGGCTAGTAGAAATGAAAATAAAACTGTTTTTGGTGGCCAAATGGGTGGTGGTCATCCGGGTTACCATATTCAGTTAAATGCGTACTTAGATGCGGAAGAAGATTATAGAATTCCTATTGGGTTTTCCCATAACTTAATGTCATCTGCCAACACCGAGCCTGTATCCTCACAAGGTATATTGATGAGGTATAAACATAATATTGACTTGATGAAGATTAATGCAGGTCTGCATTTTGCTATTTGGGATTTAGATTCTTCTGAAGCAAAGATATTTGTCGGGCCTGAGCTTATGTATTCCTTCATTTCAAATTCTGATTTTAATAAGAGACTTGATTATTTAGATCCAAATAGACAAGATATTGACTATCAAGGATTTTCTAAGGAAAATGCCTCTCGATTTGGTGGTTTACTTAGATTAGGTGTAGAAGGGCACTTACACAAAAGAATGTATATTAATATCGGTATTGGTTTTGGGTGTTTAAATCTTTTTGGTAGAGATGATGAACGCGGAGAGCTGTTTACGTATACTAATAGAATAGAGATACAAGAATCTTATGTTTACTTTTTCGACTTTTCTCTTATTTTGCAGTACCATTTATAATTAGGGTTTAGAGTGATTTACAAAAGTGATTGCAGACATTTTCTTGGGCACATTCCTTGCAAATATCATAAAAATGAAGGAGTGCACTGCTCAGATTGCAAATATTATGATAAAACAGATAAGAAAATATTGATTATTAAGCTTGGCGCTATTGGGGATGTAATAAGAACTACTACCTTAATTCCTAAAATAAAGAAAGAATACCCAAATGCTCAAATATGGTGGGTGACTTATTCACCTGTAATTGTACCTTCGGTAATTGACAAAGTTTTTAAATACGATGCAGAAACAATTACCATTTTAGAGCAAACTCAATTTGATATACTTATTAATCTTGATAAAGATATTCAAGCCTGTGCTTTAGCCAATAAAGTTAGTGCAAAAGAGATACATGGCTTTAAATTAGAAAATGGTATGCCGGCTCCGGCAAACGAAAGAGCTGTCCATAAATTTAATACAGGTCTTTTTGATGATTTAAATAAGGCTAATCGCAAGTCCTACCCGGAAGAGATATTCGAAATATGCGGCTGGGAGTTCTCTGGAGAGGATTATATAATGGATTGCGATACAAGTTTCGAATGGGATTATAAAACGTCTCAGAAGCCTGTTATCGGATTAAATACCGGCTGTGGTGCCAGATGGATCTCCAGATTATGGGCAAATGAAAAATGGGAAGCTTTAATTGCGAAAATAAAAGATGCCGGTTATGAGCCTTTGCTTTTAGGTGGTAAACAGGAAGACGAAAATAACCGACTATTACAGGAAAAAACAGGAGCTACTTATCTTGGTTATTTTTCATTACCTGAGTTCATTTCATTAGTAAATACTACTGATGCAGTTGTGTCAGCAGTAACTATGGGAATGCATATTGCAATTGGACTTAAAAAGCCGCTTGTGCTAATGAATAACATATTCAATCCGTATGAGTTTGAACTTTACGGAAGAGGTGAAATTGTGCAACCTCGCAAAGAGTGTACTTGCTATTTCAGTCCTAAATGCAAAAACAAAGAATACTTCTGCATGGATCATCTCGAAGTAGATGATGTTTTTGAGGCAATCGTAAGAAGCCTGAAATAAGGACATGCCTTTAAAAAATTAAGAAGCTCTGCAAATCTTATATTTACAGAGCTTTTTTTTTATTCTGCATAACTGTCCCAATTCTTGAGTATATCAACTCTAGAAAAAATGAACTGAGGAATCAATATACTGCATAAAGAAATTGGGAGTATTTCAAACACTACACGGTATGGATGAACTTCAAAAACAAACCAGCCTAAATAGATTGCAGGTATTCCAATGATTATAAAAAGTATTACTCTTAGATACTTCTTCTTCAAGAAGATAGCTAGAAGATTATATCCAATCGTAGCAGTGATAAAATAATATCTAAAAGACTCTAGTGCCAGTCCAAGAGCGCGATCAGAATGACGATAGCCTTTGATCATATCTCTCAAATCATAATACATATCGCTTATTATAGAGCCAACTATAAAAAAGAAGCCTAAAATAACCGAGATTTTTAGAGCTTTGGCAAATGTTCTATATAGGATGGTTTTATACATTGCTTAATTGTTTTGTATTTTAATTGCTTGGATAGAGAGACGGTATTAGTCAATGCTTACTATGAAATATCAAGGATTGTGGTATCAAACACCCCGTCTCGCGGTGCGATCCACCCCTCTTTGAAAAGAGGGGAATTGGTCGTTCCCTTTCTTCTAAAGCGATGTTATGAGCTTACCGAAGTAAAGGTGTCACGAAGTGACGGGGTAATTGTTAGAATATCTGTTTAAGTATTTTACTTAAGAAATAAACTCTACAGTACAAATAAAAAAAAGTATGGTTTTTTGTGCCATAAACGAATCTTCGTATCGGCAACCTTTGTTTTCCGTCAAATTTACAGATTCAAACCTGCATCTAATAACTCATTTACCATCTCTATTGATTTTGCTTCCGAATAGAAACGTAATAATGGCTCTGTGCCTGAAGCTCTGATTAGAAGCCAACCACCGTCAACTATAAATTTGAAGCCGTC
This sequence comes from uncultured bacterium, assembly GCA_942490685.1. Lineage (GTDB taxonomy): Bacteria > Bacteroidota > Ignavibacteria > Kapaibacteriales > UBA2268 > JBFHIJ01. The sequence goes on from CALNXW010000031.1 coordinate 196,358, forward strand.
TTTAGTATTAATGCTTTTCACATCATAGCCGCCCAACGTTTTAGGTGCATTTTTAGCAGCAGTAAGAACTCTGTCTTTAACTTCTTGAGTTACTTTTACATCTCTGCGTGCATAGCGGTGAATGCCAAAGTCTTTGTCAAGCTCTTCGCAAAGTTCTTTAAGAGTCATGTTGCGTTTTGCCATAACCTCTAATAAAAGTAGGCCGTTGAAAATACCGTCTCTTTCAGGGATATGAAGCTTAGTTCCGAGACCGCCTGACTCTTCGCCACCGATAAGCACTTTACCTTCAGCCATAAGCTCAGCAGTGTATTTAAACCCAACAGGAGTTTCGTGCAAAGTGATCCCCTTTTCTTCGCAGTACATGTTTACCATGTTAGTTAGCGAAACAGTTTTAACTACTTCACCGCGAAGACCTTTTTGCTCGTACAGATATCTCATTAGAATCATAAATACTCTGTGAGAATCTACGAAATTACCGTCTTCATCTATTGCGCCTAACCTATCAGCATCACCGTCATTAGCGAAGCCCATTGTGTAAGGACCATCTTTGATTTTTTTCATCGTATCGCCCAAGCATTCGCCAATTGGCTCAGGATGATCTACATTACCAAAACCGGGATTCAAATCAGCGTTTACCTGATCAATATCAGGGAGTATTTCATTTAATACGCCTATACCTGCGCCGTGCATAGGGTCAAAAAGTATCTTAAATCCGCCTTTTCTGATTGCTTCTAAATCTATATTTGCTTTAACATGTTCGAGGTATGACGTTTGCACATCAACTAATTTGATTTTACCTGCATCTACATAATCTTGGAAAGGCTTAAGCGTAATCTCAGGTTTTTCTTCTAAGATTGGTTTAAGTTCAGCTTCAAGTTCTTTTACCTGCTCAGGAGTGGCAGGACCGCCAAAAGCAGCTTTTAATTTATATCCGTTATACTCAGCAGGATTGTGGCTAGCAGTGATCACAACACCCAAATCACATTCCATTTTTAGTGTCTGGTAAGAAAGCTGTGGAGTGGCAGCAAATTTTTCGCTCATAAGCACATCGATTCCGTTTTCAGCTAGTACCATAGCTGTTTCAGCAGTAAAGTCCTTGCCGAGAAAACGAGTATCGTAACCAATCATCAGCTTTTTCATATCGTTTTTTTTCATATAGCGAGCAGTAGCCAAAGCCACAAAGCGAATATTTTCAAAAGTAAAATCGCGCGCAATAAGGCCGCGCCATCCGTCAGTACCGAATTTAATCATTTTTGCATCTCTATAAATATGTTAGATTCTGTCCTTTTTGCAATATACATAATACATTGAAGAAGTACATTTGGTTTAATTGTATTTTGGGAAATTTTGTTTAACTGGCTAGAAATAGAGCTTAAGCGTTTGGGCGGTTTTTGTTATATTTACTTGGAATTATTAAAACTACTGTTATTATTGATTCGTATGTTAGATAAAGAGTCAATTAACTTTATTAATGTAGTAGTAATTGATTTAGGAAAGTATGATAGTAAAACAGATAATAGAAAAAATTGGCTTTGATAGAGCCATCAATATTAACTCTAAGAGCCAATCACTCTCAGAGCGTGAAGCTGTTTTGGTAGAAGAAGTGAAGTATGCCAGAATAAGAGTTGATTCTATTTATTTTAATACAGACGAGAACGGAAACAGTTTTCCGGCAGTATTTATTAAAATGGTATCTGATTTTGGAGAAAATAATTTAAAAGAAATAGCAGAGATTCAACGAAAAATATGGAATTATAAAAAGGTTTTGTTTCTTTATGTGCATTCAGAAACAGAAATACGGGTTTATAACTGCTCTGAAAAACCTTTGATAGCAAATTCAGATTTTATTGATTACGATAGAGAAGTAAAGAAATATGAGTTAGGTAATTATCTTATTTCTGATAAAGAACAACTTCGAGAACTCGAACAATTATTTTCGAGAGTAGCTATTGACACCGGTATTGTTTGGACTTCTGATAAAGCTATAAAGATTCAGAAAAAAATAAATCTACAAAAACGAGTTGATAAATATCTTGTTTCAAGTCTTACCGAAACTGCAAAGCAATTAGTTCGAGAAGGACTTGATTTAAAATTAATCCATAAAATTATTCTACGATCTTTGTTCTTGCTCTATCTTGAAGACAGAGGTGCAACAGACGAGAAGTTCTACTCAGAATTTAGAAAGAATGCTAAGTCATACTTTGATATTTTAGAAAGTAAAGAGGCAACATATAAACTATTTACTAAGCTAGAAAAACATTTTAATGGTAATGTTTTTTCAGTAGAGAAAAACGAGTCGATTAGTGTAGAACATTTAGCTGTTATTAAAAAATGTTTTATTTATGGAAATGACGGAACTCCACAAGGAAACCTATATGAAGATTGGCGAATATTTGATTTTAGTATAATACAAATTGAATTACTAAGTGAAATTTACGAAAACTTTTTATCAAGTATCTCCCCAGTAGAACAAAGGAGTTCTGGAACTTTTTATACTCCTCCTTCTTTAGTTGAATTCATATTAAACGAAAAATTACCTGTTGCTAAAACTGATGATAACTATAACATAAAAATCTTGGATCCAAGTTGTGGTTCAGGTATATTTTTGGTCGAAAGTTATAAACGGCTTGTTAAAAGGTATGAAAACCATTATAACCAGAAATTGACTGATTTTGATAAGCTAAAGAAACTTCTGACCGATAATATATTTGGAATTGAACTTAATCCACAAGCTATCAAGGTTGCAGCCTTTAGTTTGTATTTAGCTTTGGTGGATAATTTAAATCCAAAAACAATTTGGCAAGATAAGCAGCACAAACTACCAAATCTTATCAATGATCCTAATGATAAATCTTTAAAAGCACAAGGCAATAATCTTTATTGCAGAAATACTCTATCGGATTTAACCAGGGAAAGTAATCTGAAAAATTTTGATTTAGTAGTTGGCAATCCTCCGTTTGGTACTAGCAATTTGCAAGATGAAGTTCGAAAATATTGCGATACACACAATTTTGCCAAAGAAATGGTATTGCCTTTTTTACATAAATCAACAGACTTTGCCCCAAATGGAAAAATTGCTCTGATTTTTAATACTAAAGTGTTAACTAATACCGGCGGAACTTATCAGAATTTTAGAAGATGGTTATTTAATGATTGCTATGTAGAGAAGGTGTTCAATTTTTCTATCCTCAGAAATGCACATAAAAATTTTGGAGGGCAACTCTTTGGCGGAGCTACAGGGCCAATAAGCATTGTGTTTTATCAAAATGAAGAGCCCGAAAAATCGAATAATAGAATTGCTTACTATGCTCCAAAAACCTTTATAAAAAATAATGTTATAGATGGTTTATGTATTGACTTTACAGATTTAAAATTTTTACCACGAGAAGAATGCCAAAAACCAGATACTAAGATTTGGAAAGTTGCTATGTGGGGTGGAATGAATGACTGGAGATTGGTACAGAAAGTAAAAAAATCGAGCTCCAAAAACTTAGGTGACTTTAATGTAGAAAACGATGTAAAGTCTGGTGTAGGTTTTCAGCTATTAACTCAAGAAAATGACAAACCTAAATTTTCGAATCTTTTGTCTGAATTACCATATCTAAATGCCACTAGTTTAAGAAGGTATTATACTCCATCTGTTATACTAGATAATGTAGTGACTTCTATTAAGTCAAAAAAAGCAATACAATTTTATAACAAGTTTTACAAAACACAAAATATCAATAAAATACATAGACTTACAATTTTTAGAAGATTGGGAGACCAAGATGCTTTTGTCAATCCCCATATATTAGTAAAAAAAGGGCTAGAAGATAATCATATATGTGCTTCCTATATCGATGCTAAGTGTTCGTTTCGAGATGGAGTTTATGGTTTTTATACAGAAACACACAATTTAGAAAAACTCTTTACATTGTTAGCATATTTGAATTCTAGTTTAAGCACATACTTCTTATTTATGACGAACTCGTCTTATGGTATTGAAAGAGAGCAAATTATGAAAAATGAATACTTGGATATCCCATTCAATCTAAATGTGAAACAAACCAAAATAATTGCGAGTTATTCAGAAAAAGTTATTGTAAATGCAAAAAAAGAAAATGTTTTTGATGCTTCAGCTAAAGGTAATACTGCTAAAACTTTAATCCTTGAAAATATTGATTCAGTAATATATAATAGTTTTAATTTAACTCATAAAGATATACGATTACTTAAGGATAGAATAACTTATACTGTCGACCTTTTCCATAAACAAGATAAATCGAAAGCATTGCTACCGGCAAAACAAAATCAAGTAATTGATTATAGTAAAACAATCTGTAACGACTTCAATGAATTCCTTGAAGGACAGGATTTGTATGCCAACCCTACGGTTTTTAAAATCAGCAACTCTTCACCTCTGATGTTGATTAAGATTACATTTGAAGACACTCAAAAATCAATAATTACTTCCGATATTGCAGTTGAAGATGAACTCAAGAAGATAGATCAATATCTTTGGGAACAAAAATCTACAAATATTTATTTTAGGAAGAAGCTTAACTATAAAACAGGAGATGATATATACATAATTCGTCCGAACCAGAGAAGATTTTGGTCTCAATCAATGGCTTTGGAAGACAGTGCTGAGTTAATTCTTGAAATCTTGAACGAGAAATAACTATGAGTTTTAATAATCTCATTGCTAAAAAATTTAGAACTGCATTTGAAAAGAAATGTTTTCGCTTAATCATTGATGCTTACAAGAAATCTATAGTAGATAAAGAGATTCAGCTAGATTGGAATGAAAATGATATATCTTTTGAATTATTTCAAAATGTAGAGAATAATTCTTTAAGATGTCAGTGGCATATTACTACAAATGTGGAAAATTTTATTCCAAACAATATTCAGAAAATCAAAGGTTTTTCAAGTAAATTGCCTAGAATAGATATGAGGTTTACAACATTTAGCTTCGCAGAAGAGTTTAAATATTTCTTTGAAGCAAAAAACCTTAAGCAAAACGATTCTGCATTAAAGCGAAGATATATCAAAACAGGAATAGATTCTTTTATATCAGAAAAATATCCACATGGTAGTTTGTTAGGTTACCTACTTGAAGGAGATACCGCCAGCACAATAGATGGTATAAATGTTTTACTAAAGAAAGACAAAAGAGAAGATGAAGTATTGGAATTAAAATCTCATTTTTTGCTAGAGTCTTATTATGAATCGAAACATCCCAAAATTGACAAATTAAAACATCTCATTTTTGATTTTACGAAACTCAGTAACTAAAACTGTTTAAGAAAAACTCCTTCAGCACAAAAAAAAGAGCAAATCTTGCGATCTGCTCTTTTTTTATATTTTATATCTCAGAAATAAACTTAAAATATGAATGGGCAAGAGCCTGCAAATTTTGCATCCATTTCCAGCATTTCTTCGATTCTGATAAGCTGATTGTATTTTGCAACACGGTCAGAGCGGCTAGGCGCACCTGTTTTGATTTGACCTGAGTTAGTTGCAACAGCGATGTCAGCGATTGTGCTGTCTTCTGTTTCGCCTGAGCGGTGAGAGATAACAGTTGTGTAACCGTTGTCCTGAGCTAATTTGATTGCTTCTAATGTTTCAGACAAAGTACCGATTTGGTTTACTTTGATAAGAATAGAGTTAGCAATGTTTTTCTCGATACCACGAGCTAAGAATTCAGGATTAGTTACGAATAAATCGTCACCAACTAACTGAACTTTATCGCCGATTTTATCAGTAAGTTTTTTCCAGCCGTCCCAGTCATTTTCATCAAGACCATCTTCAATAGAAAGGATAGGGTATTTATCTACTAAAGTAGCGTACCATTCTACCATTTCATCAGAAGTGAATGTTTTGCCTGTAGATTTGAACATTTTATATTTGCCGTCTTCGAACATTTCAGAAGAAGCAACGTCGATTGCTAAAGAAACTTGTTCTTTTGGTTTGTAACCTGCAGCTTCGATAGCTTCAAGAATTACATCAAAAGCTTCTTCGTTTGATTTCAATGAAGGAGCAAATCCGCCTTCATCACCAACAGAAGTGTTGTAACCTTTGTCTTTCAATACTTTTTTCAATGCGTGGAATACTTCAGTACCCATGCGTAAACATTCTGCAAAAGTATCAGCACCGTGAGGGATAATCATAAATTCCTGAATATCCACAGTGTTGTCAGCGTGTTTACCACCATTTAAGATGTTCATCATAGGAGTAGGAAGAACGTGAGCTCTAACGCCGCCAAGGTATTTATAAAGAGGCATGCCGTGGTACTCAGCAGCAGCTTTAGCTACAGCAAGAGAAACACCAAGCATAGCATTTGCACCTAAGCGAGATTTGTTTTTAGTGCCGTCCATTTCAATCAAGATTCTATCGATTTGATTTTGTTCAGCAGCATCCATACCTTCCAAAGCATCAGCAATTTCAGTATTGATAAATTCAACAGCTTTTAAAGTACCTTTACCCATGTATCTGTCTTTGTCGCCATCACGTAATTCGTGAGCTTCGTGCTCACCTGTAGATGCACCGGAAGGTACAGCAGCGCGACCAAAAGAACCGTCTTCTAAAACAACATCCACTTCTACAGTAGGATTGCCACGAGAGTCTAAAATCTCACGACCTAGGATATCTAAAATAAGAGAGCTCATAGTATAAGTTCCTTTATATAATATAAAAATAAATTAGTAAGCTATTTCTTCGATAGCAGCAGCAAGTGTAAAATCTTTATCACTAAGACCGCCTGCATCATGAGTAGAAAGCGAAACGCGAATTTTATTCCAACCGTAAAGCAATAAGTCAGGATGGTGATCTGCAGTTTCTGCAAGCACAGCTATGGCATTGATTTTACCGACAGCAGCAGCAAAATTTACTGCAATAAGTTCGCGAACAATTGTGTTATCGTGTCTCTTCCAAAGCGGAAGATCATTTAGTTTATCATCTATTTCTTTTTCGCTTAAAAGCGTTGGCATGGACATTCCAGTCTCCGGTATGAGGTGTAAAATACAAAACCGCCTTTTATGCATTATTACAAATATAATGCAAACAAGGCGGGTAAAGAAATGTTTATTTTTATAAAGAGGTTTTGTTCTCTTGAAACACTAACTCTCATTTTTAAATACGAGTAGCCCTAATTAGATATTTTGCTTACAGTGAAATATTGCAAATACAAAGTAATGTGAGATTTGTTTTATAGCATAAAAATGAATATATTGTTTACTGGATTAAATGTTAGAAAAGAAACAACATTTACTAGTTTATGGTGTAATAATTTAACAAAGAGAATAAAGATGAGAGCAGTTTTTATAGTTATGGTTTTGCTAATAGCCGGACTAAATCTTCAAGCAGAAACAACGCATCCTATGATGCAGAATAGCAGTGATTGGAGTAAGTTAGATATACGCATCATTGCCGGAAAGAACAACAATTTGTACATGTTCATCGACTCTGTTATCTATCATAGAGAAGGAATCGAAAGTGAATGGGAAAAAATTTATAATTTGCCACGGAAATACTCTGTTAGCCATCCCTACATGAACCCCAAAAATGTACGTTTTTTTAAAGATAATAGTAATCAAGTATATTTTGCTACTGAGAATATTCTTTATCTAATCGATTCAAAAAAACATGTAGTTAAACCGATTTACTCAGTCGAGACCCAAATCTTATCTGTAATTTTTGAAGAAGATAAGTTTGTAATTATTGAAGACGATAAACTTCATTACGTAGATTATAATTATAATATTCAACAGCATCATGATTTGAGTAGTCTTTTTTATGACAGCTCAATTGACATGCATGAGTTTTTAAACCGACTCTGTTATACAAAAGAATTCGGAGTCTATGTTAATCTAAGAGTTGCCAGTGGGATGTATGAAGAAGCAATTTCCTTTTCAACAAATGACAATATGGACATAATTCCTGTAGCTAAGAAAATTTTAGATACTGATTCAGATGTTTTTATGGTTTCGAACATCAGTAACAATATTTTATACGTTTCCACCGGTTATCATTGGCACTCTGCTGATAATTATTTTTATGATCTTATAAATAAAACTAAAATAGAACTTCCCTTCGAGGAATGTGATATAAATGAAAATAGCAACTACATAACCGCATTAGATATAAATTCAAATTCTGTAAAATACAGCACTAACCGAGGAGAAGAATGGCAAGCGATTAGCAAATACAGTTTTGAGCTAGCCAGCGTTTCAAGCGATGGGTGCCTATATGGTTTTAATCATAAAGACGGATTATTAGCTTTTGATATCAGTTCCCAAAAGTGGTACTCTTTAGATATGCCGAGCTATCCTACAAATAGAATTAATGGTGAAATTAAGGACTATTTTGAGATTAATAATGATCTTTGGGCTCTTTGGAGTAAAAATGGAATAATTAGATCTAATGACAATGGTAAAACTTGGAATAGAATACCACTGCCGGTTGAGGATGTTTTTGAAGATGCATTTTATATAGATGAAACTGAAAATATATATTATATATGTGATAAAGGCTTATATAAAAAAACTAAAAACGAAGACTGGAATAAGGTATTCAATGATATGCCTGATCACCTTATAGATGGATTTAAAATTATCGACGCAGATGAGAGTAAAGTGTTAATTGCGTTTGACCAAGTATCAGAATACGAATTACATTCTTTCTCTTTGGTAGATAGAACACTTACTAATTTGAATAATCCATTCATTTTTATGGAAAAATCCAATCAGAAATATCTATTTGTTTCCAGCAACAATCAATCAACAGTTCTCGAATATGATAAAGATTTCAACGAACTTAATAGTACAAGTCTAAGCGATGAAACCAGTGCAATTCAAAAAGCTGTATTTGATTCGCAAGAGAATCTTTACCTTGCAACTACAAAGGGAGTCTACAAAAAAGAAGCCGGAGAAATTACATTAGATCTAATTGGCGATATTCAAAAGCCTATTGAGAATATGTTTTTGAATGAGAATGATACATTATTTGTAGATTATCGAGCTAACGATAACCATATGTATTTTATCCAGCCAAATTCTATCAAGGTGGATACTCTACATAATTCTATGGGATGGTACAATAAGAGATTTGTGTATTTATCTGATAATAATGTTAGTTTTTTTTGTGTGGATCCTTACAATACAAGTGCTTACAGTTACTTACTACCCAAACCACAGCTAAAATTAAAAGTTGATTATACAAATCCTTCCTATGTTGATAATCCTCAGACTATTACTATTTCTCCTGTAAATTCTGATTACGAGGATTTTGAAGTAAAGATTCGTCATTTTAATAATCTTAGTGATACTGTAATAAAAGCTCCAAGTGGTAATGCAGTATACAAATTAGATATAACACCAAATCAAGTTCAAAATTTACAAGTTATTGGAAGTAAATTAGGCTATTTAGATTTTAGTAGCGAAATTATTGTCCTAAAATCAGATGTTAGCAATAAAGAAGCTAAAATTTCTCCTCTTATGAATGATAGGGAGCTAAGATTAGACACTGAGCAAAACGCTACTTTTAGTTTTGAAATTATTACAACGTCTCATAAAGACACTAAAGAGGGGATGATTAACATTGAAAACACTTTCAATCAGGAGAGCAAATCATTTAAGCATGATGGAATTAGTCCTTCAGAATACGAATTTTACATTCCTAAAGACGCTCAAAACGGACTCTATAAAATAAAATACTCAGGAGAGTCTGATGAATACGGTGAAATACCTGAAAAGTATTTCTACTTCATAGTCCATGACCGCATTTTTGATTCGGTCGAAGAGCAAAATTCCATAATAACTAATACTAAAGTCTTGCCGAATCCTGCAACAACGACAGCGGATATTCAATTTGAAATGAAAGAAGCAGGTGATTTGACTTGTGAAATATATGATATGTCCGGCAGATTGCTTTTATCTATTCCTACGAATGGATATTATGCTGCCGGAAAGGCAAATTTATCTATCGACGTTACCAACTTGGCTAACGGTCAATACATGATTTTCCTAAAAGCGCAAGATAAAGCCACAGCTGCGAAGCTTTTGATTTTAAAATAAATCTGAATAGCAAGTTTATAATACAGAGTTCTAGGATACGATTGATTCATTATTTCGGGTAAAATCTATGAGATACTATATAGTTTTGATTTTTATTGGACTTTTAAACATAAATCTCTTTTCTGCAGGAATGACTTCGGGAAAGCTTTTAAATTATGATTTATCTTCAGTCGGAATAAACATTTCCGGAGCAAAAGGAGATAATTTATATTTTGCCGCAAACAACAAAGTTTTCCATACAAATGGTATAGATGGGGAGTGGGATTTGATATATACTCTTCCGAAACAGCCGGGTTATTATAACGGAGGCTATGGCAGCATATATAAACTTGAATTTTATAAAGATGATGATTTAAATATATATTTCTCTGCAGATAATATTTTATACACTATAGACCAAAACCATTTGGTGACTCCTGTTTTTTGTGCAGAGAGTGATATCGAATTCGTAATATTTGAATCGGAACGAAATATTATAGTTGAAGAGAATGTTTTTATCATAACAGACAAAAAATTCAAGTTGTTGGATGCTGTTGATATGACTATGCTCTCGAAAAGTTTTTTTGAAGATAAACCTAATTCTTATAATAGGCTAGCATACATAAAGGATGTAGGTTTCTTTTATAATTACATGGAGCTTGAAAATATCAGTGTATGGAAAAAGAATTTTCACGGTGGCTTAGGAAAAGAAAAACTTCCTCAAACAGCTTCTCTATTTGGAAGTAAAGAGTCTATAAAAATAGTGACAAACTCTACTAATAATATCAGCTGGATTGAACAGGGTAACGCTAAAAGCGAACATGATTTATTTTTCTATGATGCGAAAAGAGATACCTTGATGTATAGAGGTGGTTTAGATTTGAACAGATCGGCTCCGGTATTTCATATGGACGAAACCGCTGATATTTTTACCATTGCTTATTACTACAATACCAATACAGCTTTTAGTACTAATCGTGGCGATAAATGGCATACAATCTCCAAATATGCTTTTTCAGACCTTACAGCGACAGAAGCAGGATTAATATTCGGGGTTAGCAAAGAAAACGGACTCATGGCATATGATACTAATAATGATAATTGGTACAAAGTTCAGCTTCCTCCTATAGGAACATCCAAAATAACACAGCAAACAGAAGACTTCTTCGAAAGGGACGGAAGAATTTTGGCATTGTGGGATAACAAATACATCATAGAATCAAAAGATGATGGAAGAACTTGGTCCACTATTGCTTTACCTCATGAGAATTCTTTTGGAACTGCTTTTTATTATGGTGAAGATGAGGATATGTACCTCTGCTCAGAGTTTGGTCTTTACAGGAAAGAAAAGAATCAAACATGGACAATCCTTTCTTCTGACATGGCAAATTATGTTATTGATTATCGCAAAATCATCTATGCTGATAAAGAAAGAGTGGTCTTTGCCTATAGCAAAGATGGTGAAATCTATGATTTATATGAGTATAGCTCTTCTTCAGGTCTAATTACTGACAAAGACATGTCTTTCAAATTTATGAGTAATACTAACAGTAGTACTTATTTATTTGTTCCGAATGATGAGCCTTCAATTTTGAAAGAACTGGATAGAGGCTTCGACGAAATAAACTCGTTAAATCTTGATCAAGGTAACCAGATTTTGAATTGTATCATGGATTCCCAAAAGAGTATCTATTTAGGTACAAATAATGGAATATTTCGATGCAAAGACTGGTTTTCTAAGTCTGAGAAAATAGATACAATAAGTCAGGCAGTTAGAAATATGCATCTAAATAACGACACACTCTACGTTCATTTTTACGACAAATCTCATCTGTTTTATTTAACTCCAAATACTAACAGCTTTGAAATGATTATTTCCGGTATTAGTATGAGTAGTTATAGATTTCAACACATTACGAAAAATAATATTATTATTGTTGATGGTAGAAAATATGGGAATAATATCTATGGAGATCTTAGATATGAAGATGCTTTTGCACCATATCTTTATACAAAACAATCCTATAAAGCAGAGTTTTATGCTAAAGGAGAAGAAAATGTGCTCAACATATACCCTAATATGAAAGGCTATGACGTAGAAATAATTAATTTCTCGACCCAGGACGGATTTAGGGCAATTGCTAACACGGATACTGTCAAATATAAAATAGATCATCAGCCTTATCAAACTGTCACTTTGCAAATTAGAATTAGAAAAGATGGGAAAATATGCTATCAGAGTGATTTGTTAGATATTGAGTGTCTGAAGGGAGATGAAGAATTTCAAACAGCTATCGTTATGCCTAATGTTTATAACAGATTTAAACAGGAAGAGGAACCTACGTTCAGGATAAGGTCTTCAACTAATTATAGTCCAAGAATAAAAGATATTTCTTATCAAATCTCAAATTCGCTCGAAGGTTCAACTATTGAGTTAAAACAGGATCCGAAAAGGTATTATGTAGATTATTCTTTCAAAATACCAAAAAATGTAAAAAGCGGTATATATAAGATATCTTATGTTGCATCTTCTGATTTAGATTTTGACGTAGAAGGATACAGTTACTATTTGGTGCTAAATGACGATGAATCATCTGTCGAAGAGCAAAATTCCATAATAACTAATACTAAAGTCTTGCCGAATCCTGCAACAACGACAGCGGATATTCAATTTGAAATGAAAGAAGCAGGTGATTTGACTTGTGAAATATATGATATGTCCGGCAGATTGCTTTTATCTATTCCTACGAATGGATATTATGCTGCCGGAAAGGCAAATTTATCTATCGACGTTACCAACTTGGCAAACGGTCAATACATGATTTTTCTAAAAGTGCAAGATAAAGCCACTGCTGCTAAACTGCTTATAAATAGATAATTTGGATCATAAATAATTAAAACTCCGAAGTTATGATGGCAATAACTTCGGAGTTTTTTTTTATTTGTAATCATATCAAGTTAAGCTATATTTTTATCAACTTGCCGCTTATAACTTTATATCCGTCGCTTGATATAATTTTTATTTTGAAGTAGTAAGTACCGCTTGCTACCTCTTTTCCATTTCTGTTTTCACCAAACCAAACTAGTTTAGTGCTGCCTTGAAGAACTTGTGATTTATTAAACTTGAAGATGCTTTTTCCTAATTGGTCAAAAATTTCAGCTTCTAGCTGAGCATGTTCCGGCAAAGTAAATTCTATTTCAGCCTTTTCTTTGAAAGGCAGAGGGCTTACTTTGAGCTTGTAGCGACTAGCTAAAAGTTTATTCTCATTGACAGAAGTTGGAATATTTTGGATATATACCAGAGTATAATAGAGATTATTCGAACCGCTGACAGTATAGCCGGATTGAGCTTTCATGTCGTCGATCACTACATTGCTTAGCCCGCTTGATACTATTCCATTGCAGAGCATCCATTTATGCTCGTATATACCGTCATCATACAATCCTGCAGAGTCCCATGCTAAAGTAACTGTTTTATCAGGACTCAATGGGATATTACCGTTTGGATCAATTTCTATAATCCAGCGTATAGTATCATTGCTTGGAATTGATGTTTTTTGGATTGAACGATATAATGCTTCCAAAATAGGTGCTCCTGCTGCATCAACATCATAAAGCTTAATATCAGCAGTATGCTTAGGCGTAGGCGGTGGAGCTTTGGTAGTAAAAGTACTCAAAGTATCCAGACCAAATCGAATTTTTGATTTATTAGTATAAGAACTTAACTCTTCGCCTGTTGCAGTTATTTCTAATTCAAGCGGAATTTGATTGCCTTGAACTAAAATCCCGCCCTTAATAGGCATCAGTTCTACTTCAACTTGATCTGTTGCAAGTACCCATGCACTTTCCCCTTCCATTATTACAGAGGATTCGTAATAGCCGCCGGACGGAGTATATGCAAACATGATTTCTATTTCCCCGGGACCTTCTACAGGTGCAAGCATAGCTCTGTTGAGTGGTAAGCCTTGCAGAATATTCCAACCGGGATCCAGAGAGTAAATATTTGTTTCATTTTGAATACCCGGGATAGTATATTCGCCTCCATTTTCTAAAAGAAGCCAAAAACCTTTACCCGGCAAATGTTGATCCGTATCTATATATCCTAATTCAGAATCATATTCAAAAGCAGCAATTTTGTCCGGGAAGTTTAGGCTAAGTTCAGTATGCTGCGGAGCTATTGGAATTGCAGCCAAATGCCATGTATTTCCCGTATAATTTATTTTGTATTCGTTTGGCGCTCCCGGATCAGTTACTTCAACTTCAATTTGCATATAGCTTACATATTCTTCTATGTCAGTAAATGAATATGCATCTATATAAATTATTCCTATATCACCAGGAACACTACCCGGTGGAATCATGATGTCTATTGTTTGATCAGGTATATCTCCTTGAGTTAAATCAAATTCGTAATTACTGAGTTGATATTCCCAACCTGTTGTGGATTTTTCTGAATTTGGCATCAAGTATAAGTTTTGATAATCCATATCTTCAAAACCGCCTACTGCAAAATTCACAAGTAGATTAGGAGTAGCAATATTGGCTTCAACTTTGATATCATTTAACCACTTACTTTCGAATTTGAAGCTAGGTGAGTAGCTGGAAACATACCCAAAGAAACAGAAATTGCCGGTTTCGGTTGGCTTATTGACACAAAGTTCTATGGATTCTCCATTTTTTAGTACATGTGTGCTGTCTAATGAGCCAATTCGAGAGCTTGCTACTCCAAAATTGTGAGTACCAAGGTGAATGTTTACAGTCCTTGTTTCACCGCATACGTTAATTACTTTGACACAAATTTGTGATCCTTTCTGATATGGTCCTATAAATTCTAAACATTCACCAGAGTGGTCTGTATATTGGGGATTTTGTTTTGTTCCTCGATTTTTTACAGAATCAACAGCATCATTATGTGCCTCTGTCCATGTTCTTCCGGCATTGAGTCTATCAATGAAATATTTTTGGTAAATATTATAATCATTAGCGCCTCTGCCGGAGCTATAAGAAACTTCATTTTCGCCGCATGCAGAAGAAGATTCGGTGGTCACTGACCTTAAATCTCTATTAAAGCTTCCGCTAAAGCATTGTGATAATTCAGCTCTTGAGTTTGCTTTATTAAGTCCTGTGCTGTCTATTAAATCTTGAAAATGCTTTCGAAGTTCGTCATCAGTAAGTGCTTCACCTCCTCCGAGATGCAGTACATCATCCCATCCAACATCATTTATAGATCCGTTTTTATCTAGATCAGGTGCTACCCAGGCAGAATCATTTTTATCAACTCTTCCATCTTTATTATAATCTATTCCAATAAGCCTGTCGTAAGTTCCATCTCCATTTGTATCATGCATAACTCTCTTGATTTTTGCAGGAGGTGGATTAGGGTTGTTAACAAGATCGACTCTAATGTCTCCGACTCCGTCTCCGTCAATATCGTGGTGCCCAAGGAAATAAAAGATCATATCATTTTCGTTGATTTTTCTACTTTCATCTCCTGAAGTATCTAATCTTCCACCGCAAAGTCCTACAGGCTTCCCTCCGTAGCCGTTAGTAGTACTAGTGTGGTAACCTCCGCCATGCCCTGTTGTGTGGAACTGAAATTCTGCTGGTTGGCAGTTATTTGCTTTCATCTTAGCTTTTATATAGTCGAAAGCTTTTTTGATATTTGCTTTGGTGCAATTATGCACTCCCCCGGAAGTAAAATTGCCCCCGGCAGAAGACCCGTTTGGCATTTGAGTTGTGTCGTTCGAGCCTCCTTTGAAAAGGACAATAATATTGTCAGGGCAGACATTGTAATTCCCGGTTTTGTAATCATATTTCTGTTTTAAATCATTCCAATAATCGGGAGAATCAAATCCACACACAAAAATGGCAAACTTGCAAGAATCACAGTTTGCTGCCAGTTTTGAAGTCTGTATTCCTTCACTGCTGAAACCCATTATTGTCTTCTTCTGTAGAAGTTGGAAATCATCCAATACTATTTGAGCTATTTGGGGATTGCCGATGTATTCGTATTGGAAGGTAATAATTTCCACTCTTCCTGTCACTTGGATAGAATCCATTTGAAAATCAGATGCAGATGGGAGAGGAATCCCACCCTCAATCAGTCTAACGTGATAGTTCCAGTTGAATCGGGTGTTTTGTCTTGGTAGATCGCTATCAAACCACAGTTCTGCATTTGTACCATCGTTTACATAAATTCCTTTTAGGGTGACAATTTGATTGTTATAAACGTCCAAGTCTGCATTCAGTTCGTCAATTGCAATTTGTATTTGAGCAATGGATGTGCTAAATGCACCAAATAGGCATAGCATCAAAATGAGATGGAATCTCCTTGGCATATCTACACCTGCTATTAATAAAACAATGATGAATGTAAGTTGTGCTAATACATTAAATCAAGTTTTAAATAGGTAAATATTGTACTTGTAAGTAGCAGTGAATTAAGTGTGTTAGCAGTGGTTTGAGTTTTTAGAAACTAAGAATAGAGAATAAGGATTTACTTATGTTTATAGTCTGATATTTAATTTTTGAAGTCTTGAATTATAAGATAATTAGCTGTTTTTCCTACACTTTCTTTCATGTTTTACATTGCAAAACCAGAGAAAGAAAATTGTCACTCGAAGTCGTATTTTAAACAAAAACTAATAGTATTAGTTTTGCTTGAAAAAAAAACACTATCATTCTAAAAGAAATAGGAGTCTTCTTCGTTTAAATCTATGTAAATCAAGCAACTAATATAGTTTTGAACCGAAATATATTTGCAATTATAAAAAGAATAACGTAATTTGTTACATATTTAATACTGCTCACCGGGTAAAGTTGCTATAAAGCAGCCCTTCTCCCGAACTTTCGATTGAATTTCCCAATTTTATGTTAAAATTAAATACTCTATCGTGATATGAGCGCTATTTCTATTATTGATATTTAAATTAGTCATGGTATAGAAGGAGTTTTCAGTTTAATGGAAAACAAGACTACAAGAAGAGCTCCAAAAATTATAGATGGAAGCGAGCTCAAACAAAAGAAAATTGCCGAACTTACTGCGTTAGCTAAAGAACTTGGCATTACAAATTTCTCTGAACTTAGGAAGCAAGAACTTATCGTTAAGATTCTTGAAGCTCAAACTAAAGCGCCTAGAAGAAGTGGCAAAGATGATAGAAAAGGCGGAGATAAAGATCAGCCTTTGGAAGGCCTGGTTGCCAGTGGCGGCGTTTTGGAAGTACTGCCTGACGGCTATGGTTTCCTTCGCTCTGCTGACTATAACTATCTTCCTTCTCCTGATGATATCTATGTTTCTCCATCTCAAATTAAAAAATTTGTTTTGCGTACAGGCGATACTGTTAAAGGCTTGGTAAGACCACCTAAAGAAGGTGAAAGATTCTTCGCTCTTCTTAAAGTAGAAACTGTTAACTTCCTACCGCCTGATGAGATCAGAAACAGAACAATCTTTGATAACCTTACTCCTCTTTTCCCTGATGAAAGACTTCATATGGAAACTACACCGAGCAACTACTCTATGCGTATCCTTGATATGCTTGCTCCTGTGGGTAAAGGTCAAAGAGGGCTTATTGTTTCGCCTCCTAAATCCGGTAAAACTATTCTACTCCAACAAATGGCTAACAGCATAGTTAAAAATCATCCTGAAACTAAATTGATTGTTTTGCTTATCGATGAGAGACCTGAAGAGGTTACTGATATGCAACGTTCGGTGAAAGCAGAAGTAGTTTCTTCTACTTTCGATGAGCCACCTGAACGCCACGTACAGGTTACTGAAATAGTACTTCAGAAGGCTAAGCGTATGGTAGAAGCTAAGCATGATGTAGTTATCTTGCTTGATTCTATTACAAGGCTTGCCAGAGCTTATAATACTGTGACACCTCACTCCGGCAAAATTCTTTCCGGTGGTGTGGATGCTCATGCTCTTCATAAGCCAAAAAGATTCTTTGGTGCTGCCAGAAACGTAGAAGAGGGCGGTTCTCTTACAATCATTGCTACTGCACTTGTAGATACAGGCAGCAGAATGGATGAGGTAATCTTTGAAGAATTTAAAGGTACCGGTAATCAGGAACTTGTTCTTGACAGACGTCTTGCAGAAAGAAGAATCTTCCCTGCAATTGATGTAAATAAATCTTCTACTCGTAGAGAAGATCTGATTATGACTTCAGATGAAACTACAAGAATCTGGATACTTAGAAAAGTACTTAGCGAATTGCAATCTATTGATGCAATGACATTCCTTTTGGATAGATTAAAAGGCTCAAAAACTAACACTGAGTTTCTTAATTCTTTAAATAGCTAAAGACTAAAGATATATTACTTTACAAAGCCGTTCCCGGAATATTTTCTGAGAGCGGCTTTTTGATTATATCTTCTCACATTACGCAAAAGCCCGATAAAACACAATTGGTCTTAACGGGCTTGTTTTGGAATATTTTTATTTCAGTTTACTTCAAAATAGATTCTATAGATTTTACTATAACGGCAAGATTGTTTGTAGATTTTTTACAATTGTTTTCAGTTTTAATCTGAATTCTGGATGCGTCTTTTCCTAAAGCTTTTACTTTATCTTTTAAAGCTGCTTCTCTCTGAGCTAATAAAGACGATTTAGCCGATCTGTCTTTTTCAGCAATGTCGTTTAGAGATACAACAAAGTAAAATTTGACGTTTCTGTTGAATTTCATAACATCCTGCAATTCTTCAAGTTTTGAATTAAAAGAACCGCTTATGTTTGCCGAACCTGTTTCAAAAACATTAATGTCCATAAACAGCAAGTCTTTAGCCAAACGCTGCACAGTAAAATCTCTGTCAAATTCTTTATAATCATTTGATTCTTTAGTAGTAAAAGTCTCTTTTTTTCGAACTATTTCTTTATGTATAAAAGTAACTTCATATTCAGTCGAAGAATTGAATAATTGAGAATACTCTCCACTTACAGGATCAGATTTAATCTTAAAAATTTTGCCATCTTTAGTTTCAAATCTCATCGTTACGCCCATAGGCTTTCCTGTATATGCATCAGTTACTTTTCCTTTTAATAGAATTTGAGCTGAAAAGGCAGAAGTTGTAAAAGCAATAAAAAATATTGCTATATAGAAAATTGGAACTAGTTTTTTCATAAGTAATCTCATAATAGTCATAAATAATAAAATCTCTAAATACTGGTTTAATATTAGTACTCAAAGGTATGACAATAAAACACATTATATCCAATTTACCAAAAGATAATATTAGTGATAATGTGCTTTTATAAAACTACGTTAAAAATACTAAAGCGTTTCAGACAAGAATAGAAATTTACCAATTATTTTGACACTTATTTACTTCCAAAACTAATTATGTCCCAGAAGTTGTTTTATTAGAGCAGGATTGTTAGAAGCAATTGCTTTTATATCAAATTCAGAAAGTTTGATAAAGTCTTCTTCAGTATCTACGTCGTAGACTCCTAAAATAATGTCGTGCTTTTTAGCATCTTTTTCTATTTCATGAGTAAGTTCGGACAAGGAGCATATAAAAACTTCTGCATTTATCATTTTGCAAACTTCAGATGGGAGATGATTCTCCCAAGGGATTTTGATCGCTGCAGTGTAAATGCTGGGGTTGTATTTTTTGATTTCAGCCAGAATACGATAATCAAAAGATCCAAATGTTGAATATTTTAGATAATTACATTTTGAAACAGTATCGATAATAGAATGTATCTTTTCAGTTGGAAGTGATTGATCTCCGGCTTTTATTTCAATATTCAAATAGGCCTTGCCTGAAATAAGCTCAATTATTTCACTAAGGAGTGGAATCTTTTCCCCTTTGTATCGAGAATCGAACCACTGCCCGGCATCTAATTCCAATATTTCTTGAAATGACATATCTTTTACCTGACGCTTACTGTCAGTTGTTCGGTTAGCATCCAAGTCGTGCATTGCTATAGCTTGGTTGTCAGAAGTAACCTGAACATCAACTTCAATCATATCAACACCCGCTTGCAGTGCTTCTCTAAATGCAGAGAGGGTGTTTTCAGGAGCTAATTCGCTTGCGCCTCTGTGTCCTATTACTATTACGTCTTTATTCAGAGCAAATTCGTTTATTGGCAGCATATTTTGACCATCTTTTATATAATTCAATATAAATTAAGAACAAAATAGATTAAATCCTATTGTATTTACGTCAAAAATATAAAGGGCTTTAAAAAGAGTAATTCCTATTTATTATATCTTATCAAAAAATTCAGAGGAGCATTTATGCCGGTACTTACAAAAATTCGAGAAATAATGAGTCGCTCCTTCTTTTCAGTACAGCTTGAAGATACAGTAAAAAAAGCTGATGATATACTAAAAGATGAAAAAATTAGATTTTTGCCTGTATTAGATGGTAAAAAGTTTTTAGGACTAATTACTGAACGGAAAATTTTAGATTATGCATGTAAGCATATTTACGAGCCGGATTCTCTTGATGGTTTTAACAAAATATCTGACTACGACCATGTTATGGAAGATGTAAGTCATGTTCTTTATATGGAAGATAGCATCTTTAAAGCGGTCGAAATATTCAGTAAGTACAAGGTAGATGTATTACCGGTTGTAGATTGGGATTATAATCTGGAAGGTATGCTTTCTACTCATGATGTTTTACTCTATTTCAGAAAAAAACTAGAAGAGGAAAGGTATATTAAAATTTGACCTCTACTCGGAAAAAATTGTTATGACTTGTGGGAACAAATCTACTTTCCACAAGTTTTTTTTGTGCCTTCCTACCAATAAGCTTATAGAGCACTGAATTCCGCCTATATATGACAACTGTTTGAAATGTATTATGACTGGATGTCTATGCTATATAATCATCTATGAAGCAGAACAGCTGCAAGTATTCCAATTATCTCCACAAAATTCTAAAAATCCGGACTTATTGCGCAAGCCGGAGGATATTTACTTTATATAATGACAAATCTAAGATAATCATTATATTTATATATTATTTGAAATCAAAACTTGGAGAGATAGATGCGAAATGCGTGGCAATATCTTATTGTAATTATTATATCTATAATAGCATATCATGGAGCGTTAGAGTATGATATAGTGAAATGTGATGACAATAGGATAGTAGATAAATATGATACACCGGCTGCAAAAAATCAAAGTTATCTGAATGAGTTTACTCAGCCTTATCTTAATACAACTTATTACAGACCAATAGTTAACATAAGCTTTAAGGCGGATGTAGAACTTTATGGTAAAGAGTATCATAAATATCATAGAACTAATCTTGTTCTTCATGCTCTCTTTTGCCTGCTACTGTTATTTGTTTTCAGGGAATTTGCACAGAAAGAATACTTAGCATTAGCAGCCACATTAGTTTTTGCGGTACATCCTATGTTTGCAAATGCTGTGGCTTGGCTGCCTGGTAGGAATGATATTCTGCTTGGTATATTTGGATTGGCTTCATTTATAGGGTTTTACAAATATTTAGATACTAAGAAACTAACTTATCTTTTATTAGCAGCATTTGCTTTTATGCTTGCTCTTTTGTCAAAAGAAACTGCAATAGTTTTACCTTTCTTATTCTTTCTATTTATTACATTCACAAAGCTCGATCAAATCAAATCAAAAGACAGCATGCTTCTTTATAGCTCTTGGTTGTTAGCAGGACTGATATGGTTTATATTGCGTATAACGGCGGATTTTGGGGAGAACATGAACGTCTTCGGAATATCAGTGTTTTTATCTAATCTGAGAGTTCTGGGCGAATTTGCAGCAAAATTTTTTATACCTGTAAATTTATCTGTTTTACCTACGTATTCACTTTTCACGACCTTACTGGGGAGTTTTATTCTTCTTCTTTTTGGTCTTGCCTTATATTTTATACCTATTCCAAACAAAAAACAGGCATTGTGGGGAGTGCTCTGGTTTTTACTCCTTCTTTTGCCAACAACTATTTTCGAAAGAGCAAATGCATCAGAGTGGAATGACTATTTATATTGCCGAGCTTATCTGCCAATGGTAGGATTGCTTATATCTCTGATTATTATAGCAAATAAATATACCTCTAAGTTGAACAATAATGTGATTATTGGCGTTGGGTTAAGCTTAGTGTCAGCATTATGGCTTTTAAATATGAACCATGCTCCGGCATATAAGAATATAGAATCGTTTTACAATAATGCAATAGAAAAAGATAGTAGTCGCGCTTTCTTCCATGAGGTGATCGGAGTCCATTACTTCAAGCAGAAGGAATTCGGAAAAGCAATGACTTATTACGAAAATGCTCTCAAAGCTGAGCCAAAATACTATAAGAGAAGTTTTCAGGTGGCCCAAACAGCAATGTATTTGAAAGATTTCGAAAAGGCAATTAAGCATTTTCAAAATGCAAACCAGCTTCAACCTGATAATGTTGCCGTACTATTCTCAATGGCTACTGCTTATGACTACAGCGGTGATCTAAAAAAGGCTATTGAATGCTACGAACAAGGCTTAGCAGTGGACACTACAATTACGGATGCATATTTTGAGTTATTGTTTGATTATCAAAGAATTGGTCAATTTGAAAAATACGATAGTCTTAGCAAATTTATAATAAGTCGAAAATATCAAAGTGCCAAGGCTTCAAAGAAATATGATCAACTTGCTGACCACTCATTTAGGAATTATGATATAGATAATGCAGTAGAGTTATGGAAGCAAGCATATGTATTTGATACAACATATATTTATGCTTTTAAAAAAATAACTGCTGCATATTATATGCAAGCAAATGCAGATTCATGTGGCAAGTACTATTGGATGTATAGGAGTAGGGGTGGAAAGTTTAATTATCGAGAACGAGAAAAATTCAAAAACTTGATCAATACAAAAGAGTAGAAAAGAGTGTAATTTAAAAAAAGAGCTTCTAAATAATAATTAGGAGCTCTTGTTTAGGTTTCATCTGTATCATCAGAGTAGCCGGGGTAAAGGCTTTTTGCACATTGCGGGCAAATACCATGACTAAACTGAGCATCTGAGTGGTCATCAATATAGACTTCTAACTGATGCCAATAGCCGGTATCGTCCCTGATTTTTTTACAACTTGAGCAGATCGGTAGCATGCCTGAAAGTCTATGTATTTCACTTTTAGCGCTCATTAGCTGCTCTATAAGGCGCTCTTTTTCTTGCTCAATTTGTACTTGCTCTGTAACATCATCCACGATTCCATCGAAATAAATTATATCTCCATTCTCATTCTTAATTGCCCAGCTGGTTTCTTTGATATAAAGCAAAGCACCGTCATATCTTTCCCATTCAGCGATTCTGCCGATAATTTTCCCATTTTCTTCCAACTCTTTTATAAATTGATGTCTTTCATACAGAGCGGGATGACTTTCATTTAAGTCCAGAGATTTAAATGATTCTAAATCTGGATAATGAAGCATTTTGAGAAGTGCAGGATTTGCTAATAATATTTTTCCTTCCGGTGTACTTCTATAGATACCCATAGGAGAGTATTCAAAAATACTGCGGAATTTTTCTTCACTTTCTTTGATTGCATTTTCAGCTAAAACTTGTTCGGTGATGTCCCAAACATAAGCACGGACACCTATAACTTCCTCATTATCATAAACTAAATCTGAGATAAGGTGCACATGAATCAGTTCGCCTTTCGAGTTGACAATATGAGTTCTGAGACTGCCCGGAGTAAATTCACCAGAAATTTTTTCTGAGAATAGTCTATATAGTTTAGTCTGCTCTTCAATCGGTAGTATATTAAGGAAGGGCTGTCCGATAATTTCATCCTTAGGAAGAGCGTAAAGTTGAGCAAATATTTCATTTACATAATTAATATTTCCGTCCAAATCAGAAATACCCATGGCGATACCGGCATTTTCGATAAGATTTGCATAATATTTATTAGTGTTTTTAAGTTCTCTTTGGTATCTGACTCTTTCTTTAATTTCCTTTTCAAGTATTGTATTCTTTTCAAGAAGCATAGTTGATTCCATCAAAGCTTCCTGCTCAAATTCTTTCCTGAGTGACAATTCCTGATTAATAGTTTCTTTATATTCTAACTGTTTGCTTATAAGGACATATAGAAATAAGCTTATTAACCACATTGGTAAGTACATAGTAACAATATCTAGTGGCGGAATATCTTTTGAAAAAACAGTAGCTAAATGAATTGCCGCAGAAAAGAAGAGAATCTTCAGACCCACTTTGTATCTGAATATAAACGAAAAAATAACCGCGGGAATCAAAAGTATCATATTTGTAAGATTGTTCGCAAACTGTGAAGGCAATGAAAATTCAAAAATAATGCAGGCAATTGCCAATATAATAAGTAAATATGTGTATATTGGATTGCGTTCAATAAAATCTTCTATTTTTGAATAGTTTAACAATTTTTACCTTAGTTATACTTTTTTACAAATATGTTTTAGTTTGATTTATTATTGATGCTTGACAAAAGAAATAGTTTTATTTAAATACTTTACGCACAAATAGTATGCCAGAACCAAATAATATGCCAGTAAATAACTTACTTATCGTAGATGATGAGTTAACTCTCTTGAAAATATTAGAGAGAATATTTAAAAGACATTACAATGTAAAAACGGCTGAAAACCCTGAAGTTGCCTTGAATTTACTTGAAAGTGGATTTAAGCCCGGTGTCATTTTAAGTGATCAAAAGATGCCGGGGATGAATGGTTCTGAATTTCTGAAAAGGAGTATAAAATATGTACCTCATGCTACAAGAATAATATTGACAGGCTATTCTAATCCTAAGGATATTATATCTGCAATAAACGAAGGCCAGGCATATATGTATTTAACTAAACCTGCAGAAGAGATGGAACTTGTGCAGGCAGTAAAAGTGGCTTTTGACACTTATAAAGCGAAGATAAACAACATGAAGTTAATCACGCAGTTGAAAGCAAAAAATAGTGGTCAAACAAAAGCAAAAACTCCTGCGGTGATTAATTCTGTTTCAGACACTACAAGTGCGATTCAAATCATTCAGATGTTGAATAGGTTTAATACCTTTCATAAGAGATACTATTTTAAGAATAAGACAAATGCTCTTATTGAAAATGGTAAGCTTCTTGCTGAAGAGTTAGAGCTAAATCCCGAAAGTATCAAAAAGACTGTCTTAGCTGCAATGCTGCTCCCTGCTATTGGGATGAAAATGCCTGCCAAGTTTAATTTAGTTGAACCACATGAATTAGTAGATGAGAAAGAGAGAGAGGAATATTTTACTTATTTCAAAGCTGCATTACAATCTTTATTGAAAATACCATCTTTGAAACCATATATTCAATTATTAGCTCAAATTTGGGAACATAATGACGGATCCGGCTATCCTAATGGCCTTTCAGGTAAGGAAATATCCAAAGAATCTCAAATAATAACTGTTCTTAATACATACTTTAATGGTGTTTATAGACTGCCATTTAAGAAGTATCCTGAGTTTATAACTCTTGAGAAAATTATTCAATCTCCTCAAGAGACAAAAGAAAGGCATGATGAAATATTCAAATCTTTCTTTAGAAATGCTAAATGGTATGACTTGGACGTGTTCCAGCTGTTCCAAGAGTTTATTAAAAAGCGCAGATTTGATAATTTACTTCCTGATGGGAAAGAATTGTCTCTTCATAATTTTGATTGGACTTTAGACACAGCAGATTATTTAGCAAATATGAATGAAGCTAAATATGATGGCCCTCAAGGTTCTGATAATTTTGGAACTGCATTTAATGATGATTCGTCAAAGCCAATTGAAAAAGAAATATTAGTTGAAGATCTGAAGCTTGGAATGTTAGTAAATCAAACTCTTGCAACAAAAGAAGGCATGGTAATTTGCCGCCCTGATACTACAATAAATGATGCGTTGCTTTCAAAAATAACGCAACTTAGTAATTCAGGAATGCTGAGAACTGATAAGATTATGGTAACAATTAATCCGGAGGATTAATAAATATGCAATATCGTTGTGCCCTTCTAGCTGTTTCGGATATGCAAAAATCTTTAAAGTTTTATAAAGATCTCCTCAAACAAGAAGTCGAATATGATTTTGGAGAAAATATTTCTTTCAAAGGAGGATTTGCAATCCATTTAGATACTCATTTTGAAAAGCTGATTGGACAAAATATTATCAAAAAGAGTCATTCGACTGAGCTCTATTTTGAGGATGATGCGGTAAAGGAGATAAGAGATCTTCTTCTTCAAAGTGGCTGCGAACTTGTGCATGATTTAAGAGAACAGCCATGGAGACAACTTGTATTTAGAGTTTATGACCCAGACGGGCATATAATAGAAATTGGAGAAACTCTGGAACACTTATGTTATAGACTACATACAGAAGGATTGGAGCAAGAAGAAATAACAAAAATTAGCAATATGAGTATAGATTTTGTTAATGCTTCGATTCGCCAGTTTGTGAGTTAAAAGTAGAGTAAATTAGTACCTGCCTTTATGCTGAACTATCCCAAAGTAAAATCTTTTAAATAGACAATTAAAATATTAAATATAGTTGCCATAAGAGCCAAGAAATTGATGGCAAAGATTAAAAATATTTGGAATAAGTAGGAAGAATTGTAAAGAAATATTTACAATAAAAAAATTTTAATTATTATATTATATTTGTACACTGTTAGAAATACTGCTAAATCTGCATCAGTAGACTGTTTTGGCTATATTGCTAAAAACATATATTAATTGTCTGACAAAATAATCACAAATAAGTGCTTGTAAAATGGAATATTTTTATTATTTTGTAATCGACAAGCTTTATAAGGCTTGTCTTCATAAAGTCGCACACTTATAATTAGTATTTATTAACACCAAAAGGTTCGTTATGAAACGTTTTCTATTCTTGTTTGCCGTAATGATAGGTTTTTGGAGTGTCGCAGATGCTCAGACTATCGTGAGCACAGAGCCTTCTAATAGAAATGTAGTATTAGAAGAGTACACAGGTATCTATTGTGGATATTGCCCAGATGGACATAGAATTGCATCTGAATTGCGTAAAGCAAATCCAGAAGATGTATTTCTAATAAATATTCACACAACTAGCAATTTTTCTACTCCTCAAGGGGATCATCCTGACTTTAGAACTGCAGATGGTGATGAACTTTCACAACCTGCAGGTATAACAGGTTTCCCAGCTGGCTCTGTAAATAGAAGTACTACACCTTGGGCTCAAGGTAGAGGTACTTGGAATAATGTAGTTCCGGGCATTCTTGCTAAAGCTTCTCCTGTAAATATTGGAGTAAAAGCTAACGTTGATTTGGAAACGAAAGAGCTTGTAGTAAATGTTGAATATTACTATACTGCAGATGAAGCTAATCCTACAAATAAGTTGACTGTTGTGTTGACTCAAAATGAAATAGTTGGATATCAATCTGGTGCTTCTGCAAATCCTGATTATATCACAGCAAATGGATTGTACAGACATCAGCATGCACTTAGAGATGTTTTGACTGAGTCAGTTTGGGGTGATGTAATTACTCAAACAACTAAAGGCACTTTTGGTGAAAAAGAATATAGAGTAGCTTTACCTGAATCTATTAAAGGTATTGATGTTGACATTACTAATTTAGAAGTTGTTGCATTTATTGCACAAGATAAAGCTGAAATTATAACTGGTGCAGGTACTAGAGTAGATATTCCTGCTGAAAATAAAATTATGCTTTCTATGGAAGATCAAACTACATTACCTGATGGTATGTTCTTTGACGCTATTAATCCAAAAGTTGAAGTTACAAATAACTTTGATACTGAAGTAACTCAATTTGATTTGTTACTTGATATCAATGGTCAACAAGAAATTAAAACAGTTACTGAAACTTTGGCAAAAGGTCAATCTACTGTAGTTGATTTTGGTCAAATTGATGCAACATTTACTGGTGTTTATGCAGTGACAGTTGTTGGTTTTGGTAATATCAATAATTCTAATACTACTGGTGATATCCTTGTAGAGTGGACTAATGATGATAATATGGTTCAGACTAGAGGTATTCGTCTAGCTAGAAAAGCATTCACAGACTATGTATTTGACTTCGAGAATGCATTTGAAAATGGTTATTTAGACATGTCTCAAAATGCAGGTATGAGAATCTCAGGTACTGCTAATCAACCGGTTGGTGCTAACAATACTAATGCTGCTGTTATGTTCTATTTACATGAATCTTGGCAATTAGACGGAAAGCCTGGTAGCATCGTATTAGGCGAAGCTGCACTTTCTCAAATGTCTGCTCCTGCTATTTCTTACCACTATGCTTATTCAGATGGTACTCTTGGTGGTAATCCTCCAACTATTAAATTAGAAGTATCTGAAAATGATGGTCAAAGTTGGACAGAAGTTAGTAGCTTCGAAGCTACTGAAACAGCAGTTGGTAATAACCAAACACTTTATGTTCCTGCTTCTAGCGATTATATCAAAAAAGTACATAGCTTAGCTGACTATGCTGGCAAAGATATCCTAGTGAAATTATCTCTAATCCCTCGTAAAAATGGTAATGCTGCTTGGATTGATCAAATCGAGTTTAGTGATGCAGGTGGTACTATCTATGTTTCTGATGATGCAATTGACTTTGGTGAAGTTGCTGAAGGTGATAGTAAAGAACAAACAATTACAATTGAAAACAAATCTGATGCATCTTTAAATATCACTTCTATTACTATAAAAGATGATATTTCAAACGCATATTATTTAGTAGATACTCCTACTTCTTTGACTTTAGATGCAAATGCATCTCAAACTATTACAGTTGAATTCTCTCCTTTGAAAAAAGATGAAACATATAATGCTAAGTTAGTAATTAACTCTAACGATCCTAGCAATCCTGCTGTTGAAGTTGCTTTAACTGGTAAAGGTACTGGTACAAGTGTTGAAGAAGAATTTATTTCTAATACTTCTTTGAAATTGATGCCAAACCCTGTAGTAACTACTGCTACTTTAAATTACAACTACAATGGTAATGATGCTGTTAATGTTTCTTATACATTATCTGACTTAAATGGTAAAACAGTTGCTAATCTTGGCAATGCTACTATTACTTCAGGTACTAATACATTAGAATTTGATGTTGCTGACTTAGCAGCTGGTAAATACTTCTTAGTAATTACTGCTGAAAATGGTTCAGTTCAACAAATTTCTGTTGTTGTTGAGAAATAAAACAAGTTTCTTACAAGCCTTAAAATAAAAAAACCGGACTCCTGTACATGCGGGAGTTCGGTTTTTTAATTTTGACAAAGGACAAAAGTTTATACTATCACAATTATCAATAACTATTTCATTTACGGAAGCATGTTGTATTAAACCTCTACTATTGTACTTAAGATCTCCACTAACAGAGTCTTTATAAATATCAAATATAATCAAACTAGCCTGCGCTAATCTATATGTTCTATGTTTTCTCCATGAGTATAGACTATATGCAGAGCTCTTATGACAAACTGGAAGAATAATACTACTTAGTTGATTCTAAAATAATTATCTATGCACGATATTTAGAAAAACAGCATAAGTGAGAATTTTGAGTTTGAATCCAGGGGAGGTAAAAAAAATCTCTCTAGGGAAATTCCATAGAGAGATATAAGTATTGTATCACTTGAATATATCTAAAATGCTTTTAGTCTTCAGTCCTAACTTCTTTATCTTTTTTAAAGTGGCTAAGGATGTCAACTCCGGTTGCATTTTCAAGCATTTCAGATAAAGAAACTACTGAACCCGGCAACTGATTAACAAGTTTTTGGATTTGATTGCCGCTATTATCACCGCCATTATCAACCATAGTAATTTTGTCAATATTGATACCTTGAATAGTTGAAGTAAGTTTATCAACAAGTTCAGGAAGCATTTTAAGCATAAGTATCTTATCGCCACTACCGTCTGCAGTTTGATATGTTTCAATCATTCGTTTAAGAACTTCTATCTCAGCATTACCACTTTCGATTATTGATGCCGCTTGACCTTTGGCTTCTAATTCAGCAGCTTCTTTGCGAGCTTTAGCCGGCTCGATAACGTCTGCCATTAGCCTGCGTTGTTGTAGTTCGATTCTTTCTTTTTCAAGCTCTTGCTCAAATTGAGCTTTTGCTCTTTCACCTGCAACAGCAGCTTCTTGTTCTTTAACAATAGCAATTTTTTCGAGTTCTGCTTTTTTCAGTCTGAGATTATTGTTTTCAATTTCTACATTCTGATCAGCTAAAGCACGATTCATTTTGATTGCCTTATCTGCTTCGATTTGTGCAGATTCGATGTTTTGTTTAGCTTCAGCCTGTGCTTGCTCATAGCGAGCCTTTGCATGTGCTTCAGCTTCACGTGCTTCAGCTTCTTTCAACGCTTTAGAAATAAGCACGTTTTGATTAGCTTCTACTTGAGCCTTTTCTGATCTTTCTTTAGCTCTTGCTTCAGCTTCTTGAGTAGCAGCAGCTTTATTCGCCTCTGCAATCGCAATTTGCTGATCACTTTCAATTCTTGCTTGTTCGATATTCTGTCTGGCAAGTGCTTTTGCTTTTTCAGCTCTTTCAAGCGCTTGTGCTTCAGCTTCTTGAGCTTCTGCATTTTTCTCAGCTTCGGCTTTTTTAGCTCTTGCAATCACTTCAGCAGTTTTTCCACGTCCTATAGAGTTAAGATATCCGGATTCATCGCTAATATTCGTAATTTTTAGTGTATCAAGCTGTAAACCAAGTTTCTGTAGATCTATATCAGCTTCTTCCATTAGAGTGTCTGCGAATTTCAGTCTGTCTTCGTTGACTTCTTCAGGAGTAAGAGCTGCTAATACGCCACGCAAGTTACCTTCCAGTGTTTCTTTTGCAATAGCATGGATATCAGATTCGCTCATAGTCAGGAATCTTTCTACAGCATTGCCAAATTCAGGTTCTTTAGAACATATCTTGATATTGGCAATTGCATCAATGATTAGCGGAATACCGCCTTTAGAATAGGCATTGCTCACAGAAAGCTCGATAGGAATCGTTTCCAAAGACATTCTGGAAGCTTTTTCCAAAAAAGGTATTCTCAAGGCTCTTCCGCCTTTTATTATTCTGTAACCAACTACCGTACCATCCGGCAAAGTTCTTTTTCTACCTGAAAGAATGATTACCTCATTGGGTTGCGAAATAAGTAGTAATCTACTTATTGCGAAAAATACTATTAATAGTGCGAATGCACCAAGCACCACTAAAGGCAAAATAAAATCTAACATTGATTAAACCTCCTAATATTGTTGTTGACCAATTACATAATAAATGCTGTTGCTATAATCGATTATTAGCACTTGCTCTCCTTTTTCAAAAGAGTCTTTTTCGGCACTGTCCGATACTTTTACGAATAATTCGTTAATTTCATTATTAGACTTAACAAGTACTTTTCCAAGTTTGTTTTTTCCGGTTCTTACTATTACGTTGGCTTCTCTGCCTATGAATGTACTACTATCAAGTGCTTGACCTGTTTCACTTGATTTGAGGTATTTCATCAGTTTATGGCCTGCAAACCAAGATAATGACCCAATACCTAAAGCAGAAATGAAAGTAAGCATAAATTGTGTACCTATCAAAGTAAGAGTAGTACCGGTAAGTCCATAAAATGTTGTGAAATAAATGATGTTTCTGAAACTCAGGAATTTAACTGCATCAGTAGCTGATTCTATTTCATGAGTCATATCTGCATCAGACATGTCTATATGCTCTATAGAGGAGTCTGAATCAAAGTCAAAATCTGAGTTTGCGTCTAATGAATCTAAGTCTGTGTGGGCGCTGTCTAAAGCGTCTGTTCCGTCTAAATCTCCGCCTCCGGATAGCAAAGATACTCCCAGCAATATGCCTCCGAATAGAAGACATGCCAGATAAAAGATAAGCATGATTACTCCTTAAATCGTGGAGTTAAAAAGTAAAGTGTAGTTGTTTTTGGTAAGCCTCAAAATAATATAAATAATATTAATAATTGACATGTTTTTAAGATATTGTTCTCTTTGTATTATAATACGGAGGATTTTTGCAAAAGGTTTCGAAAAATCGGAAATGAAAAACATATCTAAAGAAAATATTTTATTCTTTTTATTAATTTATAATTTTATATATTTGCTGCCTAATTGTTTTAATATCATTCTATATGAGGATTATAATGTTTACAAAATTTGCAAATCTTAAAACTATGCTATTATTTTTGTGTTTGAGCTTGGTTGTTGTTGCATGTGGCGATGATGATTCATCTACTAGCCCTACACCAACACCAAAGATAAATCTGGAACTCGATGATTATATTGAGGGTATCGCAATGGGATTTAGCATCCCTTATTCAATAGAGTCTGATCAAGTAATACAAGCTTATCTTGGCGATTTTCATAGAGATAATTATCTTACTACTCTTAATAAGTTAAACGATTCAGAGAGATTTAGTATAAATTTGGATGGAGAAATAAGTACTCAAGATCGTTTTGATGCTTATAAAAACTTAGATTATAATAAGCTGGAATGTACTCCTGAAAATTTAGGAAGAAGTAAATCTTACGTGCGCTTTTTTGTTGTAGAAAACGATAAAAAAGTGAAAGAACTTGTACTTGCTACCAAACTTAATGAGAATAATCCAGATTTTGATAGACTCTATCAAATTTATTTCTGGACTGAAACAGGTACTGCAAAAGGTATTGAAACTCCTTATAATGTAAATTATAATGTTGTTAAAGGCTGGAATATTACTGAAAAAACCGGTAATAACCTAATTAGAATCACAGAAATACAAGGTGAAACGCGTTTCTTTGAGAAACCGTAGTAAATAAGATATTTAAATTCTTACAAGGCTAATGCCCTTAAAGGTATTGGCCTTTTTTTTAAGGATTTATAATGAAAGTGAAAACACTAAGTATGGTTGCATTTTTTCTTTTAGCATTAATTGCTTGTAAAGAAGATGATGCCACAGGAATAAAACCAAGCAAGCAGATTGAGATTAATCTTCCTTCTGTTATAGAATCTAAAGACTTTTCGAAATCAATAAGAATATATCACACCGATAGATATAGAGATGTCGATTGGGAAAATGTAGAGATGTATCTAGGCGCTTGTGTCCCTGATAATAAATTAGGAGATACAAAATATGATGGCGAGTATCTTTCATTCGTACTGCCTAATTCAATATCTACTGAGAATTGATTTGTCCCTTACAAAAATTTAGATTATGATAGAATTGAATGTCAGCCAATAGATTTGGCAAGGACGATATCAAGTGTCAGATTTTTCTCTGTTGTTAATCACAAAGTTCAATATGAAATTGCCACATTCAACCAATAAATGCAACAAAGTTTAAAATAATAAATTTTTCTTTCTTGTAATAGGATTATCGAAATCAAGTCTCTTTCTTGGTCTGTTATTAAGTATGTTCTGCACGAAGCTCACAAATTTATCTTCCAGTAAAGTAAAGTCCGTTTTCTTAGGTATATATTGTCTTATAAGCCCGTTTAGATTCTCATTTGCACCTCTCTGCCACGGCTTATACGGATGAGCAAAGTAGAAATCAACTCCTAATATTTCTGCAATTAAAGAGTGATAAGCGAACTCTTTTCCATTATCTGCTGTAATAGTATGAATATTGTCTCTTTCGTCGTAAAGTAGCTCTATAGTAGCATTTACGATATCTTCGGCACTTCTGCTTTTTGTTTTTTTCATCCACAGCATCCCGGAAGCCCGGTCGTTTATAGTTACTATTGCCCCCTTATGATTCTTGCCTATAATTGTGTCTATTTCTAAATCTCCAAATCGTTTTCTTTCCTCCACTATAGTCGGTCTTTCGTCAATATCACGTCGATTTACTATTGTCCCCCGACTTTTGTATTGGCTGCCACGTTTTTGATACCTCCTGCCTTTACGGCGAAGATGCAAGTGCAAATCCTGACCGTTTGCTTTGCATTTCCAAATATGCTGATATATACTTTCGTGAGAAACGCAAGGGATATCGTTCTTTCGGCAGAATCCAACTATTTGCTCAGGACTGTAATCCAGCTCCAGATAATACCTAATTGTCGCTTTTACAGAATCTGTCATATACGTACGCTTGTGTTTCCATTTCTGCCGAGTTTCGTAGTACTTTTGTGCATTTTTGCTGCTATAAATACCTGTACGCTCGTTAGTATTACGTTTTATTTCCCTGATGACAACTGATTTGTCTTTGCCAATCGTCTCAGCTATGTAAGTAATTGATTTTCCTTTTGCTAACAAGCATTCTATTGTATATCTTTGTTCTCTGGTGATATGTGCCATTGCAACCCTCTTGTTTGGACGCTGGAAGGAAAAAATGCGCATATTTTCCATCAAAACACGGAAGGCAGATTTTTTCTGCTTTCCTGTTTTGAAAAATTTATGCTTTTCTTCTATAACGTCTCATCTAAGTGTTGCATTTATTACTTGAATTTAGAATTATACTTGGTGTACCTTTTGTAAATAATCCTGATCTATTCAAAAAAGAATACTATTTGTATTTTTGGAGTCAGCAGGGTGTAGCGGAAGGAATGGAATATCCCTACAAATGCTATTATGAAGTAGAGCCAGGTTGGAATATAACTGAATTTGCTGGAAAGAATATAGTATCTGTAAAAAATCTTTATGGAGAAGTAATGTTTTGTGTTTCCAAAAGAGAAGATGCATGACAAGAGTCTTTTTTGACTCATTAATTATGCTCTAAAATGTTTGAATAGGAATTTATCTAAATACTAAAAATAACTAGAAAAAGGTAAGACATGAGATTTAGTCTAATTATCACATTCATATGTTGTATTCTGATATCATGCGGAAGTGACGATTCTTCCACGAATCCTAATGAATATCAACTGCCTGAATTGATTATTTCAACAAATCATTTAGGTGTATCTGTGCCGATCGTTTGGAATTCATTAGAGATTGACAGTCCTAATTTAAATAATATTGCTGCTTATATCGGAGAGTATGCACCCGAAAATTATCTCGGTACACTTACGAAACAAGGCGACAATTTCTCAATTACTCTTCAATTATCTTTAGAAACAAAAGACCGTTTTATTAGATATGAATCTTTGAGCCCTGATTCAATTGTCTGTAATCCGACTAATCTATCAAGAACTAAAAAGCCGGTTAGATTTTTTACTATTAAAGACAATGAAAAACAATATGAAGTCTTTCTTGAGCAAACTAATAAAGATGATCCTAATGAATTTGATGCTAGATTTGAAATATATTTCTGGAGTGAAAAAGGCACGGCTAGTGGTCATGAAAATGGATATATCTGTGATTATGACGTGGAAAAAGGTTGGAATGTAACAATGTGCGATGGCGATAAACTAACAAATATCAATAGCTTCGGAGAAAATGTATTCTTGGTTATTAGAGATGAGCCGAATTTTAAGTAGTTAATTGCAAATTTGATTTACAAAAGAAAGAATAAAAGTTGGTAAAAAGCAATAATGATTGTTGAATATAATATCTAAAAGTAAAAAAAAAGACTAAAATGAGGTTCAAATCCATGCTTAAAAATATTTTTCTTATTCTCCTTGTACTTAGTATCAGTATTGTTGATGCTTATAGTATTCACTGCATTGTCAATCCATCGGTTGATATGTATGTAAAAGATAAGTGGTTTAACACTATAGGTGCTAATACTCCAAAGATTTCAACTGCTAAGAGTGTGTTCCCAGGGCAAAATTTTCTAATAACGGTATTATGTGCAGATTATAAAGTAATAGATAGCACTCTAAATCTTAGATATTCTATAGAAATGATCGATCCTGACGGCGATGTTTTTTTCAAAGAAGATAGTTTACTTCTGTCAAATAGAAGAGTTTATAATCCAAACTTTGTAATGATGAATGAACAGGTTGTAGGGTTAGATTTTGATCAATCCAGCAAGAGAGGTGAGTATACAATCAAGGTTGTTGTTCATGATTTATTTGCTAATGAAAATGCTAAGAATGAAGCAATAATAGAATTGGTTGATTTACCTCTGATGGAAGATATACCTGCTATCAGTGAAGAAGATAATAAGAAATGGGTACAAAATTATTACAATGAACTCGATCCGGAAACTATATACAAAAGATTTATACATTTTATAAATTCTGAGAATGGCTTAGATATCGAGGTCTATGCTAGAATACTACCATTATTCGCAAAAACACTAAAAGATAACACATTCATTTTACAGCATATTGAAACTGAATTTGTAAAGCTAAATTCTTTTGAAAAGAAGAGAACATTAGATTTGTTAAATCAATCTGGGATTGAGTGTAAATCTTTGATTGAATCTCTAAATAGCGATGAAAAAATATACTGGGCTTCTCTTAATGAGATTGAAAAAACAGATCCTTATCAAAAGGTGACGAGCCCTGAACAACAAGATTTATTATGGGTAGAATTTTTTGCTACAGGATCTATAAAACCTATAGAACATTTGATTACTACACTAGATTTTCCTAACTATACTAAAGAACAAATTCAAAATCTCCCTGACGAAGAGAAGATGAAATTTGCATTGTATTTTGCTGCCGTTTGGTCACTGAAAAGTAACTGTAAGCAGCATCATCTTGTTTTTGATTTTTGCCAATGGATCTATATGAATAGACAACTTACAGAGGATCAAAAGAAGAATCTTTTGACAATTATTTATACTGTAGCAGAAGAGATGAAAGAAGAGAAGTAAAAAAAAGGGTTGCCCTTTTTGTAGAGCAACCCGATTTATATAACACCAAGAGTAGGTGATTATTTTTCAGCATCTTTGTAGCAGAACCACCAGTCATAGTTTTCATATCTGCCTTTTTTGTATTCTGCAGCTTTGATGTCAGTTGCAGGAGGTACAATTACCTTATCGCCAATCAATTCATTGTTTGGCCAGTTTGCAGGCATAGCTACTTTGTTTTTGTCAGAAACTTGAATAGCCTTAACCATTCTCAAAATTTCGTCCAGGTTTCTACCCAATTCTTGTGGGTAATATACAATTGCTCTGATCTTTCCATCCGGATCGATTAAAAATACGGCTCTTACAGTATTAGTACCTTTACCTGGGTGGATAAACCCTAATTTTTCAGAGACAGCACCTGTGTCAGCAATAATTGGGAATTCAATTTGAACTTTCAAATTATCTTTGATCCATTCTACCCATTTCATGTGAGAGAATACCTGATCTACGCTAAGCCCGATAAGCTCAGTGTTTAATTTTCTGAATTCTTCATATCTTTGTTGAAAAGCAACAAACTCAGTAGTACATACAGGCGTAAAATCAGCAGGGTGGCTGAATAGCACTGTCCATTTACCTTTAATATCTTTTGGCAAACTCATTGGACCATGAGTAGTTAAAACTTCCATTTCAGGGAACATATCGCCTAACAAAGGCATACCTTTTTTTTCTTCACACATGTTATTAAATCCTTTTATGTTTATAGAAATATTATTAAAGTTACTTATTTAAGAATGCAGAGTACATCCAAACTAATTTTTCCTGCTCTCTGATGTAATCGCTTGCCATCGAGTTTGTACCTTCGTCTTCAGCATCGGAAGACAATTCGAGTAAGTCTCTTTGCTTTCTTAGAAGAATAGAAAATCCGCTAAGAATTTCTTCCACGCAATCATTTCCATTTTCAATATTGACAGCTTCTTTTATCTCAGAAGTTGCCAGGTAATCAGAATAGCTATGCAGCGGCATTTTACCTAAAGTCAAGATTCGCTCAGCAATTTCATCTATTTTTAAAATTAAATCATTGTATAGCTCTTCAAACTTTACATGGAGCTCAAAGAATTTATCACCTTTAATATTCCAGTGAAAGCCTCTTACATTCATATAAAGTATCTGATAGTTTGCTAACAGGTCGTTTAGTTTCATTGCTAATTCTTCAGTTTTCCCGGCATCTAATCCAATTTGATTATACTTAGTCATAGGTATCTACCTCCGATATTTACCTTTAATGTTCAATACAAATTCTTCTATTTCAAATCCCGGAATCTTACGATCCCGAAAATATTTATCTATAATCTCTGTTAACTCATCGTCGTAATAATCCGATATTTTCCCGGATTCTGTGCAAAACAGGTGATGATGCTTATGAATCTTAGCATCATATCTTTGGGTATCTCCATCAGTTTGCATAGTGTTTACCATGCCCTTACTGACAAATTTTTCTAATGTGTTATAAATTGAAGCCAAAGATATTGACGGAAGAATGAGTTTTGTCTTGTAAAAAATTTCATCTGCCGTCGGATGCGTATCGCTTTCAATTAGCACCTGATATACTGCTAATCTCTGAGGAGTACATCTCAAGCCGTTTTCAGCAAGTAATTCTTTTATGTTATTTTCCATTGTTTTGCCTCTTTGCATATGCGTTACATGTTTAGAATCGTTCTAAGCTTAGAATTATTTTAAATAAAATCAAAGAATTTTTAGAAATTTTTGATTGTATTGAATAAAAGCATCTGTAAAGTACTGCATTGTAATAAATTAGGCAGATAAATAAATTTTTATGTCTAGCTTTCTTCATTCCTTGATTTGAGAATATTTTTATTATATTATGTTTTTTAGTTGACATAGAGGATGGTATGCAACAAGAGTATATAAAGTACGCTTTGATCATAATAATTGCTGTTATTTCTTCAACATTGATTTCGATGATTTTAAGAAAGACAGTGAATGCTTTTGCTAAGAGATATGCAAATAAACTTGGCATAGATGTAACAAACTTCTCGTTCATAAGAAATTCTATTAGTTTTGTTGTCTTCTCTATGGCAATCTATGTTGTCTTTGTTAATATTCCCGTATTGTCTGATCTGGGGCATGCTCTATTTGCAGGTGCCGGGGTTTTAGCCGCAATAATTGGTTTTGCTTCTCAAAAGGCATTTGCAAATATCATCAGTGGGATATTCATTCTGATATTTAAGCCTTTTCGTGTAAACGATACAATTGAATCTGCTAATATCAGCAAAGGGGTTGTGGAAGAAATAACTTTGAGACATACAGTAATTAAAGATTATGAAAACCGCAGAGTCGTTATACCTAACAGTACAATAGCTGAAGAAACTATTATAAACAGTGATATGTCTGAGTCACTTATTCGTAAACACGTTGTCTTTGGTATAAGCTATGATTCGGATATTGATCTGGCTATGGAAATTATTAAGAAGCATGCTGCAGCTCACCCTCTCACTGTTGATAATAGGAGTGAGGAAGCA
Organism: uncultured bacterium; assembly: GCA_942490685.1. GTDB lineage: Bacteria > Bacteroidota > Ignavibacteria > Kapaibacteriales > UBA2268 > JBFHIJ01. The sequence goes on from CALNXW010000031.1 coordinate 235,533, forward strand.
AAACAGGCAGGTGAAGATATGATTATCACCAGGGTAGTAGGACTTAATGATTTCTCAGTTGATATAAAAGCGTATGTATGGGCTAAATCAAATGATGATTCTTTTATAGTAGCTACTGACTTATTTAAATCAGTTAAAAAAGAATTCGACGAACGAGGTATCGAAATTCCATTCCCATATAGAACGATTGTATTCAAAAAGGATATCGAATCTAATGAAACAAAGCAGAATTAAAACAGACGAACCTTATGTCTTGTCTTTTGATGGCAAGAAATACATGGAAAAAGCTGATCTGAAACTATTTATTTACGACCAAAATCAAGTAGAGATAGTTACAAAGAAGCCTATGAATTCTGCTGTTTCTGAGGATTTTGCAAATAGCCAAAAATGGCTTAATCTAAATGGCTTGCACGATGTTGTGTTGCTTCAAGATATCATTAAAAAATTTAGAATGCATAGATCACTTCCAAGGAAAGTGATTGAAACTGACAAGTCACATAGGCTGATTGATTATGATGAGCACTATTTTTTTGGTATACATAATGTACCTGAAAATAAAGACACAGAACCTGAAAAAATAAGCTTCATTTTCAAAGATAATCTGCTTCTAACAGTTCAGGAGAAAGCTAATAAACACTTTGAACATATTAGGAAGAGATTAACTAAAAACTCCGGTAAAGCAAGAATAAAGAAAATAGATTACCTTATATTTCTCATGCTTGAGTCCATAATTGATAATTATGCGACTAAAACAGATGAGCTTACCGAAAAGTTGGAGCATCTGTATAAAGAAATAAAAAATCTTAAAGATATGAATGAAATTGAGGCACTGCGCGAAGAGCTGTCCTTGATTAAGATATACTTTATGCCTATAAAAGATGTTATTAAAAGCTTTCCTGACATCAGTGAAGAGGTCTTCGACGAAAGTAATGAGAAGCACTTCAAGTTCTTAAAAGACTGGGCTGATCAGATTATTGATGATATAAATTTTGCTTTACAAAAAATAGAAAGTGGAGTTAATCTCTTTTTCTCATATCAAAATCAGAGACTGAATGAGGTAATGAAAACTCTCACACTAGTCTCTGTAATATTTATTCCAATTACCTTTATAGCAGGCTTGTATGGTATGAATTTCCATAATATGCCCGAATTATCCTCACGATTCGGATATTTTATTGTTTTGGGAATTATGCTGCTGATTGCTTCAGCTCTTTTATTCTACTATAAAAAGAAAAAATGGTTTTAGCAGAATTATTCGATTCTACTAAGATTTATGCATAAACATAGACTGAGGCAATAAGAGTATCTTTATTACTGCTAATTGCAATTTCTCCAGCTTCCGGATTATCAATCGCCAGGAAATCACCTGAATCCAAATTGATAATATCAGAATCTAATTGAAATATTGCATCACCATTGTATACGTAGAAAAATACTTTAATAATACTCTTCTGAGGTACGAAAGTAATTGAATTTTCTGCTGATATTTCCCAATAGGACATTTCTGCTTTAGTACCTGAAGTGCTCATCAGATTAAAATCTGTGCACTTGCCATATGATTTTGTCTTAGATCCACCTGAAAAGGAGTGTATCTGCAAGGGAGCAAGTTCTAGTGGCATATTTTCGTCGTGTTTGAGACTAATTTTGCCGCTTAAGCTCATTATTACTCTGTTAATACCCTCCAAAGGAGTAAAATCAGATTCTTCCAATTCAACAGTTGCCGTACTAATTCTAAAGTCAAAATTTTTTGTCTTGTAATCTGAGCCTTCTGGGAAGATATATAGTTGAGTGGTAGTTCCGCCCGACCACTTATCATGCACAAGTTCAGATTTAGTAAAAAGTCTATATTTCATAAGATGAAGTGTTGTTTGTTTTTAAAAAAATATTAGTCCTAATATAAGCATAAAACTGAGAATAATAGATCAAGTGGTGAGTCTATTTAAACATTGGAGAACAAAAAAGTTAAATAGGTGTACTAGATAAATAAGGTATTTAGGATTATATTTCTTGAATTTTTCTTTTAATTTGATTAATATTATCTTCTATACGAAGTGCCTTTTTGCAATTTTGTTAAATAATTACATACGGTATTATCTTGAAAACATATAGAATACTTTTAATTGCTCTGTTTTCTGTTTTTTTTACAAACTGCGCTGAAGAAGATCCGGATTTAATTACACCACCGACACAAGTGGAGAGTATCTATGTCCGTTTTTTCAACTTTGCTTCAGATAATCAGCCAAGAACGCTTTCTTTTGATGATGAAGTCAGCCTTCCTGCAGATTATCAGGGCATAATCGAAGCAATGCACCCGCCTGTAGACTCTGCTTTTATGGGGGTAAAACTAAACGGAACACTTGAGCTTCAAAGAGAAAGGATGCAAAAGTTTTCAAGAAATTTGACATATAACTTCATTGCATTGCCTTCTAAAATAGGTGCGGATGTGGATAAACCGGTAGATACTCTTGTTGTTTATAACACATCAAAGACCATAATGCCGAATGATCCGCTCACTTATTTAAGACTATTCAATGCTAATCCTGATACCACAAAGAGATATACTGTAAGGTTTGGATGTCCTAATGGAAGTGATATTGTTAGTAATGTAAACTACAGACAAATAAGCTCGATGAAAGGTATTAGAGCCGGTACAATTGCCGTATCAGTAATCAGAACTATTAAGTCCGACGAAGAAACTATTGGCTTGTTCCAATTGGATTCCTTGAGAGCAAGAGGTCAGTATACTATTTATATAGCGAAAGGTGAAGGCGAAGAGGAAAAAGTAATGCTTCTTGATGAACTGGACAGAACTATGGGAGCACTTTCTGTACCGAAAAAAATAGAAGAAAAGCTAACTTATGTTCGTCCTATGAACTTTTCGAAAGAGACTGTAAGTTTTCAGAAAAATCCTGATGAGAGCATAGCAGATAATTTAGCACCTCTAAGCTTTGGTAATTATGTTCCTATAACTGCCTGCAGCTCAATGGAAGAAGATGTTCTGGGAACATACTATAACGGAAATTTGACAGAAGAAACTGATATATCTCTGGAGGTTCTTTCGGATTATTCGCTTGCGGTACTAGATTCGAAAGAAGAAATTGCATCCACTCATGTAGTAATTCCTCCAATCACTGATCATGATTACGATCAATTAGAGACAAATGCTGCTGTTCGTGTTATCAATGGTGATTATCTAAGAGAAGTTATCACTTTATCGCAGGGTGCTGTTTCATTCCAGGCGGAGCAAGATGCTACAGGCAATCCTGTTTATAAAATGGAATCAGGAATTGTTCTCGCTAATAAATTGCGTTTTGGAGAACTCTCTAAAAGGGTATATATAAAACCCGGGAATGTGCCAATAAACGTATTTTGGCCGACTGAACCTGCAAAGCTTTTGAATATAACTAACTTGACATTAGAAGCCGGTAAAGAATATATTATAGCTGTTATACCTGCAACTGAAACACAGAATAATGTGTACCTTATAGAGCAAGGTGAAGAAAATCAGGTACTTACTGCTGCTGCAGAAAGTGCATTTATACAGCTGATTCATGCTTGTGCCGGAGTTGGAAATACTCAAGTAGGGCTGGACAACCTGCTCATTAATGCTAATATGAATTACACAGGTTCTCTGGGAACATCAGTTAGTGAAGGTAAACATACTTTCTCCTTCTTAGGAAGTACATTTGAGTTCGATGCGCAAGCAGGAAAAAGATACCTTCTTATAGCATCAGGCAGTAAAGATGCTGTAGATATTTTTAATTTAGAGTATGACAGAATCGATACTACTTTTAATAAGTTTAATTATAGAGCGATTCATGCAGCTACAGATGTAGAAACTTTATCTGTCACTGACGTGGGTGATATAACAGTAGGTTTGTCAGATTCAGATTTTCTTGCAAAAACAATGGCTTATAAAGAAGCATACAAAATCAAGACAGATAGTATTCCTAAATCTTATGTTTTCAGATTTTTTGACCAAGCAGCAAACTATTTGATAAATGAAGCTAGAAACGAAAACTTTATAAAACCGTTCAAAAGAGCGGATGATATACAGTTTGCTTTAGGTACTTCACATAGTATTATTTTGTGTGGCAATAAAAATATGGGATACGAAATTATAATAGTACAAGAATTTTAGTATATTGAAATAAGTGTTTTTACATATAGTGTTAAGGGGTATAAGTATGATATATAAGATACTTCGGTTGATTATTGTATTGCTGATTCTGGGTGCACCCGGTTTATATTCAGCTCTTCCGCAAAAAGTTGGTACAAATGACGTTGAGACATTTGTAATAAAAAGCAGACAGATTGAGCTCAAAAATGGAGAAATTGCTCCTGCAAGAAGCTTTATTATAGAAAAAAAATCTGATAGATACATTCCTAATGTATTTATCATCAAAACAAAGTCCAATTATGGTAAGCTAGACGGTTCGGCTTCATTTCCGGATGGAATGATCCAATCTGCCATTCAGGACTTAGGGATTACTAATATTATATCCCCTTTGGCTAACAATAAAAAAGTGGATTTGACTGCAGCACAAAGCATCTCTAATATACATGAAGTTTATTATGATGCTCCTGTAGATCCTTTTGACGTTTGTAAAGCAATGATGCAAAATCCTCAGATAGAATATGCATCGCCGGTTTATAAACGCGAACTTCATTACAAACCAAATGATCCTAAATTATCAGAACAATATGCAATTGAAGAATTGAACTTGGAGGCCGCTTGGGGTATTCAGAAAGGGCATGCCGGGATCACTATTGCTATCGTAGATTCAGGAACTGAAATAACTCACGAAGATTTGGCTGCAAATATCTGGACAAATCCAAATGAGATACCTGATGATGGCAAGGACAATGATGCAAACGGAAAAATAGATGATGTTCATGGATGGGACTTTGTAGGAAATACTACTTCTGCACAAATGAATGCTGGGCAGTGGCAAGAAGATAATAACCCGACGCCTCCTGCTAGTGGTAATGGTCACGGTACGCACGTGGCAGGTTGTGCATCCGCTGTTACTAACAATGGTACAGGAGTTGCCTCTCCGGGTTTTAATTGCTCTATTATCCCAATTAAATGCGGATTAGATGGCGGCCAAAGCGGAATTTTCAGAGGATATGCAGGAATTTCTTATGCTGCAGATCTTGGAGCTGATATTATCAATTGTTCTTGGGGTGGCTTTGGTGGCTCCGCTTACGAACAGGACGTTATAAATTATGCTGCGAGCATGGGCTCTTTAGTTATTACTTCTGCAGGAAATGAATCATTATATTCAGATTTAAATCCGACTTATCCTTCTAACTATGATAACTTACTTAATGTAGGTGCTACAAAAGCCGGTAAAAAATACGCTTCTTTTTCTAATTATGGCAGAGAAGTACACGTTTACGCACCGGGTAATGCTATTTTAGCAACTCAGCTTGGTGGCGGTTATTCAAGAAAAACCGGTACTTCAATGGCTTCCCCTATAGTATCTGGTGTTGCTGCCTTGGTAAAAGCTCAGCATCCTGAGTGGACACCAAAACAAATTTTACATCAATTAAGAGGCACATCAGCAAATGTAATCTATCCTGAAAATCAATCTATGTTTTTTGGTATAGTGGATGCCGAGCAAGCTCTTAAAGTAAATCCTACTTTGAATGATGGGCCAAACAGAATACCCGGCTTGGAAATAACAGAAGTAAAAGATAACAGTGATCAAGATTTTGCATTTGATGCTATCGGTACCAAAACGATCAAACTAAAAATACATAATTATCTGGCAAGATCTACAAATACAAAAGTTGAGCTTATTCCATTAGAAAACTATTTGGAGCTAAGCCAGGCAGAGTTTTCTTTACCGGATATAAAGCTGCAAGAAGACCAAAGCATTACAACTGATATAACTCTAAATAAGCTTAACCCTTGGTTTGATGGCTTTGTTCAGCTTTTAGTAAAGTTTGAAGCAGATAATTATATTAACTATCAGCTTATTAAATTGGATATCGATATTACAACCGGAAATAAATTTGCTGCAATAAGACCTGTTCCGTTCAGAAATGATGTAACATGGAATGATATTAGCAGTGGTGAAACACAATCGTATTGGATTGGAGGTACATACTTCTTTAGCAAAGGATTCTTCTTTACAAGCTCTAACAGTTCAGGTATAAATTATAACCAATTAAGCATCCCTATTTATGCTGTAGAAGGACTTTCAAGTACAACAGCATATCTTGGCGGTAGTTCAAATAACGGTACAACAATTATCTACAAAACTACTACCATGGGGCAAGATTGGGAAGAGCAAAATATTACTTCTCATACTTCTTTTATTAACGGTATACATTTTTGGAATGAAGAAGAAGGTATATTTTTGGGTGATCCTCAGAATAACCGCTGGGGAATTGCAACTACTATGGACGGTGGTGAAAACTGGACAACTAGATCTGCGCCTGCTCCACTTTCAGGAGAAACAGGTTTAGTTCATAACACTTTTGTAGATGGCGATAACTGCTACTTTGGTACTACAAACGGAAGAGTTTATACTTCAATAAACAAAGGACGCAATTGGACTGTTAGTTTAGTTCAATCCGGTGGTGTCGTAAGCTTCATCGCATTCGAAGATAAACAACGTGGACTAGCCGTTTACCGTGAAAAGCCGGATGCTACAGAATATTACATTGCAAACACTACAAATGGTGGTTCAACTTGGAACAAAAAAGTATTCAATTTAACTGCAAATGGGTACAAGCCAATTAATACTTTCAAACCTAATGGATCTAACCATCTGCTAATTGCATGTGAAAATGGAGAAATCCTCTTTACTGAAGATCTTGGTAAAACATTTGGTACGTATCTTAGTGGTAGATTTTACCAAAATGATATTGCTGATTTGACTTCCAACGAATCTATTGGTCGCCTTTGGAGTGTAGGCGAGTATATTACGTCTACTGATTTTAGATATAAACCGGCAGATGCTGTAAGAAGTCTAGAGTTTAAAGATGATGTAATAGACTATGGTGATCTTGATACAGGGAAAACTAAAAAAAGATCTATCCGTTTAACTGCAACAGGTAATTATAAAGTTGATATTGAAAAAGTTGAGTTTTCTGTTACAGAGGGAAGTGATGACGAATTTGAACTTATCTCTGCAGTACCTCAAGTAATAGAAGAAAATGAAACAGTTAGCTTCCTGGTTGAATTTTCACCTAAAACTGTAGGTACTAAATCTGCAAAACTAACAGTTACTTCAAATGCTGAAGTTCCCGTTATGGAAGTAGTTCTTCAAGGTAATGGCACCGAGGTATTTATTTCTGAAAAAGAGATTTATGTCGATGACAGTTATGAATACGGAAAAATTGATCTGGGTAAAGATTCTACTGCAAATATTCAAGTAGATAATACCGGTAATTCAGATATTAAAGTTACCTTTATTTCTCTAGTAGGATCTGATAAAGACAACTTCTCCGTAAATAAAGATATTCTACCGTTAACTGTCGCTACAGGTGAAACTAAAGATATAGAGGTTACATTCGCTCCGAAAAGTGAAGGTAATAAAAGTGCTATTATGACAGTAGTAAGTGATGCTGACAATGGAGATCAAAAAGTAACTTTAACTGGTATTGGGCATGATCCTTCATCAGTTTTTGAATCTCCTTATGGTAAGTTAGAAATTACAAACTATCCAAATCCTGCGATAGGCATGACTAATTTAGAATTTACACTTCCCGGCACTGCTTATGTTCAAATCAATTTATTTGATATGAATGGTACATTTGTAGGTACTTTATTTAGAAATAATGCTCAGGAAGGTAAAAATAACGTTAGTTTCTCTACTGAAAATATTCCTTCAGGTGTTTATTTTATAGAGATGAATTACATGGGTAAACGTTATATGCACAAACTGAATGTTGCCAAATAGTCTACTCAAATAAAAATTAACATTAAGGGATGCAGTTTTGCATCCCTTTTTTTATAGATATTAGTTCAGTAAATGTAAAAATTAGAAAAAATGACATTAAAAGATTTTATAATCTCTAATTTGAGTTTATACTATAATTCTTTTTGCGTAACTTTGTATTCTGTTATAAAATAAAGATTTGGATGAGTTCGATGAGAGAGAAACTTAAATCAGTGCTTGAGCGCTATGATAAAGTTACACAAATGCTTAATGATCCTGAAGTAGTAAGTGATATGAAAGTTATGCGCGATACTTCAGTTGAATATAAGCAACTAACTCCTGTTGCAGAAGCAGCAAAAAAATATTTGAAAATGTGTGATGATTTTGACAGCAATAAAGAGCTTATGCGCGATAGTTCCGCTGAGAAAGAGCTTAGAGAACTTGCCGAAATGGAAAATCACGATCTCGAAGGTGAAATAGAAAAAATGGAGGATGAACTCCGTATACTTCTAATACCTAAAGATCCTAATGACCTTAAAAACTGTATCGTTGAAGTGCGTGCAGGTACAGGCGGTGATGAAGCAGGTATCTTTGCAGGCGACTTATTCCGCATGTACCAGAGATATGCAGATCATAACAAATATAAAATTGATGTTATTGATTTTCAGGAAAGTGAGAGAGGCGGATATAAAGAGGTTACTTTCTCAATCAGCGGTGAAGCTGTTTACGGTAATCTTAAATTTGAGAGTGGTGTGCATAGGGTGCAGCGTGTGCCTGAAACTGAAGCAAGTGGAAGAGTGCACACTTCAGCAGCTACTGTAGCAGTGCTTCCTGAAGCTGAAGAAATTGATTTGCAGATTAAAGATGAAGATTTACAGATAGATAGATTTAGAGCAGGCGGAGCAGGCGGTCAGAACGTAAATAAAGTTGAAACTGCTATTCGTATTACTCACTTGCCTACAAATACTGTGGTAGCTTGCCAGGACGAACGCTCCCAGCTTAAGAATTTGGAAAAAGCTATGAAAGTACTTCGTTCCAGACTCTATGAGGTGGAAGTAGCTAAACAGCAAGAAGCTATCTCTTCTAATAGAAAGTCTATGGTTAAAACAGGTGACAGATCTGAAAAGATTAGAACTTACAACTATCCTCAAAATAGAGTAACAGATCACAGACTTGAAGGCGAATCTAAGAATTACTCTTTGAAAGAGATTATTGAAGGTCATTTAGAACAAGTTATAGAAAATCTGTTAATAGCTGAAAGAACTACAATGCTTAATCAAGGGCTTGCAGATAAAAGTTAATATGTGCTCTTCCTTGCGATTATAAGAATATATTGCAATTTTTTTTATTTATAATCGAATAAAACTATATTAGAGTAATCTATCACTCAATAAAACGATAAATCAATATGAAAATATCAGTTGCTTCCGATCATGCAGGATTTGAATTAAAAGAATATATATCTGCATGGCTAAAAGAATTAGATCATCAGGTTTTAGACTTTGGTGCCTTTTCAAATGAATCAGTTGATTATCCTGATTATGCTTTTCCGGCTGCAGAAGCTGTAGCTGCAGATATAGCAGATTTTGGGATTATTATTTGTGGTTCAGGGCAAGGCATGACTATGACAGCGAATAAGGTGACAGGCATTCGTGCGGCATTATGCTTTAATACAGAAATTGCAGAATTGGCAAGACAGCATAACAACGCAAATGTACTTACTATGGGCGCACGTTTTGTAGAGCCTGAAAAAGCTAAAGAAATAGTAAAAGTCTTTTTGGAAACTGAATTCGAAGGCGGTAGGCATATGATAAGAGTGGAAAAAATTCACTCACTTACCGGCTGGTAGAAATTCCATGTATTATAAACACTTTTTAGACCTTTTTGGGCATTGCCTGGAAAGGTCTTTTTTTTAGATATTTACATCCGAAATCCAGTTAATCCTAGAAAGCAATGAACAGATGGTTCATTATTCGGAATATCTTTTAACATATCTTGCTATTTTGCCCTTTGGTACTTGCCTTTCAGTACTAAATCCTTTCAAATTACTTGGAAATTATATACCTTGCAGTAAATATTTTTGCTCATTTATCATTCATGGATTTATGAAAAGAAAGATTCTTGTGCCTATCGCAAAAGGCACAGAAGAGATGGAATTCACCATTATTGTTGATATGCTAAGAAGGGCAGGCGCTGAAGTAACTGTTGCCGGAGATAAAGAAATAATTGTATGCTCGCGAGGTATAAAGATCTTGACAGATATTCTTATAGATGATCTGGATTTTGAAGAAGAATGGGATGCAATCATCATCCCTGGTGGAATGGGTGGCACGGAGAATCTTACTGCTAATGACCATTTTGTAGAACTTTTGGAAAAACATGTCAAGCAAGATAAATATTACGGTGCAATTTGTGCCGCTCCAATGATATTTTCTGATCATAAGCTTATTTCGGATGAGGCAAAAATAACATCTCACCCTTCGGTAAAGAGTAAAATCTTAAAAGGCCAATATATTGAAGATTTATCAACTGTAATTTCTGGCAAGCTAATTACAAGCAGAGGCGCCGGAACAGCTTTTGATTTTTCTCTTTCACTGATAGAGCAGTTATATTCAAAAGAGACTGCTGATGAAATAGCAGCTGCTATAGTTTACAGAAGATAATAGGACAGTAAAATGCCAACTGCAAAATTTATAGTCAGAGGTTTAGTTCAGGGTGTGGGCTTTAGATTCTATACCGTTAGGCAGGCTAAATCAATAGGCTTGACAGGATATGCAAAAAATATGCTTGACGGAAGTGTTGAGGTACTTGCATCCGGTGATAAAAAAAGCATAGATGAACTGCATGCATTTTTAAAACAAGGCCCGGAGAGGAGCTACGTTAAGCAGTGCAGTTTAGAAATTTTAGATGAAGAAGTTAAATATGATGGATTTGACAGACTTTAATGCAAAAGATAAATCTAATATTATTCTTAGTCTTATTGCTTTCAGTAAGAACCTATGCAAAAAATATTCCGATAGAAGAGTATTTCCTAAAATCAGGACAAGATAATTTCAAAATTGCTTATGTCCTGAGTGGCGGCGGCTCCCGAGGAGCAGCTCAGGTAGGTGTGCTTAAAGCTCTTGAAGAGGAAGGCATATTCCCGGATTATGTAATCGGAACTAGTATAGGGTCTATCGTAGGTGCATTATATGCTTCGGGGTATAATGCAAATGATTTGGATTCTATCATATGCAAAGCAGACTGGGAAAATATTCGTTCTCTTACAGACAATGCAAAAAGGAAAGATTTATTTTTAGATCAAAAAAAAATCGAAGACAGAAGTATTATCACCTTATACTTTGATGATTTGGAACTTGTAGTACCAGAAGCTGTAGCAGGTAGTGAAAAGTATAGAGACTTTTTGCAAAAGCTGTTTTGGAATGCCTTATATCATACAGACGGCAATTTTAACAACCTTAAGTACGTTTATAGGGCTGTGGCTACTGATTTAGTAACAGGACGATCTGTAGCGCTTGATAAAGGCGATATAGTTACTGCAGTAGAAGCAAGCTCAGCCGTTCCTCTGAGATTTTCACCCGTAAGACTAGATTCAATGATTTTGGTTGACGGAGGCATTTTATCTAATATACCGATAGAGCATGCAAAACCCTTCAAAGCAGACTTAACTATTGCTATTAATACAATTTCTCCTTTGCATGACTATGAATCACTAAATAATGCCTGGAATTTAGCAGATCAATCCATTTCAGTAGCAATGAAAGTATTTAGCGATACTGCAGTCAAAAATACTGATATTATGATTCGCCCACCTATAGATTTTCATAACAGTATGGATTTTTCTAATTTGGATACACTTGTAGAATTGGGGTATATAGAGGCCAAAAAGCATTTACCTCAAATATTGTCAAGAATCAAAAAAGAAAAAAAGGCAAGTACTGCATATGAGATATTGAAAAAAATTGAAATTCTGGGATGCTCTGATACAGAGTTGTTTAAATCAGAAAACTTTGCTGAGTTTTATGGTGAAGAATTTAATGTACATCTTTACAGGAAAATTACTGAAAAAGTACTAAGAATCTGCCGCGAAAAATCATATTCTTTTGCTTCTATATATAGAGCCTTTTGGCAGAATGATGAGAAAAAACTGAAGATAGAAATCGATCCAGGAGTGATTAATCGAATTGAAGTTACAGGGAATCATTCAACGAAAGATTTTATGGTGTATAGAGATATCCCATTCTCCGAAGGTGATGTCATTAGCTCCGAATTGCTGAATATAGCTTGGAGAAATCTGATAACAAATGAGCTGTTTGATCAGGTCATCGTAGATGCAAAAAGATCTAGTGAAGGCAAGGGCGCTGATATTATGATAAAAGTAAGGAAAAAGCCCAGACAAAGCTTAACGCTTGGTGGAAGAGTAGATAATGAGAGAAATACTAGAGTATCAGCCAATTTTAGACATCTAAACTTGCTAAACTTAGGCTTTGTCCTTCATTCGGCTATTGAAATAGGTAATAAAGATTTGAAATACCACCTGTCTTTTGAAAATCCTAGAATCTGGAATACTCTTCTTAGCATGAATATGTCCTTATATACCAAGAATAGAAGGTATAATAATTTCTACAATTCGGAGCCGGATAAAAAGTTTGCTTATTCGAATCAAATTGGAGATGAAACCACTGAGCATATTTTTGGGGCTTCTGTTGCGATTGGTACTCAAATAGAGAAGAATGGCTTTGTGGGAGTAACTACAAAGTTTGAAAGGCAGCGTTCGTACATAGATTCTATGAGGTATAAACCAGGTTATAATTCCATTTCTACGATCAATATCGGAACTCAGTTTGATAATAGAGATCAAATTGACTTTCCTACCAAAGGTCACTATTTGAATTTATCATTAGAAACTACATTTCTACCTACAGTTGATCAGCTTAGCTTTTCAAAAGTAAGCCTGGAAAATTCAGCAGTATACTCTTGGGGAGCTCATACTTTAGAACCTTCTGTCCAATTTGGAATTGCAGACAAGACATTGCCGCTTGCAGAGTTCTTTGAACTTGGCGGGCAGGAAAGTTTCGCCGGCCTAAGAGAGCAAGAACAAAGAGGCAGACAGCTCCTTTCTGCTACCATGAAATATAGAGTGAAGTCACCTATAGATATAATATTTGATACATATTTTTCAATTCGATATGATATTGGTAGTATATGGGAAGTGCCAGAGGCGATGAAGTTAGATAATTTGAGACATGGAATAGGGTTTGACATTTCGTTTGACACGCCTATAGGACCTGCTTCATTTACATTAGGAAAAAGCTTTTATTTTAGAGAAAATCCAAATGGTGTTGTACAAGGACCTGTATTGTTTTATTTTAGTATAGGTAAAAAAATATAACATCACTTTATGCTTAGGATTTTTTAATGACTGAATTATCTGTTATGCTTCTAATTGCATTTTCTCTAGCATTAGACGCATTTGCTGTTTCTGTAGCTGCCGGGTCATATTTTGTAAAAGCTACCGGAAGACAGAAGTTTAGACTTTCTTTTCACTTTGGTTTGTTTCAGGGTTTTATGCCTATTCTTGGTTGGCTTGCAGGCGCAACAGTAGTGAATATTATCAAAGATTTTGATCATTGGATAGCGTTTTTATTGCTTGCTGCGATAGGTGGCAAAATGATCTATGATGGTATCAAAGGGGAAGAGGAAAAGTTAAATAAGGACATTTCAAAAGGTTGGTCGCTAATTGCATTGGCTGTGGGTACAAGCATTGATGCATTGGCTGTTGGATTTAGCATCGGAATAATGGAAGGCCAGATATTTTTGCCAAGTCTTCTTATCGGTATAGTAGCTGCAGCAATGTCATTAATTGGCATAAAAGCCGGCGAAGTATTTTCTTCCAAATTTGGAGACAAAATGGCGATTGTTGGAGGCATGGTATTATTTGTTATTGGCTCAAAAATAGTAGTCGAACATTTGCAGCTTATTTAGTAACTTTTTGATTCTGTATGACGTAGATAAAGATTAGAAGAATTTCTATTTTTTAGGATATAAAATCTGATGGGACAGATATTTAATAGAATTAGTAGGATTGCAAAGTCTAAGCTTTCGGAATATAAAGATGATTATGTTCGAACAGATTCTCATTTTGACGAAGATGATGATTTGAAAAGGGCAATTGACGAGCTAAGCAAACAAGAAAAGAATGAAAACAAGAGTCAAAGTAGAAAGAATAACGAAGAAAGCTTTGATTCTTCAAAAAAAATGGATATCTTCTTAGCAGCAGATATTTTAGGTGTTTCTACAGATGCTTCTTTTGAAGAGATAAAAGTTGCTTATAAGCAAAAAATCAAGGAATACCATCCTGATAAAGTTGCTTCTCTAGGAAAAGAACTACAAGACCTAGCAGAAAAGAAAACATCAGCAATTAATGCTGCCTATAACTTTTTTAGACAAAAACATTCGAAATAGAGATGAAAAAAACTATAACAGAAGCTCTTTGGATTTTTGCAATTGCTGCACTTATCGGTGTGTCATACAATTCTATTTTGCCTGGTGGGAAGCAAGTACCATGGATACCTCAAGAGAAGATTGTCGATGATTCCACTTTATTTAAAAAGAGTATTTCTGAAGAAGAACTTCCTAATGCTGTTGAAGGCGAAATTTTAGAAGTTAGTTATGATCAGATGCTTAAAATTGTAGATAATCCAGAATTTTTCTTGATTGACGCAAGGCTGGAAGAGATGTATCAGGAAGCACATATAGGCGATGCAATTAACATCTATCCTTATTGGGAAGAAGATCGTTATATGATGGCACTTCAGGAAGTTCCATATGACAAAACTTTGGTTCTATACTGCGATGGAGGATCTTGCGATTTAAGCCACACCGTAGCAGAAACCTTAAAAGAATTGGGATTTGAGAATATATTTCTCTACATAGGCGGCTGGGAAGAGTGGTCTAAAAAACAGAATATTCAATAAATAACAAGCTTTGTATGATATACGGTAGTAAAGTTGAGAAAGATGTAAACAGGCTGATGCAGTTGCGCTATGGCATTATAGGCGATTCTGAGCCTATGAAGAGGGTTATAGCCAAGTTGGTACAAGCTGCTCCTACTGATCTTACAGTTCTAATCACCGGTGAAACCGGTACAGGTAAAGAAGTCTTTGCAAATGCTTTACATACTTTGAGCAACAGGAAAAGTAAACCCTTTATCTCTGTAAACTGTGCTGCGATACCTGAAACTTTATTAGAATCTGAACTGTTTGGACACGAAAAGGGTGCCTTTACAGGAGCTTCAGATCAGAGGCTTGGTTTTTTTGAATCGGCTCATAAAGGAACGATATTTTTAGATGAGCTTGGTGAAATTCCACTAGGTACACAAGTAAAACTACTTCGAGTGCTGGAATCAGGTGAATTTTCCAGGCTGGGATCCTCTGATATAAGGCAAGTAGATGTAAGAGTTATTGCTGCTACAAATAGAGATTTAGATCAGCAAGTGGAAAGGGGCGATTTCAGAAGAGATCTTTTTTACAGACTGAATTCTGTGCATATAGAGCTTCCATCTTTGAGAGAGCATACTGAGGATATTCCTGCTCTATTTGATTTTTTTGCTGAAAAAGTGACTAGAAAAATAGGCATAGACTATCAGGGAATTTCAGCAGATGCACTATCTATTCTTAAAAGTCTTCATTGGTCAGGAAACGTAAGAGAACTTCGGAATATGACAGAAACGATGGTTACTCTTGAAAAGGGAGACTTTATTACTCCCGAAATCCTTAGGAAGTATATTCCTGCAGCTCTTCCTGAGCATAAGCTGTTACCGGTAGAAAGAAGTAACTCCCTGGTTCATATTGAAAAGGATACTGATAATAAGCCAAATCTGGAATTAGGGCTTATTTTTAGAACTCTCTTAGAACTAAAGGCTGAAGTTAGCGATGTGAAGAGATCTATATCAGGTCTTTATGATGAACTGGCAATACTAAAAGAACAAGAAAGCGAGTTGATTTATAAATTTGAAGAACCTGTGGTTCAAAACGAATCAATATTAGATGAACTTGAGAATAAGACTATTAGCGAAATTGAAAAAGTTATGATAGAAAAAGCTTTAATTCGCCACCACGGCAATAGAAGAAATGCCGCTAAAGAGCTGGGAATAAGCGAAAGAACTTTATACAGAAAGATCACTGAATATGATCTGAGTTAAACTTAAATCAAATGATTGTACGGATAAGATATGAAACGTGTCGCAGTTATAATGGCAGGTGGTTCGGGAGAAAGATTTTGGCCACTATCCAGAAAAAGAAAGCCGAAACAGCTTCTGAATCTGAACTCTAAAGACAGAAGTATGATACAGGAATCAATAGACAGAATTAAAGACATTATTCCACCTCAGGATATCTTTATTATTACCGGCTATATGCTGCTTGAGCCGCTTAGAAATGCTCTTCCTGAGTTGCCGCCTCAGAATATTGTAGCTGAGCCTATGAAAAGGAATACAGCTCCTTGCCTTGCTTTAGCTTCTTCTTTTATTGCAGCCAGATACGATGATGAAGGCCTGAAGCCGAGTGATATCTCTGTAGCAGTATTGACGGCAGATCAAAGGATTTATCCTACTGAGGGATTTGTAGGGACTGTTAGAGCTGCTTTAGAGCATGTGGAAGCAAACGATACAATATGCACTATTGGTATACCTCCATCTCGCCCTGAAACAGGATATGGATATATTGAGGTAGATAAAACTTTTACTGCTGACGAAAAAATTAAACAGGTAAAGCGCTTTAGAGAAAAACCTAATAAACAAACTGCACAGGAGTTTTTAGAATCCGGTAATTTCCTTTGGAATAGCGGAATGTTTTTCTGGAGATTGGATTATTTTGATTCTCAGCTAGCAAAACATTTACCTGAGGTAGGAACTCAAATTCCTATAATGCAGGACAGGTTAAACCATCATACTACCCATTTCCATGATGATCTTTTAGGGAATCTGGAAAAAATATTCGAAGCATTTCCAAGTATTTCCATTGATTTTGGCTTAATGGAAAAGGCAGATAGTGTTTCTGTTGCTAAAGCAGAATTCAGCTGGGATGATATTGGGTCATGGGATAGCTTACATAGAACTCATGAGCCGGATGAATTCAATAACATATGCTTGGGTAAAGTATCGGCTTTAGATACCAAAAATTCAATTATATTAAATGAGAATGGCGAATCAAAGCTTATTTCTGTACTGGGCTTGGATAATATAGTGGTAGTTGATACCGGTGATGCACTGATGATTTGCCCTAAAGACAGGGTGCAAGATGTCAAAAAACAAGTAGAGAAAATACGTAAAGATCACGGTGAAGATTGGTTATAATAGGAATGTAAATATATTTTCCCTTTTAGAGTCTCTGTATATATGCAGAGACTTTTTTTTGTTAGATAATTGAAATCAAACAATGTTCCATATGTGATTCTATAGTTAGAAATAATAATAAATGCATAATAAATATCTGTACTGAAAAGTTTTCAACAAGTACCTTGTAAACCTAAAGTATTAGGCATGTTTAGCCGAATTCAATAATATAGACACATTTTCTTTTGAAGATTATCTGCCTATTTTACTATATTGAAATTAATAATATTGTCAATTTTAAAGTTACTTAAGAGACATGCAAACTACTGTACCATTTTATATAGCAGATGAGAATGCAAGTGTTTTACAAACCTTGCAGGGAATAATAGGAAAGGCATTCCCTTCTTCTCCTGTCCGTAAATTTACTGATGGGGAGGATCTCTGGCAAGCTATGCAAAAAGAAACAAGGATGTTTATTGCTATAATGGATGCAAATCTCCCTAGAATTGGTGCTATCCAAGTAATAAAAAACTATAAAAAAGTTGAGATTTTGCAAAGTAGCTATGCCATAGTGATGACATCAGCCAAAAGGCCTGAAGATAATTTAAAGACCCTTCAGAGTGGGGCAAATGACTTCCTAATAAAACCTTTAAGTATGGATCATTTAATTGCTAAATTAAGAATAGCGATGAATACCATCAAGCTTGAAATAAAGATGAAGGCTCAACAGGAAGATCTGGAGAAAGTAGCAGGTGAATTGGAAACCGGATTTACTTCCTTCCTTCAAAATCAGCAGCAGCTTCTTTTGGAAATTTCTGATGAATCCATGTCACGTATAAAAGAAGCAACTGTGTGGATAGCTAATCAATCAAGTAAAATAACAGACCAGGAAGCTTTCAAGCTTGCAAAATCAGCTTCTTTATCAATGGTCGGAAGACTGTTTTTGGAGCCCAGAGACATGAAGATGCCTGCGATGAAAGACGGTATGGTAAATGGTGAAAAGGCTAAGCTTATACCTGAAAATGTAAAAGCAATATTGGGTAATATTTCTACATTCGAAGATACAGTGGATATTATTACAGCGATTCACGAAAATTTTGACGGTACAGGAATGCCTCATGGCAAAAAAGCCTGGGAAATTCCTTTGGGAGCTCGAATACTTAGAATTATTTTGGACTATGAGGAAATGCTAAAAGCAGGGAAACCTCATGTAAAAGTGATGGAAATTATGGAAAAAGAAGCAAGAAGACTTTATGACTTCAAATTATTTGTACTCTTTGACCAATATTTTGCTTATAAAACTAAAGACAGTAAAGATAAAAGAGAAAAACCAATAAAAGTAAAAGATTTGAAACAAGGAATGGTTGTTGCCAGGAATATTTACACAGAGTCCGGAATTAAAATAGTCTCTTCTGGAGCGAGACTTGACAATGTAACACTTGATAAAATATTAAACATCACAGTTGAAGACTCAATCATAGGGAATGTCTATATAAAGTATGACTCGATTAGGAGTGTAGCTTAGCTCCGCTCCTAATCAAGAAATATAAACAAAAAGAACTTCCTGAGATAAACTCAAGAAGTTTTTTTTGTATTTATGATATGTGTGAGATCTTTCAAATTTTATTTTTGATTCTTAATTAGGAAAGTTGTATCTCTTATTACAGCAGCAGAACCGAAAGCTCCAATTCCACCTTCTATTGAAGATAAGTTTTCGTCGTAGCTAGCAAACCATTGATTTTGAATAAACCAGTTTCTAAAGTTTTCATCGGGTGCATAAACTGCTGTTTCCTGTCTTCCAAACCATTTAAAAACTCCCCAGACAATCTTGCTTTCAGTATTTGGAATTAATCCCCAGTTAGTATGATCTAAAAAGTCTTCATCTTCAGTCCAAGGGCGTTCTATTCTTCTATTTAATTCAGTGTCTTCCACATTTTCAAGATATTTCCCATATTCTAGAGTGTCTAAGCACTTGATAGAAATAAGATAATAGTCTATACCTTCTGATTCAGTCCAAATAATGGGATCTGATGTTGGAGGTTTTAATGTGTCAAAAGGGTACTGTAATGGTTTAGGTACTCTTTCTACCCAGTCAAAATCATAAGGAGTAAGCGTTTCTCCTGTAATCAGTTTTCCGTCTTTAGTTTCAATTTGGATATTATACTCAGTATTTTCTTTTACAAGGTAAGATTGATCCTCGTAATAAAAGCCTTCTTCTCCGCTATCTGCAATTGAAAGCGGAAACTCTCTACCATCACCTTTTATAATTACTTTAGCATCTCGATACAAAGAATTAGCAAAGTTATATTCGGAAGTAACAGGTTGAGTTTTAGCTACTACAATATTTCTAATTGGTTCACCTACCAAAAGGAATCCTTCGACATAAATTTCCTCGATATAATCTGTAGGCACATCATCACCGCAAGAAGATAATATAAGCATTAGAGTAAGGCTTAGTATAAGATTATTTATTGTTTTCATCACTAAATGCTCCTAATTAAAATTTGATTTCAAATGAGAAAGTTGGAAGTATCGGTAGCAGTTTCACATCTTCAACTACTGTTTTCTTGCCGTCTGTGTTGTAATATCTGAACCATATATCTCGCCTGTTGTAGGCATTATAGATATCAAGTATTGCTCGAGCAGGAAGTCCAAATAGTTTAAACTTATAACTAGCATTGATATTTAACTGATGAGACGGAGGCAGCCTTAAGCCATATTTCTGAGAAGGAACAATCTTGCCTTGTCCACTGTTTTGGCCAGGTAAGCGAGACTGTATCCTAGAAGAAGCACCTGTATAAGACTGGCCTGTTTGGAAAGTAAATGTTGCACCAACATCCCAGTGCTCATTTATCTTGTATTGAGCAACAATTTTTAAGTCGTGTCTTCTGTCATACTTAGGCCTAAATTCTTTGCCGCCGTTAATAGAGTCATAAGTGGCAAAAATCCAACCCATACCGTACCCTATCCATCCGGTAAATCTACCAAATTTTTTCTGAAGGAATACTTCTGCACCGTATGCTCTGCCATTACCGAAATACAAAATGTCAGAAACAGTTTCGCCATCCAAAGCTTGTCTTCTTAGCTCGTTTATATTGTGAAGATCTTTATAATAAAAGTCGAAATTTAAGTCATACCCTTCCATAGGATTCGTTTCAAATGAAAGAATATAATGATCTGATCTGCCTGGTCCTGCCACAGTAGTGTCAGAAGGCATCCAAGTATCAAAGAAGCTGAAGTCAGGTTGCGTGGCAAGTCTTAGATTTTGATGGAACAGCCCCCATGCTAACTTGATAGCGAAGCCTTCATTAAAACTGTATCTTGCAGCAGCTCTGGGGTCAAAAGTGAATTGATCACTCAAATCCCAGTAGTTTGCTCTACCTCCAAGTTGAAATGAAAGGTTTTCATTCAACTGCATATTTGTTTGAAGATAAGCACTAAAGTTATTATCGTATAGATCTAAATTAGTTTGCCCGCTGCTGTCTGCATCTGTTGAGCTAGTTTGTCCTGAATAATTTTGTAGATACTTAAAGTGATAGTTAGTATACTCAGCACCTGATTTTACTGTAATTTTATCGCTGACAAGCCATTCTGTTTTAAATTTTGCAGAATAATCAGTTATAGTATTATTTATCAGGAACTCATATCCTGTTTGATCACCGACAAATTTATTAAAGTAATGACTGCCTGAGATAATTAAATCACTAAAGAAATTATCTTCCCAAATGTGAGTCCATTTCAAAGCAGCAAGTCTATTGCCGATATCCATATTAAAATTCATGCCGTAAGTATCATACTTAAGTGCGTCGGCACTATTGAAACCTGATATAAATAATTTATCATGTGGCGACAGATTTAAAGTGATTTTACCATTTAAATCATAGAAGTTGAAATCCGGAAGCGGGTTTTCAGGGTCTTCATCCATTGCAGATTTTATAAGTTCAAAATAAGTTCTTCGTCCACCAAGGAACCATGAGCCATCTATGCCCGGAAGCGGACCTTCCAAACTCAACTTTGAGCTGATTAGGCCAAGAGCACCAATACCCTGAACTCTTTCCTGCGAACCGTTATTTTGAGTGATGCTAAGCACTGAAGACATTCTTCCGCCATATTCAGCAGGGAAACCACCTTTTATCATTTCTACGTCTTTAATCGCATCACTATTGAATGTAGATAAAAATCCGAATAAGTGAGTAGGGTTATAAACCACAGCATCATCAAGTAAAACAAGATTTTGATCTGGTGATCCACCACGAACATAAAGCCCACTTGAAATTTGAGAAGAAGTCAAAATACCGGGTAATAACTGCAGTGTTCTGAACACATCAGATTCTCCGCCAATTCTGATCTCTTTAATCTGCTGTATAGGCACATTTACTTTACTTACAGTGATTTGTCTTTTCTCTACTTCCTTTTCTGCAGTAACTGTTACTTTCTCTGTCTGAGCAATAGAAGATTCCAGAAAGAACTCTTTTTGGAAGGATTGACCTTTCTTAAAAGTAACGTCATATTCTAATTTTTTATAGCCGACGTAAGATACACGGATAGTATATTTGCCTGGCTCAATATCTGTAATAGAGTAAAAACCTGCTTTATTGGTATGAGCACCCTTTTTTGAGCCAACCAAGTAAACTGTAGCACCAATTAGGGTTTCTTTAGAGTCTTTGTCATATACAAAGCCGCTCATAGATGCAAGGTTAGCTGCTGCTGCCGCTGCATTTTTAGCCTTAATTCCTGCTGTAGAAGCTATAAGAAAAAGGCATAAAATCAGGAAATGTTTAATTGTTTTCTGCATCGGAAAACTACTCCAAAATTACTGTATGTTAAAAATACTTTGACAGAAACGTTTATTATCGAACAAAGTTTCAAATATTTTGAATCTGTAAATGTAGGAGTCATAAAAATTGATTAGGATGCAAAAAGAAATAAAAAAACTCTATTTTTTTTAAAATAGAGTTCGAATGAGCTTTTATTGAGTTGCCTTGCTTATATAGTCAGGAGTCTTCCAAATGCCGAGAAGACCGTATAAATGGTAGCCTATAAGTGATTTGTAGGCACGTTCTATATCTTCTCTGTCAGTATAAGCTTTTAATATTTTTAAAATACCATATACGAGATTCTCATATATGATATCTAAAAGAAATCTTTTTTCTTGATCCAAATTGTATTCAGGAGAAATATTTTCCGAAAAATACTTTTGGATATAACTAAACGCCATATCTTTTAGCTCTCGTCTGATATTTTCATAGACTGTGTCTTTGCTGTTGTCAAGTAAGATCACTATATGCAGTCTGTATTCAAAATAGAAATCAATCACATCCTGATCTATAATCTCTGCCGGAGCTTTTCTTTCAAGTACATTGAAGAATTTAGTACCGGATTTGTTAATTCTAATTCGCATCGTCTGCTTGAATTTATTAACAAACTGGGGAGTGATTAAAGAGTAGAAAATATCATCTTTATTGACATAATATCTATAAATATTTCCCACCGAGACATTCGCATCTTTAGCAATATTTGCCATTGATGTGTTTTTAAAACCAAAGGCAGCAAAATGCCTGAATGCGGCTTCGCTGATTTTTTGCTTTATATCATCTTTGAGGATTTGAGGCATCTTCTCTTAAAGAAAAATAAACATATATTTCAATATACAAAAATAATTATACTTGTAACAAGCAAAAAATGCAAAAAAAATGCATTTATTCAGATTGCTTAATCAAAAGATACTTCACGAATAGAATTTTCTACCTCTTTAAGAAAATCGCTTTCACCTTTGTTTTCTATATAGCAGGAAATGCCAAAATCCTGATTTTTAAATATCCAGGAATTTACTATTCTTATTTCGTCAATATCATACATTGTGATTGTGCTATCTGAAACTGTTCCGTTATAATACAAGTGCTTGATTTCTTGCAATACATTACCGAGAGGTGCTTTTCTGCCTATTGTTTCTTGTTTTGCCAACTTCCCGTTTCTAATAAAGAACAAATCTATAGTTTTTTCTCTATAATCAGCCGGCATGATAAAAATCATATTGCTGTCACCGGTGCTTGCATTTTCTTCAGGCTTATTGGAAATCACTTTTTTGATTTCCTCGATTTGGTCTCTTATTTTGGCAGCATTCTCAAAATCTAAATCGTCAGATAGTTTAACCATCTCTTTTTCTAAATCTGTCAGCACTCCATTTTTGAAGTTTGACAGATAAGCTTTAACCTTTGCAACTTCATGAGAATAATCCTCAGGGGTGCAGGATTCTTTACACGGAGCTACACATCTGTCTATATCTGCGTAAAAGCAAGGTTTTGTATAAGAATTATCTAGGTTTACTTCACATTTTCTCAGTTGAAACCTTTTTTCTATTATAGTAAAGAGTGTATTTACTAAAGAGTAGTTTTTAAAAGGTCCGTAATAAGTCCCGCCGTCATTTTCGACTTCATTGCAAATCATGACTCGTGGGTACTTAGTATCTGCTGTGATTTTTATAAAAGGATACTTTAGATATCTTTTTTCCATTACATTGAATTTTGGCTGAACTCGTTTTATCTCACGAGACTCAAGCACTAAAGCAGAAAGTTCATTACCAGTGCATTCCCATTTTATGGATTCTACTTTGCGAACCATGTCAGCAACTTTTTTAGAAGTTAAGTTTCCATTCCTAAAATAAGATTGCACTCTGCTTTTCAATGATTTGGCTTTGCCTATATAGATGTTGCTCCCATTTTTATCAAAAAAATAGTAAACACCGGGTTCATCCGGAATTGTATCTACAACAGCTAAATGCTTATCGATATAGTCTTGCTTTAGCGAGTAAGCTTTAATAGGCTTGTTCTGAAAGTGGAGCAAATCATCTATTGTTGTTATATTATGTTCTTCTTGTATTTTTTCAAGAAGTTCTATCAATATAAGGGCAGTAGCTTCAGCGTCTCCAAGAGCCCGGTGTCTGTTTTTTATATTTATACCGTAAAAATCGGCCAGAGCACCTACATTTTTTTTGTCTTCCTTCGGTAATAACCTTCTAGCTAATTTTAATGTGCACAGCTTAGGCATTTCTAAAGGAGTGAGACCTTCACGTACAAACGAACGCTGCACAAATGACCAGTCAAAGTTCACATTATGTGCTACGAAGACAGGATTTGGTACATTAAAGATCTTTGTTACTTCTTTAAAAATTTCAGAAGCTTCAGGCGCATTAAAAGCCATTTCATTAGAAATACCGGTCATATTGGAAATGAAATGAGGGATAAATTGATGCGGATTTACCAATGAGGCATAAACATCTACTATCTCACCACCCTGCACAAGGATGCAGGCAATATCGGTTATTCGGTTTTTTTCAGGATCCGAGCCTGTTGTTTCTACATCTACTACAATAAAAGATGATTCCCAAAAAGAATTCATATCCTTTGGTTCTTTCAAACATATTTATAAAAGTATATAAAGATAATGATTTATCCGCAGAAATAAAACTATAGAATTTATATAGCTGTGCTATTTCAATCTTTCTACGAATTAAAAAATAATCAAAAAAGTGTGTATAGTGTTAAACACTGTCAGGAAAATCTGACAGTGATGTGTCAGGAGAAATTAAAAAAGTGTGCAAACCTGCCTCTTTTGCTCCATTCAGATTAGGCTGAGAATCGTCTATAAACATAGTATTTTTAGACTTATACCCCATAATACTTATTACGTGTTTGTAAATCTCGGTATTAGGTTTTCTCATATTGATTTTGTGGGAAAAGAAGCACTTGTCAAATATTGAGAAAAGTTCCTGACAATGAGGGTAGAAATGCTCGTAATGAAGCTGGTTTGTGTTGCTTAATAGCGTAAGACTGTATTTCTTTTTAAGCTTCAAAAGAGTATCAATAGAATGAGGCATAACACTTACAAGGGTCTCATTCCAAGCATCTGATATCATATTATCAGATATACTCTCCGGAATTGCAAATACAGATCTGATCGAAGAAATAAATTGCTCATTGGATAGATCGCCGGTCTCATAGTCCTTGAAAACCTTCATATCAGCGAGATCTTTGTAAGAGTGTTTTACTGAGCCATAGGCGTTAAATCGCTCCAAAGTCTTCTCTGGAGCGATTCTGTAGAGTACACCGCCAAAATCTATAATAAGATTTCTAATCAATTTTTTCTCCTGAATTTCACCATATAAAACCCATCAGTACCGTGAATATGAGGCATAAGATAGAGTTCTGCAATATCTTCTTCAAGAGGGATGTTTATATTATGCTTAGCAAGACTTGAGTTGATAGATTCAAGCTCAAACTGAGGATTCGCAGTTAAAAACTCATTTGCTATTGCACTATTTTCCTGTGGAAGTATAGAGCAAGTAGCATAAAGTAAAATACCGCCTTTTTTGACATATCTGGAGTAATGATTTAAAATTCCCAATTGTCGGTTATTTAACTCTACAAGTTTTTCTCTAGAGAAAGCATATTTTAAGAATGGAGCTCTTCTGACTGTACCCAGTCCTGAGCAAGGAGCATCTATAAGTACTTTATCATAAAGGTGCTTTTTGTACTCATATTGATCTTTGGAACCTAACTTAATAAGTTCAGTTTTTATAATTTTAGCTCTGGACTTTCTAGCTCTAGGAGCAAGTTCTTTAAGTCGCTTATTACCGGTATCTGTGGCCATGAGAATGCCTTCATTCTGCATTAAATTTGCAATATGCAGAGTCTTTCCTCCGGCTCCGGCACAAGCGTCGAGCACATTTTCTCCAGGTAAAGGGTCTAAAATATATGAAATTATCTGACTACCCTCATCCTGAAATTCGAATCTGCCGTTGTTATATTCTTTAGAGGTATGAAGATTAGATCTATTTAGAAGATTTATAGAATTAGGGAGAAGTTTACTATGCTGTAAATACTTATTAGTAAACTGTTTAGTTAAGCTTGCAAACAGATCATCTTTATTGCTGGTTAGGGTGTTTACTCGAATACTTATTTCTGCCTGACCAGATAAAGCAGAGAACATTTTATGTATTGTATCGTAATCATAAGCTTCTGACATCAACTCAAAAATTGTAGTTGTGAAAGAAAATCTAGTGCATAGAGCTTTTATATCCTGGTTTTCGATTTGGGAATCAAGGTCGCTAACTATCTTAGATATATCAGTATTCCAATTATTTAGAATATCTATCGTCAAAGACAAATCAGCGAAATATTTAGAAATCGCAATTAAAATATTTGGATCAACTGTTTTATCAATTTTAGAGTAAATATTTTCAAGCTTGTCATTTTGAGAAGCCATATCTAATTTCTTACTCAATAAAATTGCGGTAATGTAAAATATTGTTTGCGATTGCTTATTATAATTTATACATTGAATAATATGGTTGATAAGAATTTGATGTCTTATCCCGAAAAACATAAGCTCCGAAATAAACTTTCGTTCTTTGCTACCAATAGATTTATTTTGCTTTAAGTACTCAGAAATGGTACTGTCAGCGGGTTTTAGAGAAGTGCTAATGCTATTATCAATGCTTACGCAGTGTGATATAAGGTGGTGAAGTTTCATATTTAGAGCCAAACTGTTTTAAAATATGATACAAACATACGATAAAAATAAAAAAGATTTGGAATTCATTTGTAATTCAGTTAGATTAAATTTGCAGCATGAAGTAAATAATTATAAACCACAGAAGGCTATTACATGTTCCAAAGTAAAAACTTGGGATGCAACAGCTCAAATTATTTCAAAATCAAGCAATGCAATTAGTGAAGCTAAACAGAAACGTTATGTTTAGCTAGTGGTTTTTATTGTTTAAACTCAAATATAAATATCTATAAATCATTTAAAAATAAAACCTTAGGCGTGTTTGAGTAAAATTTAAATAAATTATTATCATAAAACTTATGCATGCGATAAATTCTTTTTTGTTATTTAGGGCGAAATGTCGTAATTTCGCTATCGATTCGGATTGTCGTTTTTAGATTCGGATAGTAGTATTGTACATATATCATACTTTGGCATAATTATTGTACTGTATACAAAGCCAAAGCGCAGTGTGTCGAATGGGCTGCAAAAGATAAATAAATCGTTAATAATAAAGCAATTTACAATAATATACATAGTCAGTATATAGGAGTGTTCACATGAAAAACATTATGAAGTATATCTTAGTCTGTGGGATAGCACTTCCGTTTGTAGCGGAATCTGCTGTTGCAGAGGATGAGATTACTCTCAAAAGATCTGTGATCGGTTCCGGTGGTATGGTGGCTGTTTCCAATAATAGCGGAGAGACTCTTTCCGGCGTGATGGGACAGACTGCAATCGGCAAGCGTGAATCAGATACTCGAGTTGAAGGAAAACTCTGGACTTTATACCAAGGTTTTTGGTCTCCAAACGGTCCGGACGTTTCTGTTGATGATAACGTAGTTATTACTAATAGCGGTTTGAAAAACTATCCAAACCCTATGACTACATCAACTACAATTGAGTATGAAATGCCGGGATACGGTGATGTTATGGTTAACATCTTCGACATGAACGGTAAGAGAATTAAATCATTTCAACTAGGTACTCAATCAGGTACACTGCAAGTTGATTGGGACGTGAAAGATGACAGCGGTGCTGATGTTGCAAGTGGTTCTTACTTGTGCGAAGTAGTTGTTAGACCGGTTGGCGCTTCTAATTTTGAAGCTCAGTCTGTAAGAACAGTAATGGTTGTTGCTAAATAATCATGCTTATAAATTTAAATAAGAAAATAAAAATGAGATTTTTTTGTATAACATCGTTTAGGAGTGCAAAGTAATGAAGAGACTTCTTCTTCTCGGTTTACTTATAGTTGCCTTCGTTTTAGCACCATTTGGTAGAGTGGAAGCAGCTCCAGCTGACTTGCCAGATCAAATTAACTATCAAGGTACTTTGGTGAATGGCGATACTAAGATTAATCAAAGTGTTTCTATGACATTCGAACTTTTCGAATCTGAAACAGGTGGTACAGCAGTTTGGCAAGAAAACCAAAATGTTGACGTAACTGAAGGTTACTTTAATGTTAATTTGGGTCGTTCTAAACCATTAAATGTTGTTGAATTCGACAAACAATTATTCTTACAAGTTACTGTTGGTGGCGGTCAGCCTTATGCTAGAACACCATTAACATTAGTACCTTACGCTGGTATGGCTAAAGCTGCAGTAAATGCTGATACAGCTACTGTTGCTCTTGCTATCGTAGATAAAGGTGTAACTCAAGACATGTTGGCTGATGGCGTTATGGCTATCCCAATGGGTGATGCTGGTGGTGATCTTGAAGGTCAATATCCTAACCCAACTATCAAACCTGAAGCTGTTTTAAATAACATTCCTGATGGTGGAATTACTCAAAATATGTTAGCTCCTAACGTATCTACTACTCCATCTGGTCCTGCTTCTGGTGATTTAACTGGTACTTACCCAGATCCAATTATTGCTCCTCGCGCAATCACTGCTGAGAAAATTGGTCTTGGTGTTGTTAAACCTGAACATTTAGATACAGACGGTGCAATGGAAGACTATGTACTTTACATGAATGAAATGGGTGAAGTACAATGGGGTCCTGTTCCATCTCCTTTAAATAAATTAGGTCATGGCCAAGCTCAAGGTCAAATGGTATGGTGGGATAATAATGTTCAAGAGTGGGCATACTCTCATAACGTTGTTCCTACAGGTGGTCAAATGATGACTTGGAATGAAGAATTTGGTATCCCTCAATGGAAAGATGCTAACTTTACTCTTCCAATCACTCATAATGGTCCAACAGAAGGTCAAACTGCAATCGACATCACTAAAACTGATGTAAACGGTGGTGGTGTTTACATTTCTGTTCCACAAACTGAAACTAATGGCCAAGCTTTGAAAGTTATGGGTGGTGGCGATAATGTTGCAACTGCACACATCGATCGTACTACTGATGGCGAAAGTTCTGAAGGCGCATTGTTAGTAACTACTAACCTTACTACTTTAGAAGGTACTTCTTATGGTGCTAAATTTATGACTAACACTAACGCTGATAATGGTTACATGACTTCTGGCGTTAAAGTTGAAAATAACGTTGTTGGTGCAACTGCTAACATGGTTCATAAAGGCATTGAAGTAACTTCTTCTTCTGACAACGGTCTTGCTGTTGCTGGTCATTTTGTTGCTAACAATGACAATGTTGACGGTTGGGTTTCTGCTGGTAATCCAAATCCAACAGGTGCTGTAGTTATCGAAAATACTTCTGGTGTTGCTGGTAAAATTGCTTTAGTAACTAAAGGCGATATCTACTGGAACTCTACAGCTCATGGTCATAACTTAGAAATCCTTAATGGTATCGTTGTTGGTGAAGGCGCTGATGCAATTACAATTGCTGCACCAGCTGCTGGCGATAACCTTACTTTTAATAAAGACGTTGATTTTGATGCTAATGTAAATGTTGCTGGTCAAATTACAACTGGTTCTTTCTCAATTACTAATGATATCACAGTTGGTGGTAATGCAAATATCACTGGTGGCGTTACTGCTGCAACATTCTCTGGTAATGGTGCTGCAATTACTGACATCAACGCTGATAATATCACTACTGGTACTTTAGCAGATGCTCGTTTGACTGCTAATGTTGCTCTTTATGATGCACCTGCTCCTACATTTGTAAATGATGTAACTGCACCTACATTTATTGGCAACTTAACTGGTGATGTAACTGGTAATGTAACTGGTAACGTTTCAGGTACTGCTGCTAACATTACTGGCGACTTAGATGTAGATCAATTAGTAGGCGATGTAAATGATGATGATATCATTGACAGAGCAATCGTAGATGCAATGACAGTTTATACAGACGTAGCTCCTACTTTCACAGTAGATGTTACTGCTCCAAACTTCGTTGGTAATCTAAATGGTAATGCTACTTCAGCAACTACTTTATCTGGCGACTTAGATGTTGACCAATTAATGGGTGATGTAGTAGATGATGATATCATTGACAGAGCAATCGTAGATGCAATGACAGTTTACACAGACGTAGCTCCTACTTTCACAGTAGATGTTACTGCTCCAAACTTCATTGGTAACTTAACTGGTAATGCTACAACTGCTACTAGCGCTACAAACTTAACTGGTGACTTAGATGTTGACCAATTAATGGGTGATGTAGTAGATAATGATATTATTGACAGAGCAATCGTAGATGCAATGACAGTTTATACAGACGTAGCTCCTACTTTCACAGTAGATGTTACTGCTCCAAACTTCGTTGGTAACGTAAATGGTACTGCTACATTGACTGCTCTTACTGTTAACGGTAACTCTTTGTTCAACGGTATGATTACTGCTCAAAATGGTCAAATCTCTCAAGATTTCACTGTTGGTGCAGACTTAACAGTTGATGGTAACACTAACTTGAGCACTGGTAACTTGCAGTTTAACTCAACTACAAATCCAAATGCTCAAATCATCTTGAATGGTGCTAACGCTCAGATCAACATGAATGGTGCTAATGCTCAAATCAATATGCCTAATGGTAACTTAGTTGTAGACGATATCCAAGCTAACACTGGTACTATCACTACATTGAATTCAACTACTGGTAACGTTACTACATTGAATTCAACTACTGGTAATATTACTACTGTAAATGCTACTGATGTTAACTCTACTAACGCTACTTTAACTGGTGTTCTTCAAGCTCTTACAGCTAACATCACTGGTATTCTTGACGGTAATGCTGACTTGACTGTAAACGATGCTACTATCGGCGCTCTTACTATTACTAACGATTTAAATATCGGTGGTAACTTAGGCGTAACTGGTACTGGTACTTTCGGTGGCGATGTAACAGCTCCTAACTTCAATGGTAACTTAGTAGGTGGTACTGTTTCTGGTACAACTGGTACTTTCACTGGTCTTGTAACTGCTCAAGGTGGCTTGAATGTAACTGGTAACATCACTGCTACTGGCGATGTAACAGCTCTTAACTTCAATGGTAACTTAGTAGGTGGTACTGTTTCTGGTACTACTGGTACTTTCACTGGTGATCTTGCTGCTGCAAATGGCACATTCACTGGTAACGTTGGTGCTGTAGATGGTAACTTTACTGGTAACGTTGGTGCTGTAAATGGTACATTCACTGGTAACGTTGGTGCTGTAGATGGTACTTTCACTGGTAATGGTTCATTTGGTGGTACTTTAGGCGTAACTGGCGCTACTACTTTATCTGACGCTCTTACAGTTGCTGGTGCAACTCAAATAAATAATACATTTGCTACTACTGGTAATACTACTTTAGGTGATGCTCCAACTGACGTTATCACTCTAAATGGTACTACTACTAGCAATGGTGATTTAATCTTATCTGGTGCTGGTTCTGACTTGACTGTTGACGGTCATGCTGAATTTAACACTACTGCTAATATTGATGGTACTTTAAATGTTGGTGGTCACACTACATTGAATACTTTCGGTTCTAGCGGTAATGGTTCAGTTGGTGGAACTTTTGCAGTAACTGGTGCTACTACATTAAATAACACAACTATTAACGGTCCTTTCACTGCTAATGGTATTGTTCAAATCGCTGACGTTGATGCTGGTGCTGGCATTGATCTTGATGTAAACGGTGACGCAGACTTTGCTAAAACTGTTACAATCAATGGTGTAACTACATTAACTTCTAATTTGAATGCTAATGGCGCTGTAACAATCGCTGATAATGCTGTTTCTCCAATTGACTTACAAGTTAATGGCGTTTCTGCTTTCGCTGCTGCTGTTACTATGGGATCTACTTTAGGTGTAACTGGTACTTCTACTTTAGCTGATGTTAACGCTGCAAATGTTGACGTTACTACTTTAGACGCTACTGGTAATGCTACTGTAGGTGGTACTCTTAATGTAACTGGTGCTACTACAATGTCTACAGCTAATATCACTACTGCTAATGTTACTACAGAAAACGTAACTACTTCTAATGTTACTACTCTTAACACTAACGGTGTTGTAACAATCGCAGAAACTATCAACCCATTTGAATTAGTTGTTAATGGTCAATCTGACTTTAACTCTACAGCTAACTTTGACGGTGCTGTTACTATGGGTTCTACATTAGCTGTAACTGGTGCTACTACTCTTACTGGCGACTTGAATGCTAATGGTGCAATTAATGCTGGTGGTATTCTTACTGTAGCTCAAACAGCTGCTCCTGCTGAATTGATTGTTAATGGTGAAGCAGACTTTAACGTTGCTGCTAACTTTGACGGTGCTGTTACTATGACATCTACTTTAGGTGTTACTGGTGCTTCTACTTTCGGAGCTAACATGACAATGACTGCTGGTCAGTTCTCTGCTCAGAACATTAACTCTAACGCGGCTTTATTCTTCGTAGAAAACGAAGGTACTGGCCATGGTATTTATTCTGAGAAAAATACTGCTAATGGTTCTGCTTTTGCAGGTATGGCTAATAACGTAGCTGGTACAGCAACTGTCTATACTGCTGATGTTCAAAATGGTAACACTGGTATCCAAGTTTCTGCTTCTGAAACTTCTATCGGTCAAACTATTCAGTCTGAAAACGGTAACGCATTGCAATTAATTGCTACTGGTACTGGTAATGCTGCATTTGTAGCTCCAGGTGGTGGTCACGTAGTATTATCTTATGGTACTGCTGCTACTCCAGCTGCTGTTAAATCTGCTAATGCTTCAGTTGTTAATTACACTGGTCTTGCTGACATCAATGATGCTGCACTTCACATGCCAACTGGTGAAAATGGTAAAGTGATGTATATCTTCACTACTAACGCTATTAACATCTTTGGTACTGGTGTTCTTGCTAACACATTGTCTACAGTTATCTATGTTAACGGTACTTGGAGAGTATTAAACTAAGAATAGTTTAATCCGACAAGATCTATAAACAATAGATTCGATATATTAAACGTGGTCTCTTTCTATAAGAGACCGCGTTTTTTTTTATATTAAACCGGCTTTTTGTTATATTTGCTTATATGTTTAACTCAAATGATACTCTTATGAAAAACATTTTTACTGTAATTACTCTTTTACTCACACTTGGCATATCTGCTTATGCTATAGATGATATTTCTATTATTCAAACTGAGCAGGAATCTGTCTCTTTTAAAATCAAAGGGAAAACTGATTCTAATTTTCTTATGGTGATCCGCAAGGCTGAGATTAATAACTATCCTCCTACTAATGGGACTCTGTATAAGCCTGTTGTTGATATAAAAACTGCTGATAAGGACATTATCGGTATAAGAAATTTTCCAATATTTTCCGGAAAAGTTAATAACAAAGATTTAAATATTACTGGATTAACGGCGGGTACTAAATATAAACTTGATGTTTATAGCTACGCGGATACTAAAAATCCGGATTATTCTATACTTACTAAGTCTTTTGATATAATGACATTACCTAAATCTCCAAGCATCACTCCCAGAAATCTTGGAATTAGTGAACTTCCTGATGGTTCAGTCCAGCTTTCTTATATGAGAGGTAATGGTGATGCAACTTATGTATTTGTTAGCGAAAAGAAAGATATTGAATTGCCAAAAAACAAGTATGAGTCAATCCCAAATAATACGTATGGCAAATCTATCATTAAAGGTACTAAAACATCGTGTATTGATAAAAACACCGGTACAAACCACGCAAATGCGATAATCAAAGGATTAAAACCCGGTAATACTTATACTATTGCTGCTATCGAAGCTAATGGCGCAGGTGAAACTACCGTTTATGCCAAACCTGTTAAGAAAAAAGTGAGCTTTATCAGAACTTATACTGTTTTACCTCCTGCTCCTAAAGCCTTAGAAGCATCTGATGTAACTTCTAATCACTTTTTGGCAAGATGGGAAAAACTCGATGATGCCAAAAATTATGTTCTGGATGTTGCCGAAGATAAAAGTTTCACTAAAACTCTTACTAAATACTACAATATTACAATTATGCCTGTGCAAGATTGGGATATTGATGATTTAGAAGCAGGCAAAACTTATTACTACCGAGTTCGTGCAATTCTTAAAAATGGGATGACCGGATTTTCAAACGTAATTGAAGTAAAAACTGAAAAAGAGTAGTTATATATAGAAACCGCAGTTTAAAAACTGCGGTTTTTTGCCATTTAATATCACGCATGTCTCACTAACCTCACATATTTCCTTCATAATATTCTTTAGTGATAAAAATACTTAGATATTGCATTCGTTTCTGTCATAGTAGATTGCTATACTATCAAGTAGATTTAAAAAGTGATACTGAATCTAAAAATAGGCACTCTAATTGATAGTATTAATTTGATCTTCTCTATGATTATATTACGCTCATCAAAACATATACAGAATCAACTGACAAGCTATAGACTCCAAAATATATAAGAGAATATTCGGAGATCTGCTACAAAAATATACGTAAATTTGAAAAAATCGTGGATTACATAAGTCCTAAAATATCAGAAACTTGCATAAAAAAGAAGGCTACTTAATGCAGATTTAACAAAAATATTAGTTTGATGATATAAGAAAATTGATTACATTTTACTTGGAAAATAGGCTATAATGACTTATTGTTCCTTTTTATGTATATATTGGTATGTATAAACTGAAAGTTTTCCACAATATACGTGCCAAGACTATGGGAAATTGACAAATAATTCTGTTTTTTTAATAATTAAGGAGACGCTCTATGAATCGAGTGTTCAACTTGTTTTTGCTCTGCCTGTTTTTGGTAGTGCTCGCTGTTCCAGACGCGATGGCAGCGACCACACCTTCGCGGCAAGCGGGAAGGCTCTCTATGACTACTACCGGAATTACGGCCGGTAAGCAGTTTAAACTACAGTGGCGTTCCGGCGATGGTAACGGTAATATTGTAGTAGCTCGAGAAGCTACCGGGCAAACCTTTACCAACCCATCAGACAATGTGGATTATGATGCCACAGTTGCTGGTGATTACTCCGGCAATTTAGCTTCGGGTAATGATAACATTGGTGATGGTGTGATTTTGTACGTTGGTGCAAATCACGAGGTGGAAATCTCAGGATTGACGCCTGGTACTGATTATACTTTTATGGTTTATGAGTACCAAAGCGATGCTCCGGGTAATATAGCCTATAGCACTTCGCAAAGATTAACTAACCCGGCTACATTTACTGCTCCTGCAGCTGCTCTGGCAAATGATGCGCTAGATGCGGCTTCAGAGATCGATCAACATGTGGCTTGGATTGACTGGGATATAGCAAATGCAAATGGAGGTGCTATATATCTCCAGGTTGCAACAGATGCAAACTTTACTCAAATGGTTGCAGGATATAGTTTCTTAAATATTGGAAACCAAGATCATTGGACTTTATTTGGGTTGACAGGTGGAACTCAGTATTGGTATAGAGTTTCTTATATCGCAAATGGTGTTATGGCTCCATGGTATGAAGCTACATTTACTACTGATGCTGCGACAGCTCCAACAATTACTTTCGCAAATGGTGATGCAAGCGCTGCTAATGCTTTCCCTACAACAGCAGTTGCTCAAAGTCACAATGGTAATACTTATGCTATTACTTTAACATTTGATGAAA
Source organism: uncultured bacterium (assembly GCA_942490685.1). Lineage (GTDB taxonomy): Bacteria > Bacteroidota > Ignavibacteria > Kapaibacteriales > UBA2268 > JBFHIJ01. The sequence goes on from CALNXW010000031.1 coordinate 271,315, forward strand.
TTATGGATTGGGCATTTGAGCCTACTATCACTGTTGACCCTGATGGTGCTAATGGTGCTCAAAATACTTTGACATTCTTATATGGCGAATGGTCTCCTGTTGATGATGACAATACATTCCCATTTGATACAAAATACACAGCTTATTATTCTGTAGATGGTACTAGCAACGAAGAATTTACTCAAGACGCATTCTTCGATGTTGCTGCTGATGCTCAGGATTATGCTGGTGTAAATAATAATGCAGTTACAGATGATGCTGCGACACAAGTATTTACTATTGATACTAAGTCGCCTGGCATTACTGCTGCAAGCATAACTGGTGCAACTTGCCTAATGAATGCTGATAACTTAGCTGTTTCTGTTCAGGCAACAGACGCTGGTTATGGAGATTTGGATAATACTTCATTTAATTATGGTACAACTGCTAATATAGCAAATGAAACAGATTTAAATACTAATAAATCTAATCCAGTAGCTGGCAATGATGTAACAGTAACATCTACAGCTGCGATTGGTGCAGATTTATCTGGTTCATATACTTTTGACTATACAGTAACTGATGATGCAGGTAACTTTACATCAAATACTGTTGCTTTTACAGTTGATAATACTAATCCTTCAACTCCTGTAGTTGCATTTACTTCTGGTCAATGTAATGATGGTACAGGTAATGTAGTATTTACTGTTACAGTATCTGATGAAGGTGGATGTGGTACTTGGGATGAAACTAATCTAGATTTCACTGGAAGTACTGGTGCGACTAATTGGGCTGCTACTATTGGAACTGCAACTAGTCAAACTGGTACAGGTACTGTGGCAGATCCATATGTTTATACATTTACTTTAGCTCTTGATGCTGCAGATGCAAACGGTGATTATGATATCGTAGTTACTGCTACAGATCCTGCAGGCAATACTGGAGCTTCATCAACAACTGTTACTTTCACGGTTGACGAAAATAATCCTGTTGTTAACTCAGTAACTATTGAAAGACTTGCTGATAACACTAGTGACCAAAACATTAGTGATGATGGTACAGCGGCGGCTGATTTAAGAGTCACAGTAAGAGTTACTGACACTGGTGAATGTGGTGATTTCGGCTCTGATGTTGAAAACCAAACTGGTGCTGCACAGTTGTTATTTACTAAAACTGCCGGTTCAGGTACTTGTACTGACATGCTTGGTGGTGCTGGCGGTGATGCAATTGCTGCATTAGTAAGTGCTACTGAAACTGGTGCTGGTACAAATGTTTGGGATTTAGTTTATGACTTTGATGTAAATGGCGAAACAGAAGGTGATATAGACTTCAGTGTAGAAGCTATAGATAAGCATGCAAACACAAGTGGTGCTACTGATGTTGCTGTTTCTCTTATTAACATTGATAATTCTGACCCAACATTTGCTGGTGGTCAACCAGCTTTGACTAATGATCCTGGCAGTGCTTGTTATGATGCTGGTGATGCATCGATAGCCATAGGAATGACTATTGATGAAACCGCAAATATTGAGAGTACACTTGGTGATTTGACAAATGCAAATATTTCAGTTACAAATGTTTCAGGTCCACAAACACTTACATGGGCTAAAGCTGCAATGGCTGGCGTTGACGGTGCTTGGACTCAAACAGTAACTTGTGATATTTCAGGATTTGACAATACATATACAGGTGATTATGTAATTGAAGTTGTTGCTACTGACGAAGCTGGTAATACAGTAACTTCAAATACTGAATCATTCTCAATTGATAATACAGCTCCTTCAATTACAAGTGCAGTATTTAAAGACAGCCCTGTTGTTGGTGCGGGTACAGAAGTATCTTGTGCTTCAGTAGGTCAAACTGTTTATTTGCATTTGACTTTAAGTGAAGTTGGTTGTGGTACAATGGATGGTGCATTGGCGAATGCTGCAGGTGGTATAGTAATTAACTCTGGTGATTTTACTGATAATTTGGTAAAACACGCAAATGAGACTGTTACTAATCCATCTTATGTGTTTGTTTATGAAACAACTATTGATGCTGGTGATGCAGCAGGATTGCATACAGTAAACTATGATCTTTCGGACAGCAAAGTTAATACTTTAGCTGGACAAGAAGTAAGTATTACAATTGACAAAACTGCTCCAACAATAGTAGGACCAACAATATCAGATGCATCTAGCTGCTATGGCACTGGTGCTAAGGTAACATTTACAGTAACTGCTATTGATCCTCCTGTAACTTGCGGTACGTTTGATGAAACAAACTTATCCGTATGGTTGGAAACAGATGATAATCAAACAAATGATGGCGCTCCTGACAGAGATGCTGTATTTGTTTCAAAAAGTGGTAATACATATACGTATGAATACACAATCGTAGCAGGTGATGCTACTACAGATTTTGATATCGTAGTTATTGCAACTGATGAATCGGGTAACTCAAATACTCCTTCTGACGGATTAGGCAGAGCTATAGATGCAGTTTCTGTAGATAGAACTGATCCTGTAATTGATGATGTAGCAAACGTAGCTGGTAACGGAAGCAGTAACTCTTGTATCGCTAGTGGCGATCAGGTTACTTTCGAAGTTCCGGTGTCTGATGTATGTTCCGGTGATGTAACAGTAGACTCTGTTTACTTGCACTCCGGCGCACAAGACATCGAGTTGGTATTAAATGATACATATACTTATTCAACAGTTGATGATAAAATATATGTAACATATACAGCTGCAGGAACAGAAACTGAAAACGTTTTAGTTACAGTAGAAGCATTTGTAACAGATGCAGCAGGCAATAATGCTACTTTAGATCAGGATGCAGATTTCTATTTTGACTTTACTGCTCCGACTATTACAGCTTTGGAACCAACTGGCTTTGCAGCAGGCGATTGCTTTAAAACAGGTGAAACTGTAAGCTTTAGCATTCCTGCTTCAGAAGATCAATGTGATGATCCATTTCTTTCTCTAACATTGAAAGATTTAGATGGTGATGTAATCACAACCGGTACTGATCAAGCCAATGGTGGTTTCACTTCTATCGGATATAATGATGGTACAAAAGAATTTGATGTAGTTTATACTATTCAAGGTACAGAAGACCAAGGTCTATGTACAATTGAAGCAGTAGTAACAGATGCTGCAGGAAATGCTGCAACAACTCAAACTACTTCAGACTTATTCTCAATAGATTACACAGGTCCTGCAATAGCAGGTTTTGCATTCAGTAATGCTTACTATACAGATTTATCTGCAACAGTTAATGATGCAACAATAACTGTTAATATAGTTGAAGCAGGTACTTGTACCTTTGACGGATCAGATGTTACTGCTTCACTTGTTGGTAGTACTTCCGGTGATGTTACAGGAACTAAATTAACTTTAGCTTCAATGACACAACCAACACCTGGTAACTATGTATTGCTTTATACAATTGATTTATCAGGTGCAACTGATACTGAAACAATGACATTTGACATCAGCGCATTGGATGCTGCAGGTAATGCAAGTAATGATCCGGCTGCCGATGACTTTATCGTTGATAATTCAACAGCAATAGTAGATAACTATACTACAATTGGCGACTGCGCTTCTGGTACATTGACATTTACATTTGATGTAGATGCTGGTGTAAGTGGTGTAAGCACAATTACATTTACAGAAACTAGTGCAGCTGATCCTGTTCAATCAGGTGGAGTTGTAGGTAATACATACACGTACACATTAGATGTAAGCGGCGATGCAGATGGTCCTTACAATATGGTTATTAATGTAACTGATATGGCAGGTAACGTAACAAATTACACTCCAGACGCAGGTGCAGAATACACAGTAGATCAAACTGGTCCATCATCAGTAACAATCGCAGAAACAAGCAGCGGCTGTTTGACAGATGGTGATGACTTAGTATTTACAGTAACGATCGCAGATGCCGGTTGTGCTATTTTAGCAGACTGGGCAGCAGGCGATGTAGTAGTTGACGGTTCTGTAACCGGTTTATCAAATTGGGGTGTTGCTCCTGCAATCACTCAACCTGCAAGTGACATTGTATATACATATACAATTCCAATTGCAGCAGGCGATGCAACAGGATCTTATACAATTGGTGCTGATGTAACAGATCCTAATGGTAACGGTCCAACAGCAGAAACTTCAGTTGTTACAACTTATGTAGATAATGACGAACCTGTATTTGCAAACTTTGTTGTGGATCAACAAGATGCCTGTGTAATATCAGGTAATATTACTGGTTCATTTACATTAACAGATGCTGGTTGTGGTGATGTTACAGGTTTGACAGTAACATTAGATTTCACAACTGCAGCAGATGTAGAATTAACAGTAGGTAGTGGCATCACGGATCTTGGTGGTGGCTCATATACTTACTCTTATACAACAGTTGGTAATGAAGGCGACGGTGTAGTTGACGTATATGTAGATGCAGACGATACTAAAGGTAACTCTGCAACTCAAGAAGACAACGGCGACACAGACCTTACATTAGACTTCACAGGTCCGCAAAACGTAGCAATCTCAAGAACAGATGCAGAAGGTAACTGTTTGTCAGATGCTAATGGTAACATCGTAATTGAAGTTACTGCAGATGTAGACGGCTGTGCAACAGTAGATGCAAACAGCGTAACATTAAGCGGTTTGTGGGCAGGTGCTACTCCAAGTGTTACTAACTTTAATGATGCTGGTGCTCCATCTTATGTATGGACATATACTTATGCAGTTCCTGCAGGAAACGCAGGTTTATACGATAATGTATATGCAACAGTAGACGATGGCTTACATTCAACAGTAAATTCAGCAGCTTTAGCAGCCTTTACAATTGACAATGACATTCCATCAGCTGTAACAGCAGCAATCACAGGAAGCACATGTCTAAGAGGCGGCGAAAACTTAGAATTTACAGTAACAATCACAGATGCTAACACGTGTGGCGGATGGGATGCAAGCAATGTAGTTCTTTCAGATTTGGAAACAGCTTTAACTAACTATCCAAATCCTGCGAACCATACATTAAATATTACTTACCCGGATGCGAATACAGTTCTTTATACATATTCAATTCCAATCGTAATTGGCGACGGTAGTGGTCCTAGAGGCTTTAATGCAGTTGTTACTGATCCAAGTGGCAATGGCCCAATTCAAGCAGATTTAGGCGTTTACAGACAATTTACATTGGATAATAGCCAGGCAAGTATCAATGTTAATTTATCAAACACACCAACTTGCTTAGCATTAGGCGAAACTATCGAAGTAATCGTAACAGCTACAAACGGCGGATGTTATACAGATGTAACTCCAACAGTAGAATTAGATTTCGGTAATGACGGCAATAATATTGAATATTTAAATGTAGCTTCTTCAGTAAGTGGAAATGATTATACATTTACATATACTACAGTTGGTACAGAAACATCAGGTGATGTAAAAATCACTGCATACGTGAACAAAGGCGAAGCAGATCAAGCATCTTATATCGATGCATTTACTGTACAATATGATAAAACACCTGCAGCAATTACAGTTGATATCGTGTCAACATGTGAAGTTCCTGGTCAAATCGTATTACCATTTACAGTAGACGATGATGCTGATAACTGCTCACCAATCGACAATACGAATATTGAAGTAGTATTTAGCTCAGGTGCATGGTCTCACACAGTACCAACAGATGGCGGTTCAATCAGCTATGATAATGGTACAAATGCAGCAAGCGTAACTTATACTATTCCAAATAATACAATTCCACAAGGTACACCAATCGCAATGACAGTGAATGTAACTGACGTTGCAGGTAACCCATCTACAGCAACTGATAATGATGCATTTACAGTTGATTATGCTGGACCGGTTGTATCTAATATCGTATTAAGCGAAACTTGCGTAAAATACACTGAAGATTTGGTTCCAACACCAACTACAGTTGTAAATGCAACATTCCATGTAGAAGAAGAAGGTTGCGGCACATTTGATAAAACAAATATCGTAGCTTCAGCTTTAAATAACTTAACTACAATAAATGCAGTTCAAGCTGACATCGTAGTTGCAGCAGGCCAAACATCCGGTTATGATGTAACAGTACCTTTCGTTATTCCTGATAACGCAGATCAAGGTGCTTACACAATTACATTAGTAATCGATGATCATTTGGATAACTTTGCTACAATGGCGGATGCAACTGGCACAGCATTAAATGCTGATATCACAGTAGTTCCTACATTTAGCGTAGACAATGACTCTCCAACAATTACAGCTTTAACACTTGACCCGGCAGATGCTGGTGCATGTTTGACTACTGGTGCAACAGTAAATGGTACAGTAGCAGTAACTCAAACAGGTTGTTCTGAAATCTCTACTGTAACAGTATATTTCAACTTCCCGGCAGATGGTCAAGACAGAAGTGTAGTAGCAACGTTGGCAGATGATGCAGAAAACACAGATTTAGATAATGACTTTATCTATGAATTTACAACTGATATCATTTTAGCAGACGGTAACGGCGATGTTGATGTTTATGCAACAGCAACAGACGGCTTAGCTACTGTATCAGCTGACTTTGGTATCGGCGGAACAGACTTTAGTTTAGATCAGATTGCTCCTCAAAACGTAGCAATTGCCAGCGCACAAGACGGCGGATGCTATAATGATACACAAACAATCACTCTAACAGTATCAGCTGATATTGATGCAGCAGGTTGTTTGGATGAAACAGGTGTAGTAATTAACTTTACAGGTTTGGGCGACTTAAATGCAGTAGAAAGCAATGGTCAACCAACTGGTCCAGTAGGTTTAGGTAATACTTACACTTGGGAATACACAATTGATATTCCTGCAAATGGTCAAACTACTTACGACGGTCTTTATACAGTTGCAGCTACAGTAAATGACGGTAATGGCGCAGTAGCAACTGCAGGCAATATCACATTTACAGTTGACAACGTTGGTCCAATCGTATCAAATATTGCATTTGATCAAACATGCGTAAAATACACTGAAGATTTGGGTCAAAACCCAACTACAGTAGTAAACGCAACATTCCACGTAGAAGAAAACGGTTGTGGTACTTTCGACGCAACTAATATTACAGCCGATGCAAGAACTTCTTGGTTCGGTCCGTTTGTAATTTCAGGTGTGGTAACAAATATTGATGGCGTAACACCTCCAACAGGTTATGATGTAACAGTAGCATTTACTGTACCATCAAATGCTCTTGATGGCCCTTACCAATTAGAACTTACAATTGCAGATGATAATAATAATGTTGCAGATATAGATCCATTAGAAGATCCTGCTACAGGATTTAATGATGGTATTATCTATTCAAATGCAACATTCTCAATCGATAATGATGCTCCAAGCATTACTGATTTAACTATAACACAAGCAGGTTCATGCTTGAAAGGAGGTTCTGCTATAAGTGGTACTGTGACAGTTAGTCAAACTGGCTGTTCTCCAATTCAAGATGTAACTGTTTATTTGGATATGCCTGGTGGAATGAAATCAGTTACAGCTGGTGCGCCTACAGGTGATGTATATCCATTTACATATACTATAGTAGAAGGTGATGACAACGGTGATGTAGATGTTTATGCAACAGCTACAGATGGTTTAGGTTCAACTACTGCAGATTACGAACAGGGTAACATAGATCTAAGTGTAGATCAACTTGCTCCGGATGCTGCGAACTTAGCTAAAGTAACAGCAGGTACATGTTTTAATGATACTCCTGCACAAGATAGTATCATATTTGCATTTACAGTTACAGAAGTTGAAAACTCAACTGGTTGTACATTTGACGAAACTAATATCACTTCTGCAAATGCAGTAACAACTGATGGTATTGGCGAAACTATTTCTCCTAGTATCGTCGTTACTGATCTTGGTGTTGATACATGGGGAGTCGAATTGATTTATATTATCGATGGTATAACAGTTGATGGTTCTTATGATATCACGATTAATATGACAGATGACGCAGGTAATGCCGGTACTGGTACTCTATCAATGATAGATGCATTTGTGCTGGATAACTCTCCGGCTCCAATCACAGAATTGGTAGTTGACAATTGCGAAAAAGCAAGTGTTGATTACTCATTCACAATCAATGATACTGATTGTGCAGGTGATAACGAAAACGATGCAACAGTAACAATCTTAGATGATCAGTTGAATCCATATGCTGGTCCAATTAATGTTTCTTACAATGCAGGTTATAGCGGAACATTGGATGTAACTGGATATGCTTCCGGTACATATACATTGAAAGTGGATTATACTGATGATTCTAATAATCCTTCAGTTCCGGCTATGCAAACATTTAATGTAGATAACGTTGGTCCTGTTGTTGCTGTGATTGATCTTAATACAAATTGTGTTAAAGATGGTGAAACAGTAACTATGACATTTGCTGTTACAGATAATGATATTTGCTCAGCAATTGCTTCTGGAAATATTAGTGCTGAAGCTGTAAGCGCAGGTACTACTATCACAGGATCAAACATTACATTAAACGCTGGTGTTGCGACTGTAGACTTTGTATTCCCTGCACAGCCTCAAGTAGCACACAATCAAGGTGTTTATAACGTAACATTGACAATCGCGGATAATTTAACAAATACTGCTACAATGGGTGATGCTAGTGGTGTGGTAAATGTTGGTGATGCATCTATTATTGATGTAGTTGAAACATTTACACTTGACAACACTGGTCCTGTAGTTGCTTTTGGTAGCTTTACAAATCCTATGGTTGATGACTGTTATAAAGCGAATGAAGCAGTTTCAATTGCTTTTACGGTTAATGATGCTTCATGCGGTGGTGCTGGTGCAACTCCGGTTGTCACTATCACTTTACCAAATGCAACAACAGTTCAACCAACTGTATTAGGTGTAGCTCCTAACTTTACTGCAACATATACTCCTATAAATACAGTAGGTACAGGTACTGCTACAATCGATATTAGCGGAGATGATGGTTTGGGTAACTTAACTACTGAAAATGGCATTGCTACATTCAGTATTGACAACTCAGCTCCTGAAATATCTAACTTTACATTAGTTAGCAATGCAGATTGTTATAAAGCTGGTCAAACAGTAACTTTTGGGTTTGAAATTTCAGATCCTGGATGTGCTACTTTTGATCAGAACGATATCGATATTCAGTTTAATGGATTAACTCCTCTAAACTTCACTAACTTAGGCTACAATGCCGGCAACAGTCTTTGGGAATTCAGCTACTTAGTAGATGCTAATGACAATAATGGTGCAGTATCTCTTACTATTTCAGTAGAAGACATTAAACTTATGTCTGGTTCATTGTCAGTTGCTACAGCATTTAGCATTGATACTGAATCTCCTGCACTTGCATTAGTAAATACACCTCCAACTTGTGTTGAAGTTGGTGACGTAATTACATTCCATGTTAATGCTAGCGACGCAGGTTGCGGCACATTTGATGAAAATGATATCGTTGTAACAGTAGATGCAGGTGTTGCAAATAACATCTCTGCAGTAACTCCTGTTGCTGGTGTTGGCTATAACTATGAATTCACATATACAGTAGCTCAAACAGATCTTCTTCCTGTAATTAAAATTAATGCAGCAGATGATCTATTGAATGCCGCTCTAGAAGTGACACATGCAATTACAGTAGATACAGAACCACTTACATTAGTTGTTGACTTGCCACAAGTAACATGTGTATCAAACCCACTTGATAATACATTTGACTTTGGTATTACAGCAACTAACAATGGTTGCGATCAAGCAATCAATAACTTAACTGTAACAGTTACACCTGCTGGTGGTAATGCTACTCCTGTTTCAGAGAATTTGGGTACATATTCTTATGCAATCCCAGCTGGTTCTGAATTCTCAGGTCAAGCAGTAATTACTGTAACAGCTAACGATGGATTTGGTAATCTTATTACTGAAACTGCAAACTTTACAATTGACAATGCGGCACCTGTATTATCTAATTATGTAGATAATGCAGATTGTGTTGGAACACCAAACGTTGCGGCATTTGGAACAGAAGTAAGCTTCTCAATTACAGCAGAAGATTTCGGTTGTTCTACTTTCGCTCATGGTGACATTGTTGTACACATGACAAACTCAGGTGGTCCATTAGTAAATACTCCACAACTTGATGTGGCAAATACTAATGGAAATACTTATGCATTTACATACATAGTAGATTCACAAGATCTAACAGGTGATGTAGATATTACATTTGATTTGACTGACAGTAAAAATAATGCAGCAGTGCAATATGCACCTGTAGGTATTGAATTCTCAATTGATAACACAGCACCAACTTTAGCTTTATCAGCTGATAAAAGCTGTGTATTAGTAGGTGATCAAGTAACATTTACTTTGAATGCAATTGATTTAGGCTGCGCTTCATTTGATGAAAGCAATATCTCTGCAGCAATTGTTGGTGATGCAAATGCACAATTATCAGCAATCACTCAAGCATTAGACGGTTCGCTTCAGCCAATTCCAAATCAATATACATTTACATATACTGTATCTTCTGAAGATTCAGGTATACTTACAGTTAATGTAAATGCTATGGATGCAGTTGGTAATATTGCTAACCAAGAAACAATAGATATTACAGTAGATACAGAACCACTTACATTAGTTGTTGACTTGCCACAAGTAACATGTGTTTCAAATACTATTGACAATACATTTGACTTTGGTATTACAGCAACTAACAATGGTTGTGATATGGCTATCAATAATTTGTCAGTAACAGTTACACCTTTTGGTGGAGTTGCTACTCCAGTTGTTGATAACAATGGCACATATTCTTATGCAATCCCTGCAGGTTCTGCGTATACAGGTGAAGCATTGATTACAGTAACTGCTACAGATGGCTTCGGTCACTTAGTAACTGAAACAGCTAACTTTAATATTGATAACACAGCACCAGTATTATCTAACTATTTGGATGATGCTGATTGTATTGGTGCTCCTAATGTTGCTGCAATGTTAACAGAAGTAAGCTTCTCAATAACAGCTGATGACTTAGGATGTGGTACCTTTGTACAAGGTGATATCGTTGTTAATATGACAAATACAGCTGGTCAGTTAGTAAATACTGTGCAAATTGATGCTGCAAATTCAAACGGTAATGTATTTGCTTATAAATATCTGGTAGATCCACAAGATTTAACAGGCGATGTTAATATTACTTTTGACTTAATGGATACTAAAGGCAATATTGCAACGCAATATTCTCCAGAAGGTATTGAATTCTCAATTGATAATACAGCTCCTGTTCTTTCTAACTTGAATGTCTCAAAAACAAATGCTGTGGAAGGTGATGTTCTAACATTTACTTTCGACTTGTTAGACGCCGGTTGTTCAACAACTCAAGAACCTACAGTTAATTTGACATTCTCTGATAATTCTACTACTACAGCTACTTACGTATCAGGTTCAGGAAACGGAACATATACATATTCTTATACTGTTCCGCAAAATCCTGTAGAAGGTGGTGTAAACCTTGTCGTAATGGCACAGGATGCTAACCTAAATATGGGTGTCCTAGATCCTGCTAACTACGAATTTGTAATTATCTCAAATACTCCTGCTAATGTAACTTCTATCACAGTTAACGATATTTTTGTAGAAGACTCTGATGCAGGTAACAACTTTGTAGTCACTGTTAATTATGATCAGGTAATGGATGTAACTCAAAACGCTCCTGTTATTACATTTGATCCTACTGCTGGTGGTACATTTACTGCAGGTGTAGGTTCTTGGACTAACGGAAATCAAACATACAACATGACATACACAATCGTGGATGCTGATATTTGTGCTGATGATATTGATGTAAGCGTAACAGGTGGTCAAAACACAGTTGGAATAGTTGCGAATAATGGTCAGGAAGCTGACTTGTTCAACATCTTTATGTGTGCTGCTGCTAATGCAAGAGCAGATATCATTGCTTTAGGTAATGAAGCTGCAACAGGTATCAGTTCATTAAAAACAAGCACTATTACTACAAATTCAGATGGCCAGGTGGTTTGGAAACTTCAAGTTCGAGATGATATTATCTCTGACGATAGCAGACCTACTTATTTGAATGGATTAACACTTACAGCAGGTGTAGGTAATACTGCAGCATTTGATACTTATATCAATGATGTAGCTTTATTTAATGGATCTTCTGTTAAGTTAGCAAACGCTGCTTCTATAACAGCGGGAGCTATCACATTCAATGGTTTAAATATCACATGTCCAGATAATGGCACGTATGATATTTTTGTTGTACTATCTTTGAAAACAGCATTACCAAATGGTGATGGATCACGATTTGTATTTAATGTAAACAATACTAATACAGTACAAACTGGTACGCCTACAACTACATTTACTGTTTTCGATCATACTTCAAGTGCAGCAGCAACTAATAATACAATAGTTGTTACAGGTACTAAGTTAGCATTTACTACACAACCTACTACTACAACAGTAGGTGATGTAGCTACTAATGTTGTTGTCGAATTACAGGATGTCAATGGTAATAAAGATATCAATGGCACTGGTAATGTAAGCATGGCAATTACTAATACAACTACAATCACTGCTGGTTCTACAGAAATGATGATCAATGGTGTTGCTACATTTGACGAATTGGTTTATGGTTTCGCTGCAACAGGCGTTACTTTGACTGCAACTGCTACTGGTGGTCTGACACCTGCAGTTTCTAACCAGTTTAACGTTAGTGCAACAATGCCTAATCAAATTTCAGGTCTTACGTATCAATCTAGAACTAAATACTCTATATCAATGTACTGGACTAATTCAGCACGTTCAATTGTATTAGCACAACAAGGTGCTACAATTGATTATGGTGCAGGACCAGTAAACGGAACTTATTATAACTGGAACTCATTGTTCGATCAGGCAACTGAAATGATTGGTCAAGCAAAAGTTGTTTATGTTGGTTCTAACTCCGGTCTTACAGTTGGTGGCTTATTGAGAAACACTGCATACACATTTGCAGTCTTCTCATTCAATTCTGATGGTAGCATGACGCCATCTACAATTGTTTACAATCCGACTAACCCTGGTATCTTGACTAAGAGTACTTCTTACTTCAAAGATTATATGGGACTTGACGTAGAAATGAGAAACTTTGACGTGACTTCTTCTGATGTTAAAGCATTCCTAGATTGGGAAACAATCAAAGAAACTGACAATGTTGGATTTGAAGTACACAGGGCTGAAATGACTGCAGCTGGTTTAGAGCCGTTTGAAATGATTTCTTCTTATGAAGATAATTCTGCTCTTGCAGGTCTAAATCAATCTGAATTCGGTAAGCGTTATAAACTTACTGATGATGATGCTGTACTTACTATTGGTGCAACTTATATTTACAGACTTGTAAGTGTTGCGTCTGATGGTTATAAAGCAATTCAAGCTGAACAAAGTGTTAAAATCAACGGTGCTGCTTCTATGACTATGTCTGAAATTCAGCCTAACCCGGTTGTTTCTGATTTGGCATTCGATCTTGATATGAACGAAGCTCGCGAAATCACTATTCAGATTTATAGTGTAGAAGGTACATTGGTGGCTCAGCCAATACTCACAAAAGAGTATAGCATGGGATTACACAAAGTGAAAATCGATTTGGATAGAGCTAACGTTCCTGCTGGAACTTACACTCTTAAAGTTATCGCTGGTGACAATGAAATGATTTCTAAACGTTTTGTTGTTGTTAGATAATATCTAAATTTACGATAAATCTCTTAAGGGGAACTCTTCACAGAGTTCCTCTTTTTTTTTACTTTTCTCCGATATTCCTTTTTTAAATCAAAGACTCTTTTTAACTTATACTATAAGATTAACAACTTATTCCGCTTTTGAACGTATAACTATTTGATTTGTATTTATGTTTGGCAAAAAAAAGAACGCTCCGCAAATTAACTATTTAGATCTTACTCCATTGCACGTACATGGATTTGAAGTAAATAGCGAAGGATTAATTGATGTTCTGGTGCCCCGCTATAATAATCGGTTTATAGAAAAAATACTTATTCCCAAAGGCGGTTCAAAATTTATGCGGGCCAATCTCGATGACATAGGCTCAGAGACATGGCTTGCTATAGATGGAGAAAAAAAAGTAAGAGAGATTATCGCTCTTATGGATAATAAATTTGGTGAGAAAGTAGCTCCTGCTAATGAGAGAGTTACAATTTTTCTCAATCAACTACATGGAAATGGTTTTATTACATTTATTGAATTTATAAAAGGAAATAACAATGGCTAATGTACTAGGCAACTTGGAACCAAAAGCTGTTTGGCAAAATTTCGAATTCATTTGCAATTATCCACACCCTTCAAAAAAGGAAGATAAATTAGTTGAAGCTCTTTTGAAATGGGCTGAAGAAAGAAATATCGAAGTTGAAAAAGATGAAACTGGAAACTTCGTTATGCGCAAACCTGCTACTCCTGGTATGGAAAATCGCAGACCTATTACTGTTCAAGGTCACGTTGACATGGTATGTGAAAAAAATGCTGATGTTGAATTTGATTTTGATAATGATGCTATCCAAACTTGGATCGATGGTGACTGGGTAAAAGCTAAAGGTACAACTTTAGGTGCTGATAATGGTATCGGTGTTGCAATGGGTATGGCTCTTTTAGAATCTACTGATATTCCTCATCCTGACCTAGAAGTTCTTTGCACTCTTGACGAAGAAACTGGCATGACTGGTGTTTTAGGTTTGTCAGAAAACTTACTTAAAGGTCAAATCCTTATCAACCTTGACTCTGAAGAAGATGGTGCTTTCACTATTGGTTGCGCTGGTGGTCTTAACACTATGGGTAGCTATAAATTGGAAGCTGAAGCTGCTCCTGCAGGCAAAGCATTCAAATTAGTAGTTAAAGGTCTTCGTGGCGGTCACTCTGGTATCGAAATTCATGACGGTCGTGGTAATGCTGCTAAATTTATGACTCGTTTAGTTGCTCAATTATCAGATAAATTGAATATTCGCATTGCTGATTTTAACTCTGGTAACAAGCACAATGCAATTCCTCGCGAAGCATTTGCTACTGTTGTAGTTCCTGAAGCTGCTGTTGCAGATTTCGAAAAAGCAGTAAAAGATTATAATGATGTTGTAGTTGCTGAATATAAAACTAAAGAACCTGGTCTGACTGTATTCGCAGAAGCTACTGATGCACCTGCTAAAGTATGGACAGCTGATTTCCAAGCTAAAATCATTCGCTCTTTCTATTTGATGCCTCACGGCGTTTACAGAATGAGCCCGGATATCCCTGGTTTGGTTCAAACTTCTACAAATATGGCAATCATTGAAACTCGTGAAAACGAAGTATTCATGCTTACTAGCCAAAGATCTTCTATGGATTCTGAAAAACGTGACTTAGGTCAAAAAGTTAAGTTAGCTATGGAAGTTGGCGGTGCTGAAGTTACTGTTGGTGACGGATACCCTGCTTGGGAGCCAAATATTGACTCTCCTATCTTGCAACAAGCTGCAAAAATCTATGAAGAAAAATATGGTAACAAACCTGTGATCGAAGCTATTCACGCTGGTTTGGAATGTGGTCTTATCGGTGAAAAATATCCTACTATGGATATGCTTTCTTTCGGTCCAAACTTGGAAGATGTTCACTCACCTGACGAAAAAATCCAGATTTCTTCTACAGCTAAATGCTGGGATCTTTTGGTAGAAATTATCAAAAAAACTCCTGAAAAATAAGCTTATAGCTTAATATCAGTTTATTATATGCCGCCTACAATTATATGTTGATTGTAGGCGGTTTTTTTTAGCATAATTGGAAAAACACAAAAAGATTAAGATAAAAAAATGTATAATGCAAATACTTAAATAATAATAAATATAATATAACCGTCTATCAGTTATTATCAGTACGTTTAAAGTTATGCTTACTTTTGATAATTATATTATATTCATGCATATAAAAAGGCGCTATTATGTCGGTAAACATGGTAGAGAATAACGATATTTTAAATAAGTATCTGCTTGTAAATCTGGGCAAGTCAAAGTTTGTAATCAGGATTAGAGACATCTCTGAAGTAATTCATTGCAAAAACTTGACCTATATGCCATCAAGTAACCCTGCTCATAAAGGTGTTATGAATAGGAGAAATGAAGTAGTATCTGTGGTAGATTTACGTATCCTACTTGGTATGGAAAGTATTGAAAAAGAAGCCTATGAGATGATAAGTATGCTGAAAGAAAGAGAGCAAGATCATAAAAATTGGGTAAATGAACTGATTGCCTCAGTGGAAGAAGAGAGAGAATTTAGATTAACCACAGACCCTCATGCATGTAAATTTGGGAAGTGGTATGATCATTATAAATCAGATAGTTACATTATAAATCATCATTTGGATAGATTTGATAAGCCGCACAAACAAATACATCAAAAAGCTGTTGAAATAGCAAAAATTGTCTCAAAAGAGGGGTATAAGGCTGCAAGAGAAGTAGCATATCAAGCTAAAGAAGAGGAGTTAAGCATTCTAATTAATCTCTTTGCTGAGTTATATCGAGTATTGGAAAACAACTATACGGAACTTGTTATAGTGTTTAATATCAAAGGGAAGCACCATGCTTTCACTGTAGATACAGTAGACAGAATAATCACATTCGATGAATCTGCAATTGATCGAACAACATCCTTTTCAGACTCTGAAATTATAGAAGGTACAGTGCTTTTTGAAGATAAAACCATTCCTCTGATGGATGAAACGAAAATATTCAAGACTTCAAATATCGAAGAGTTGGTTATGGTATAAATATTTACAAAATAATATATCAATATTCTTTCAATAACAACTTTCACTACACAAAAAAAAATCCGCTCTAAGAAAGTATCTAAAAGCGGATTTTGATCTATTTGTATTTTCTTTTTTACCAATTAACCGGTTGACGTCTGACAGGCATTGTCATGCATCTGCAGCCACCTCCGCCACGAGATAATTCCGAACCGTCAATAGTAATTACATACTTATCATAGGCATCTGGGCTAATAACACCGCGAGCTACATCTGCTCCTGGAAGCACTTCAAATCCATGGTTAGCTAACTCTTCTATAGTTTTGTCATTTCTTTCATAACCAATAACTTTACCTGGACCTAATGCAAAGAAGTTGGCGCCGCTATGCCATTGCTCACGTTCCTGCACCCATTGGTCATCTCTACCACCACAGTAAAGAGGTTCCAGATCCATACCAAGGTTCTTAAGAGCAGCCAAAATATTTTCAACATTCTTGATGGAGACCACCTTGCCGTTATCAATTTCGATTTGAACAGTTTGGTATCTGTTTGGTCTCAGAATAAGAGGTTCGAAAACCATACATTTATCTCGATCAAGCATAGTAAATGCCATATCAAGGTGTATAAAAGATTCAGGCTCGTGTGGAAGCTCTTGTACAATTACGTGTCTTTTTTCACCAATTTTTTTAAGCTCATCAAGAATAAAGTCAATTCCTTGAGAAGTAGTGCGAGGGCCGGTACCGATTATAAAAACATCTTCTTTAGCCACAAGCACATCACCACCTTCAATCGCTATTTTCGGATCAAACTTTTCGGCAGAATCAGTGTTAACAGTAGTTACACCAAATTCAGGATGATGCTTAAAGATAGCTTCCATTATATCAGCTTCTCTTTCTCTCACATTGCTGGACATTCTCCCGATTAGGACCTTGTCACGAATTGTCATAGAAGCATCGCGAGTAAAAAAGAAGTTGTGAAGAGGACGCAAAGAGTACCTATTTGGATCAAGGAAGCTCGTGAGCGTGTTTTTCTTCATGTAGACACCTTCGATAAGCTGCCTTGAGATATCTTCTGCAGACTGCTCATGTATCTCTTCCATAATGTCAGCAGCATTCTCTTTGAAAGCAATTTTCGAAAGTAGTTCGTGTTTTACTTCAGTGTTTTTAAGTATGTCAGTCAGTAAATCTCTAACTTGGAATGTTTTAGTAACTTTTTTAAGGCAGTCGCTGAATTGGCGATATTCGCGTGTAGCAACTGAAAGATTGAGGATATCACTATAAAGCGCTCTCTCGGCGTTTTCCGGTGTCATATTTCTGACTTCTTGCCCCGGAAAATGGAGGATGACGCCCTCCAGAGTACCGATTTCAGAGCGAACATTTACGTTCGACTTTGCACTCATTTTTAGTACCTATTTTGTTTTATTTCTGATATATATCATGCAATTATGCGAATATGCAATATACCAAGGAAATCGATAATATTTCATATGCTTAATAAGATTTAAGAATATGGCAATGGATATTTTGTAGATGGGGGATGCAACAAGAAAGGCCTATTTCATAAGAGCAGAAATGTATATCTAAAAAATATGAATGAGAATATCCACATGCGACAATTCGAACTTAGGGAGCTTGTCAGCTTTCAACAAAGAAACGATGGTTGGAAATATATGTTGATTCTTACACTTTATCGGATAGAACAACAAATTACATACTCCATGAGACAGCCTCTTACAAAAGAAAGCATATTCCTAATATAAACGAGTTAGCTTACCTCTTTTCATCAGACTATTTTGACATTTTTTATACTGCTTACTAATGGTATTTTGAGATAAAAAAAAGTCGAATGCAAATCATTTACATCCGACTTTATGATATCTTATTATTCAACTATAAACTGCCTGAAATATGCTTTTTCACCGGAATAAATCTTCAAAAAATAACTCCCCTGCTGCAAGGCAGTTATATCCACTTCATTTGATGATTCAGTTTGGATAAGTTTATTTCCACTTAAATCAAAAATTTCGATATAATCTACTGTACAATCAACATCCACACAAATTACATCTTGAGCAGGATTAGGAAATATACTAATACTTGGAGTTTTAAGATGTTTACCTTCATCTACAGAAATTGGTTTTTCCGATGCAAAGACACCTTCGGAAGTATATAAATATATTTGACCATTTGGATTGAATTCATAATAATTGACATATGCGTCACAGTAATTTTCAATAAGATTTTCCCATACGATACCATCTGAGCTTTTTAGAAACCCAAAAACTCCACCTACATAGAAATGCTGATTGTAACATGTTGGATTTGAATAATCGTCAAAATATTTGTTTTCATACAATAGCGCCCAATTTTGACCATTATCTGTGCTCGAGTGTATAGTGAAATATTGACTTATTGTAATGTTGTCTCCATCAAACGAGATATTAGGCACAAATTGTTTTTGTAAAAAATCAGAATATAAAGTATCTGCTTGATCAAGTTTACCAATTTCTCCTCTTAGGATTTTTGGGTAATCGTCATCACCTTTTACAACATAACATATTTCATTTTCTCCATCAAAATCCAAAGCAAATATATCATCGAAAGAATAATTACGGCCATCATATACCAGAATTTCAAAGTTAAGAAAACCATCAGTTCCTATAGTCTGTAATATGATATAATCCTTAGTATCTTTCACGAAATCATATTTTTTAATATTCTCCCAGGTCATTAAGGTTTTACCTTCTCTTTCGCAGCTGAGTACATTGTTTTCCAGATAGTATTTATCCTTATTAAAGGAGTAACGCAGATTGGTTTTTTCATTAACCTTCCTCCAACTATCAGAATTCCCACCTTTGATCCAAGAGTTATTATCATCATTGCTACTAATTTTTGCAAAACTGAAATCACCTTGAAAATCTCTATAATGAAGACTTAATGGTGCGTTATAGTTAGCATTCTCAAACCTTTTAGAAACCCGATCATAGACAAAAACCCCAATTCCATGTACATAAACTTCATTATCAAAAATCTTTATGTGGTTTTGATCGAATATCATAAGCTCTGAAATGTTTGCTATTTCCCAGTTTTTACCAGAATCATAACTAATTACAAAATGCTGCTCATCTTTACCTGAGTCAGAATTAGAAGCATAAAAATTTATTACGATGATGTTCTTTTTTGCATGGAAGCCCAGAAACGAAAACTCATCGTTCCTAAATTGGTCAATTGACTTAAGTTTATCGATAATATCTAATTCTTCAGTCCAATTATCTCCCATATCAGTAGTTGAATAAATTTTACTATCGCTGAGAGCTAATAATTGATCATTTTCTGTCCAGAAAAATTCTGGATCTATGCTAATCTCTTTATGCTTAGTTCTAGGTAAAACATTTTCATTGTAGATTGACAAATATCTAGCATCTGATTGTGTATCCTCTTCATAAAAAACGACATCTTGGTCATTTACAACTACAGCATTTTCAGCAGGGTAACGACTTCCCCAGTTAAAATGCTCCCAAGTCGCGCCATTATTAGTAGTTTTGTAAGCCTCTACAAGGCCAAATGCAAAAACAGTATTCCCTGCTTCATAGTAGCTTCTGTCTTCATTATACATAGCAAATCCGGATGAATTCCAAACATCACCTCCATTAGTCGAAATCATTAGGGTGCTAAAAGTGCCATTGATATATAAAGTACCGTTTCTTGACTTAAATATGTCAGTTACACGATTGAAGTATGCACTCATATTTACCGTTGTATCGTTGTATCGTTGTATCGTTGTAATTGTATTTATTACAATATTTGGATATGTTGTCAACTATATCTATTTTTTTAACTCCAATACAACCAATATATGCTTCATCTCCAGATTTGTAAAAGCTATGAATAAAAGAAGAACCAGGTAATTCGACTCTATTCCATTCAATTGCAGTAGCTTCTGAGATTATAAATATTGAGGTAATTATGGTCAATAAAAGTTTTAGCATAACTTATTCCACTATTGTTGATAAACACTAAATACATACCTGTCTTCAGAACTTTATATTTTAATAAAAATAGTATATTCGTATAGTTTTACTGAAGACAATATTAAATATAGTAATATTAATTTAAACCCTATTGTATTTTTTATTCAAAAAGAATTTCATCTATGTAAATCGAATAATTTAACTGTTTATACGTATTTATAACTACATACCTAATATTTGATTTGGTTTCAAAGATATGCAAAAAAAGTGGATGATATACGGCGCTTACGGATTTACGGGAGCATGGCTTGCCAAAACTGCTACGGACTGCGGCTTGCAACCAATTATCGCCGGAAGAAATGCTTTAAAAACTAAGCGCCTGGCTTTAAGACTTAATCTGGATTTCAGAGTATTCGATATTGACGACGACAGATCAGTCGAAAACAATCTGAAAGATATTGATTTGCTGTATAATCTGGCAGGACCCTACTGTAAATCTGCACCAACACTTGTGGAAGCATGTCTGCGTACTAAAACTCATTATATGGATTTGACAGGTGATCTGGAAATCTATGATTTCCTATATTCTCTAGATGATGTAGCTCGTGAAAGCAATATTTTGATTATGCCTGGTGTTGGTTTTAATATCATTGCTACTGAATGTGTAGCAGCGCATACTGTAAAAAAACTTCCTTCGTGTGATTCACTCGACATAGTTATGGCAACTCAAGCCAAACCCAGTAAAGGGACTTTTAAGCAAATGATTATGCTCTTGCCCAGAGGTGGTTTTGAAATAAAAGAAAATGCGCTGCATCAGAGTAGTATACAAAAATCTGATTTGGATGTTAAATTCCCTGATAAAAACAGAACAACTTTCACTATCCCGATTGGAGAGCTGATAGCCTGCCACAAATCATTGGGTATTCCCAATATTCAAACTCACTATGCTCTTTCTTCATCCTGGGCGATGATGGCTGATAATATGATTGACATAATAGCCAAATTCAGCAGCAAAAGTTATGGCAAAAAAGTACTTACAGGTTTTGCAGCTAATTACGCTAAGGGACCTAGCAAAGAATCTATGCTCAAAGACAAGGCTTATGTATACGCAAAAGCTTCCAGTGAAGAAGGCATCTATGCTGAAACAATGATACAAACACCGGAACCATACTATTTTACTGTTCTAATAGCAGTAGAAGCTATCAAAAGAGTTTTGGAAGGCGACTACGTAGGTGCACTTACACCGGTCGAAGCTTTTGGCAGTAGTTTCATTTTTGAAGTTGAAGGTGTTAAATACGTATAGAGTCTCAGCTTCTTATTTTCAACTTTGCGTCAATTCTGTTTGAGAATAGATTCTAGATGAGTTCTATCTTGCTCGTATTAAGAATCATCTGGGGGGTATTTCATAATTATTCCAATTCTAAACTTTCCAAAGTAGTCGTATTTTTATGGATTATATCAAAAATTGCCCAAACAGCTTGCATATAATCGCGTAACGACAAGAAGATTGCTGTGTTTAATTCATCTTCAAAAATTCTTATTATTTTTTCTTTGTTATAGAATAGGTTTATATCCACCAAGGCTAACTTTCCTACTTTGCTTTTTTCTTTTCCAATATACGTCACTCCCATATAGAACTTGTCAGAATTGTCAATCTTATAGATATCAGTACTATCAAAATTATTATTAGAGAGTTCTCCAATTGCTTCAAAAGCATCAAAGACATCTTGAAAATCATCAACTCCCATAAAAATATCATTTAGATGGAAATGATTCCATGATTGACAATTATAGTTGTTTGAATCTAAAGTATTATAAAAGGTTTTGTACATTGAGAATAAAGTAGAGTCTTTTATAGTGAAAACACTTAAAAACATTGCTTCAACTTCGTTACATTCAGAATAAAAACCTAACTTTTCCATGATGTACTCCCAAGAATGGGCTTTTATATACTTGTATGGTACAACTACAATTTCGTTGGAAAAGTCAGAATGCTCTGATAAAGAGTTTTTCTCGATGAGTTCACTTAGTATCTTGTAGTTAGGCTTCGAAGCAGTTATGTTTGTTTTAATAAGCTCTGTATCCTGTTCTGAGTTTATATCAGAATTTTCTTCAGTTTCTTTAGCTTCTGAAGTCAATATATTTGAGAGTTGAATACTTTCAATAGTAGTCTTTTTAATTGTATTAACTTTTTCTATTTGAGCATTCAAAACAATAGATTGACTCAAAATTATGACAATTGAAACTATGATTCCTACATGCCGCATATCTTTTCTCCAGTTTAATAGAGTTAATTATTGAATAAGGAATTGGATTACCTCTAAAAAACAGGTACACCCATCTCAGAGTGTACCTTGTGCATTTAGGTAGGATATTTACCTTCCCGCTTCTGCAATTAGACCTTTTAGTCTCATAAAATAATGAGTATTCGCTTGAAGATTTGTATCTCCAAGTTGCAGATTATTCTTATCCATCTGCAGATAGTGCATGCAAAATTCGTTTTTTGGAATCTTAATATTACCTCGTACAGCAGCAATAAACGGATTAGTATCATTTATCAAATCATCCATAGTGCCTTTTAGAACGAGATTTCCCTCAAAATCCCAAATTTCAAAATAAAGACTATATATGCTGCCGTCTTCAATCATATCCATTTTTTTAGTTTCTCGCCAGAAATAGGTATCCACAAATTCAGTCTCATAGCTTGTTCCATCTATTGTAAACTTACCGGAAGGATTTACTCGTACTGAAGTAGAATAGATGGTGTTGGCTATTGGATCTTTCATATTGTCACTAATTGTAGCAATTAGCTCATTGATAAGCTGATTCAGATCTTTTGCGCTTTCGAATTGCTCGACAGGAAGCTCTATAATTTTGAATACTTTGTTCTTATCAATTACAAAAGTAATACTATAGGAGTTCCAGGCAAAACGCTCTCTTCCTAAATGTTTTGCTAATACTTTTTCAAGTTCAGTTTCGACATTTAAGATAGCACTAGCTCCTCTATAAGAAGGTTTTTCAAGATCTATTTTAATTGAATCTCCATGGGAGTATGATTCATCAATTTTCCCGTCTTTAACAGGGAATATTTCCATCATAACACCATTAGAACCAATTTTGTCAAATACACTGACTGTTACAGATCCATCATCATTAACATTTGATTTTTCGTTATAATATTTTGAACCACCAATTCCCATGCCTCCGGTAAACTTATTTGATAAGTCCATACCTTCTACTAAAATTTGAGTATCAGCTTGTCGCGTACCTCTTATGCTAAAACCGGAACCGCTTTCTGTCACACCTGCCTTCATAGATATTGCTTCAACTATATTTTCACTTGCCGGAGAAGAAAAAGTACTTTGTGCTTGAATTTTCTTACCCGCAAATTTGCCTTCGGACTTAGGATCTGAATCATTAGAGAATTCATCAGAATCTTCCGGTTCAATGACTTCAGTATCCACAGCCACAAAAGAAGTGTGGTTGGTCATTAAGTGATATTTTAGACCTAAATCTATAATAGCTTGCTTGTTGTCATCACTATTTCTAAACGAATAAGTGCCGGGAAAATCCTGCAAAGTCTGCAGTTTTCTTCTTGCCCAAAGATATTTCAGCACTTGCGAAGTATCCATTTGAGCAAAGTTTTCTACCTGGAAGTAAGTCTTCATTTCCTGTTTGCCATTCTGACCTGAAACACGAACAATACCTGATGGATGTCCCTTGTATTTACCGCTAATTATTATTGGTCTTTGAGCAAAAACATCCGGAATTTTTTCCGGTACTAAATCATAAGCATCAAAGCCTTCAAATTCAATTTTTATATCAGTCATCACAGGCGAGTCAATATATTCCTTGAATTTATCAGCTTCTCTATTTGCATCGTTCAAGTCTGTTATAATAAAAGGTTCACTCATTGAGATATTAGCAAGTCCTTCTATTAGATATCTATTCACAGAATTACCTATACCAAACGGGAATACATTGCCTTTATCCAAATTCTCTGTCAAATATTCAATTACCTCTAAATCTGCTGAGATAAATCCATCAGTTATTAAGATTACAGAACGGGAGTATTTATCCTGTTTTGGCAGATCCATTGCCTTTTTGAGTGCAGCCAGCAGCTCCGTGCCGCCGCCCCCTCGTTCATCGGAAAGGAAATTGAAGCCTTTCTGTAGGTTCTCCATATTTGCAGGTTTGGCTTCATCAAAGAGAACTTCATTGCTGCCTGAGAATTTCACTACATTGAACATATCTTCTTTATTCGTTTTCTCCAGAAGATTACCAAACAGATGAATTGCAGTCTCAATTGGTTTGCCGTTCATAGAACCGGAAACATCAACAACAAAAACATATTCGCGCGGTAAGATTTCTTCTGCCGGGACTCTTCTTGGCGCTTGAAGCATAAGTAAAAAGAAGTTTTCATCTTCACCTTCATGGAGTAGTAAACCGCTTTCTACCTGCTTACTTTCCATTTCGTACTGCAAAATAAAATCTCTGTCCAATTCAGTAGGAGTATTCATTTTTACAAATGTTTTAGCTCCTTCTTGCTCTGCTGAAATAGTATGTGTCTTACATCTTACTTTAGAAACATCAAATATTGAGGATATACTGACATTGATGTCAAAATCTATTTTCTTATTCGCATATGTGTTACTATATACATTATATTCACCTCTTTGGTCTATTTGCTGGTAGGACTTTTGATATCTTTCACCAATCTTAGTAGGCAAAACAAAGCTATATACATACTCCCTATATTCAATAATTTCAGAGTATTCAACAATAACCTGAATTGTATCTCCGGCATAAATATTTGCCACTTCGGTTGTGAAAATATTAGGCTTTTCCTGAGAGAGAAGAGAGGCTCTTTTGCCTTCTTTCTTAGCTTTTTCAAAAGTCTCTCTAGCTTCTTGCTTTTCCTGAATTTGAGCGTGAATAACCCTGTCTTTGATCTTCATAGTCATACCATTCACAGCTGCCTGAGTTGAACCCGGGAAACGGTATTTTGCATCAATTTTACGACCTGATACATTGATAAAAGTTTGAGTAAGTTTCACATTAGCTATATTCCCTACAATATCAACATCTGCCTTATAGGAATTGAGTGGAAATTCCACTATTGTACCTTGATGAATATAAAACATTGTAGGAAGCGAAGCTTCTTCATACTGCTGATAAGCAGAGAGAAGATTTGTTTGCATCATTAATGAAGTGCATAAAACCAAAACTAAAATCAAAATTCTTTTCATAGGGGTGTCTCCATAGTTACCTTTATAGTAAGACTGTCAAAAAGTCAATTAAGTTACAACATGCTAAAAGAATTTTAGAAATTTCTAGTTCCTGCAAATAGAAAAAAGGCTATGGATTCTTCTATTTAGAGATTCATAACCCCATAGCCTTTGACAAAAGAATTGTTTGAATTATCTTTTAACTTTTCTCTTCAAAAATATCAACACATAAATTAATATGACTAAAAATCCAACAAGCAATAAGATAGATAAAAACATCCTAAAGTTTGTCATCTCATAATAATCTTTAGTACTGGTATATTTGACTAAGAATTTGTTTAATTTATATGATGATTTTGAACTCTTGACAGTCCCCGTTTCAGAATCAATTTCACATCCTAATACATCTTTAAGATTTAGTCCTGGATGAGAAGTACTAAAAAACATAGTTTCAGATTTTGTTTCAATATTCATCTGTGCAGACTCAGATTCTTGTTCTCCCTCTTCCGTATCCACAGCCACAAAAGAAGTGTGGTTTGTCATTAAGTGATATTTTAAACCTAAATCTATAATAGCCTGCTTGTTGTCATCACTATTTCTAAACGAATAAGTGCCGGGGAAATCCTGCAAAGTCTGCAGTTTTCTTCTTGCCCAAAGATATTTCAGCACTTGCGAAGTATCCATTTGAGCAAAGTTTTCTACCTGGAAGTAAGTCTTCATTTCCTGTTTGCCGTTCTGACCAGACACTCTAACTATACCGGAAGGATGTCCTCTATACTTACCACTAATGATTATTGGTCTTTGCGCAAATACATCAGGAATTTTTTCCGGTACTAAATCATAAGCATCAAAGCCTTCAAATTCAATTTTTATACCTGTCATTACTGGAGAGTCAATATATTCCTTGAATTTATCAGCTTCTTTGTTTGCATCGTTCAAGTCTGTTATAATAAAAGGCTCACTCATTGAGATATTAGCAAGTCCTTCTATTAGATATCTATTCACAGAATTACCTATACCAAACGGGAATACATTGCCTTTATCCAAATTCTCTGACAAATATTCAATTACCTCTAAATCTGCTCGAATAAATCCATCAGTTATTAAGATTACAGAACGGGAGTATTTATCCTGTTTTGGCAGATCCATTGCTTTTTTGAGTGCAGCCAGCAGCTCCGTGCCGCCGCCCCCACGTTCATCGGAAAGGAAATTGAAGCCTTTCTGTAGGTTCTCCCTATTTGCAGGTTTGGCTTCATCAAAGAGAACTTCATTGCTGCCTGAGAATTTCACTACATTGAACATATCTTCTTTATTCGTTTTCTCCAGAAGATTACCAAACAGATGAATTGCAGTCTCAATTGGTTTGCCGTTCATAGAACCGGAAACATCAACAACAAAAACATATTCGCGCGGTAAGATTTCTTTTGCCGGGACTCTTCTTGGCGCTTGAAGCATAAGTAAAAAGAAATTCTCATCTTCGCCTTCATGGAGTAATAAACCGCTTTCTACCTGCTTACTTTCCATTTCGTACTGCAAAATAAAATCTCTGTCCAATTCAGTAGGAGTATTCATTTTTACAAATGTTTTAGCTCCTTCTTGCTCTGCTGAAATAGTATGTGTCTTACATCTTACTTTAGAAACATCAAATATTGAGGATATACTGACATTGATGTCAAAATCTATTTTCTTATTCAAATTTGCATTGCTAAATACATCGTATTCTCCTCTTTCGCCGACTTTTTCATAAGAATTCTGATATCTTTCACCAATCTTAGTAGGCAAAACAAAGCTATATACATACTCCTTATATTCAATAATTTCAGAGTATTCAACTATAACTTGAATTGTATCTCCGGCATAAATATTTGCCACTTCGGTTGTAAATATATTAGGCTTTTCCTGAGAGAGAAGAGAGGCTCTTTTGCCTTCTTTCTTTGCTGTTTCAAAAGTCTCTCTAGCTTCTTGCTTTTCCTGAATTTGAGCGTGAATAACCCTATCTTTGATCTTCATAGTCATACCATTCACAGCGGCTTGAGTTGAACCCGGGAAACGGTATTTTGCATCAATTTTACGACCTGATACATTGATAAAAGTTTGAGTAAGTTTTACATTTGCTATATTCCCTACAATATCAACATCTGCCTTATAGGAATTGAGTGGAAATTCCACTATTGTACCTTGATGAATATAAAAAATTGTAGGAAGCGAAGCTTCTTCATACTGCTCATAAGAGTGGAGTATTCCTGATTGAGTGATTATTGAAATACATAAGACTAAAATAAAAGTAAAAATCTTCTTCATATATATCCTTTATAGCATTAATGTATTTTTGTTTATACAGTTATATCAGTAATTAGTTTAGTGTTTTTATATATTTTATTCTAAAGTATTTGATTTGGAATCATAGTTTTACTCTCTTCTCTTGTTTTTCTTAGCCTAATTTTCTAATTTGCATATTAGATAGCCCTTTTTAGATAGGACTAAATATAGGTAATTGTTCCTTCACAAAAGTGAGCTGAAATAATGTCACAATTGATTCCAAAAGAAATAAATAGACCAAAACCATATGTGCTTTATGCTTCTTGGGCAGATGGTTTTGAAAGTATGATTTCCCTTGAGGCATTCAGAGAGGAATGTCCGTGCGCTGAGTGCAAGGGGGAATCTATGAAAGGCCTTAATGGTCAGGTGCTTCATTTTCCCGGTATGAAACAGTTCAAATCCGGCATGAATGAACTAAAGCGTTTAGAACCTGTCGGGAATTATGCTGTCACTGCTGAGTGGGCAGACGGTCACGACTCCGGTATTTACCCTTGGGAAGTCTTCAGAAAAATATTTGAAGAACACAAACTCACTCCTGAGCAGTTAATAGAACTAGATAAAAAAATGAATAAATAGAACTTATAATTTTAGAGGTAGGAATATGACTTTGAAAGAGTTTCAAGCTGCCATCACTCAGGGAATTCCTGATGTTTTGCCTGCTCCGAAAACTTATGAGCCGGAAATAAACCACGCTCCTAAAAGAAAAGATATTTTAACTGATGACGAGAAAAAGCTCGCTTTAAAAAATGCTTTAAGATATTTTGATCCTAAGCATCATGAAGAGCTTTCAAAAGAGTTTTTACAAGAGCTCAAAGATTATGGTAGAATCTATATGTACAGATTCCGCCCTGATTACAAAATCTATGCTCGCTCTATTAATGATTTCCCTCATAAATCTAAGCAAGCTGCAGGCATTATGCTTATGCTTAGCAATAACTTGGATTATGCGGTTGCTCAGCACCCACACGAACTTATCACTTACGGTGGTAACGGCGCTGTGTTTTCTAACTGGGCGCAATATCTGCTAACGATGAAGTATCTTTCTGAAATGACTGACGAACAAACTCTTGTTATGTACTCAGGTCACCCAATGGGATTATACCCATCACACAAAGATGCTCCAAGAGTAGTTGTTACGAACGGTATGGTAATTCCTAATTACTCTAAGCCGGATGATTGGGAAAAATTCAACGCTTTAGGCGTTTCTCAATATGGTCAGATGACTGCAGGTTCTTTCATGTATATCGGCCCTCAGGGCATCGTGCATGGTACTACTATCACATTGCTTAACGCAGGCAGAAAATTCTCTAAAGGCGGCAGCGGTCTTGCAGGTAAATTATACGTTACTGCAGGTCTTGGCGGCATGTCAGGAGCACAGCCTAAAGCAGCTGTTATTGCAGGTTCTGTAAGTATTTGCGCTGAGATCAATCCTAAACCTGCTAAAACTCGCCACGAACAAGGCTGGGTAGATGAAATTTTTGATGATGTTGATAAGGTAATCGACAGAGCGTTGGAAGCTAAAGCTAATAAAGAAGCTGTTTCTCTTGCATTTATCGGTAATATCGTTGATCTTTGGGAACGCATCGTGGAAAGAGATGTGGAGGTAGAGCTTGGTTCTGACCAAACTTCTCTTCACAACCCTTGGGCAGGCGGTTATTATCCTGCAGGCTTTAGTTATGAAGAATCTAATGATATGATGAGAGACGAGCCTGAAAAATTCAAAGAAGAAGTTCAAAAAACTCTTCGCCGTCACGTTGCTGCTGTTAACAAAATGGCTGAAAAAGGCATGTATTTCTGGGATTACGGTAATGCTTTCCTTCTTGAAGCAAGCAGAGCAGGTGCTGACGTGATGAAAGAAGGTACTAACAAGTTCAAATATCCTTCTTATGTAGAAGACATTATGGGACCTATGTGCTTTGATTATGGTTTCGGTCCTTTCCGTTGGGTTTGCTCCAGTTCAGATCCTAAAGATTTGGAAACTACTGACAGAATCGCAACTGAAGTATTAGAAGAAATGATGAAAACTGCTCCTGAAGAAATCAAACAGCAAATGGATGACAATATCCGCTGGATCAAAGAAGCAGGTAAAAATAAAATGGTTGTTGGCTCTCAGGCACGCATCCTTTACGCTGATGCTGAAGGCAGAATCAACATCGCAAAAGCATTTAATGATGCTATCAAAGCGGGTAAAATCTCTGAGCCTGTGATATTAGGTAGAGATCACCATGACGTTTCAGGTACGGACTCTCCGTTCCGCGAAACTTCTAACATCTATGATGGCTCAAGCTTCACTGCTGACATGGCTATTCACAATGTTATCGGTGATTCTTTCCGTGGTGCTACTTGGGTTTCTATCCATAATGGTGGCGGCGTTGGCTGGGGCGAAGTAATCAATGGCGGTTTTGGTATGTTGCTTGACGGCAGCGAAGATTCAGAACGCAGATTGAAAATGATGCTTCACTGGGACGTTAACAATGGCATCTCTAGAAGAAGCTGGGCACGCAACGAAGAAGCAATCTTTGCTATCAAACGTGCTATGGAAGCAGAACCAAGACTTAAAGTTACTCTTCCAAACATCGCAGATGATAATGTAATCGACGCAGCTTTTGAAAAGATTTTTAAGTAAGATTTTATCAGCCATGGGGTTAACCCCACGGTTGATAAAACTAAATATATTTATATGAAAGGAAGCTTCTGAAAAGGGGCTTCCTTTTTTAGGATTAGACCCACCCCGCCCTTCGGGCACCCTTTTACTTCGGCAAGCTCAGCACATCGCTTGAAAAGAAGGGGAATGTTTAGAGTAGCTATTTCATCACTAACTAATTGTTAGATAAACAACTTAAAAATTCCCCTCTTTTCAAAGAGGGGTGGATCGCCAAGGGCGAGACGGGGTGTTTGATACCACAAATATCGATATTGCACCTCCAATATTTACTTATGAGACAGCCTCTTCAACATTTTCTTTGGAATTGTCAGTTAATCATATTACATATTTTGTATATTTGTCAGTCCTACAATCTGTAATATTTCTCTTGAAGAATAACTATGACTATTGACCAATATATCTCAGTTTTGAATGAAAGATTCAAACTTGGCAACGCTACAGAACACTCTTTTCGTGGTGATTTGCAGCAACTTTTAGAATCCATTATGCCGGACATTCGTGCCACTAATGAACCTAAAAGGCAGAGCTGCGGTGCTCCCGATTATATCCTTACTAGAAAAGAAATTCCGGTTGGTTTCATCGAAGCTAAGGATATTAGCGATGTTGACTTGGAAGGTAAAAAGAAGAATAAAGAGCAGTTTAAACGCTATAAAGATTCTTTAAATAATCTGATTTTTACTGACTATCTCCGATTTTTGCTTTATAGAGATGGTGAGTTTGTAACTGATGCTGCTATTGGCGAAGTTACTGATAAAGGGATTAAACCGCTTCCGGAAAATTTCAGAGATTTCGAGAATCTTATTAAAGATTTCTGCCTGCATGTTGGGCAAAATATTAATAGTCCTAAAAAGCTGGCTCAGATGATGGCGGGCAAAGCTCGCTTGCTTTCTGACGTGATTAAAAAAGCAATTGAGAGCGATTTGAAAGACAAGTTGCAAACTGAACTTATAGACCAGCTTACTGCTTTCAAAGAGATATTGATTCATGACATTACTCCCGAAAGTTTTGCCGATGTTTATGCTCAAACTATCGCCTACGGTATGTTTGCTGCAAGGCTGCACGACCAGACTTTGAATGATTTCAGCAGACAGGAAGCGGCTGAGCTTATCCCTAAATCTAATCCTTTTCTGCGTAAACTTTTCGGCTATATTTCCGGTCCTGAAATTGATGACAGGATTAAATGGATTGTGGACAGTCTTGCTGATATTTTCCTTGCCACCAACGTGGAAATGATTTTAAGTGAATACGGCAAAGCTACTAAAATGGAAGATCCAATTATCCATTTTTATGAGACTTTCCTTAGCGAGTACGATCCTAAACTTCGTAAATCTCGTGGCGTGTGGTACACTCCTCAGCCGGTGGTGGATTTTATCGTTCGGGCTGTAGATGATATTTTGAAAACTGATTTTGGTTTGCCGCAGGGTCTTGCCGATACTTCCAAAACAAAGATAAAAGTTGACCAACTTGGGGAAAAAATTGAAAAAGAAGTGCATAAAGTGCAGATTCTTGATCCTGCCACGGGAACAGGTACTTTCCTTGCTGAAGTGATAAAGCATATACATAAAAAGTTCAAAGGGCAGCAAGGCATTTGGAGCAAGTATGTGGAAGATCACCTTTTGCCTCGCTTAAACGGATTTGAGCTGCTGATGGCGAGCTACGCTATGGCTCACCTTAAACTTGATTTGCTTCTAAAAGAAACGGGATACAAGCCCACAAAAGAGCAGCGCTTCCGCGTTTTCCTGACGAACAGCCTGGAAGAACACCACCCAGACACGGGCGGTCTTTTTGCAAGCTGGCTCAGTGCAGAAGCCAACGAAGCTAACCATATTAAAAGAGACACTCCCGTTATGTGCATTATCGGTAATCCGCCGTATTCAGTAAGCAGTTCCAATAAGAGCGAATGGATAGAGAATGAGATGAAGGATTATAAAAAAAATCTGAATGAAAGAAATATTCAGCCACTTTCTGATGACTATATAAAATTTATAAAATTGGGACAACACTATATCGATAAAAACGGAAGTGGAATTTTAGCTTACATCTCCAATAACTCATTTATAGATGGGATTATACATAGAAGAATGAGAGAATCTCTTCTGGAAACCTTTGATAAAATATATATTCTTGATTTACATGGCAATGAAAGAAGAAAAGAGACCTGCCCGGATGGAAGCAAAGATGAAAACGTATTTGATATTATGCAGGGTGTTTCTATCAATATTTTTGTAAAGTTGTAGGTGAAAAAAAATGTCTAAAATCAAAGTTCAGCATAAAGATATTACTATAATCTCTGCACATGATTCAGATTTTATTTCCTTGACTGATATTGCAAAATATAAAAATGCAAATAATGCTGACGATGTTATCAAGAATTGGATGCGAAACCGAAATACAATAGAATTATTAGGGCTATGGGAATCAATACATAATCCTGATTTTAAACCCGTCGAATTCGACGGGTTTAAAAAAGAGTCTGGTTTAAATAGTTTTGTTCTTACACCTAAAAAATGGGTAGAATCTACAAATGCTATCGGAATATTATCTAAATCAGGTCGCTATGGCGGAACTTTTGCTCATCAGGATATTGCTTTTGAATTTGCATCATGGGTGTCTGTAGAATTTAAATTATACTTTATCAAAGAATTTCAAAGGCTCAAAGAGGAGCAACATAAACAATTTGGGTGGTCTGCAAAACGTGAACTTGCAAAAATCAACTATCACATACATACAGGTGCAATAAAAGAAAATCTGATTCCACAAAAACTTACACCTAAACAAATATCCGTAATATATGCAAGCGAAGCTGATGTTCTAAATATTGCTTTATTTGGAAAAACCGCAAAGCAATGGCGTGAACAAAATCCTGATTTAAAAGGCAATATCCGCGACTATGCTTCTATGAATGAATTAATATGTCTTGCAAATATGGAAAACTTGAATGCTGTTTTAATTAATGATAATGTACCTCAGAAAGAGCGTCTTGTTAAACTAAATCAAGTTGCTATACAGCAGATGGCAATTCTACAGAATGTCCAAAACAAAAAATTACTGGGATAATATAAATGCAGAAACAAAATAAAAAATATGCTAAGGTTTATCACTTCGATTTGTTTGGTAAAAGACAAGATAAATATGAGTATCTTAATAAAGAAAAACTGCATAGTATAGAATGGAATGACTTAGATACCAAAGCTCCACGTTTTTATTTCGTATACAAAAATTTGGATCTTTCCAATAAATACGACAGTTATATTAATACTCAAGTATTATTCAAACAATATTCATCTGGTATCCAAACTGAATTTGATCATTTCTCTATTCAGGATGACTTTAAAGAAGCAAATGATAAACTAGATCACCTACGAAATAGTGATTCGCAAGATATTATTAAGTTATTTGGATTACAACAACATCATCTAAGCAAAGTAGAAAAGTCTATTGCCGATATAAAATCAAATAAAGCAATTATATCTAAAATTTTATATAGACCATTCGATACAAAGTATTGTATATATACAGGTAATTCTAATGGTATAATGGGGCGTCCGAGATATGGTATTATGCAGCATCTACTTAAAACTAATTACTCTATCGCTCTGACTAAAACTAATCGTAACATTAGTAATGGATATTATTTTTGTTTCAATTCGCTTGCTGAAAGACATTTGCTTGACACTGCAGGAGATTCAATTGGAATCTTCCCACTCTACCTATACCCTGAAGAAAATAAGCAGGAGAGCATAGGCGGAGAGACAGGCAGAAAGCCAAACCTAAACATGGATATAGTAAAGCAGATAGCGGATAAAATAGGGCTGAAGTTCACAGCGGAAAAAGAAGAAACCGAAGGCACATTTGCACCAATAGATATTTTGGATTATATCTACGCAGTGTTGCATTCTCCTGCTTACAGAGAAAAATATAAAGAATTTCTGAAAATAGACTTCCCACGTGTGCCATATCCGAAAGACCGGGAAACGTTTTGGGCATTGGCGGCAATTGGCAGGCAAATCAGAGAAATACACCTACTGGAAAGCCCTGTAGTAGAAGAGTACATAACGCAGTACCCGATAGACGGAGACAACACAGTAGTCAAGCCAACATACAAAAAAGGCAAAGTCTACATAAACGACACCCAGTATTTCGACAATGTCCCGCAGGTAGCCTGGGAGTTCTACATAGGCGGTTACCAACCTGCCCAAAAGTGGCTAAAAGACCGCAAAGGCAGAACACTGGACTTTGAGGACATACTTCATTATCAAAAAATGATAGTAGCCCTCACTGAGACAGACCGCCTAATGAGAGAAGTAGATAAGATTGGAGTAGAGTAATATCTTAAACCCGTCGATTCCAGGAGGGTTTTGTAGTTTTCCCACCCCGTCACTTCGTGACACCCCTCCAGAGGGGAAAATTAAATCTGTGCTATATTTTGAAGCAAAATTTCTACAAATAACAAGCAAAAACAAAAAATTCCCCTAGAGAGGGGTGGCATGCTGAAAGCATGAGTTTATGCTGAGCTTGCCGAAGTAGGGTGGATTAGAATCTTAACGTTAACTCAATTCCAAATAGAACTCATATCTTGTCTTTTACTACAAAAAATATTCAATTTCATAAAATCGTATATACTTTTCCCACCCCGTCACTTCGGGCACCCTACTTCACTTCGGCTATGCTCAGTATAAACTCAGGCTCAGCACATCGCTCAAAGAGGGAAAAATTAAATCTGTGCTATATTTTGAAGCAAAATTTCTACAAATAATAAGCAAAAACAAAAAATTCCCATAGAGAGTGGTGGCATGCTGAAAGCATGAGTTTATGCTGAGCTTGCCGAAGTAGGGTGGATTAGAAACGTAACAATTTAGACAAATTAAACAACAATAATAATACATTCTTTACTTATATACACTCATTACATCCCTTACTTCGGATTTCTCTAATTCTAAATGATAGAGCAAATACTAAATAGAGATCACCTTTTTGAATGGCAGAAGAAGTCACTTTTTCCTCATTGGTTATTACCAAAAAACAGGAAGCTAAAATCACGATCAAGAGAGCTAAGGAAGCAGGGAGTCTTATCTGAAGTCATCTTTTGGCGCAAGTTTAAAGATAAATCTATAATTTATGGATATGATATCGATCGGCAGATTGTAATAGGCCATTATGTAGTTGATTTTTTTATACCTGAACTTGGTTTGGTCATTGAAATAGATGGTAGTAGTCACGATGATAAACAAGAATATGATACTATTAGAGAGAATTTTTTAGTTTACCATGATTTACTTGTACTTCATTACTCTGATTCTGATATCAAGAAAAACATAAATGGTGTTGAACAAGATTTCAAGATTCAGATTAAAAAAAGAGAGCGGTTCCTCAAAGACTATATTGCCAATAGTTAAGATTTAAACTTAGAATCACCATGCATTAGTTATAAAAATCTGATGTATTGGACTTTTGAAATCGTATATACTTTTCCCACCCCGCCCTTCGGGCACCCTACTTCACTTCGGCTATGCTCAGTATAAACTCAGGCTCAGCACATCGCTCAAAGAGGGGAAAACAGTACAATCTTGCTAAACTGAATAAATAAAACCACTTAATAAGCAAAAACATACAATTCCCCTAGAGAGGCAGGGTTGATTCATTCTAAGAGTGTCGCCAATAATTCAATGTTGTCGGCACTCTCGTATATAAAGTTAGTACAGTCACTACGCTTTTGTGACCTAAAAATATTGAGGCAAATCGTTTTTAATATGCTCATTACTGAAGCTGCATTAGGATATTTTACTCGCCAAGCATCTTCTTTCATTACCACATCTTTTACCCAATGTAATTGATTTTCTATGCCCCAATGTTTGCGTATTGTTTGCAAATAATACTTAGCAGATTTTGTTTGACTACTCAAGTAATAATGCACATGTATTTCTTCTTTTTGTTTAGTTTTTCTTATTCTTTTTATCTTTACTAATTGCTGTGAACCGCACCATTCTTGCTTTATTTCAGAACTCAAAGTATAAACATATACTTTACGAGTTTCTATTCTATCTCGATTTTTCTCTTCTTTTTTACAATAATCTACTCTCTTTGACCAGCTTGAACTCAAGCTTTCAAGCTTTTCGAACAAATGCTTTTGATTCTTTTTTACGCAAATTATATAGTTGTTGTTACTGTTAACAATCGTTCTTAGAGTTTTTTTGACAGTGTAAAGCGTCCATTGTAAAGACAACTCCGGTCAATCCTAAATCTCCAATAAGCTGCTCTACAACACCGATTTCGCTAGATTTTTTATTTTCATATTTACTCACGCCAACTACCATTTGACTCGATTGTGAATATGCAGAAACTATACTTATAAAGTTTTGATACTTAGAATTATATTCAACTAAAGTTCCTTTTAATGCCTTACCATCAATACTAATCACTTCGCCTTCTTTAGGCTTTGCGTTATCCATAGCCCAATTCTGGAAAACCTGAGACAATTCATCAAAATCTATATTATTTACTACTCTAAATATTGTTGCGTAAGTCGGTAATCGATCTTTATGAGGCTTCAGATATTTAAGAATATCATCAGCATTCTTTTTAATAAATCTCTCTATTCCGCGATAGCCATATTGACCGCTCATCGTTGACATCAAAACCAGCAATAATACGAATGTTTGATTGTGACGTGTGCCTTCACGGCGACGCTTATCTGTCAATGTATCCAGATAATTCACTAACGTTTTCTTTTCCATAAATCCCCCCAGATTTGAAAACTTTGTGTTCTGATTGCCATAATATACATTATTATCAGTTATTTACAAAGAACAAATCAACCCTGCCTAGAGAGGGGTGGCTGAGCGAAGCGAAGTCGGGGTGGATCTTCCCCCATTACACGATTCAAAAAAAACCACATCTTCATTACAAATTCTATTTTGATATGAATCAGGTAATTACTACATTTCGTGCTCTTATCGACTGCAGTAATCCTGAAAGAAATTATTGAAGTAAATAAAATTGTATTAAAAACGGAAATATCTAATGACAAACGAAGAAACTTTTGTAAGCGAATTGAAGATACTTATTGACGAATTTAAAGCACTTTCCACTGCCTTAACTGAATTTATGGCTAACGAAGCAGAACCTAAATCAGAGGAAGAGTTGATGGCTATATTTGATAAATTCAAAAGCGTTGTACCTGATTATGCAAAGCAACTTGCGAAATTATACCATAAATTCAATCTGCTGGAAGATGATTTTGATATGGATTCTTTTGATCAAAAGTTGATAGAAACGTATTCAACTATTAAATCGAATCTGGAAAATCAAATCAGAATAATTCCTAATGCTATAAATCAACTGAAAGAATTAGGTTACGAGTAGCAAAAAATGAGAGAAGAGACTGTCTCATAAGTCAAGTGATGTTTAATGCAAAAAAGAATATGAAATATTGCCGCAAGGTGCTCTTAGTTAAGATTAGTGACCTTTGGGATATACTCTTGTAATCTGTTAAACTCTCTGGATATGTACTTCAATACAAGTGCTTTTTTATGATTTTTCTGAGGTGATTTACTTGCCTATTTTCAAAATAATCTACTTTTGAGACGGACTCTTCTAAAATCTCTAAGATCATCAAGCAAATTACAATTACAAAACACTCAGTCGAGTGGCTAAAAAAAAGGCCTGCCAAAAGCTTGTATTGTACTTCAGGCAGGCTCCAAAAGGGGCGTATGATTTATAAGCTAATACGCTCATAAGATTTCAAAGTTTCAAATTTATTTTACTCTTCTTGCAAGTTTTACTTTAAATTCGTGTTTCTCTGTGTAATCTTTACCTCTAAGTACAATCACATCAAGTACATCGCCTGGTTTGTATTCTCTTACAGTATACATAAAATCATGCAGATTTTTAATTTCTTTGCCGTTAATAGTTGTGATAATATCATTTTCCTGAAGTCCTGCTTTCATTGCCGGGCTTCCAGGGCTAGCACCTGATATTTTACAACCTAAAGGTGTTTCTTCAAAGTTAGGAATTATTCCAAACCAAGCACCGGATTTGTAGCTGTGCCTGCCGCGTTTAGCTTTGCTGTCAGCTTCTTTTACTTCCACAAATTGAGGTTTGTCAGATTTATTGGATACTGTTTCAATATATGAGTACACCAGGTTAAGTACTTTTTCCATTCCCGGATAATTTATTTTATCCCAGTCGTCGTTAGGAGAGTGGTAGTCTCCATGAGTTCCTGAAAAGAACATCAAAACCGGAATATCTTTTTTATAAAAAGATGAGTGATCGCTTGGACCATAACCTTCATTATTTTCTATAATCTTAATATCTACTTCTTTTGCCAAAGAATCTGATACCTGCTCCCATAAAGGAGATGATCCTACTCCGAATAAAGTAAGTTTATTTTCTCTAAGCCTACCGATCATGTCCATATTAAACATGGCAACAGCATTTTTTATTTCTTTTTGAGAGTTCTGTACATAATAATCAGAACCAAGCAGTCCCATTTCCTCAGCACTGAAACCCATTAAAATTACAGAACGTTTCATTGGTTTTGCTGCAATTTTGTATCCAAGGGCAATTACTCCTGCAGTGCCGCTTGCATTATCATCTGCTCCATTGTGAACTGCAGGTCCGCTTTTATGCAAAGATGTCGGGCCGCCCATTCCTAGGTGGTCGTAGTGAGCTCCGATAATTATGTATTCGTTTTTGAGATGTGGATCTGTTCCTTCTACAACACCGATAATATTTGAAGTTTTTTCCTTAACATCACGGAGATCTATTTCCATTTTAACTTTAACTCCAAGATCACGGCTGGCAGGCTTTTTAGAGCCAAGCATTTCTTCTTCGATAAACTTAATTTTATTTTCACCTACTATTTGATTAAAAGCTTCGTGAGATGCAAATGCCGCAATTACTCCTGAATTTTTAACCATAGAAGCATATTCCAATTCAGGTACATGATCTTCTCCGGTTATAGTCGGAAGAAAAATTACTGCAGAAGCACCATGATTTCTGGCGTTAGTAGCTTTGTATCTTAGCTGCGAAAAAGCATAAAAATCACTTTCTGTTGAATTCCCTTCAGGAGTGGAAGTTAAGATTACAGCAATTTTATTCTTGATATTTATCCCTTCATAATCATCGTATTTGAGATCTGGTGCTGTAATGCCATATCCTACAAAACATAATTCCCCTTCGGCAGTGCCATTTTCAGAGAATGCTGTTGGCAGCCATTGTGGTCCTGCATCGATTCCAATTTCACCAAAAGCAATGAAGTTTCTTTCTCCAAGCTCAATACCTGTAGTAACTTCAAAATCTTGTCTGAATGTACCGTTAATAGGTTTAACTCCTGCTTTTTCGAAGTTGGTTTCTATAAATTTTGCGGCAGCTTCAATGCCAGGTGTGCCCGGGAATCTACCTTTCAATTCGTCTGAGGAGAGATATTTTACATATTCAGTCAGCTCTTTTTGATTTATATCTTTAGCATCAAGTGCAGTTGCGATAAGGAAAGAAGATATAATAAGTAAAGCAAGTTTTTTCATGTGTATTCTCTAGTTTATCTAAAATCTAATTAAAAAAATACTATCGGATATAATCTGATTTTATTGGATTATCCCACTAATGTATACATATTTCGTGAATTGCCAAAGCAAAAAGAATCAAGAGTTTAGCCGTTATTTTTCATCAAAGTCAGGTGGGAAATCACCATCAGGCAGATTGTTAGACACCTGTACATCTTTTAGCTTCCTGGAAATTGCTCTTGAACGAACGCCTACAAGTTTATCTATTTCGTCTCCTGCTTGGAAAATTTTGTCTTTAGCCTTATTCAATATAATCTCGAATTTGGAAAATTCTGTTTTTACACCACTAAGTACATTCCATACTTCGGAGCTTCTTTGCTCGATAGCCAGTGTTCTAAATCCCATAGAAAGACTGTTTAGAATAGCAGAAAGAGTCGTCGGTCCTGAAATAATAATCTTGAATTCGCTTTGCAAAAATTCAAATATCCCGGGTGTGCGAAGTATTTCAGCATAAAGGCCTTCTATTGGCAAAAACATAATTGCAAAATCAGTTGTATACGGAGGTTTGATATATTTGCCTGAGATATCTTTAGCAAATGATTTAATGGAGTTTATCAATCTGTTTCTATGTAAATCTATTTGAGTATTGTCGCCTAATTCATATGCTTGGTTTAGTGCATGATAGTTTTCAATAGGGAATTTTGCATCAATAGCTAAAAGTATAGGCTCCGCGGAATTTTTACCGGGTAGTTTCACTGCAAATTCAACAACTTGCCTGCTGCCACCAATGTGAGCATTTTTGACATATTGATCAGCTGAAAGTATTTGTTCCAAAATATTTTCAAGTTGATATTCTCCAATCATACCTCTGTTTTTGACATTAGACAGTACTTTTTTTAAATCTCCGACCCCAGTTGCTAAAGTTTGCATTTCCCCGAGGCCTTGTTGTACTTTTTCAAGTCTGTCGCTTACTAGTTTAAAGGATTCTCCCAGTCTGCGTTCCAAAGTGGATTGTAATTTTTCTTCAACAACATGGCGCATTTGATCCAGTTTGACAGAATTCTCAGAGCTAAGCTTAGTAATGCTTTTTTCCAGAATCTGACCGATATCTTTGAGTGATGCGTTGATCGATGTAGAGAACTTTTCTTCAAATGAGGCAAGAGCAGCAGTTGTTTCTTTCCGATTTTCAGTTGCCCCTCGTTCGATTATATCTCTGAAAGAAGATAAGTTTTTGTGTAAGTCGGAGCTAAATTCAGCAAGCTTTTTTGAGAATGCATCTATGTTCCTAAGAGTCGATTCTTCAGTGCTACTCATATGGCGAAAGATACTGTCCATTATTCTTTGATTGGCATCAGACATCTCTTTGCGTTGCAGATGACTGCTTTCAGCAATCAAATCTTTTAGGGCTGAGAGTTCCGTTTCCAGTTTGATGTTTTTTTCAAGTAAACGGTTGATGTCCTGAGTGGAAGTGTTTTGCCTTTTAGTCAAAGTAATAATAATCAAAATGATTATTAAAACTGATAAAACGAGCAGTAAATATAATTCCATATGTAAGCCCTTATTTTATCTAAGTTGTGTAAATTTGAAATTTAAATCTTCAAAGAAACAATCAGCTACAGAAAGTACGTAAACTTTCTTAAACATAATAAGATATTGAGATTTATTTTGCCAAAAAAGCATATTTTACGAAACTAATTATAACAAACTACGTAATTTATTTATCGTATACCGTGTAAAAACTTAAGTTTAAATAAACCAGATGATGTATTATGCCTGAAAATCAACAGACTCCCGAACAACAAATGCCTCAATATGAGCATTATAGAAGACGTAAACAGAAAAAAAACAATTGGTGGATTCCTGTTGTTATAATTCTATCTGTTTTTGCTCTTTTAGTTATACTTGTTGTAGGATTTTTCTCTTTATTATCTACTACTCTAACTT
Organism: uncultured bacterium; assembly: GCA_942490685.1. Taxonomy (GTDB): domain Bacteria; phylum Bacteroidota; class Ignavibacteria; order Kapaibacteriales; family UBA2268; genus JBFHIJ01. The sequence continues at coordinate 313,711 of CALNXW010000031.1, forward strand.
CAGCTTTTGATAAGGAGGAAGTGGTAGTAAGAAATAATTCTATTTTGCACTTAACTATGGCAAATGTGCAAGAGTATACTAAAGCTACCGGATTTTCTTCATTCTTTTCTGATGAAAAACCTGCTTCTTTGCATGATATTATTAATGCTTTGAAAGCTGCAAAAACCGACGATAGGATCAAAGGTATTTACTACGAACCTTCATTAGTTGGTAGTGGTTTTACTAAAAGAATGGAAGTATTAGAGGCGATGGAAGATTTCAAGTCTTCAGGTAAATTCATTTATGCTTTTATTGAAGTTGGTGATGAAAATTCATATATAAACGCGCTTCCTGCTGATTCAATCTTTATGCCTGCAGAAGGTATGATGGAAATGAATGGTTATGGAGCTTCACCGTTATTCTTTAAAGGTCTGGCTGAAAAAGTTGGAGTAGATTTTTATGTGCAGCAGTTCGAAGATTTTAAATCTGCGGGCGAAATGTACTCACGCAAATCTTTTTCTGATTCTGCAAGATTGCAAACACAAGTACTTCTAAACCACAGATACGAAACATTCCTTAATCTTCTTGAGAAGTACAGAGGTATAGATAAACAAACAGCAAATGACTTCCTTAACAAAGGTCTTTTCCATGCAGATGAAATACTTGCAAATGGATTGGTGGATGCTATTGTACCTGAGTACAAAGTTAAAGACATGATGAAACAGCTTGTGAAAGAGGAAAATGCTGAGGACGGCAATTCTAAAGTACGTTTATTATCTGTTTCTAAATATATAAATAGTCATCCTAGAATTGAAGGTGTAGTGGCTGAAACTGACAAAAAAATTGCTATTGTGTTCGGTTCAGGTGCAATATCTTCCGGTGAAAGTGACGAAAGTCCTTTCTCTTCTTCTGATGGTATCAGATCAGGTACATTTGTTAAAAATTTAAGAAAAGCAGTAAAAGATGACAATGTTGCTGCGATTATTGTTCGTATTGACAGCCCTGGTGGATCTGTAATAGCTTCAGACGAAATTTGGGAAGAGCTAAAAAGAGCCAAAGAAGAGCGTCCTGATGTGCCAATTTATGCCTCTATGGCTGATGTGGCTGCTTCAGGTGGTTTTTATATGGCTGTAGGTTGTGATTCTATCATAGCTCACCCAACGACTATAACAGGCTCTATCGGTGTGATTTTATCTATCCCTAATTTAAGTGGACTTATGGATAAAGTTGGCGTTAGTTCAGATACTATTTCGACTACTGATGCTGCTCAGTTTTTAAATGGAACTATGCCGTTTTCTAAGAAAGATAAGGATAAGCTACGCCAAGTGTCTGAAAAGATATATTTCCGTTTCCTTGGTAAAGTTGCTGAACACAGAGGTATGCCGGTTGATGAGTTGAGACAATATGCAAAAGGCAGAGTTTGGACTGGCGAAGATGCTCATAGGCTCGGACTAATAGATAAATTAGGTGGTTTACAAGATGTTATCAATATGGCTAAAGACAGAATTGGAATATCCAGAGACGAACTAATCAGCATAGTTGAATACCCTCGTGCTATTGATGATGTCGAAGAATTGATTCAAAAACTCACCGGTGGTTCTAAAGATGAAGAGCTTGAAACTTCAATAGCAAAAACTGCAGCAAAATATTTACCTTATGCTAATAGCGAAACAAGCTTGATTCTTAAATCAATGCCTGAAAGTACAAGAAAACAGTTATTCTATAATATTGAATTATTAGAGTTGGCTCGCAAAGAAAATGTATTGGTTGCAATGCCGAGCTTGCTTGAAATAGAATAATATATATTCTCAATAGACAAATATTCTAAAGCACAATGGAAGCATATTCCATTGTGCTTTTTTTTTGGGGATTGGTCTGAGCATAAGTTTTGCCACTTTGATTTACAGCTTATCTCAAATTTGTCATTAGAAAATAAACTTTCCTGTAAATACCTATAACATCAAAATTAACAGCTCTCTTACTTAATAAGAAAATTTTATTATATGCAGCATTAAAGAAATATTTGTGGGGTCAATGAGAAATAATGATAAGTCTTTGAGTTTTCTAAAAGATTGGAGGCAACTCTGAGTGAAGGATAGAAGTCATTAGATAACAAAAAACCACAATTGAAATGATTTTCCCTTGTGGTTTATTTCTCTGTATCAAATAGATATAAATGCTTTTTAGAAAGTAATCATTACTCAACTGCAAAGCCTACTGCTCTTTTTTCAGTTTTATTATCGATAACTAAATAGTATATACCTGTTTTAAGTGATTCGACATCAATTCTTTTTCTGGCGATTGCAGTCTGAGAATTGTAATCAAAGTCATTATCAAGTTCTTTAATTAATACACCGGAATAGTTATAGATTTTAAATTCGGCCTTAGCTTTGGTATGCGGATGAATGTAAAACTCTATTGTAGTAAAAGTCTTTGCCGGGTTTGGTGCAGGCTTCCCTGTAATAACTGTAGGCTGTGCTTCAATTATATCAGTGTCAGGAGCTAAAGGATCAAAGCTTATTACTCCTACTTGATAAATCTGATCACGGTTGCCGCCCGGATAATATTTAACTTTAAACCAAATCTTACCGTCGTCAGTTATTGATAGTATTCCATCCAGCATGTATTCCGTTGTATCTTTTAGTTGAATTTTGACAGGTTCAGGTTTAGCCTCAGTGTTGAAGTAATAATTGTGAATATAAAAGCTCGATTGTCCTACTACTGTTTTGTAAACTACATAATGTAAATTTACATCTTGTTTTGTTTTATAGATATTGTATCTGACATCCTTGTAGTTATCAAGGTTTCCTTTTTCAAGTTGATAGATATAATAATCTTCATCAAAGGAGATTTCTTGTTTCAATTCATAAGTTTCCATGTCAAATGAATAGTAACTATTATCATAACCTCGGATCCAAATTTTATTATCAATTACTTCCTGAAAATTAGTATTTAAAAAGTTAGGATTGGATTTTCTTATAGAATCTGAAACCTCGAAATGAGTATATCCATTCTCATCAAATTTTGAAATAGCTATATTAGGATAGCAGAAATAGAAAAACGAATTGTTATAGTGATGAATGAAGGCTGAAGCTTGAGTGCCTCCTGTTTCCTTAGTAGAAAAATGCTTTACTTCCATCGCTTTCGCATCAAAAATATAAAAGCCATGATACTTTATAGAATAATCTGAATTCTGGGTACGATTGCCAAAAATCCACTTGTCATTACCGATATATTTGAATGTTTCTGTATTGATAGAGTCATCACTAATCATCTCATTCAAAGAATAAATAGAATCATTCCTGACAAATAACATTTTTTCAAAATACTGTGTTACATATCCGTTAGCACCAAATTCAGTTTTGGGATTTGAGATGTTTTTCCAGCCGTCTTTATCTTGATATACCTTGTAAGTAAAGGATTTGTTCATATCTTTCAATTCTGTTATAGGAAACAATGTATCTGTATCTTTTGGACGAACCCAATTGCAATAATCTGTTTGAACATAGATATTGCCCAAAGAATCATAATTTATGTCAAGCATAGCCGGAATCCTGTTCCATTCTCCGAGGATAATGGGTGCTCCCCATTGCTGAGCTGCTAGATGATGAAAGCTGTTTGATAGGAAAAAAAATATAAATAAAAAACGGATCATGTTGCAAACCTCTTTTAAATCTTATTATGAATAGATGGTCTTAAAACAATATTTTAGCTTCAAGACCACCTGTTTGTTAAAAGTCACACTTTACAGTACATTTTATATCATAATATACTGGAGGATACTGATGCTGTAGAGAGTATCTGGAAGTTTCCGGACATTCTCCATAATAGTCTATTTGTCGATATTCGTACCTAGTCTCAAGATCTAAAATTTCTTTTTCAGTATTATAATACCAACGAACTGAATAGTAACTTTCACAGTAGATATTTTCTGCACATTTTTTATATCCATAATAAATCTTATCTTTTGTTTCCCACATCATTTGCTCTTCATTCCACACTCTATATGACTGAATATTTACAGGCGTTAGTTCTTTGGAACTACAGCTTGCTAGTGATAAAGTCACTAAATAATAGTTCGTGTTACCTGGTAAGTTGAGTGGCATATCTTCTAAATTTCTGATATGATCCAGTAGATGAACTAAATAATCTTCGTAAAGATCCCAGTAACCTATATCAAATATCTCCTGAACCTCACTGATTGTACAATCCGTACTTTTAATATCAAAATAAGTATTTGTTATTTCGATATCAAATATAGATTCGAATCCTTCCTCATTTTTGTAACAAAACTCGATATATACATCTGCGCATAAAATTCTATCGACTAGTATCCAACCTCCATATTTGTAACCTTCTTTACATTCACTATGTTCTTCAGGGAAGGTTGGTTCTTGTGCTTTGCTTTCTAATATAGACAATGGTAGTAACATTGCCAAAAGTAATCCAAAAATAGCAAGTTTTTGCTTCATAATAACTCCAATTAATAAATAATGTTAAAACACAAACAATATAGCGCTAGTATTGCTTAAGTGTTTAAAAAGGTTAAGTAAATTACAAGGCAATATATATATATATATATTAATAACAAAATAAATATCACTAAATAAAATAAAAAGTGTATTATTGATTATATTATTTCAAATATCATGCAATGTCTAAAATAATTTATTCTAAGTTAATTGCTTATTCCATCAAAAAAAGATAAATTGCGTTAGTTCTTCGGGGCGGGGTGAAATTCCCCACCGGCGGTTAGAGTCCGCGACTCTCTTTGGATAGCTTTTTTCAGAGAGACTGAATCGGTGAAATTCCGATACCGACGGTTAGAGTCCGGATGGAAGAAGGATTAATCTGCACAGCGGAAAAGAGTCTCAAGTCATAATGAGATACGGAGAAGTCCGTCTTTTGAGCAATTCCAAAATTCCTACAGCCCTGCATTACTTCGATACAAATTATCATTATAAATTCGGGTATTTAGATGAGTGACTTATTTAAATTTGGCGCAAACCATAAAGAGCGTATTGAAAATGCTATTCAATCTTTTCGCATGGGTAAAGGTATATTGCTTGTAGACGATGAGGATAGAGAAAACGAGGGTGATATTATTTTCCCGGCTTCTAAAATGAATGAAAAAGATATGGCACTAATGATTAGAGAATGTAGCGGCATAGTATGCCTTTGCATGACTGATGAAAGATGCCAATCTCTTGCTTTGCCACCGATGGTGCAGTGCAATGAAAGTAAGAATCAGACAGCATTTACTATTTCAATAGAAGCAAGAGACGGTGTGAGCACAGGCGTTTCTGCTGCTGACAGAATCACAACAATACGAACTGCAATATCTGATAGTGCAAAAGCAGACGATCTTGTTCATCCAGGGCACGTTTTCCCTTTAAGAGCTAAAAATGGCGGTGTTTTTGAAAGGCGAGGACACACTGAAGGCAGTATTGATCTGGTAAAATTAGCAGGCTTAGGAGATACGGCAGTGCTTTGTGAACTGACTAATGAAGACGGAACAATGGCAAGACTTCCTGAAATTATTCAATTTGCTGACAAACATGGCATGCCAGTTGTTACGATAGAAGATATATATCAATATCGTAAAGAAATCGAATAGGTTTAGAATATGTACTCAGAATTGCTGGCTCAGGCAAAATCACTTTGCAAGGGGGAGAAAAACTTTATAGCTAACGCTGCCAACTTATCTGCCCTTATTTATGAGAAATTTGAAGATATAAACTGGATTGGCTTCTATATGCTTACTCATAACGAGCTTATTTTAGGGCCTTTCCAAGGCAAGGTTGCATGTATTCATATCCCAATGGGCAAAGGCGTATGCGGTACTTCTGCTGAGAAAAAAGAAACATTAGTTGTGGCGAACGTGCATGAATTTCCAGGACATATAGCTTGCGACGCTGCTTCTAACTCAGAAGTAGTTGTTCCGCTCATCAAAGACGGGAAGTTATATGGAGTATTAGATTGCGACAGCCCTAAATTTGAAAGATTTGACACTACTGAAAAAGATCTTTTCGAAGCAGTTTGCAAGATAATAACTGAAGAAAGTGATATGCAGGCATTGGAAAGCTATTATGAGATAGGTTGTTAGATAGCGAATATTTCTGAAATATATATACTATTGCCGACGGCTAAAGCCAACGCTTGCAACTCTCTAGTAGTGCAACCGTCTGCTTTAGCTAGCGGCAAGAATAACTAAAATATTTATTTGTAATTCTGTCGAAATACTACTCAGCTTTTACAAACTGGCGGTAGTATGTTTTACCATTTGATGTAATTTTTAAGAAATAAGTACCTGAGCTTAGCTCGCTTATGTCTAGCGAGTTTAAAGTCTGCGGACAAGAAATAAGATTACCGTTCAAATCAATAACAGAAGCTTTGTCTACCTGACCTGTAAAATCAAAGTTCAATACATCTGAGCTAGGGTTAGGATATATGTTTATACTTATTTTTTGAGCAGAGACATCAGTGTCTTCTTCTACAGAAACAGGTTCTGCAGATTTGAAAGTGCCCATAGTAGTGTAAGCGTATATGTATCCTTCCGTATCGAATTCGTAGTTTATAACTCCTACGTTTCCTTCAAATTTTTCTTCCAGAAGGTTTTCCCAGGTGATTCCGTCTTCAGAGCGGAAGAGACCTATAGCACCTGAAGCATAAAACTTATCTTTATAAACATTTAAATTATCTTTAGATAGTAAATAATTTGTATTTTCTAAAGTCTCTATAGTTTCACCGCCGTCTGTACTTGTAAAAGTGGTATAAGCTATATTGTAAATTAGTTTATCTCCTTGTCTTGAAAAATCAGACAAGTAATTGTTATCATCAAGTCCTTGAAGTTCTAGAGAATCAACTATCTCACCGTTAGAACTTCTGCGATACATTATTGGGGGTTGGTTATATGTAGTATTAACGTAATAGCATTCCTTGCTGCTTTTATCATAATCAATGCTGTAATAGTCTGCATTTTCAATCACTACTTCTTTTATACCATCGTTTAGCAAAACTATTGTTTCTGAAGTATAAGCATCATAAGGTCTTAAATGGAATAATAAACTACCATCCGAATAAGTTCTGATAATATCCAATCGATTTTGATCCTTAGCTACAGTATCTATTTGTTCTTTATATTTTCTGAGTATTATATTATCTTCCAATTCAAAATATTCTCCTGTCATGGAATGATAAAATTTATCTCGGTCTTGCATATCTCCTAAAGTTCTGTTGAAAATCCACACATTGTCAGTTCTTATCCACTCTTCTTTAAATAGCGGGCTATAGACAACAGCTAACTCTTTCTCATCAAACTCACGATAACAAGAAGTTATCGGAAACTCATAATTCAAATCAACTAACTCTTTTAAATCAGTATCATATTTTTTCCATCCATCAGTAGCAATGTAAAAGTTACCGTCTTGGATTACTTTAGGAGCATATCTAATCAGTAAATTATTTACGTCAGAAATCTTCTCCCAATTTTTACCATTATCATAACTGATAACAGTAAATGGATCAAATTCTGATTCTTCAAATGGTATAGCTTGGACTGCAATGATTCCATCTTTTGTATTTAACAGATCTAAAGTCATATTGTCGAATTCAAGATTATATTTTGTAGCTATAATTTTTTTGATGCTTAACTCATACTCCCAAGCAGAACAAGAATCATTAGTTACCCAAAGAGTATCAACCCAGTAGTCAGAATATTCAGAAGCATCATTAAACGCATAAATTTTATTCTCATATGCGTATTCATTTCTAAACAGATCACTAAATTTACAAGAATCCAATGTCTTGGATTTCATGTCATACGTATCTACTTTATGGAAATCTTCTTCATAATCATTGTAAATAGTATATATTTTATTGTCTAAAAGGAAAGAATTATCAATCCCATATTGCGTTTTGTTAGTAAATACTGTTTCCCAGTTTTTACCATCATCTTCAGAATAATATATATTCTTCGATGTTACGATATATAAGCCTGTCCCTGTTGCAAAGATCTCTGTATAATTGCTATTTGTACTTATAGATGATGATTTCCAGCTTTGCCCTTTATCTTCGGAGTATATAACCGGCGCATCATATAAAACCGCTATATAATTACCCTTGTCTGTTATATAAAGTTTTTGAACTCGGGAAACGTTATTTTCTATTTTTGCACCTTCAATAGTAAAATCTTCCAGCTTGTTAGAATACTGAAAAGTCTGACCACCATCGTGAGATACTCTGATACCTATGCAGCCTACTAAAATATCATCACCCTTTTGGGCAAAAGAATAGACAAATTCAGATTTCGGTACATCCACTTCCTGCCATTCAATTGCATGAGTTGCGGAAATGCTGAATAAAAACGCAATAATTGCAAGTAATTGTTTCACTTAAAACCTCAAATTTTAGAAATATAAAAGCCGCAAGACGTACAATTCTTGCGGCAATAACAAAAGTTAATTTACCTACTCAGCTTTTACAAACTGGCGGTAATACGTTTTACCATTGGAAGTAATTTTTAAGAAATAAGCACCTGAGTTCAGCTCGCTAATGTCTAGTGAGTTTAAAGTCTGCGGACAAGAAATAAGATTACCGTTCAAATCAATAACAGAAGCTTTGTCTACCTGACCTGTGAAGTCAAAATTTAAAACATCTGAGCTAGGGTTAGGATATATGTTTATACTTATTTTTGGAGTATTTGTATTATTTTCATTTTCTTCTACAGAAACTGGTTCTGCAGATTTGAATGTACCCATAGTAGTGTAAGCGTATATGTATCCTTCCGTATCGAATTCGTAGTTTTTGACATAAACGTTGCCATTAAATGTATCTTCAAGTAAACTTTCCCAAGTGATCCCATCATTTGAGAATATTAGACCTAAGACTGAATTAAAATAATACTTATCTGCATAAACTTTAATACTAATTGGAATTAAATTTCGATTATCAAATTCAATGTATAAAAAAGTTTGTCCATCATCATCGCTAAGATAGTTAAGGTAGCCAATCTGATACATAATTGTATTTCCTTGATAAGAAAAATCAGATATATAATTAATATCTCCGTGGTTATGAAGTTCTATTGAATCCTGGATTCCTAATTCGGGACTGCCAATGAACAGTATTGGTTTCTTATCATCGTATGATTCAACACAATAGAACTTGTTTTTTTCAGGATCGTAATCAAATCCATCTCTGGTATCTTTTATTAACAAGGTTTTTTTGCCATCTTTCAATAAAATTGCGTTTCGATCATAACTACCATCTTCATCATAAATAGTCATTAAAATTGAACCATCACTATATTCCCTTAGAATCTCAAAATCTCCAGTTTGATTACCGGCGATTGTATCAATATTTCCTTTATAATACCTAACTAAATATTTTTCAGCAATTTCAAAATATTCACCTGATTGTGAAAAGTAAAATTGATTTACGCTATTAAAGTTTCGAATATATGACCAATCTCCGTCTGTTTTTTCCCATAGGTCACGAGAAGTACTTGTATTAACAACAGAAATTTTTTGATCACCATAGTCTCGGTAATATTTTATATCCTGAAAATCGAAATCAACTTTTGTGAATTCATGAGTTTCTTTGTTATACTTATTCCATCCTAAATAGTTAAAGTAAAACTCTCCGTTTTCGATTTTGGAATCATAGAAATAAATATCTTTATCATATACAGCATTTTCTATCTTTGTCCATGTACTACCATTATCAAAGCTGATAATGATTGTATTTTTCATATCAAAATCTGAACAAATTGCATCTACAGCAATAACACCTTTATCAGCTAATAAAATATTATGATAATAATATTCAGCATTGAGTTGTAACTGTTCTTTGATCAGATTTGTTGTGGATATAGAGGCTTGCCAAGTTTGACCATAATCCGAAGATTGCCATAACGTATCAACGTCGTACAAGTAACCGTCATTATATCCGTATAACTTATCTTCAAAAAGATAGAAGTCGTAAAGAATTTTACTCATATAATAAGTTTTCTTTGACTTAGTATTGCAATCAAATACCAGCATATTGTGATTTTCACCCATATCATCTGATAATACAAATAGAATTTCATCATTACCTGACATTTCAAAGTATGATGCATTATCATCCTCTTCCAGAGTCAATATCTCTGTCCATGCTTTACCGTCATCCTCCGAAAGTAAAATCCCATCTCTATGGACTAAATATAATCCGTCTGCTCTTTCAACAAATTTACTGCCGCTACCATTTATCTTCATTTCAGAACTATGCCAATATTCTCCTTTATCAGTTGAATATAATATTGGGGCGTAATGTGGTACAGCAATATAATTACCCGAATCAGTTATATATAAATTTCTTATGTAGAAAAAGTTGTTTTGAAGATCTATTCCTTCAATTGAAAAATCCTTCATTCTATTTGAATAAGCATAAGTAGCTCCAGCATCGTGAGAGACTTTGATACCATTTGAACCTAATAAGATTTCGTCACCTTTTTGAAAAAAACATTCAACAGTACCTGCTGAAGGCACATCCACTTCCTGCCATTCAATAGCTTGAGAAGTAAATATGCATGTGAATAGAAGTGCAATTACTTGAAATAATCTCATAAAAATCTCTTTCTGCTTAATTAAAAAAATAAATATTATAGTGTTGCAAATTTATATAAAATAAGTGAATTGACAATAAGAAAATGTGTTTTTAGTGAAGTAAAAATGCTGAATTTGCAGATAGATTATTCTTTGTTGAGTAATATTTATTGATAATAATAAGTTCCGATGTCTGATTTATACAGATAAGTCTTTGCTATAAAAATAGAATGCCTTATATTTATGATTATTTATAACTTTAAAGAAATTGACATGAAAAGACCTAACTGGGACGAATTGTATATCACTATGTGCTATTTAGTTAGTATGCGTAGTAAAGATGAGCACACACATGTTGGCTCAGTTATAGTTGATTCTGATAATATACTTGTGTCTACCGGCTACAACTCTCTTCCAAGAGGTGTTGACCCCGATCCGAACAGAACCAGACTCTCACGCGATGGTGGCGAAAAATATTTCTGGGTGGAACATGCAGAAAGAAATGCTATCTATAATGCTGCAAGACGTGGTATCAATCTAAAAGGGTGTAAACTTTATGTGCCTTGGACTCCTTGTAATGACTGTGCTAGGGGGATAATTCAGAGTGGAATTTCTGAAGTTGTTATCCACCGTAATGGTCAGGATTTTTATGATCAGCTGACTAATAAGAAATGGACAGAAGCATACGAACGTACTTATGCTATGTTCAGAGAATCAGGAGTTAAACTTCGTTTTGAAGAATGTGATGTGATTGTGCCAGAAATTTATATGAACGGCAAGATGCACGATGCACTGGTACACTTAAACGGAAAAAAATAAAAAAAGGGGATGAATAATCTTCATCCCCTCACAAAGTGAAATTTTCTATAGGCTATTCATAGGCTTCAAATTTTTTCAAGATGTTGCCATCGTCTTTTGTTGCAACCATAAGGTCAGTTGCAAATGGAGTTTCGATTCTTCTAACATCAGGAAATCCGGCTTCTTTCATCATAATCCACAAGTCTGTTTGGGTATAGATGTTACCGTTTGGAGTATTGACAAGCATATTAATAGATTCCATAACCGCTTTTAGAGGGCCTAGTTTGTCATCATCTATAATATAGTCTTGAATAACTAATCTGCCGCCCGGGTTAAGAGCTGCATGGACTCTCTGAAAGATGTCAATGTTTTCAAAAAGTGAATACTGATTGATCAGGTCTGAAACAAATATCAAATCAAAACCTTCACCAAATTCATCTCTAAGAGCATCACCACCAATAGCTTCAATTCTTGAGTTAAGATTTTCGTATTCTATATATTTTTGAGTTTCTCTAATAATGTTTGGATGATCAAAAGCAACTGCTTTTAAGTCGGGCTTAGCTTTTACAAAAGCTATACAATATATAGCTGAACCACAGCCAATATCTAATACCCTTTTTACTCCTCTTAAATCTAATAAAGAAACAATATCAGGAGCTTTTATAGCGGATTGTGAGTGTAATGAGTCAACATAGTCTTTGATCCATTCGTCGCTCTTATCTTCTAAAGCTTTGTAATTTTGAGCTTTACCTGTTTTTACAACAGCTGTCAAATCACCCCAAGTTTCCCACAAGTTTGCAATATGATTCAATGAACCAAGATATTCATCTTTTCCCCGAACCAAGAAACGGGAAGTTCCTTTGGTGTTTTGATAAGTGTTGATATGTTTAACTAACAAATTCAATGCGCATAGTGCATTAAGTAGCTTCTCCAGTGCTTCTTTGTTTGCTCCTACTTCAGTAGCAAGTTCTTCGCAAGTTTTTTCAGTATCTCCTAAAGCTGTAAAGATGTCAAGTTCCAAAGCTGTAAGCAATACTTTACTTTTTTGATAAGCTTTTGCTATACCAAAAATTGCTTGAACTGAATCATCGCTCACAAGTGGATTGGTTTTGATTTTCTTCATATATTCCTCGGTTAGTATTTTATCTATGAAGCACGCTTAATAAAGTTACAAACATTTTTTATATATTCAAAGTCTAAACATAACAAATAGGAATTAATCCCTAAATTTATATATTTGCAATATCAATAACAAAATCAGGTAGACATGATAATGAGTTTAAAACGGCTGATATGGAATATACTACTATTTCTATTCACTTCAAGCTATTGTTTGGCAATTGAGCAGAGTTTTGCTACAAATCTGTATCAAGTCAGTGATAGCCTATTTAAGAATCACTATCCGGGTTGCATAGTAATCTACAACGAAGAAGATGATGATATATTTATTTATGATAGTCTGAGAAGTGAAAAACGATACTGTCCGGCATCAACCTATAAGATATTCAATACTCTTTTGGCTTTTGAATCCGGTGTAGCACAGGACAGCACTTTCACTATAGAGTGGGATAGCACAATGCACTCTATAAAATCATGGAATAGGACACATTCACTAAATACTGCCTTCAAAAATTCAGTAGTTTGGTACTATCAGGCTTTAGCAAAGAAAATAGGGAGGGAGTTTGCTCAAAAATATTTGGATTCCTGCAATTATGGGAATAGGACTATTGGTAAAGATATCACTAGATATTGGCTTGATACTTCGCTTCAAATCTCTGCGATAGAGCAAATTGACTTTCTAAAAAAACTCAAAAACGAAGAATTGCCATATAGCAAGCAAACAATTAGAAATCTAAAAGAAATCATGCTTCAAGATACCAGCTTTGGATTGCTTTATTACAAAACCGGCCTGTCAATTATTCAGAAAGTCGGATGGTTTGTGGGCTGGCAGGTTTTATATGATAAGACATACTACTTTGCTCTCAATGTAAGCTACGAAAAACTAAACAGCTTTTTTATAGAAGCCAGAAAGAAATTCACGTTAGAAATACTAAGCAAGTATCATGAGCTAAAGTAAACCTGACTCTCTGATTCTTCTTCTGATTCGGTAATAATTTATAGTGCCTTCAGTAGAATTCATATGTTTATTCCCATTTCTACCGGAAGTAAAATCAGCCAAGCTAAAAGAAGAACGAGCAGTCTTAGATACTCTTTCTTTCCCTGTCTTTTGTTTTGGGGCTTCCATCTTATTTACTCCCATTACATAGTGGAAATGTCTTATACAATAATACGGAATAACACTCACTTAGATTTTAAGTATAAATACTGAATTTTAGTAGTGCTTGAAAAAATATTTTCATTTTTACACATTTTATGGTGAATTTACTAGCAACATTACTGTTTTTTTGAAGAAAACCTCGAGTGAAACTAGATGAAGTTTTCAGTAGAAAAAAAATATCAAAACACGTGTAAGTATTTATTACATTTGCTTTGCAAAACTGGTACATTTATTAGCGATTGGAATTAGAATGGATACAAAAGATGCAATCATGTGGTGTCTTAGAGAACACAAAGAAAAAGAATATATTGAATTCCCTAAAGAGATGTTTGCACAGTTAGATGAAAAGCTTGCAAAAAAAATAGTAGCTGAGTTAAAGCACAGAGCTCTTTTTAAGTTGCCGGATTATGAGATAGAATTCCAAGAGTGGCTAAAAGAAAATGATCCTCAAGTATGGAATGATTTGTGGTCATGCGAGTTACATGAACCGTATATCGTAAGCATTATTTTCCTTCCAAATCTTGTTGAACAGGATGGACGTGGATTCCCGATTTGTGATTTGGAAAATAATGACAACTACTTCTTCAACGAAAAACACATGACCGATGAAGAGTCTAAAGTCTATATCGAGACATCCCGAACCAGATTTCATGAGAAAAAGAAACTTAGTCTCGCTCAGTTGCTGGCACTTGAGATTTCAATAGGACCTATTGACATATGGCATTTTGCTTTTAAATACAAAATTACCATTGATCAGGCAAAAGAAGCAGTAGAAGAGCTGAAAGGTGATTTTGCACTGGTACACCTAACTGATGCAGAACATCTGGCAAAGTTTATGGAGGAATAGATGCTAGTATTGAAGTTTGGCGGAACGTCTGTTAGAGATGCTTCAGCAATGAAGGAAGCCTATAAAGCAGTTGCAGGACAAAAGTCTAAAAGCCTAATAGTTCTTTCTGCATGTTCAGGAATTACCGATATGCTTTTAGAGTTGCCTTCACTTCTGGTTTCAGATGTTACTGAGGCAAAGTGTATCTTAGATAAAATATATAATCATCATGCACAAATTATAAATGAGCTGCTAAACTTAAAAAACTTAGATACCTTCGAGCTGCATTTCAAAAGATTAAGTGAAATGGCTGAAGGTATTTATATACTTGGTGAATATTCAGATAGAAATTTTGCAAAGCTAGTATCTTTTGGAGAAAAGTTTTCTTCTGTAATTTTTGAAGAGTATCTGAGAGCAGAAAAGTTAAATTCTACACTTATTGACTCTACGAATTATATCAAAACAAACAGTGATTATCTATCTGCAAAATGCAACCTAGAGGCTACTCAGAGCTACTGCAATAATTTAAAAGACTTGCTTGTGCAGTATGATATTTTAGTAGCTCAAGGATTCATTGCTTCAGACGAGGATGCTAATACAACTTTACTTGGCAGGGGAGGATCTGATTATTCTGCTGCACTATATGGTAAAGCTCTAGGTGCTAAAGAAATTCAGATATACACTGATGTAAATGGAATATTAAGTACAGATCCCAGACTTGTCGCAAATGCCAAACAATTGACTATTTTAAGTTTCCCTCAAGTAAGGAGACTTTCCTTTTTTGGAGCAAAAGTAATACATCCAGATACACTTATTCCTGCAATGGAAGCAAATATTCCGGTAAAAATCTTAAATACATTTGATCAATCAAATTCAGGCACTACAATTATTTCAGGGAATGTCAATGATGTTGAAATTCAATCTATCGTTTTAAAAAAAGATTGCCTAATTAATTATACAGCTGAAGAGTTGACAGATGCAATTATCAGTAAATCTAAGATTTTGTACTCAGCAGAATCTGATGGTCAAAAAATTGTAATTTTTGAAAATATGCCTGATCTTAGAAAATTACTTGATGGAGAAGTAGAAGAGACAGATATTATTGCAATTTGTGGCAATAATGTCAATCGTTCAGCAGGCTTGCTAAGAGTTATTCATACAGTACTTGCTCAAAGCAATGGTCATGACATTTATACAGGTTTCTCAAAACATGCAATTATTCTGACTTGCAAGAAATCCAATTCTGAAAAGCTACTGAAACTTTTACATAAAGGCCTCTTTGAGTGAGCATAATGTCTGCTTTACCAGAGCAAATTCATATCTAGGAGCTGCACTATTAGTAGTTTTATAGATAAATACCTCAGAAAACCACAAAAATCTATTTCAACCAGAAGCCATAGTCGTTGCTAACACTTATTAGAATCACTATCCGAAAAGATAATGGAACAAATCTGAGTGATGATTGTAGCAATTTTCAAATGCTGAATTGATTTTTGAATATGAAATCTTTGCTGACTTAGAACAAGGGAGCATGCTTCCTTTTCTATAGGTGTTTAAAGCATTTGATATAGCTCTATTGACCAGAGAGTGTTTTTAGGTTTTGGAATAAAAAAACTGTCTCCCTCAAAAAGAGAGAGACAGTAATTAGAGTTGAGTTTAGTATTGAGATTTTTTATTTGTCATCAACCACAGTATAGTCAGCTTCTTCTACTCCGCCATCATCTTTTTTGCCGTCGTTTGCTTGTTGCTGGTCTGCACCGTTTTGCGGTTGACCTTGCTCTGCGCCAGGCTGCTGATAAATATGCTGAGAAGCTTCACTCCAAGCTGCATTAAGCTCGTCGATAGCCGGTTGCAAGTTAGGGCTGTTTTCTTTAATCGCAGTTTCTAACTTAGCTTTTGCATCTTCAATTTTTTGTTTGTTTTCAGCAGGAAGTTTATCGCCTAATTCTTTAAGCTGTTTCTCTGTAGAGTATACAAGAGCATCCGCTTGGTTTTTACGGTCGATATTTTCTTTATGCTTTTTATCTTCTTCAGCATGTTTAGCTGCTTCAGCCTTCATTTTTTCAACTTCATCTTTTTCAAGACCTGAAGATGATTCGATACGGATATTTTGTTCTTTATTAGTTGCTTTATCTTTAGCTGCAACAGAAAGAATACCGTTTGCATCAATGTCAAAAGTAACTTCTACTTGAGGAACGCCTCTTGGTGCAGGTGGAATACCGTCAAGGTGGAATCTGCCAAGCGATCTGTTGTCTCTTGCCATAGGTCTTTCACCCTGTAAAACATGTATTTCAACTGTGCCTTGGTTGTCCTGAGCAGTAGAGAAAATTTCAGATTTTCTTGTAGGTATAGTTGTATTTGCCGGAATCATCGGAGTCATTACGCCGCCTAATGTTTCAATACCCAAAGTAAGTGGAGTAACATCAAGAAGCAATACATCATCAACGTCACCAGCTAATACACCACCCTGAACTGCTGCACCGATTGCAACAACTTCATCCGGGTTAACACCTTTAGAAGGATCTTTACCGAAGAATCCTTTTACTAATTCTTGGATCTTAGGTATACGAGTAGAACCACCAACTAAGATCACTTCGTCAATATCATTTGGAGTAAGTTTTGCTTCTTTAAGAGCTATTTCACATGGCTCAAGAGTTTTTTCGAATAAGTCACCACAAAGGTTTTCAAACTTAGCTCTTGAAATATTCATGTTAAAGTGTTTAGGTCCGTCAGCAGTTGCAGTGATAAACGGTAAGTTTACATCAGTCTGCATCATTTGAGATAGTTCAACTTTAGCTTTTTCAGCAGCTTCTCTTAATCTTTGCAATGCCATTGGGTCTTTGCGAAGATCTATACCTTCTTGATTTTTAAATTCATCTGCCAAAAAGTCAATCAATTTATGATCGAAGTTGTCACCACCAAGGTGAGTGTCACCGCTAGTAGATTTCACTTCAAAAACGCCATCACCGATTTCAAGGATAGAGATATCAAAAGTACCACCACCAAGATCATAAACGGCAACTTTCATGTTTTTACCTTTTTTGTCAAGGCCATAAGAAAGAGCAGCAGCAGTCGGTTCGTTGATAATACGACGAACTGTTAGTCCGGCAATTTCGCCTGCATCTTTAGTAGCTTGTCTCTGAGCGTCATTAAAGTAAGCAGGTACAGTGATTACAGCTTCCGTTACTTTTTGACCTAAGAAATCTTCAGCAGTTTGCTTCATTTTTTGAAGAACCATTGCTGAAATTTCAGGTGGAGAATATAATTTACCATCAATATCAACTCTTACAGTGTCATTATCAGTAGAAGTTGTTACTTTATAAGGAACCATTTTAGATTCTTCATTAACTTCGCTGATTCTGCGTCCCATAAAACGTTTGATAGAATATACAGTGTTATTTGGGTTAGTGATTGCCTGGCGTTTTGCAGCCTGCCCAACCATACGCTCGCCATTTTTAGCGAAACCAATCATAGACGGGGTTGTTCTTTGTCCTTCCGCATTTGCTATAACTGTTGGAGTGCTACCTTCCATTACTGCAACGCAAGAGTTGGTAGTTCCTAAGTCAATACCAATTATTTTTCCCATGTCATAACTCCTTTAATATAATATGTCATTTTGTCAAATATATGTTTTATTCTTTTGCATTTCTGTCAGACTTGTACTTTGTATGTCATATTGACTGTTTTGATGACATTTTAGCATTTTATTAGTCCGTGATATGACTTGTACCATTTCCGTGCCAAAAAAAGCGGTATCTTCTTAAATGGAATATTGATAATATTTATCTAAATGTTTTGAAAAAACGCTGTTTTTATTAAAATATCTGTAACTGAATTGTGATTGCAAGTGTCATATAGATAGAGGGTAAAAGACTATGGAGTAGATTATGAAAAAACTAACTATAATACTGGCACTAGTTACTTTCCTTTTTACCGCTGCTACAGCCGTAGAATGGGAAGAGATAAAGTGTGATGTGAAAGCTAGACCAAGTGCTTTCTGCAAATCGGGAGATACTGTCTATATAGGTCATTATTGCATTGCAAAATCGACTGATGGCGGCAAGACGTTTAAGAAAATCAATAGAGTAATTGATGGTGATAGAGAGTTTGATTTGGCAGATGAGATGTGCGAAGTTTACGAAATTTTTCAAAATAAGTTTGGTGTTTTATTTGTCAAAGTTGTTGGTAAGGGAATTTTGTATTCAACAAATGATGGTGAAATATGGATAACTACGAACTTAGATCTAACTAACATAAACAAACTCTTGGATGCTGAATTTTTTGATTCTGACTCTCATATTTATATTTTAAATAGGTCTGCTTCGCCGGACTCCGTGTTATTTAAATCTAATGATAATGGTAAAACCTGGAGTTGTTGCGATTTGGGAATTAAGCAATGGAAAAAAATTGAGTCTATTGAATATCAAGCTAGTATAGAAGAATTTTGTGTTGTTGGTTTAGATCAAAACTCTGATAAGCAACTATTCTATTATGATGCAACAAAAGAAATCAAAAGAGAAATAGATATTGAGTTGCCGAATTTTGAAGAACCAAAAATATTGTGTTCTGGTAGTCATATATTAGCTTATGATAAAACAACTCATCATTTATACAAATACGATAATAATAAAGGATGGAAGTTATACGATGATTTAATTGAAATAATTAAAATACAGTATGATATAGACGAAGAACAAATCGATTTATATAGCCCTCGTTTTTATCAAAACGGAGAAACTATTGGCTTCAATATATCTTTTAGAGAAAGTTACTTTTTGGATTTTCTATTCGATTCTGAATATAAGATGGCTGCTATTTATAGTACTGATGTTGGAAACACTTGGGAAAAGTATGATATTGATCAAATAGTAAATAATACAATTTTTCCGGAATATGATATTAGCAAAATTGCTAACATTATCAAATACAGAAGATATAAAGAGAATCAATTATGTGTTTATCAAAATCCAGATAAAATATATACTGGTACTAGGAGCCAGCAAGTACGGTATAAGTTTAAAAATAATGATTGGATTTCTATACCTCATATTTATAAAATATGGCCTAACTATGATGGTTCTGCTTATGTACAAAAGCATGGAGGGGGTGAAAATGATTCACTTTGTTATTATGAAAATTGGTGCTCTATAGACCAAAAGGTAGATGATATCATTGCTGAATGTTTAGTTGGAGACTTTAATTTTGGCAATTGGTGTTTAGATTATGTAGTGAATCATAAATCAAATATAATCTGTGTGAAAAAACATGGACTTGTCAGTCAAAATCATGAGTATAATGGATTGCATTTTTATCACAGAAATGAAGAAATAGCTTTTTTTGATAATAAGAACAGGGGCATTATTCTAGACGAACCAACAGGAGACTACTGCTCTGTGG
Source organism: uncultured bacterium (assembly GCA_942490685.1). Taxonomy (GTDB): domain Bacteria; phylum Bacteroidota; class Ignavibacteria; order Kapaibacteriales; family UBA2268; genus JBFHIJ01. The sequence goes on from CALNXW010000031.1 coordinate 333,575, forward strand.
TCGGCGATCATGACGTTCCGATTTATGTAAACCCTAATATATATGATACTACTAAAATAGAAAATGTAAGAATTATGCTTAGGAATTATAAGTCAAACGAATTAAAAGAAATTAGAGCTAATATTCTTACTAAAGTTTTTAGAAATATACTTATGGATTTCGACAAACAAACTATTATCTTTTCTCACTCCCCAGGCATCGAACTCAGCAGAGATAAAGGCAAAACCTGGACTAAAATACTTGACACTCCAAGAGAATATATAAATTTCAAAATTCATGATGATGAAATCTACCTAAAAACAAATATTCACTCCTCCGCTCCTACAACGGCAAATACTGGGAAAATATCTTAGAAGGCACTTCAAAAGCAAATATAATAGATTTTGAATTTGATCCTGATGGCAGGGCTTATGTTTATACTACAAACGGCGCATTTATTTCAAAAAATTCTATGGAAGATAGCCCAAGACCTTGGGAAGAAGATAAGATAAAATTAGACTTTACTGTGGCTACAGATAAAAATACCCTACAAATCAATAGCTCAGAGAATATAAAAAGCTTAGAAGTTAGCGAGCTGAAACAGAGACTTGAGTGCATTTCTGATAATACTTACGATATATCCAATCTAGAAAGAGAAAACTACTTTCTGAGAGTAGAATTTGAAGATGGGAAAGTGGTTTATAAGCAATTGGTGTTGGAGGAGAAGGAGTAAAATTAAAGCATGTCAAACATGGGCATGCTTTATTTCTAAATTCTTTCGCTATCTTCTGTCTCAGAATTCTTTTGGGAAGTCTTTTTTAGCTTTTCTTTTATTAAATATGTAATGCCACCACTTATAATAGCGGCTATTATATCTTTCCAGTCAAAAGTGCCATGGATTCCGATTAGCCCCAAAGATTCCCAAAAAAAGCTGTATATGAAGGTAACAATGATTATCTGCTTGTTCTTTTGGGGATCTGAATAATTTTTTAAGCTCCATACAAAGAAGCAAAAGCCTATTACAGAGACTAAACTGCCGATTGTGTCGGCAAATCCGAAGTCATTTATTTGATTTAAATTTATATAAGATCTGTAAAAATGACTTAGTAAAAGACCTGCTGCTACTGTACTAATAGCAATAGCCAGATAAATATTTTGCTGCTTTGACATATATTTCAAAAGTTTGTTTTTGGTTTGTAGCCTAAGTTAAGAGCAAAAATATTAAATAAATGGCACTTGATTATAGTATTTTCTGTACTTATATTTTTAAGATTACCTCTTAGTCCAAAAGAGTTCTCATTTCTTTTTTTGTAAAATTGATACCTAACTCTTTAGTAGTGTCAGATTTGATTTTTTTATAAATGAGTTTATTCAATGGAGCCACTATATTGAAATGGTCTGAGCCTCTCAATAATATAAAAGCTTTAAAAGGCTTATTTTTAGATTTCGCTATATTTTCCATTTTTCTTGCATAAGCAGAGAAGGAAGAGCGTTTTCCTTCAAAATAGAAAATTGGAATTTTAATATCATCAACAAAATTGATTGGTGAACGCAGAAATATTTCTTTTTTGTCTTTATCATTAAAAGGTGAATTTCCATATCCTTTTCCATTATAAAAATTTGGATCACCTCCAATAGAAAAAGCAGCACGAATATCTGTATTTATTAAGGCTGTAAGCATTGTTAATGTTCCACCGGAGCTATGTCCTGCTAGATAGATTCTGTTAGTGTCGACATAGGGAAGATTTTTTACATATTTGATTGCGGAATTGAGATCGAACACTTCACCATAATACAATTCGAATTTACCGGGATTTAAGTTTTCACCTCTCCAGGAAGGGCACATTACTACCATATCGGATTGAAGTAAACCTTCAATATAGCTATCTTCTTCCCAAAACCACGTCCCGATTCCACCAAAACCGCCGTGCGCCCACACAACTGCAGGATGCTTTTGGGTTGTATCGACATTATTGCTTATATATGCGTCCAGCAAACCTACCTCAGAATTGAACTTAATAATCTTAAAAATTGAGTCAGGAGGTATTGGAGTTTCTCCATCCGACACATAAGAGTTTTCAATCAGAGTAGTTTTAAATTCTTGTCTCTGCTGTTCAAAAGATTTATTCTCTTTTTTGTTATTGCAGGAGCTTAAAACAATAAGTAATAGAATTAAAGAAGTTATTTGGGTATGTTTCATAAGGGCTATAAATTTAGATAGTGACGGAATTCAAAATTTCATAAAATAATGTATTTAATATTGGCACTTGATCTTTACACAAGACTATTAGCTACACTTTCAATCAGTTTGATATTATTGAGATTTTTTCCGTAATCTACAAGTGCTAGTTTGTAGATTGAGTTGCTTGATACCTGATATTTGTATTCAGAATCTTTCTCAGATTTGAGTATGATTCTTATCTCTTCACCGTAAGAACTCAATGATATTCCTGTCTTTAGCATAATGCCGTTTTCAATTTTCGACATTTTCATGTTTGCAATTTTATCTTCTGTCTTTAGTTTATCTATCAGTTGTTCCAGATTCAGATCCGTTTTCATTATGCTTGTTTGACTTAAACCTGTATAGTCTTCTGTAATATCATTAATACCAATTTTTTTTAGTCTTCTTTTATGGATGCCAACAAAAAAAAGTGACATAAACAAGCCAAAGAATACAGTTGAAAAAAGGAACTTCCAAACGATGAAGTCTTCTCCTGAGAATACATCAAATGCACTTGTGAATATCCCATAAGGCAATCCCGTTATTAAAAATTCTTTTATGTATAATTTTGTGATTGGTTTCATGGTTGTTCTCGTTAGTTTTTTTACTTTGTAATCTTTTGTTTGTGCATTAAATTTAATTAGTCATACAAGTCAGAGTAGGTTGTCAGCGCGTGTTTTCTTTTTAAATATATGATATAAATTATACTAGGTAGAATAACCCTGTAGGCTGGACTTGCTATATCAAAAGCTACCCAAGTCCCAATAATTGCCCAGCCAATTGGACCTCCAAGTGCTGCAAAAGTTTTAGAAAGGGCACCGACTGAAGCTTTTTTGGCAATTATCTTTGTCCCTGCGGTGACGCCACTTTCTAATCCTCCCTTCAGGCTTCCTTTCGCAGCAACTTTTAATCCTCCCTTTAGAATTGGTTTTCCTCCTAGTTTAAGTCCTTTTAAGGAGCCTTTTAAGAATCCAATTCCAGAACTATTTACAACTTTTACTGAAAAATCTGTCAACCCCTTACCTACTATTGATAGATAAATTGAGTTTGCTATGATGGCTATTGAGTTATATAATACGATTGTACTCAAAGCAGCAATATGTGCACCTCCATATATCATTCCTGCTTTTAATCCTTTGGAATCAAAAAATTCTTCTCCATTAACTTCATAATCTAGTAGGTTTTTAATTTCTTCTTGTTCTTTGTAATCAAGTTTTTTAAAACAATCATTGAATAACTTAAGAATTATCGCATTTTCAATATTGTCAGTAGTGTCATTCGCTGAGTAACTAGCTTTTACTTTGTTAGCGACATTTTGAACTATTTTTCCATATTCAATACCCTCACCACGGAAGAAGCTTGCAAAAGTATTTGAGCCAAATCGAGACAATTCCTCCACTATATCGCAAGCATATTTAGAAGGGAGATCAAGATATTTTTGATCTTTCAATGCATTTGTAAATTCTGCTTTTGTTCTAATTATTTCGACTAAAGGTTTAATATCACTATCTTTAAGTGATTTAAGAAAATCCTTTAATTCATATTTATAATACATGCGCTAATCTCCTTTATTAGCTCGCTTTATAAAAAAATATAAAATGAATATACAAAAAAATCTTAATAGAAATAACCAAATATAAACTCAATTGCAAAAGCTTAAATTTTAGTAATTTAAAATTAAGGTAAAGCAACTTTAGTTTTGCATTTAAGAAATAATGTATTGCAGAAACTTAAATGTTTTAGAAGTTGAATATATAGTTATATTTGCACATTCCATTAGAATAATATTGTGTTATTTTTAATAGTATTAAACTTAAGGTCTCGCTTCGCTAATATCCCCTCCCCCTAAAAATTAAAGCCGAAATGCAGGCCCGGTTCAGGGAAGAAAAATTTTGACCATCTATCATCCATTTTTTTGAAAGACTCAGGCATTTGACTGTGATACGGACGATGTGTTAATGCTATTGAAGGCTCTATAAAAAATCTGTCGTTAAACAGTTTGAAGTGGTATCCTATTAGTCTATAGGTGTTAAAAAGCTGAAAGCCATTATCAATTTTATGTCCGTCTTTGTTTATAAAAGACTGATGGGCAAACATAATGTGCAGGGCAGAAAATAGTCCTTTCCACCAGTAATGCTGATATGCTAAAGCCACTCCATATTCTCTGATATAACCCGGAAATTCCTCTTCAGGTGCTTCAAACGAATCGCCATAAGGTATACCCAAAGGCCATGCATATTTCCAAGTTTTAAATTCAAGTGAGATATTATCTCTAGTACTTATTCTGTAACCAAGGTTAAGCTGCACGAAATCGGGTCTATTTGATGAACTTAAGTTGCCAAGCATAAATAGTGAACTGCCAATATAATACTTTTTGTAAGCACTATCTTGTGGTGAGTACTGAGCGTTAGATTGATTTGAACATGCCAAAAGAATAGCGAACACGAGGAGGATAATTCTGTTTTGCATTTCATCTCCATTTTTGAGTTTAACAATAATTCAAAAATAGAAGTCGGCTCGCAGAAAATCGTTCACCTAAGTTAAGAAATAAGAATTATTTCTTAGTATTTTTAAAAATGCGGGATCTTAGTCTGCTAAGCGACTGTGGGGTAATGCCTAAGTAACTTGCCAGCTGATGTTGCGGTACTCTTTGGACAAGATCCGGTCTTTTTTCTAGTAGATTAAAGTATCGCTGCTCCGGGGAAGAGGTTTTAAATTCGTCAAAATCGATCTGCTGCTTGGCTAAAATTTCTTCGGATAAAATTCTGCATACAGTTTCGAATTTTGGAAATTTATCGAATATAATCGCCTCCATTTCAGGATTTGCAATGGTTAATATTGAATCTTCAACGCAGGAAACATAGTATTTCGAGGGTTTGTTTTCCAATACACAATGAGGCGTCAAGCCTTCCATTTCAGTGTAAAAAGCGGTTGTTTTTTCTTCTCCTTCAATAACATAATAAGTGCGAATACAGCCTTTCAAAACGAAATAGCCATTGCGTGACATTTGCCCTTCTTCCAGTAAAACTGTTCCTTTCTTTACAGAATGAAAAATGTCCAAAGAGATAATAGCATCCTTTTCTTCTTCATTCAGTTGAACATATTTAGAAATAAAGTCAAAGAGTAAATTTTGCATATGTATTGCCTTTGTTACCATTTGAAAACATGTTTCAAGGATTTTGATTTGCTAATATAATAAAAAAGAATGGATGTAAGAATGATGAGATTGAACAGTTGAAATGATACAAAAAAAATAGCATGCAGTTTGTTCTACATGCTATTTGAATTCAATTAGTTGAAGAAATCTATTCTCCCATTTCAACGCCTTTTATTTCTTCGATTTTATTTTTAAGAATGCGTTCTACTCCGCCCCTTAAAGTCATCGAAGCTGCAGGGCATGTGGCACAGGCTCCTGCTAAAGTTACGTATACTATGCCGTTTTCGACTCTATTGAGTTCGATAAATCCACCATCTGCTTCTATAAAGTGCTTAATGTCTTCATCAATTACTTCTTGCACTCTTTCAAATAAAGCATCTGCCATTTTATATCTCCTTATCTTATATTTTTATCTAGGTATTGCTTATTATAGTCAGATTGATAGTAAGACGAACCTACTTAAAGCAAATTATCAGAAATATGAGCTCTATTTACCATTAAGTATATTTTCTTTTTCAGCTTTTTTGAGACTTTTAAATACCAATTCGTAAGATTGATCTATCATATTATATATTAGGTCAATAGGTATAAATTCGTCAGGCTGGACTGTATTCCAATGCTTTTTGTTCATATGATATCCCGGTCGAATATTTTCGTATTCTTCCCTAAGGCTTATTGCCCATTCCGGATCACATTTCAAATTGAAAGTAAAAGGGATATCATGCGTGTCTGTTATGCAAAAAATTTTACCTCCGACTCTGAAGCATAGGGTTGTTTCATCAAAAGGAAAATCTTCACTTGTCCCTTTTTTACTCAAGCAATAGGTTCTTAATGTTTCAATATCCATTTATATATCCTTTATCATATTGAAAAACGAATACCATTTACAAATTCAAAATCGTAATTTTTAACTTCTTCAGGAGGCTGACTGTCATATCTATAATCGACACCAATAAACAATTTTACATTCGAAAAAATATTGACACTGAAGTCAGATTCGTTTAGCAATCTATAATTATTAAGTTGTGTAACATCAACCTGAGCGTATGAGACTGAAGAAATGGAAAAGACCTTATTGATTTTCCAATTTACTGATAAATAGTTAGTCGACCTTGCCAGTTTAGAGTCTTCTTTATATCCATCAGTATAGTCTTCACTTTCATACATTATACCGCTACCAAAAGAAATGGCCACAGAACTAGTGTCAGTGTAAGATTCAGCAATTTTTATTCTGACTCCTCCGCCCAAAATATTTCGATCATTCAAGGAAATGAATTCGTTAAACTCCTTTTGGAAGAATAACTCAAAACTTAAATTACCTGAATAGTAAAACACATTACGAAGATGAGTGAATCCCTTTTTAACAATAATATTATTATTTGCCTCTTTGTAGTCAAGTTTAGCAATGATAAAACTGTTATATCTTTGTCCTATGTAATCAAATCTGAGTCCTGTATTAAATCTTACATACTCAGAGTTACCGGATGAAAACGTGCCGGCAAGGTTGAAATCAGTATACAAACCTGTTTCATTTTCTGCTTTTCTAAGTTTTTCTGTATTTACCTGAGCAAAAACCGGAGATGCAAGTAAAACCAGAAACAAAACAATTATATATTTCATGATTCTCTATATTATCTTAAAACATGTATATACCGGCTGCGCCATCCACTGCGATAACTTGACCGCTGATATATGATGATGCTCCCATTGCCAAAAATGCTGCAGTATTTGCTATCTCTTCAGGCATCCCTACTCTACCCATAGGAGTTCTTTCAAGTATCTTTGCCATTGCCGTTTCATTCTCAAGAACAGGTTTCGTAAGTGGTGTTTCGATGTACCACGGCTCAATGGCATTAACTCTGATTTTGTCTTTAGCCCATTCAACAGCCAGATATTTAGTTAAATGAGATAAGGCAGCTTTAGCAGTTGCATAAGGAGCTCCAGTTTTCACAATTTGCTTTCCTGCAAGCGAAGCTATATTAATGATAGATGGATAATTAGATTCTTTTAAAAGAGGATAGCACATTTTACACAGATTATAAGCAGATTTAAAATTTGTATCGAAAAGGAAGTTAACTTCACTGTCCTCAAAGTCAGTTGTTCTTTTCCTAATGTTTGTGCCGGCATTATTAACAAGGATGTCAAGTTTATTGTCTGATTTTGCTAAGGTATCCGAAATAACATCGAGCCCTTCTTTAGTAGTAATATCAGCTGCAATATTTATTATACTCTTGTTTTCAAATTCAATTGGTGATCTGGAAACTGCAATCACTTTTGCACCCAAAGTTGCAAACACTTCACATATTGACTTGCCGATGCCTTTGGAGCCACCAGTCACAAGGGCAGTTTTGTTTTGTAAATTCCAGTTATTCATTTAAGTCTCCCCTTAAAAATGCATTCATGTAAAAGTAAATATAATCAAAGAAAGTGTAAAAGTAAAGGAGATGCAAATAATTGTGATTAGCCCTTCCAAAAGAGGAGATTTTCTTTTTATACTTCATAAATAGATGAAATTGAATATGATAAGCTATCTGCACTGTATCATAAGAAGTCATAAAAAGAAAATGACTATGGCAGATATAATGCTAAAGATGCAAATACATCTATTTTTATATCAAAATGAGGAGCAGTTTATAAAAGCAAGAAAAAAAACAAAAAAAAATTTAGACTCTATTATAAGTCTAAAGTAACAGCCCAAATAGTTTAAAAAGGTATTAAAAAACCTTCTATATGATTACAATCTATTTCAATAATATAAATGCGAAAGATAAATAATTGCAATAAAAGATAAAGAAGTGAAGTTGCTAATAGATAAAATGGCAATAAATAATCGAAAAATTGAAAAAAAAGAGATAAAATGTCTAAATATCAAAGAAATAGCAGTATAATTTATGTACGCGTTCTTTTCATAATTATGGTATTGGAATGATATTTTTTTAGACTCAGTATTATGAATTAAGCAAAAAGTATAATATGTAAATGATAATACCTGTAATAAAATAAATTACTATAATAATAGTGCCTATAGTAACGTTGCTAGTAAAAAATAAAATTCTTATATTGTCAATAATATTAGTATAATATGATATTCTAATTGTAGTATCAGTCTTATTAAATTATTGTGGAGTTTATGATGAAACGTATTTACGCATTGTTTGCCCTTTTGGCACTCATGTTCGTAGCAAGCTCTCAAGCAATGGCACAATCTGCTATTTCGGGTACAAAAACTGTAGGTACCGGTGGTGACTATGCTAACATTAAGTTAGCTTTTGACGCAATTAACACTAATGGTATCAGTGGCGACGTTGTTTTACAAATTACAAGTGATCAGACTATAACTTCATCTGCAACGCTTGAAGATTTTGGCACAACTGGTTCTCTTACTATTTACCCGACCGGAGAGTATGAAATTAGTGGCTCATTTGGCGGTAATAACGGTATCATTCAGTTTGACGAGTGTTCAAACGTAACATTTAACGGTAGTATTAACGGAACAGGTTCCGACAGAAGTTTATGGATTAATCATACTACTAACTCTTCGATAGCTGTTAGGTTTCTTGGTGCTAGTAATGTTACTGTTAAGAACTGTCGCTTATCAGCAGGCTCATTAACAGGTAATCCATCTGCAGCCTATGGTATAAGAATGTATTATTCAGATGGTTTATCTGATAATATTACAATAGATAACAATCTTATTGATAGAGGTTACTATGGTATGTATATTTATGCTTCATCTTCTGCATCAAGACATACTAATATCACTGTAACGAATAACATGATTACTCCGGGATATATGTATTACGGATTATATTTTAGGTATGTGCTCAATCTTGACTTATCTCATAATACTTTAATAACTGATAGTTACATGTATTATGCGACTTATCTCTACTATATTGATAATTTGAACTTTACATATAATTATATCAACGGGTCAGAATCTTATAGCAATACAACTTACTATCCTTATTATGGGATTTATTGCTATTATGGTACAGGCGATATCAATTTTGAACATAATGAAGTAACACAGACTTCTTATGGAATGTATTTGAACTATAACGACAGTCCAAACTTGATAAACGTTGGTAATAATAAACTACATGATTTGACTTATTATGGAATTTATCTTTATAGCTCCTCTTCTACAAGTTATGGTAGCTATGATATACATCATAATGAGATTTATAATATCAATAAAAGACAATCTACTACATCTACATCTTCTTTGGTTGGTATTTATATGTATTATATGGATCCTTCAATCATTAGAGATAATTATATTCATGATATAGTAAATATGTATTCAGGTACTTCAAATTACCCTGGATATACTGCTGGTATATATTTATATGGCAATTCTTCAAAAGGAAGTGACAGACAAAAAATATATCATAACAGAATACATTCAGTAACAAGTCGTGGTACTGATTATAGTTCTTCAACAGGATACTATTTCCATTATATGCCTGCTGGAATTCTTGGACATACTGCCAAAGAACTTGAAATTTACCAGAACACGATCCATATGAATTTACCATTTACTGCAGGTGGTGTTCAAGGAGCAAAATCTTCTTGTATCACTCTTGGTGGCTATTATGCTGAGTCAAGAGACAATGTTATCAAGAATAACATACTTGTTAATGAAATGATTGGAAGCGGAACTGAAACATATTGTATCTATATGCCTGGTTATTCGACATACGAAAATAGTGTAGGAACAGCTGATTACAATGCTCTTAGTTGTCCGACCGGTTCTATTGCGATTAACGAAGGAACTAATACTACATATGGTTACTTATCTTCATGGCAAGCAGCAGGTTATGGTGCTAACTCTACTGATATGCAAGTTTCACTAACACCTGACTGTCACGTAACAGGTCAAGCTGCAATTAGTGAAAACTTACTTTGTCCTATATTAACAGAAGTATCTGTTCCTATGGATATCGATGGTGAAACTAGAGATGCTTCAAATAACAGAATGGGTGTTGATATTACTAATTTCACATTGTCTTTGACAAATGATCTAATTGTTGATCCTGATAAACCGGAAGGTCTTTGTGAAGGTACTCAAACAGTACAATTCATATTTGGCGCAGGCGGTAATTTTGATGATGGTATCGAAAGAACATTAGGCGATGCAGTTCAAACACAATGGTATAAAAACGGTATGCCAATTATTGATACAGATACAGATAATATCACAATCAGCGGTAACCGCTTAATAATTAATGATTTGATTACTGCCAACGCAGGTTCTTATCATGCAACATTCTGGGCAATGGATCTGGAACCAATCGCTACATCAGCAAAAACAATCACAGTAGTAGAACCTGTAGCAATTTTAAGTGAAAATATGGTAGACTTCTACCAAGGTTGCGAAGGCTTTCACGATTTGACATTAAGCGTAGAAACATTAAATGCATATACAGTACAATGGCAGAAAGAAATCGACGGTATCTGGGAAGATATCGCAGGTGCAACAGGTAATGAATTTGTACTGGACTTCACAGAAATGACAAAAGCAGAAGCAGATGGTAAATATCGTGCAAAAGTAATCGGTGACGAACTTTGCGAACCAAAATATCCATCAGTATTATATACAGATACAGAAACAGAAGTAAACTTATACTTACCTGTAAGCAATGAAACAATGGAATACTACTTTGATCCTGAAAACTTATGCGGCGGCATGGACTTAGAATTTTATGCAGCAGCAGATGGCAGTGTAAATGGTTACCAATGGCAGAAATACCAAGGTGGTCAGTGGTATGACATAACAAAACAAGAAAATGCAACAGCTTTGACTCAAAACTTGAAGCTGATGAATGTAAATGAAACATATTCCGGTGCATACAGATGTAAAGTTCTAGGTAATGCAGAATGTTACGATATGGAAGTATTTACAGATCAGGTAGAATTTGTAGTACCACCAACATTTGAATTACTAGAAAATCCTGAATCACAAGTAATATGTGGCGGCGAAGAAGTAAGATTCCAAGTAATAGGTAATGGCTTAGGCGAAATACATTCATACCAATGGTATAAAGATGGCAAACGCATCAGCGTAGGCGAAAATGACTATGCAGATGACGCGATGTTGATTATCGACAAAGCCGATATTTCAAACGTAGGTCAATATTACTGTGAAATCGAAGTAGAAGACTGCCGTGGAGAATTGACATTTACAAGTGAAACAGCAATCTTATATGTATTACAAGAAACAAAAATCACACGCCAACCACGCTCAGAAGAAGTAGCTTTAGGAGAAACAGCAATGTTATCAGTAGAAGCACACATGAAAGGGTTAGTACCACCACATTATCAACATGATTTCCAATGGTACAAAGGTGGCGTAGAGTTGAAAGATAACGGAAGAATTCAAGGATCAAAATCATCATTATTGACAATCAAAGAAGTAGAAGCATCAGACTTGTCAAATGATTATTATGTAGTAGTCAAAGGTCAATGCGGAACAGATGAATCAGTACGCGTATCGATCAGTGATGTACCAACAGTATCAATAACAATGAACCCAATGCCACAAGACGCTTGCGAAGGCAGCAAAGCAACATTTGAAGCGAAAGCAAAATCAACAGATGCCACAATAGCCGTAGAATACGAATGGTATTTCAATGGAATGTTATTAGCAGATGGAGGTTCAATAAGCGGAGCAACAACAAGCAAGTTGGAAATATCAGATGTACTATATGCAGATGCAGGTATGTACTCAGTAAAAGCAAAATTAAGTGGTACAAATGAAGAAGCAATGTCAAAAGAAGCAGCATTGACAGTAAACTTGAAACCAGTATACCAAACAATGCCTGAAGCAGATTTGACAATAGAAACAGATGCAGAAATGACATTGGAAGTAAAAGTAGACAGCGAAAGCGAAGTAACATACCAATGGTATAAAGACGGTGTAGCTATAGCAGGTGCAACAGAAGCAATGTACAAAGTAGATGCAGTAAAATATGCAGATGCAGGAGAGTACTATTGTGAAGCAATGAACGACTGCGGTGGCAGAAAGTCAGACATATCAAAAGTAACAGTAACTAAGAAAACAGAAGATCCATTAAGTGTATTTAGTCAAGCAGGAAGTGGTTATGAGTTGCAAGGAAATGAACCGAATCCATTTGCAACAACAACAACAATCAAGTATAGCTTACCTGAATCAACACAAGTAACAATAACACTATTGGATGCAAGCGGACGTAAATTAGCAGTAATCTTTGAAGGTCAAGCTCAAGCAGGTTCAAACGAGATAGAGTTAGACGCAACAAATTACAATCTAAGCAGCGGCACATATTTCTACACAGTAGAAGCAGATGGCGCAGCAGCAGCGAAAGCAATGATCTTAGTGAAATAGAGAAAGTTTTATTAGAAAATAAAACTAACAGACAGTACAGTTAATAGAGCCTCCCATTATTGGGGGGCTTTATTTTTTTGCAGAAACTAAAAAATAGCTCTGCGGTAAACGGAGTGAGATATATCTTCGAAATAATACACTCTCAAAGATTGATAATCATTGGATTTGCTGTTTAAAATAGCTGAAATAGAAGAAAAGGGCATGTTTATATTCATAATTCCAGCAAAAACCTTTTTCCCAATAAGTTTTTTTGCAAAAAGTAAAAAAAAATGCAGTCACAAAAGTAACGCTTGAAATAATAAAAAATATCATACGTGTAATAATCTAGAATAAGTAAAGTCACCTAAAAATGTTGAAATAGAGTACTGGTATATTAGAATATTATAGTTAAAAATAGACGAAAAACATAAAATAATGTCAATAATAAGCTCTATAAGCGCGTTTAGAGCTGGTATAATATTGGTAAATCAACGTCTTATGAAACAGAAAACAACAGAAAATAGAATCTTGATAGTCACTACACAATGAAGAGATAAAAGTACCGAATAAGATATGAATTTACAAAATGAATAGAAAAAAATCACCATCAAGGTGCTAATTAGACAAAAAGTATAATAAAAATCTACTTTGTAACGTTGTTATTTAGGGAAATATATTTTATATTGGTAAAAATAGTTAATATCAAATTATGCAAATGCAATATATATTCTATTACTAACATAATTAGGAGTGCGCAATGAGGCGTTTCTACACTTTTCTTTCTATAATTACATTAGCTGCACTTTTTAGTGTGCAGGCGATGGCACAATCTGCCATTTCGGGTACAAAAACTGTAGGTACCGGTGGTGACTATGCTAACATTAAGTTAGCTTTTGACGCAATTAACACTAATGGTATCAGTGGCGACGTTGTTTTACAAATTACAAGTGATCAGACTATAACTTCATCTGCAACGCTTGAAGATTTTGGCACAACTGGTTCTCTTACTATTTACCCGACCGGAGAGTATGAAATTAGTGGTACTTTTCAGGGGTCTCTGATTGAATTTGACGGTTGTTCAAATGTTACATTAGACGGTAGTTCTAACCAATCAGGTTCAGGGCAAGCTCTGACTCTTACTAACTCTCAACAAGGTGCTTATTCTTACCCTTATAATTATACTGATTGTATTGGTTTGTCTAATGGCGCCAAAAATATTCAAATCAAAAATTCTCATTTACAATCGGGAACAGGAACAAGTATGCCATCTTCTTATAATAATGGTATTACTTATTATTATTCTTCAGATGGTAATGCTCCTGAAGATATTTTGATTCAAGGCAACTTAATAACAAGAGCATACTATGGTATTCGCATTTATGGGTCTTCTTCTTTGAAACCTAAAAACATCGATATCACAAATAATATATTGAATGCTACAAGCAATAATGAGTATTTATATTATGGTGTATATACTTATTATGTAGAAAACTTGAAAATGAATAATAACGTTGTAAGCGGTTATTCTTATGATGCAGGTTATTATAGACCTTATTATGGCTTATATGCATCTTACACTCACGGAACTAAAGAAGTAAAAAGCAATATCATAAGTAAAGCACAATATGGTATGCAACTTTACTATGGTAGATTTGACGGTGTTGCAGAAGTATCAGATAATATTATCTCAAATATTAACTGGTATGGTATGTATATCTATAATTCTTCTTCTCCAAATGCAAAATATAATATCCACCATAATACTATTACTGAAGTTAATAAAAAAGAATCTACTACATCAACTTCCAGTGTTGTTGGTATTTATGCCGGTTATATGGCTGATTCTGAAATACATAATAATACTATAGCAGGTATTAGAAATATGTACGCAGGTACTAGCAGTTATCCCGGATATGCTGCAGGTATTTACATGACTGGTGGCTCCAGCTCAGGATGTGATAGGGTAAAAATTTATCATAATAGAATCACAGATGTTTACTCTCGTGGTACTGATTATGTATCAAGTTACTCAGGTTATTACTGGTGGTACAATCCAACTGGTATCTTAGCATATCAGGCAAGTGATTTGGAAATTTACCAAAACACTATCAATATGAATATGCCATTTACAGCCGGTGGTGTACAGGGTGCAATGTCTTCTTGTATTACATTAGGTGCTTACAATGCTAGTACATCCGGTCATAAACTAAAAAATAATATCTTAGTAAACCAGATGGTTGGTACAGGTACAGAAACATACTGTATCTATATGACTCCACAGACAACAAAAACTTATACTGTATCTATTGATGAGTCAGACTATAATGCATTATATTGTTCAGTAGGTTCTATAGCTAAAAATGTATCTTCAAACAATACTTATGGCTATCTTGATACATGGCAAGCCGCAGGTTATGGAGCAAACTCTACAGCTATGGAAGTTTCTCTTACACCTGACTGTCACGTAACCGGCCAAGCAGCAATTAGTGAAGATTTACAATGCCCGGTTATTACATCAGTATCTATTCCTATGGATATCGATGGTGAAACAAGAGATGCTTCAAATAACAGAATGGGTGTTGATATTACAAACTTTACTTTAGCTTTAACTAATGATCTAATTGTTGATCCTGATAAACCGGAAGGTCTTTGTGAAGGTACTCAAACAGTACAATTCATATTTGGCGCAGGCGGTAATTTTGATGATGGTATCGAAAGAACATTAGGCGATGCAGTTCAAACACAATGGTATAAAAACGGCATGCCAATCGTTGATACAGATACAGATAATATCACAATCAGTGGTAACCGCTTAACAATCAATGATTTGATGACAGCCAACGCAGGTTCTTATCATGCAACATTCTGGGCAATGGATCTGGAACCAATCGCTACATCAGCAAAAACAATCACAGTAGTAGAACCTGTAGCAATTTTAAGTGAAAACATGGTAGACTTCTACCAAGGTTGCGAAGGCTTTCACGATTTGACATTAAGCGTAGAAACATTAAATGCATATACAGTACAATGGCAGAAAGAAATCGACGGTATCTGGGAAGATATCGCAGGTGCAACAGGTAATGAATTTGTACTAGACTTTACAGAAATGACAAAAGCAGAAGCAGATGGTAAATATCGTGCAAAAGTAATCGGTGACGAACTTTGCGAACCAAAATATCCATCAGTATTATATACAGATACAGAAACAGAAGTAAACTTATACTTACCTGTAAGCAATGAAACAATGGAATACTACTTTGATCCTGAAAACTTATGCGGCGGCATGGACTTAGAATTTTATGCAGCAGCAGATGGCAGTGTAAATGGTTACCAATGGCAGAAATACCAAGGTGGTCAGTGGTATGACATAACAAAACAAGAAAATGCAACAGCTTTGACTCAAAACTTGAAGCTGATGAATGTAAATGAAACATATTCCGGTGCATACAGATGTAAAGTTCTAGGTAATGCAGAATGTTACGATATGGAAGTATTTACAGATCAGGTAGAATTTGTAGTACCACCAACATTTGAATTACTAGAAAATCCTGAATCACAAGTAATATGTGGCGGCGAAGAAGTAAGATTCCAAGTAATAGGTAATGGCTTAGGCGAAATACATTCATACCAATGGTATAAAGATGGCAAACGCATCAGCGTAGGCGAAAATGACTATGCAGATGACGCGATGTTGATTATCGACAAGGCCGATATTTCAAACGTAGGTCAATATTACTGTGAAATCGAAGTAGAAGACTGCCGTGGAGAATTGACATTTACAAGTGAAACAGCAATCTTATATGTATTACAAGAAACAAAAATCACACGCCAACCACGCTCAGAAGAAGTAGCTTTAGGTGAAACAGCAATGTTATCAGTAGAAGCACACATGAAAGGGTTAGTACCACCACATTATCAGCATGATTTCCAATGGTACAAAGGTGGCGTAGAGTTGAAAGATAACGGAAGAATTCAAGGATCAAAATCATCATTATTGACAATCAAAGAAGTAGAAGCATCAGACTTGTCAAATGATTATTATGTAGTAGTCAAAGGTCAATGCGGAACAGATGAATCAGTACGCGTATCGATCAGCGATGTACCAACAGTATCAATAACAATGAACCCAATGCCACAAGACGCTTGCGAAGGCAGCAAAGCAACATTTGAAGCGAAAGCAAAATCAACAGATGCCACAATAGCCGTAGAATACGAATGGTATTTCAATGGAATGTTATTAGCAGATGGAGGTTCAATAAGCGGAGCAACAACAAGCAAGTTGGAAATATCAGATGTACTATATGCAGATGCAGGTATGTACTCAGTAAAAGCAAAATTAAGTGGTACAAATGAAGAAGCAATGTCAAAAGAAGCAGCATTGACAGTAAACTTGAAACCAGTATACCAAACAATGCCTGAAGCAGATTTGACAATAGAAACAGATGCAGAAATGACATTGGAAGTAAAAGTAGACAGCGAAAGCGATGTAACATACCAATGGTATAAAGACGGTGTAGCTATAGCAGGTGCAACAGAAGCAATGTACAAAGTAGATGCAGTAAAATATGCAGATGCAGGAGAGTACTATTGTGAAGCAATGAACGACTGCGGTGGCAGAAAGTCAGACATATCAAAAGTAACAGTAACTAAGAAAACAGAAGATCCATTAAGTGTATTTAGTCAAGCAGGAAGTGGTTATGAGTTGCAAGGAAATGAACCGAATCCATTTGCAACAACAACAACAATCAAGTATAGCTTACCTGTATCAACACAAGTAACCATAACACTATTGGATGCAAGCGGACGTAAATTAGCAGTAATCTTTGAAGGTCAAGCTCAAGCAGGTTCAAACGAGATAGAGTTAGACGCAACAAATTACAATCTAAGCAGCGGCACATATTTCTACACAGTAGAAGCAGATGGCGCAGCAGCAGCGAAAGCAATGATCTTAGTGAAATAGAGAAAGTTTTATTAGAAAATAAAACTAACAGACAGTACAGTTAGAAAGGCCTCCCATTATTGGGGGGCTTTTTTTATTTACAAAGCGAAAGTGAGACAAAGAAACATATAATAAATGCATTAATTTTCTGGTGATGTAATCATATTGCAGACAATAATTTTAGTAAGAACATATCCGAAGATAGCTAGTATCTATTGAAGAGTGGAATTCAAAATAAGCAAACTTTAAGAGAAAGTATATGGGGCTTGCTAGAATGACTAAGAATGTGGCAAATATAGAATATATAAGATATAAAATAGCAAGTAGCATAATAATAATGGCAATATAATGCAATAAAATGGGTTTTGCCAGTCCTACAATTATTATGATATTAAAAGAGCGTCACAAAGCTGGATTTGAAAAAAAATGAAGTAAAAAGACATATAGTAACTTTTCTTTATCAAAAAATTTTCTTTATATTGTCAAAAATATAATTTTTTATTGACAATTTTTAGGAGAATGCTTTGCAAAAGTTCTATTGTATTTTTGCATTAGTACTGTTTTTCTTTTCAACTTCAAGCATTTTATATGCAGAAGGAGAGATAACAGATACTATTACAGCCGGAGAAAATGGAAATTATGCAGATATAAAAGCTGCATTTGATGCTATTAATACTGTCGGATTATCCGGCGAAGTAGTTCTAAAAGTAATTAGTAATCAAACACTTACTGCTCCTGCAGTACTAAACGCTTTTGATACTACAGCTGCTTTAAAAATTATTAGTACAGGTGACTTCACTATTACATCTGCAATTGATGATAATGGAACTCTAGAGTTCAATAATTGTTCTAATGTTGAAGTTGATGGTAATGCTGAGGGTGTTGCCGGAGAGAGAAATCTAATAATCGAACAAACCGGCGAAGGATCGTCTAGCGATTATGCTGCGGCAATTCAAATTCATGAATCGGATGGTATTATAATTAGGAATACTATTCTACGCGGTGGTACAGGCAATGAGAAACCAAATGACCAAGTAGGTATATTTGTTCATGAAGATTTTGGACTAACAAAAAATGTTACTGTAGATAATTGCCAGTTTGATCGTGGTGAGTATGGTGCTTATATCTTAGGAAATTCTACAACTACACATGATGGATTCACTTTTACTAATAACCTTTTCAAATCTGAAAATGATAATGAATACTTGAATTATGGTGTACGTTTCTTTTATGTAGATAATTTGGTATTTAGTGGCAATGAAGTTGATGGCTACTCTTATGATCAGGATGATTATAAGCCGATGTATGCGATGTATGCTTCAAATGTAAGTGGTACTGGTGAGTTTAATAATAATTCTTTCAAGCATGCAGACAGAGGTGTATACCTCACAGCTTCGAAATTTTCAGACACAGTAGAAATAAAAAATAATATTTTCAGAGATATGGGTGAATATGCAATTTATTGCAGTAATAGCACCTCAGGTGATTTATTACCGTTTATCATTGATGGAAATGATATTAAGAGAGTAAACAAGCAACTAGCAACTACTTCTTCAGCTGCTACAGTTGGTATTTACTTAAACGCTGCTCCAAACTCTGTGATTTCTAATAACATTATTGGTGATATTCAAAATAACTATACAGGAACAGGGAACTATCCTGGTTATGCTGCCGGTATCTTTTTGAATGGCGGTAATGGTTCAGGCTCTGATAATGTTCTTATATATCATAACAACATTTATAATGTTTACGGAAGAGGTACTGCTTATGTAAGTTCCTCAACAGGATTCAATTGGTGGTATGCTCCTGCAGGAATTATGATAAGACAAGGTTCTGATATTGAGATCTATCAAAATACTGTAAAAATGGGGGCAGGCTTCACTAATGCAGGACAGCAGGGTGCGATTTCTTCAGCTGTTCTTTTTGGTGCATATTATGACAGCACGTCAGGCCATAAACTATATAATAATATCCTTGTGAATAACATGTCAGGCAATGGCACTGAATCATTTGTTATTTATACTACTAAAAGAACATCGGAAGATGATATCACAATAGAAATTGCAGAATCAGATTTTAATGCACTTTCGACTGATGGCACAACTGTGAAGTTTGCTGAAGATCAGGAGACATATGCTTATATTACTGACTGGCAGACTGCCGGATACGGTGCAAATTCAACTGGTATGCAAATTGACCTTACAGCAGATGGCCACTTGGATGGTGAAGCTGCTTTAAGTGATGCGCTCGAGTGTCCTGCAATTGCAGATCTTAATATCACTACTGATGTTGATGGTGAAGAAAGAGGCACTGGCAACACAATTATGGGTGTTGATATAGTGAATCTTAGTCTTGAACTCACTGATGATTTGATGGTTTCAATTGATAAACCTGAAGGATTATGCGATGGTACACAAAACCTTCAGTTTGTATTTGGAGCAAGAGGCATTTTTGAAGATGGTATTGAAAGAAATATTGGTGATGCTTTAAATGTCAAATGGTATTTAAACGACCTTCCTATCAGAGAAAATGACGAAAAATTTGAAATAAACGGAAGAAAACTTAAAATTATTGAGCTTGATCCTACTCTAGGCGGAGATTACAGAGCTGAATTTTGGGTGAAAAATCTTACTCCTATTTCTACTTCTGCAAAAACTATTACTGTTGTTGAACCAGTGTCAATAGTAAGCGAGAACATGGTAGAAAAATACACAGGTTGTGAAGGCTTCCATGATTTGACATTATCAGTAGAAACACATAATGAATTGAGTGTTCAGTGGCAGAAAGAAGTAGATGGTATCTGGGAAGATATTGAAGGTGAAACAAATCATTCCTTTACTTTAGACTTTACAGAAATGACAAAAGCTGAAGCAGATGGTAAATATCGTGCAAAAATTACGGGTGATGAGCTATGCGAACCTAAGTATCCTTCTGTACTTTATACTGATACTGAGACAGAAGTAGAGTTATACTTGCCGATTACCGAAGAAAAAATGGAATACTATTTTGATAATGAAAACCTTTGCGGTGGTATGGACTTAGAGTTCTATGCAGAAGCAAAAGGAACAGTTCGTGGTTATCAATGGCAAAAACTTCAAGGTGGTCAATGGTATGACATTTCTAATTCTGAAAATGCAACAGCTCAAACTCAGAATTTTGTAATTAGAAATATCAACGAAACAAATACAGGTGCTTACAGATGTAAAGTTCTCGGAAATGCAGAATGCTATGACGAAGAAGTATTTACAGAGTCTGTAGATGTAAATATTCCACCACAATTTAATTTAGTAGGTCATCCGGAATCACAAGTGATTTGCGGAGGCGAGAGAGTAGAATTTAATGTAATAGGTAATGGTTTAGGTGAAGTAAAATCATACCAATGGTACAAAGATGGCAAAGCACTCACAACTAATGACTTTGCACAAGAAGCAATGCTTATAATCGAAGCAGCAGATTTATCGAATGTAGGTGAATACTCATGCGAAGTAGTAGTTGAAGACTGCCGCGGTGAAGTAACATATACATCAGAATCAGCGATCTTATATGTATTACAAGAAACAAAAGTGACTCGTCAGCCACAGCCACAGCAAGTAGCTCTAGGTGAAGATGTAACTTTGGCAGTAGAAGCACACATGAAAGGCCTTGTTCCTCCATACTATCAACATGATTTCCAATGGTATAAAGACGGAGTCGCATTGGAAGATAATGATAGAATTCAAGGTTCTCATTCTTCATTATTAACAATCTTAGATGTAGAAGCCTCAGACTTTTCAAATGACTACTACTGCTTAGTAAAAGGTCAATGTGGTAATGATGAAACAGTGCGAGTATCAATTTCAGATGCACCAACGGTTAATATCACAGCTCAACCGCAAGGAGTAGAAGTATGTGCAAGCGATGCAGTAACTCTTGAAGTAGAAGCAAGCAGCACAGATGCATCAATGGCAGTAAGCTACCAATGGTTCTTTAACGGTGTAGCACTATCAGATGATACTCAGATCAGCGGAAGCTTAACAAATAAATTAACGATACAAGAAGCGAACGAACTAAACGAAGGCGTTTATACAGTAGAAGCAAGCTTGACAAACGGAGCTTTTGCAACATCTTCTGATGCAGAAGTGACAGTAAATGTTAGCCCTGTAGTAATGAGTTTCACAGGCGACATCTCAGTAGAAGAAGAAGAATCAATTCGCTTGGAAATTGAATTGGAAGATGCAACAGATGTAACATATGCATGGTACAAAGATGCAGTGGAAATAACTGGAGCAACAGAATCAGTATTAGAACTAGATTCAGCACAAATGTCAGATGCCGGAGAGTACTACTGCGTAGCAAGCAACGGATGTGGAGCAACAGAAACATCAAAAGCTATCGTATCAGTAACTAAGAAAACATCAACAAGTGTAATCGCATCAAATGCAGACGGAAGTATGAATATCTCAAATGAGCCAAACCCATTTGCAGTATCGACAAATATCAAATTCGAATTACTTCAAGCATCAGATGCTAAATTGAAGATATATGACAGCCAAGGAAATGAGTTAGCAGTAATCTTTAACGGAATGTGTCAAGCTGGTTTAAATACAGTAGACTTTAATGCTTCAGATTATGGCTTAAGCTCAGGCTCATACTTCTATACCTTAGAAGTAGAAGGCAAGAGAGTATCAAAAACTATGATCTTAGTGAAATAACACATTTGCAAAGATTATTATCACAGTACAGTTAGAAAGGCCTCCCATTATTGGGGGGCTTTTTTTATATTGCAGAAGTTAGAATATACGAGGAACAAAATGAAGAAATTTCTGATTGCAGCAACATTATGTCTAATCCTTATTTCCTGTGATGATCAAGGAAACATTGATAAAGAAAAATATCTGGAAGCATATAGAGAAATACTTGTAGCAAGAGAAACTATAGCAGACTCTCTGGAAGCAAACCAGGAAGTGCAAAGAATCTTAGAAAAGTATAAATACACAACTAAGTCATTTGCTGATGATGCAATGAAATTGATTTCTGAAGATGGTGAGTTCTATCAAATCATAGATTCCTTGAGAAAGGAATTTAGAAGTAAATACTAAAAAAAAGTAGAGTAATCTTTCAAAGAGAATACTCTACTTGCTGCTTAAAATAATGACAAAATACTATAATGTAATTTTTTGTCCTTTGAACCATGTTTCTGAGACATGATTTATACCGAAGTGATAAAACAGGTCTGTATAAGAGTCTACATCTGCGATTATGAAATCGGCTTGTTTACCAACTTCTAAAGACCCAGTAAAGTCAGAAACTTCCATAGCTTTTGCGCCATTAATAGTAGCTCCGGCTAAAGCTTCTTCCGCAGTCATCGCCATATTGATTACTGATAGAGATAGAATCATTTGCATATTTTCTGTAAAACATGATCCAGGATTACAATCTGTGGACAAAGCCACTGTTGCACCAGCTTCAATTAGTTTTCTTGCCGGTGCATAAGGCATGCGGATGAAGTATGCAGTACCCGGAAGTAGTGTAGCCACAGTACCGGCATTTTTAAGAGCTTCGATACTTTCATCAGAAACAAAAAGCAAGTGATCAGCAGAAACTGCACCCAATTTAGCTGCTAGCTGAGCCGCTGAAACGTCTGCTAATTCATCAGCATG
This sequence comes from uncultured bacterium, assembly GCA_942490685.1. GTDB lineage: Bacteria > Bacteroidota > Ignavibacteria > Kapaibacteriales > UBA2268 > JBFHIJ01. The sequence goes on from CALNXW010000031.1 coordinate 356,858, forward strand.
AACTTTAAGTTTTAAACCGTTATCCAAGCCTGCTTGTAGAACTCTTTCACCTTGCGCAATAGTGTAATATCCTTTGTCTACAAAAGCATCGCAATAATCAGCAAGATTATTTTCTGCTACATAAGGAATCATTTCATTTACAAGTAAATCTATATACTTGTCCTTATTATCTCTGAATTCCGGTGGAAAATCATGAGCTCCTAAGAAAGTCGATTTAATATTCATAGGTAGCTCTTCTCTAAGCATTTTGACAGCTTTTAATTGATTCATTTCTGCTTCAAATGTAAGGCCATATCCACTTTTGATTTCCACTGAAGTAGTACCGTGTTTGATCATTGAGTGAGCAAGTTTTCTTCCTTTGTCTGCCAGCTCTTCCACAGTAGCTTCGCGAGTACCTTTTACAGTCGTAAGAATGCCCCCGCCTTCTTCTGCAATCTGAACATAGCTTACGCCACGCAATCTTCTGGCAAATTCTCCGGAACGGTTTCCACCAAAAACGATGTGCGTATGAGAATCAGCAAAACCAGGCAATAAAGTTTTACCATGTGCATCAAGAATTTGGTCAGCAGAAATAGAATTATCTGCTAATTTCTTGTTAGCTTCATCAGTAGAACCAATCCAGATAATGTCTTTATCAAATAGAATAGCTCCATTTTTGATTTCATTTATTTCCTGCATCTGCTTTCCGGGCTTTGCAGACTGTCCATTAGCATCCATCGTAACTAATGAGCTGATATTCTTTATGAGAGTAGTCATCTTGTTTTTTGTTCGAATAAATTTAACATAATAGTACAAAGATAATGATGTAAAAGCAAAGTAAGAAAAAAAATCAGGGCTATAAAAAAATCTAAGTTCACAAGTAAAAAATGACATATTAACGTAGTTACTTTTGTTAGTAATTAAATGATGCTTAGGAGTCAGAATTATCTATAAATAGGGGAGGTGCACGATAGAAGATTCGTAAATACTAGAGTAAAAACTATAGAAACGCTTCTCTAAAGAGATAAATAATTTACATTGGCAGATCAAAATAATTTATTAAAATTATATAAAAATGAATGATTAATTCAGTAAAACCATAAAAACATATTTAGCCCAAAAAGAGCATAGAGACAAGGGATAATAAAAAAAACTAACGAATAAGTCAAATCGAATAATCATCTTAAAATCATGAAAGACTTCCATCTTATTGTAGTGACTATAGACTTTAATAGATAGATTAATAATTATGTTTTGGAATTGTATTTTAGTTTACTTACTATTGAAATAGCAGTAGAAATAGTCTCTATTGTAACATAAAAAATAATTGTCAATAGAATTAAAAAAGCATCAAAAATAGTGTTGGAAATGCATAAAAATGCTGGTGAAAGATAAAAAATGCCACAAATGAAACTATTTGGAGGTTTATGTGTTATTATACAATTGAAAGATATTTCAGCATAAATATATGTAAAGATAAGAAAATCTGTAAAAGAGACTGATATATAACACAATAAAGATACGTTTGTTAAGGTTTGGTAAAGATACAAACGAATCATTGAAAAATTGAAATACTAACTGTACTGTTTAATAATTTATACAAGATGGAGTTATGAAACCAATTAAAACGTTGGCTTTAGTGGCATTTGCCATAGTCATCTGCTTAGCAAATCTAGGTGCGGTAGAAATCGTAACTGAAGATTTCGAGTCCGGTGCATTGCCTAATGGTTGGACACAAGAGTATGTAACCAATACTTATGACTGGTCAGTAGGAACCGGTTCTCCAACAGGATTTCCGGATGCTGCAAACGGCGGCACTAACAATGCTGTAATGCACAATGCTAACCCGGGCGTTACAAAATTAGTGATGCCAGCTATGGATTTATCAGCATACGAAGGTGGTATGGTTACCTTAGAGTTCTCTAGAGCTCAATTTGCAAAAGGTGACGAAGCTGATAATCTTAAAATATATACCAAAGATGCAAGTGATGGTGCATGGGTGCTTCAAAAAGAGTATGCTGATGCAACTGAAGCATGGACTAAAGAAACTATCAGATTGAAAGGTGTTACTGACACTTATCAAGTTGCTTTTGAAGTTGACTTTAGCAACAAAAACGGTGTATTGCTAGATGATATTAAATTGACAGCAGAAACTCCGATTAAAGATACTGTAAGAGTGGGTGATACTGAAGATGCAGATTATGCTACTTTGGGAGCATTATTCGCTGATATCAAAAAGAGAGATATTGAAGGTGATGTAACAGTATTTATTACATCTGATATTACTGAAACGGGTCCTATTTCTTTGAATGAATTCGATAATGGTTCTTTGACATTTAAAGCTTTTGGTGCTGGCCGCACAATTTCTGGTGCAGTAGATAATAATGCTTTAATTACTCTTTTGGGTGCTGATAACGTAACATTTTCTGGCAGTCTTGTTACTGAAAATCCAGATTTTCCTGCAGCTGAAGGAGAAGAAGAAGTACCAGAATTTTTGGAAGTAAATGATGCAAACTATTTGACATTTGATAATACTTCTGCTGCAAATGGTACTACTATTTTATTGACTGATGTAGATGGTAATGGTTCTCAAAATGTTGTATTTACTAATGTAAATATCGACGGTGCAACTGACGGAACATCTTCTGATGTTTCAAATGGTGTTGCTGTTTGGGGTGCGGATCTTTCCGGAACTGCTGGTTCTTCAGGTCATTCAAATTTAGTATTTGTAAATAGTAAATTTACATCTGCTGCAACTGCTTTGAAAATTGAAGCTGGTGCTGATGATGAAATGATTACTAACATAATTCTTTCAAATAATAAGTTTACAGACGCAGTAAATACATATGCTAATGCAGCTATTTCCACTAAATATACTGATCAGTTGACTATTACAAGCAATACATTCTCTAATTTTGGTACTTATGCAATTTCTGTAGTAGAAAACAACAATACTACTGACACGGAAGCTGCTAAAGCAAATATCGCAAGTAATACTTTTAGTAATGGTTCTGACAATGTAGATAATGTAGTCTATGTTAAAGATTCTCCAAAAACTCAGTTAGCAGGTAATACTTTTACTTCATTAACAGCAGAAAGAGCTATTAATGTAGATGCTGCAGCCGGTTTGCAAGTAATGGGTAATACTATTACAGGTGGTACTTATGAAGAAGTAATCTACGCTGATGGAGTTGAAGGTGCAAAAGTAAATAGCAACACTATTCAGAACCTAGTTGCAAAACAAAGTATTTATATTTTAGAAGCGAATGATTCGGAATTCATAAGTAATACAATTACTAACCAAACAATGGTTGGTTCTGATTATTCAAATGTTATTGCTGGTATTTTTGTTGAAAATGGTGCGAATATGTCATTTTCTTCAAATTTTATTTCTAATTTGACGTTGAATTCTGAATATGGTCAGTATTCTGATGATTTCGCTCATGGTATTCATATAGAAGGTACAGCAGATGGTGCAAGTTTTATTGGAAATGCAATCAATAATCTTGCTGCTCATAAAGAAGAAACTAATGCTGACAAGTGGGTATATGTAAGTGGTATTTATTTTGATGGTAGCGCAGATAAAGTTGTAATTCAACATAACACAATTTCTCTTGCAGGTACTTTCAGAGATAAAAATTCTTCTTCAGCTTCTGATTATTCAGCTTGTATTGAAGTTGGTGATGATTCTAATAACTGGGATGTGCAAAATAATATTTTCTCAAATAGCTATTTTGGTGTAGGCGGTGATGCTCCAGCATATATCCTTTATGCAGGATCAAATTCTTTAACTGCAACTGCTTTAAATCACAACGCATATGATATCGAAGATGCTTCTATTGCAGGTGCTGCAATTGCCAAAATTGGTGGAAATAAAGTTTATACATTAGCTGATTGGCAGACTCTTACAAGTATGGAAGCTGATGGTACTGCTAATAAAGTTTATTTTGTTGATGGTCTGCACTTAGATCAAAACTCAATTAACGATATGGCTCTAAGAGCTCCAAAAATCAAAGGTATCGATACTGATATTGATAACGAAGAACGCCCTGATGGCTCAAATACATATATCGGTGCTGACGTAGTTAACGTTACTGTTGCTTTAGGCGACGACCTTTATATCAATGGTGGCGAAACTGTTTATTGTGAAGATCAAAATGTTTCTATGACTTACTCTTTATCTGGTACTTTTGCTGATGGTATCGAAAGAACTATCACTAACGGTATTACTGTTAAATGGGAACATAATGGTGACATTATTGATGATCAAGATACAGAAGATTCTTTCCTTGTAAGCCAAAATGGTATGAGATTGACTGTAGAGCCAATCAATGCTGAACACGCAGGTACTTACCGTGCAATGTTCCAATACCAAGGTGCTGAAGAAATTTCAACTCAAGAAGTTTCTATCGATGTAAAACAACCTGTAAGAATTACTCAAAACTTGCAAAATGTTATTACTGGCTGTGCTAACAAAGATGTATTGACATTTGGTATCCAAGCTGAACATGCTCTTGAGTATGTATGGCAGAAATACGATGCAGAAGCTGGTGAGTATGTTGATATTACTTTAGAAAAAGAAGAAACATTCTCAAATGAATTTACTATCGATTTAAATACAGTAGCTCATACAGATGCAGAAGGTATGTACAGAGTAAAAGCTATCGGCGATGAGTTGTGTGCAACTCACCATCCAGTGACTCTTACTTCTGAGCCAATTGAAGTAGTTGTTTATGACCAAATTAAAGGTGTTAAAACTACTGCTGAATTTGCAACTGAAAACCTTTGCCAAGGTCAAACTTTGAAATTCTCTGCTTCTATCGAAGAAGGTGATTTGATTGGTTACAAATGGCAGAAAAATGTAGTTGGTAACTGGGTTGATATTGATGCTAAAGAAAATCCAACTGCTGAAACAGCCGAATTAGTAATCGAAAATATATCTTTTAATGATAACGGAAGATACCGCTGTGTTGCTATCGGTTATAACGAATGCCAAACTTTAACAAACAGTGACAATGATATTGAAATTTCTGTTCCTGATGCATTTGCAATCACACAAAATCCTGAAGCTCAAGTAGTTTGTAAAGATGGTGATGCTAGCTTTATGGTAGCAGGTAACAGCGTTGGTGAAGTTATTTCTTACCAATGGATGAAAGACGGAATGCCAATCTCTGTTGAGAAAAACGAATTTGCTGATGATGCAATTCTTTACATCAACGGTGCTGATTATATCAATATTGGTGAATACACTTGTGTTATTACAGCTGAAGATTGTAATGGTGTAAATGAATTTACTTCTGAACCTGCAATCCTTTATGTACTTAGAGAAACAGAAATTACTCGTCAACCTACTTCTGTAACTACAAATTTAGGCGAAGATGTAACATTCACTGTTGAAGCTCATATGAAAGGTATCGTACCTCCATATTATCAACATGATTTCCAATGGTATAAAGCTGGTGTTGCTCTAGAAGATAATGGCCGCATTCAAGGTGCTAAATCTTCTGTATTAACTATCAACGAAGTTGACGCTACAGATTACGCTTCTTACTACTGTGTAGTAACTGGTCAATGTGGTGTAGCTACTTCTAAAACAGCTTCAATCACTGAAGATTACACAATTGAAATTGCTGCTCAACCACAAACAGCTGCTGCTTGTGAAGGTGCTCAAACTCAGTTTACTGTAGATGCAAATCCTTCAGATCAATCAATGACTATCGAATATGCTTGGTACTTCAATGGTACTAAACTTGCTGATAATGTTGATTACCAAGGTACTACAACTGAAACACTTACTCTTTCTGCTGCTGCATATGCATTAGAAGGTAAATATTCAGTAAAATGTACTTCTAACTTTGGCGGTAAACTTTACGAAGTAATGTCTGATGAAGCTGAGTTGGATGTACAAAATGCTCCGGAAGTAGTAAAAACGATACTAATTGATATAAACGTTGAAGAAGAAAGTGAGTTGATCATCGACGCATTCGACGTAAATAGCGAATCTAATGTAACTTACCAATGGCTTAAAGATGACGTTGAGATCACTGGTGAAACAGATGCAATCTATAAGAAAGCAAAAGCTGAACTAACTGATCGTGGAAGCTATACTTGTAAAGTTACAAATTCTTGTGGCGAAACAGTTAGTGAAGGAATCAGGGTTAATATCATCAAGAAAACAGGTTCTAGTGTAGTTGAAAACGCTTTGGCTGGTTTGAGAATTCAAAATGTAACTCCTAACCCGGTTCAAAATGTTGCTACAGTTACAGTAGAAAACAACATTGCTTCTGAAGTTAAAGTATATATTACAGATGCTTCAGGTCGCGTAATTGCTACATTGTTTGAAGGTATGTTGGAAGGCACTAAAGACATCACTATTGATGCAGATGCTTCTAACTTGACTTCAGGTGCATATATGATTACTATGGAAGCAAATGGCACAGCATTGACTCAGTCTTTTGTTGTTGTTAAATAATTTCTCCATAGCAAAAACTTATTGCTTAAAGGCTGCCTTGTTTTTCAGGGCAGCTTTTTTTTTAGCTTCTGCAAGGATTGTTTTACCCCACATTTTTCATTAGAACTATAAAAAAGCTTAGTGTCTGCTGATAGAAGAGGCAGTCTCATAAGTGAAAATGCAACCTATATTGCCCCAGCTACCCCGCCACTCTGTGACACCACTTGTAATCATAGCATTTAAGAACTATGCTTTATTTTATAATGACATTTTTAGGTTTATGAGCCTAGGAATATAAATATCAGTAAGTACTCTTCAATCGGATTATATCTCAGATTTATATTTGGCATTTCTCTTTTGGCAGGATAGAAATATTATAGCAAAAAAAACTCCCGCAAAATCAAAAGATCTTGGGGAGTTCTTAAATCTAAATATCTATATATATTACTTAACTAAGCCTGCGTCTTGAATGGCTTTAGCTAAAAGTTCTTTATTGTGTGGTAAAATCGGTAGCAATGGTTGGCGGAAATTTTCTTCGCAGAAACCAAGCATTGACATAATTGTTTTTACAGGAACAGGGTTAGTCTCAACAAAATTCAGATCCATAAGGTCTAATAATTCATATTGAGTTTTTACAGCTTTTTTAAAATTGCCGTTTAAAGCAGCTCTGATAGCGTCACCATATTTTTTCGGAGCATAGTTAGCTATAACAGAGATAATACCGGCAGCTCCCATCATTACTGCAGGAAGAGCAAGAGAATCATCACCGCAATAAAGTAAGAAATCTTTAGGAGCATATTTCATAATCTGCATCATTTGATCCAAATCTCCTGAAGCCTCTTTAGTAGCATAAACATTTTCAATTTCTTCAGCTATCTTAATTTGAGTTTCAGCTTCGATATTTATACCGCTTCTGGAAGGAACGTTATATATGATAAGCGGTAGATCAACTGATTCGGAAACAGCAAGGAAATGATGAAAGAGCCCTTCTTGCGAAGGTTTGTTATAATAAGGAGTAACAAGTAAAGCTCCGGCAGCTCCATGCTCTTTTGCAATAAGAGTCATGTCGATTGTCTGCTGAGTATTGTTAGATCCGGTACCTGCAATAACAGGCACTCTTCCTGCTGAATATTCTACAGATTGGATAATAAGAGACATTTTCTCTTTTGCTGTTAATGTAGCACTTTCACCTGTAGAGCCACCGACCAAAATTGCTTCAACACCATTATCTATTTGAAAATCTATAATTCTTTTTAGAGCTTCAAAGTCGATAGATAAATCTTTTTTGAACGGTGTAATTAAAGCAGGTATCGTCCCTTTCAGTTGCTTAACATCCATGCTTTTCCCCTGTGAAATTTATTTTTTTCAATTTATGTTCTATTAGTTTGTCTTAAAATGTAATATGTCGGTATATATATGTCCTTAAAGTACAATTTAATCAATCATTTGGTAAATAAAAACACATTTTTAAAATATATTAACGGATTAGTGGAAAAAGTGACTAAAAATCTCCAACGCCCGTCTGTATAAAAGTGAAAAAATAATTGGCAATAAGAATGTAAATATATATAAATCATAAAGATAGAGAGTTTGAGTTCTGTTCTGTCAGTTTATATGGCATGATATTTGGACTTTGGCACAAAAATCTATTTCAGAAAAATATTTTTTTGCCGAAAAATAGATTAGCTAGCTCTATTTGAAATATAGAAATTAAGTACTTAAATATAATAATACCTCGGAGGTATCGATGAGTTATTCTTCTACTCGACAAGCAGGCAGATTATTTCTTGCCTCTTTGTTCTTGCTATTGTTCGCCGGCTTAGAGCTGAGTGCGCAATATTATGAGTTTTCATTGCTACAAAGAAGAAGGTTTGACCAGATAGATGTAGAAGTCTGGGCAAAAGCTTTAGAATCAGGAGCTCCTGAACTAGGTAATTCTTCTCTGGTTTTGAAATACAATACTGCTTTTCTCTCTCCTGCTGCAACTCAGGATTTGGACGTGACTGATAGTATTGCGTTCAATATTAACCAAAGCAATCCAATTGTTACAATAAACTCAGATTATAGCGAATCTGTAAATGGTTACAATCCGCTAAGCTCTCGTTCCTACGGTATGGGTTATTATGCTTTAGAAGTTAACCTTGCCACTTTGGGGCAAAATGGACTTTCACCGTCAATTTCTGGCAGAGGAAGTTTTCTTGGTAAATTGACTTTTGATATTACAGGAAGTCCAACTTCAACTTCGCTTACTAATATTGCCTGGAGTGATAATATTCTCCCTGGTGAAATACAGGTATTTGACAGAGATTCTAATAGTATAAAATCTAATATTACTTTTAGCAACCCGGGTGATTATAACGTGCTGGGTGTTACGATTCTTTCTCCTAACAAATATGGCCAAGTAGTTGACCGTGATGCTGATTATGCAGCTCTAAGCGGCGATTACGCAGAAGGTGGTTATCCTATTTATTTCGAAAGAAGTGTAAATCCTTCGATTTATACTGCACCTATCGATGAAGATTTAGGTTATATATTCCAATATTCTCTAAATAACGGAAGCACTTGGACTGAAATAGGACGTGTTGCAGAAACTGATCAACCTTCAACAACTGTCGGACCTGATGATTCATACAGATCCGGTGAAATTTTCAATCCGAATGTAGGGACTGCTTACACTATTACAACTCAAAATGGTGCTCAAATTGATGCAACAAATTATCGTGAGCCTTTAAGAGTTGTTTGGGCTAAAAATCCTTTCTTTGTTGAAAGATCAGAGCAGGCAAGACTTAAAATAATTAAGCTTTCAGGCTCTAATTCGGCTGTTATAACGAATAGAAGTCAAGATGTATATAGTGACTTGAATGATGATCGCTATGTATTAGGTCGTTTATTCTTCCTTCAGTTAGACGGGCAGTCTGAATATCTTGTTACTAATGATAATTTCAGCAATTCTACTCAGCTTACTGTGGAAACATGGGTAAATCTGAATGAATATCAAGCTTCCGGTTCTGAACCGGGTATTGTTGTCTCCAGTGGTGGTGTAAATGCAGCTCCAATTCACGGCTCTAATGAAGGTGCCTGGATGCTTTACCTTAAAGATGGTAGAATCCCTGCATTCCGTGCCAGAGAAATTGAGGGCAGAGGCGATAATGGTTATATTGGAACAGTACAGGCATACTATTTAGATTCTTTAGTAGCTGCTTCTGATGCAGAGCCATTGAACAATACACATGCAAATAACTGGGTGCATTTAGCTGCAACAGTAAATAATAATACAATTAGATTATATGTAAATGGTGAGCTTGCTGACCAGGTTGTTAATGATAATGCTACTAATATCCGTATGCTGACAACAAATCATCCTATATGGGTGGGTGTTAATCCTAATGGCGGAATTGAATCTGATGATTACCTTCATGCAGGTATCAAAAGTGTAAAAGTTTGGAGAATAGCTCTTTCTCAAGATGAACTAAGAGCCAGAGTAAGTGGTGTTCTTAATCCAACAGATGTAAGTACATATGGCGATGTTCGTCGTGGTCTTCAGATGTATTTCACTTTCGAAGGTGAACATACAGATCAAGCAACAGATGTAACTTACCAAGGTGGTGGAGAAGATCCTGACTATTATACTCAAGGTACAGTTGATAACTTTGCTATGACTTACAGACCGGATCAGCCACATATTACTTTGACAAGCCCGGTAGCCGGTGCAGGTGTTTCTAATCGTCAGGGTGAAAATTTTGAAATCCGCTGGGTTGCTTATGGCCTGGGAGATTTGACAGCTACAGGAACAAATGATGTAGAGATAGAGTACTCTTTGGATGGTACAAACTGGTACTATGCAGAGGATTCTGACGGAACTACTATTGGTGAAATAAATGCACCTGATGTTGAACCGGGTAATGCTACTTGGGAACCATACGAAAACGATAATTCAAGTGCTGATTTGCGTACAATAGATCCTTATGCCAAATCTGTTTGGTTGAGAGCTAGAGGTACTGCAGCAAATACTCAAGATAATCTTATGGACTTGGTTGGGCCTTTCACAGTTGCTCCTTATTTTGCAATTAAAAAAGAAGAAGGCGCCATTCTACTTCTTGAAGATAATGCCGGCATGAATATCACCGGTGATAAGGTCTTCATGGAAGCATGGATCAGGCCATATAGATTCCCTACTGAAACTGAAGAAATATTCCCTATAATAACAAAAGCAGACAGCACAGCTGACATGCTTCATTATAGTTTCGATTTAAGATACGATGGCAGATTGCAGCTTAAACTTTCTACTGAAGATGGTAAGGTGAGAACTGCAATTAGTGATGAGTCTTATGCTTTGGAAAGACCTAATTCAGTGTCTGCTGATTCTGTTTGGACTCATGTTGCTGCTTTTGCAAATCTTAACGGTGGAAGCGGGCAATCAGAAGTAATCTTCTATGTAGATGGTATCGCTCAAAGAGCTGATTCTATAACTACTCAGCTTGGAACTGATCTAACTTTAAATAGTCTAAATTCCTATCCGACATATATTGGTTATTCGCCATATATGAATGTCACATATGACGATGTTCCGGTTGTGGATGCAAAACAAACTGAAAATATTGTTCTTTCCGGTAATATCAATTCAGGTACTCCTGTGGGAACTGAAAGAAACTTTAGCGGAACAATTTATGATAAAGATTATACTCAGCATACTTTTGCTTTCAATTTATTGAAGACTGACAACGCAAGAGAATTTTCAATTGCAACTTTGATAAATGATGCTCAAATTCCAAGAGCAACTCAAAGTGTAACTCTAAGCGGTAATATCAATAATGCTCAGGCTGAAAATGATGTATATTCTACTGATGTACTGGTTTATGATGAATCTGATGCAGAGTATACTCTAAGCTTTAGCTTTACAAAAACTTTAAATGCTGATGAATTTGACTTAGCTATTAATCTTGGTAATAATAATGTGAACTTGCAGCAATTATCTTTTGCAAGTGGAAGCGCTTCTCCTGCTTCGATAACATTAAGTGCCACTGATTTGAATAATGCCGGCGGAAATTTCAATACTACAGTACCAAAAGATATTGTTATTGATTTGACGGGCTTGACTTATACAGGCACTGCAAATGCTGCAAGTGCAAGTACTGTATCATATAGAACTCTTACATTCAATTCTGACGGTAGCGTAAATTCTCCGGAAATATTGACGTTTAGTTCAACTGATTTGAATACTGCTGCAGGAAGTGAATTGTTCACTTCTGACATTAAATTGTGGATTGGCCCTGCTTCAACTCAGGCAACTGGTGTTACATATTTACCGTCAGGCAATACTTATACTTTTGATTCGCAAGATGGTGGCACAGGTCAATCTATCGTAGTTAACGATACCCTAAATGCTGCGTACTTCATTGGTGAATTAAGAGAACTTCGCATGTGGCAAGGCTCTCCAAATAATACAGATAACACAGGCACTGAACCGACGGCACAAAGTCTATTTGTACAGGGTGCGCAAGCAGTCAGAGCAGGTGATTTGGATCCTTCATATATTAACAATTTAAATATGGCATTCTCTTTCAATGGTGGTTCGTTTATTCAAAACGGCTACAATAGAGCAATTGATGTTTCAACTACTGACTCTGATATCCTGATTAGAAACTTTGGTCAAATGGTAGAATATGCTGCTACTGAACCATATGTTAAAGTTGTTGAACCTGCTTTCAATGAAAGAGTTGCAAATACGAAGCAAGATGTAAGAGTAAGATGGGTTGGTTTTGATTATTTACCAACAGGATTCTCCACCGGTGATGCTGCTCCTACAGCTCCTGCATTAGAATTTTCTATCCGTGGTGGCGGTGGTAAATTAATTCAACCTTATCAGTATGTAGGTAGTGATTATTTCTCAGGAAATACTACGGATGCAATGAGCTTCCCTAACACAGCTTCTTATATTTTCGCAGGTACAGGATCAAATATATACTATGCAACTCAGTTGGATGCTTCTATTTCAGATCCGGATGAAGATAATAATGGTGTATTTTCTGATCAGGGACCTCTTTCTGCATCATTAACAAATGCTAGATTGAGACTAACAGGTCAGTATACTATAAATGGTGAAACTGCTACTATAAACGATGAAGGTCCATTATTTACAATAACTCCTGCATCTAACTTTACGATTAGAGTGCTTCTTGAAGGTTATCATAATGGCTCTAATAGTGGTAATGAAATTCAGGAACTTGCTTCTTCTTATGAAGAAGGCGGTTTGATGATTAAGCTTTATTCTGATAATAGTGGTGCTCTCGGAGAACTAGTCGGTACTGCTGAATCATTAGAGGGCTATGATGATCTAGACCCTACTAACAGAAATAACAGCAATAACAGATTTGCAAACGTAAACTTCGTGTTTACTGACTTGACTGACGGTAACTATTGGGTAGTGGTTTATCATAAAAACCACATGCCAATTATGTCACGCTATGCTGTGCCTTTCCAATACGAAGGTGATGACAGAACAACTTGGACTATTGAATCAGGTTGGGACTTCCAAACTTGGGATGGTGTAGACAATAATGCTCTTGTTAATGCTTCAGGTGACTCTTGGGCTTTGGGCGCATTTACTGCTTACGGTGATGTTATTTCAACAACAAGCAATCCATTGTTTACTACTACCGGACTTATATTCAATAATGGTGTTGGTGGCGGAGAAGATAATGCGATGCCGGCAATGGTTGCAGGTGACGTGGATCGCTCAGGGCAGATTGATGCCGCAGACAGAATTAGAGTACGTTTGGATGAAGGTACTTCAATGGTAGGTTCTGACGTGACAGGTGATGGTTTTGTAAATGCCGATGACAGAACGATAGTTGACAGAAACCACGGTCATATTGCTTCTATTTATAACGTAAACTTCCCTGACGGTGATTTTAAAGCTCCTACGATTAGGAAGTCGCCTCAATCTGCAAAAGGGCCTTTCGATGTTGAAGTTAGTGGATACGAAACATTATCTAAGATCTTCAATAAGACTGCTCAAAACTATAAAGTAGTTGAAAAATATACTAAAGCTTCTGTAGATAGAATGCTTTCCGGTTTGAACTATAAAGTAACAGCGACACCTGATATTCACGATGGCGTTGTAGATCTAAATGTTTATATAGAAAACATGGGTGATGATTTTGCACTTGCAAATGCAACCTTTGCTTTTGAATACAACACCGATGATATGAAATACCTTTCTCTTATGGGTACAGAAAATGTAATTTTCAATAACAACCCAACTATCGGCTATGTTGAAATGAGTAGTGCTCCTGATGAAGGTGTTCAGAATCCGATTGAAAAAGTAAGAACTATAGAAGTAGATTATATTACTACTTCAGGCTTACCTGGCGAAAATGTGCCAACTGAAAAAACATTCTTAGGTACTTTACGCTTTAAGCTTACTAACCCTGTTGGTCGTGTGATTTTCAAATGGCACGAATCTACTGCTCTTCACTCTGTGAAAGGTAAAATTGTAACTCCGTATGGTAAGTTTGTGACTATAGAGCCGATTATTTTATTCAATGCAACTTTAACAGCTCCAAATGGTGGCGAACAACTTAGCCAAGATCGTGATTACAATATTACATGGAGCTCTAATGGTACATCAGGTGCATATTTAGAGTTCTCTTACGACGGCGGCGTTGAGTGGGAAAGAATAAATGATGAGCCTGTTGTCTTGAGTGACAGATCTTATACATGGCGTACTCCAACAGTGCATTCTCGTTACTGTTTGATTAGATTACTTGATGCCGATTCTGGTGAAGAACTTGACAGAAGTGATGACTTATTCTCAATATTACCAAATCACGCACAGCTTATTAAACCAGCTTCAGGCGATCCTGTTTATACGGGCGGTTCTACGAGCCAAATCAAATGGGTAGCGAGAGGATTTGATAAATTGAGATTTGAGCTTACTACTGATGGTGAGAAAACATGGTCTGTTGTAAAAGATGGTGTTGATGCTACTCTAGAAATTACTTCATGGAAACTACCTAAAGTAACTACTAAACTTGCTAAAATGAAGATGTACGATGCTGAAACTAATGAACTTCTTGGCGAAAGCGGTTTCTTCAAGATACTTGACGGTGAGCTTTCTTTCTTAACTCCAAGAGAAAAAGAGAGATTGAGACCTGATATGATGACTCGCATTCGTTGGACTTCAAGTAATATTCAAGTATTTGATCTTGAGTTAAGTACTGATGGCGGTGCAAATTGGCAGACATTGGTGCCAAATCAGAATGCTGTTCAGGCTTATTTAAATTGGACTGTTCCGAATTCTCCAACTGAAAATGCTATTTTAAGAGCAATCTATCAGGGTGATCCTGAAATGGAATATAACAGAACCGGTCAGTTTGTTATCTTACCAAGAACTGATGTTGTTGAATTGCCTTCAGGTTCAAGTTTAGGTACTATATATCCTAATCCTGCTTCTGAAGACGTAAATATCGAATTGAATCTAAGCAATGCTATAAATGCTAACCTTAGAGTGATTGATATTAACGGAAAAGAGGTTCTGACTTTAGGAACAAAAATGCTTTCTAAAGGAGAAAATAAGGTAAATATCTCAGTAAATGAGTTAAGCTCCGGTAGATATTTCTTAGAATTTACAGGGGATGATTTCCACGTGGTGAAAGAATTCAATGTAGTGAAATAAGATTTCTACAGAGATAAAATAATACTTAAGGCGGCTTAGAAATAAGTCGCCTTTTTTTTGGAGTGCTATTCCAAAACCGCTAAATTGTACTATAATGTTGTACACAAATAATAGAAATATATGTCAAAATACTTAATCATTCTAGTTGGTACTTTATATTTGTTTTGTGCAAACTTGAACTCAGAATCGCTCAAAGAGCTTCAAAAAATGCCTTTAGATTCAAATTCCTTTGCTTTGTGGGATAATTATATAAAGAAGTATGCACCTTCAGATTCGGCTTATAGTCTGTTAAGTCATTTTGCGAGAGTACATCTTTTTTCGCATCGTCCGGCAGTTGCCTATCATGTATATCTTAGTTATCAGGGGATATTTCCAAAACATATAGAATCAATAAAAAAGATGCAGAATATATGCATAGAGCAGGCGATTGGAAGAAAAATAAGCAGAGATCAATTCCCCTATTACCATAATATTATTATCACGAATGTTCCAAGTGAAGAAGCTTTTATAGGAGTGCAAAGACTGGCTGGCTATTATCTTGATAATAAGTATATTGATTCGGCAAGTTTCATTTATAAATCGTATAAAGATATGTTTAGGTCGATGTCTAAGCGTTTTGATAAGATTATCGATTTACTTGATAGAGAAGAAGATTCACTAATTATCACCCACTTCAAAGAACCTTTAAATACAGTTGCAAATGAATGGGATCCTACTCCTTCTCCGGATGGGAAAAGATTGTTTTTCTCATCAAACAGGCGTGGAACAATGGGTGGTGCAGATATATGGTTATGCGATTTGTTCAAAGATTCTATAGGAGATCCCAAACGCCTGGCTCACGGAGTTAATAGCAAAAAAAGTGAAACGATTGACAATGTTCTGTTTGATGGATCAGGACTTACTATTTCAGGTGATTTGGCAGGTACTTTCGGCAAACATGATATCTATACCTTAATTGCCGACACCACCGGCAAATTTTCATTTAAACATTTACCATATCCCATAAATACAGAATATACTGATGAATCAGCGAACATTAGTGCTGATGGTCAGGCTCTTCTTTTTTGCTCAGACAGACCCGGAGGCGTGGGTGAATACCATCCGATGAATGATAATTATCATGGGAATGTGATGGGTAATACCGATTTATATGTTTGTATAAAAGAAAAAGATAGATGGAGTGAACCTATCAATTTGGGGGAAATAATTAATACTCCTTATGCAGAACGAACTCCTTATTTACATCCGGATGGAAAGACTTTGTATTTCAGTTCAGATGGTCATTATGGATTAGGCGGACTGGATGTATTTGTAAGTCGCAGGTTGAATGATAAGTCATGGACTGAGTGGAGTGAGCCTGTAAACTTAGGAAGATTTGTTAATACATGTAATGATGATTGGGGTTATAAAGTATCCTTAGATGGAAAAGTAGCATACTTCACTGCAGATAATCTACCGGGAGCTAATGGGGGATGGGATATTTATAAATTGGAACTACCCGAATTTGCTCAAGCAGAAGAAGTGTTAACAGTTACCGGATCAGTTAAAGATGCTGCGACTTTAGATCCTATTTCAACTCTTATTAAGTATGAAGATCTAAGTACCGGAGAAGTCATTGGAGAACTTATAAGCAATCCTCTTAACGGTGCATACATGCTAGCTTTGCCCGGAGGGAAAAACTATGGAATATATATAGAAAAATCCGGCTATTTGCCTTACTCGACAGATGTAAATCTTAAAAGTGGTAATATTGATTCTACGCGTTTTTTAAAACATGAAATTAGGCTGCAAAAGATAGAAAGCGTAGTGGAATCGCAAAAAGAGATAAATTTCGATAATGTGTATTTTGACTATGATAAAGCCGAACTAAAAAAAGAATCCCTATCAGCATTAAAGAGATTCGTGAAGTTTTTGAATAAAGAAACAGAGTATAAGCTTTTAATAGAAGGGCATACTGATGAATCAGGATCGGATGACTACAATATGGAGCTCTCTGCAAAAAGAGCTAATGCAGTAAAGGAGTTTTTACTTAGCAATGGAATTGATAATAAAAGGTTGAATGTTATAGCTTTCGGAAAATCAAAACCCATATCAGTAGAAAGCCGAGAAAACAGAAGAGTCTCTTTTAGATTGATTTTAAAATAAAAAAATAGCTGCTTTCATTTTATAGAAAGCAGCCTTTTTTTCGCACAGTACATAAGTTAGAGGTAAATCCACTGTGCATTAGCTCTGTTTATGCTCCTTGAAATATATAAACAGATTAAGGGCTAGAGCTAAAGTTGCAATTATTGAGAAGTATATTATAAATATTTCCATAACGACCCTCCTAATTGTGCTCCTTATATTAAAGGACACTGCTTAACTTGAAAGGTCTCATTGAATTAAATATAGAGTTGCAAAAAGACATGTGAAAATGGAGGAATCTATTTTCAGGCAAAAAAAAAGAGTAATGCAAGATCTTACATTACTCTCAATTAAGCTTTAGTCTCTAAAAATCTATCTGATTATTGCTATCTGACTCGATAATCCATTAATAATTAGAGTATAAGTTCCTACAGATAGATTTGATACATTTATGGATTTATTACTTAGTTCAGCATTTGAGCTAACATCATTGCCTAACATATCTATAAGCTTGAAAGAATTAATAGTCTCTTTTGTATCCACTGTTACAAAATCGGTACTCGGATTAGGAAAGACTTTTAGTCTATTAGTCTCAATTACTTTCCACTCCCTAGCAGAGCTGAAGTCTTCATTAGAGATGATTTTGCCTGAGTAAGTTCCTATAAAAGTACTTTTGCCGTCAATCAGAAAACAGGTAAAACGCTCATCATTCATCTTATAGACTTCTTCCCAAGAATTGCCGCCATCAGTAGTCTTTAGTAATATTCCATGCTTTCCATCCACTGAGGAGCAAGCGAATATTGTTTTTTGATCTATTATCTGAAAATGGGCATCTTCATTCATATTTATACCGTTGTATAGGACTTCGTGTGTGAGGTCAGAGAGATTGCACTTAATTAGTTTACCAAATTCACTCATGAGATATAGATTGTTCTCATAAATTTTCATATCAGTCAGTTTGCCATAATCAAAAGCAATTTCTTGCTTTTTATCAAAGAGATTATCGAATATTATAATTTTACTACTGTCTAAATTTGTATTGAGTATATAAATATCACCGTTTTCTGTTTGAGTGATTGACATAGGAATCAGAGAGCTTTTCTTTAAAATGTTATTAGAAATGTCCTGTCCATCGAAATATTTGAAGAAGGGTTCTTGAGAGATTAAATTTAAACCTACAAGATATACAAGTTTATCAGCAGCCTCTATATCAGTAAATAGATCAAAATTATTTGAGTAGTGTATTATGTTGAAATCTTCGAAGTTATTCGTTTTTTCTATCCATGCACCCACGCCGTTATTATATGACTTAGCAAGATAATGAACAGAGTTGCAAGATTTTAGAGACATTATTGCCAGGTCGTCATGCCCATGATCCTGAATTGGGGTATATTCAAATTTGTTGTTTATATATCCTATAAACTCACCCTGTCCATAAACATAATAATTATTATCAATTTTTTGAATACCATTAACAAATCTTCCGGCGTTATCGTGTAGAGTGTGATAGTCTGCCTTTGTAGTAGTAAGTAATAATAACTGTATTCCGATAAAAAATAAAAACTTTAACATAGCAAGCCTTAAAAGTTAGATATTGATATTTTCTGTTGTTAATCTATGATTAATGTGAAAAACTGAACTTTATATTTTCTTATAAAAACAGATAGTTGCAGTGTTGAGATTGAGACTCTATACATTCTACAAGCATCACTTACTTTCTTATCTCGAGATAAGTGAATCTATATAGAAATGTTTTTATGTTTTTGCATAGTATCTTTTTGATATAATGCTTTTTAAAAGAAAATAAAATAGTCGTTTTTTAAATAAAACACAAATAATACGTGTATATAGAGTAGAAAAATAGCAAAATTCATATAAATTTGATGAGCTAATCAAAATAAGAGAAAGGCATTCCTTGGCGCACGTTAAAGAGGAGCTTAAAAGGTATATATCAGCAAGCTATATGAGCTCTTGTCTCTATTGAAGAAGTAAATTGGTGTGTTTATACATGTAAATGGAGCCCCGAGAAAGGAAAAAGCTTAATTGGATAAATCTATATGTAACAAAGTGATATACAATAACGAATATATATTAATAATATATGTAGTATTTTATATAATATTCCCTATTTTAGCACTATTACTAAAGTGACATTATTTACCTATTTTACTCCAAAGGTGACCCCGTGAAATTTAACCTGATTAGATTTTTGGCGCTTGCTTTGATACTAAGCGCCTGTTTGCGTGATGATGAGCTGTCCGTTACTGAAACCAGCCTTGATAATTTTTCTGAAATTAAGCCGGGAGAACAGATTACATTTACCTTCAGCCACCCTTTGAAAGATGAGAAGCTGATGGATATGTATAGTTTGGACTCATATTATTCATTGACTCCTGAGCTTTATGCAAGTGAGTCGTGGAAAGATATGCGTACTCTGGCAATCACACCTTCCAGAAATATTTCGCCAGGTACTAAGTATCAAATCAAATTTAATGAATCAATGCTTGAATTTTACGATAGCTTAAAAACTTTAGATAAGCAGGTTTTTGAATTCACAACTGTAGAATTTGGAGTAAAAACAGGTTTAAACCAGTGGCGAACCAATAGAGTTTCACCCGGGGATGTTTTGTATCAGGAAGTTAACTTCAACTATGACGTAGATGTAGCTGAACTAAAGCAAAAAATCCATTTCATTGTCGACAGCAAAGAGATTCCTTTTTCTTGCCTAAGTAGCTATTATCAGCGCAAAGTTAATTTCGAATTGAAATTTGAAGATGCGCTTAAGTTTGCGGGTAAAGACCTAAAGATAGTGATTGATGAAGGAGTAAGTGTTTATGGAGATGAATGGGAAAGCGAAAAAAAATATGAACTTGAAACTAAGTTACCAATGCTCGAAGATCTGGAAGTAAGTAAAGTAGGGATTATTGCAGAGTCAAACAACAAAGGAATTAAGCTGTTTTTCAATCAGGAGTTAGTTCCTTCAAGTGTGAGCAAGGATAAAATCAAAATAGATCCTGAGCTGGATTTCGATTTTACAATTGAAAAATTCGGAATATTTATAAAGGGTAAATTCGGAGAAGGTAAATCTTACGAAGTGACACTGGATAAATCAATTAAAAGCATATATAATAAGACTTTAGCAGAAGATTATTCAGAGATAGTAACTTTTGAGAAGCCTGAGCCGAGTATTGATTTTATTTCAAAAAATGATATTTATTTGGCAAAAAGCACAAGTAAAAACATAGGTCTTAGCATAATCGGAATAGATAGAATAAAAGTTGATGTTTATAAGATATACGAAAATAATCTCACTCACTTTTTTAATAAAGGCATTTATAGCGATTATCATTATGTAAACGGTGACTATCAATATTATACCAGATATTTGTCTAGTCAGTACGGAGATAAAATTTCTTCTGAGAGCTTTGACGTCAGTGAGATGCCGGGGCAGGGGAATGCAAAAGTTTATACTTTTGATCCTTCTCATGACATATCTAAAACAGGTGTATATGTTATAGAAGTATATGATCCGAAAGATAGCTATTCAACTAAAAAAAGTCAGATGGTTGCTTTCTCTGATTTGGGGATAATCACTAAGAAAAGTAAAGAAAATTTGTATGTATTTGTAAACTCTCTGAGAACTGCGACTCCTCTTGCTAATGCTAAAGTTGGCGTTATAAGCAGAAAAAATCAAAAATATTATAATGCAGTGACTAATTCACAAGGAATGGCGGTAATAAAGGGTTATTCTACAGCCGGGAAAATTGATGTAGATCCTCAGTTTATTTATGTGACATACGGAAATGATGTAAACTATTTAGCACTGGATTATAAAAATAGACACTCTACCTATACACAAGATGTATATGTGAATAGCAATAATGACTACAGAGCATTTTTCTATGGCGATAGAAATCTATATCGTCCCGGAGATACTGTAGTGCTTGCCGGTATAATAAGAGATAAAAAGTTAAATACATTAGCAAATGTTCCAATTATAGCTGAAATCAACACTCCTAATGGCAGCGAGTATAAGAAACTTAAAATAAATCTGAACGAAGAAGGTGGGTTTAGTAAATCTATTTATATGCCTGCTAATGTGCCAACAGGAACATATACTATCGGATACAGATTAAACAACGAAGTATGGCTAGGAAACTATAGTATTAAAATAGAAGAGTTTATGCCGGAGCAGCTTCGAATTCATCTTAGAACAGATAAAGAAAACTATAATGTGAAAGACTCTATTAAGTTGGGAGCAGATGTAGAGACTCTTTATGGATCTGTTGCTGCAGATATGAGTTATGAGTTGAATTATGAGCTGATGCAGAAACCAATTCGATTCAAAGGATTTGAAGCTTATGAGTTTGATCTGGAAATAGAAAAAGATAAGTCTGATGATGATGACGATTATGCTCAAAAAGCTACTAAACTAAGAAACGATCAGTATACGGGAAAAACAGATAAAGAAGGCAAAATTGAACATATTTATACAATGCATAATATTCTTGAAGATAATGGAATTGTAAGTTGCAATGCTCTTTTAACTGTTTTTGATGAAAACGGCAGACCAGTTTACAAAGGTAAAAATATAGATATATATACGCAGAATATTTATTTTGGCCTAGGAAATACAGATTACTACAACCGAACAGATGAAGCAATTGATGTTCCTCTTACAGCAGTGACAAAAGAAGGGAAGTTTGCAGCACAATCTTTAGCTCAGGTGACGCTTGTAAGGAATGTTTGGCATAGCGTAATTGTGAGAAGCGATAACGGAAGATATAGATACACTTCGCAAAAGGAAAGCATTGTACTTGAAGAAAAAGAAGTTACAATATATGATAAAAACACAAAATTTACTTTCACACCACGTGAATATGGTAGTTACGAAGTTCGAATAAAAGCTCCGGACAGCAAGAACTATGTTGTCCAATCTTTCTATTGCTACAACTGGGGAGCCTGGGGCAGAACTTCTGAAAATGTGAAGATAGATAAAGAAGGAAGTATAACTATAGAAACCGACAAAAAAGAATATTTACTTGAAGATAAATGTAAAGTTCTTTTCAAAGCTCCTTTCGACGGGAAAATGCTTGTTTCTATAGAAAGAGATAATGTATTTACAACTAAAATTCTGGAAGTTAAAAACAAAACAGCTTCTATGATTATCGATATGTATGAAGATTATCTGCCTAATGTTTATATTTCAGCTGTTTTATACAGGCCTGTCGACAGCCAGGCTTTGCCTATTACAGTAGCTATGGGCGTAAAATCAATCAATGTGCGCAAGGCTTCGAATAAGATAAACATGGAAATAGAAGCCCCTGAAAAAATCAGATCTAAGCGAACTCAAAAGATCAAAGTAAAAACAGATAAGAAGAACCAGGATGTGATGCTGACTCTTGCAGTTGTAGATGAAGGAATACTTCAAATCAGCAACTACATTACACCTGATCCGTTCAAATATTTCTATAGCCCAATGAATCTCGGAGTAGAGACTTTCAGCATGTATAAAAGGCTGTATCCTGATTTGAGGCTTGCTTCTTCAAAATCGGGTGCAGGTGAAGGTTTCTATTCAAGAGCGGCTGCGTTTGATATGATGGAAAATCCAATAGCAAATAAGAGAGTTAAATTACTTGCTTATTGGAGCGGCATTCTAAAATCTGATGCAAACGGAGAAGTGGAAGTACCTGTTTACATCCCTCAGTTTGCAGGGGAAGTCAGAATAATGGCGCAGGCTTACAGAGGTAAGGCTTTTGGCGTAGCAGAAAAACCAATGAAAGTGGCTGATCCTATTGTGATAAATGCATCAATCCCACGCTTCTTATATCCTGAAGATCAATTTGATATGACTGTAACTATTCGAAATACAGAGCTGAAAGAAAGTGATTGCAAAATAGACATCTCAGTTTCTAAAAATCTTGAATTATCAGGAGATAAAAAAGCAACAGTCAAACTCGAAAAATCAGGTCAAGCAAAGGTTACATTCCCAATAACAGCCAAACATGCTTTAAGTGAAGAGTTGATAACTGTGAGAGCAAAAGCTCACGGAGAGACTTTTGAGCATGAAACATATATCAATATTCAGTCTCCTTCAAGCTTAATTCAGACTTCGAAGTATGGAAGCTTAAAATCAAATGATGCTGTTGAGCTTGATTTGTTAGATGATTTTATCCCTGAAACTCACTCTGCCAAAGTTATAATATCAAAATCTCCATTGCTTGAATACATGGAAGATATGTATAAACTATTGGGTTACCCTCACGGTTGCGCTGAGCAGACTATTTCGAAAGCATTTCCTCAATTATATTTTGCTGACTTGCTGCCTGTAAGCAATATCCCTGATAATAAAAAAAGCATAAAAGCTGCTGCGAATAATGTAAATGCAGCAATTACAAAGCTTACAACTTTACAAACATGGGGAGGCGGGATCAAATATTGGAGCAGTAGTAGTGATGCAAGCAAATGGGTATCTGTATACGCATTACATTTCCTTGCTGAAGCTCAAAAAGCCGGATATAATGTAGAATATGATATGCTACATGACCTAATAGAGTATGTAGAAAAGAATGTTACATCCTACACACCTATAAGTTACCGAACTTACT
Organism: uncultured bacterium; assembly: GCA_942490685.1. Lineage (GTDB taxonomy): Bacteria > Bacteroidota > Ignavibacteria > Kapaibacteriales > UBA2268 > JBFHIJ01. The sequence goes on from CALNXW010000031.1 coordinate 380,697, forward strand.
ACGATGGTAAATCTTATTATAAAACTTACTTCCCTAAAGAAACAGTTTATGCTTATTATGTTTTAGCACAGTTAGACAGATTCAATAATTCAGCTCTTAACAGAATTAAGGATGAAATGGATGAACTGAGCACTGAGTCTAAATACTTGCTTGCAGGTGCTTATAGCGAATCAGGTGATACAAAAACTGCTAAAGAAATATTGAATAATATTGAAAAAATCAAAGATGAAGGAGCTGAAACCGGAGGCACTTATGGATCCTATATCAGGAACATTGCTTTATCATTGATGGTGTTACTTGAGACTGATGCATCTAATGAGTTTATACCAACTCTTGCCAAAGATCTTGTTGAACAAATGCGAGACAGAAACTATTTATCTACAAATGAAATGGCTTATGCTGTAATGTCTCTGGGTAAAATGTCTCGTAAGACGTTTAGCGGTGCTGCTGACGGAATTATTACTTTTACAGGCGGCAATGCTAAGTTGGGTGATAAAAACTTTGTACAGGTAGATTTAAAGGCAAAGAACGCTAAAATAAAATCCACAGGTACATCAGATTTATATTATTTCTATGAAGCAAAAGGTCTGACTAAAAGCGGCAACATAGAAGAAGTAGACAGCAAACTTGAAGTTAGAAGAAAATATTATGACAGAGACGGAAAAGAAATACCTTCAGAGTTTAAAGTTGGGCAGCTTGTGATAGTAGAACTTAAGGTAAAATTGGAAAATTCCAGTACATATGCTAAAAATTTGGCTATAACAGATATGCTGCCTGCCGGATTGGAATTAGTAAATGACAGACTTCTTGAAGATTCCCCTTCGTTTGAGTGGATGAAGCAGGATGAGGCAGAGTATATTGACATGCGTGATGACAAGATTAATATCTTTACTTCACTGACGCCAAACTCTCCAAATAAGACATTTTATTATCAGTGCAGAGCTGTTACCAGAGGGACTTATAAACAGGGTGTTCTTTCGGCTCAGGCGATGTATGATGGTACATTCAGATCTTATGTTAGAGGCGAGAAAATAGTAGTCAAGTAAGCTGACTCGCTATAATACAAAAAAAGCAACAAGGATAGATATTTATATCTATCCTTGTTGCTTTTTTTTGACTAGTATTTTAGGTTAGTGATTCTTCAGAGCAACTCCATTTTTACTCATAGTCAAAGTCGATACCAAATAGTTTTGGCAATCTGAAGATATGATTTGTAAATGCGGAGAACTGCTGCGAAGTAGTGAATACTATTCCACCGATTTTATTCTCATCAAAGTTATAACCAACGTCAATTCTGAAAACGTGATTTGAGTTAGGTGATTTTGTAAAGTGGAATCTTAAACCTAAGCCTGCAGAGTTGTGCAGCTGAGCTTTGAAAATGGGAGTTTGTTGTTCCCATACAGTACCAAAATCAAAAAATGCAACACCGCTGATTTTGAAAACAGATAGCTCCCAATCAGGGAAATATCTAAGTTCCAAATTACCTACGACGCGGTTGTCACCTGCTAAATAGTTCACAGGATAACCTCTCATGCCATAGTCATTATCAATAATCAACTGGCGGAGTGCAAACCAGTTCCAAACTGTTTGCTGCCTTATATTTGCAGCCAGTATCAAGTCAGAACTGAATCTGTGAAATGCCTTACCTTGGAATTCCATATATGTATTTATACTTCTGCCGGTTTCAAAAGCGCTGGCTCCTACTAAAGAGGCAAAAACATAATTTATCCCGTCATAATGAGATAATTCGCCTTTACCGGCTACATAGTATAAACTTCTACCTTTACTTCCAACAGGAAACAACTTACCCAGTACTGCAGTACCCCATCCGCCGACAGTCATATCTTCAACAAAGTAAGAATTCAGTTTAGTAGTTGAATAGAACTGCTGATCGATAGATGAGAAAGCTAAAAGAATTCTACCGGAATTATCATAAGCTCTTCGGGTGCTTTCCATCTGTTCTGAGATAGGGTTGAAAACATCATTTCTATTTACATCATGATATTCAACCAGCCCTGTGAAGAATATTCTGTCTTTCTTATCCCATGCTTTTGAGAACCAAGCATTTGCTTTTTTTTCAGTAAAGTCAAGGAGTGAATAGTCCTTTTGGTCAAAGAGATACATATAATCACTGCCAAAAGTATTTTCTGCATTGATTCCATATGCGTAGCTGGTATAGGTAGTTCTATAAGGTTTAATTATTGACAGACTTTGGGTTGTTCTTTTTTCGTGAGCCAGAATACTACCTGAAAGAGTAAGTTCTGATCTGAAAATTCTTGGCTGGCTGATAGTTGCAACCCCTTGCCATCCTATTCCGTTTTCAGAACGATGAAGTGCCTCGGCTCCCATATAAGTCCCAAACCCTGCAAGATTGAACTCTTCCAGTCTTGCGCCATATGTGTTTTCTCCGCCACCTGTACCGAAAAGTGCAGAGGGGTAGGTAGACCATCTATCCTGAGTAATAACATAGGCATTATAGGTGTCTTCACTAATGGAATCCAGCTCAATTCTTACATTTGTAAAAAGACCTGTATTTCTAAGATTTCTTTCAGTTTCGAATAGTAAATCCTCTTCGATCCATTGATTTGAGTCAAAAAGTAATTCATCACGAACTATATAATTTCTTGTGTTGGTATGTAAAGCATTCAGTAGAGGAGCTGCAAAAAACCAATCAGATTGAGTAGAATCAAATACGTCTTTCTGTTCGAAATATACGTTTTCGATTTTAAATTCTGCATGTGTCTTAATGAGCAAGACAAAAAGGAAAACTATCAAAGAAATTATTCTGCGCATTCTATCCAAATCCTAAATAATCCAATCCACTATTATACTAATACACTCAAGTAGACCTAAAAGTTAAATTCTTTGCTGAGTTTTGCAAAGAAGAGTGTTTAAATATAACTATTTTTCCTATTAATTCTGCAAATGTAGTGGCTTTTTTGTATTTTTGATAGAATGAATTAATATGCAGAAGAATATTTAGACTAATATGTTACAAGTAATACAGCATCAAAAATCGGGTGATATCCTTGTAGAAGATTTGCCCGCGCCTCAATGTCCTGAAAATGGGATATTGGTACAAAACTATTTTTCTCTAATCAGTGCCGGCACAGAGAGATTCTCTGTAGAGAAAGCGAAATCATCGCTCATCGAACGTGCTCGAAAGCAGCCCGAAGATGTGAAAATGGTGATTGATTTTGTTAAAAAAGAAGGCATAGCTAAAACAGCTAAGCGTGTGCTTAATGCGCTCGACTCTTATAAGCTACTGGGATATAGCTCAGCAGGAGTGGTTCTGGAATCCACATGCGATGAGTTTAAGCCCGGAGACAGAGTTGCCTGCGGAGGTGCAGGATATGCTAATCACGCGGAAGTTGTAGCCGTTCCAAAGAATCTGGCTGTTCATTTGCCTGATAATGTAAGTTTCGAAGAAGCTTCTTTTACAACTCTGGGTGCTATTGCCATGCAAGGCTTCAGGCAGGCTGATCCAAGATTAGGAGAAACGGTTGCAGTGGTTGGGCTTGGCCTTTTGGGGCAGATAACAGTTCAGTTGCTAAAAGCCGCCGGCTGTAGAGTTGTTGGTTTGGATGTAAACGAAGAATTATTTGATGCTGCTAAGAAATATGGCTGCGAGGCTACCTTTTTAAGCTCAAAAGCAAATGCAGCTAATGTGAAAGCATTTGCAAGGGGGCTTGGGTGCGATTCTGTAATAATTACAGCCAGCACTGCTTCTAATGAACCTATGGAACTCGCTCTTGATATATGCAGAAAGCGTGGTTCTATAGTAGTAGTAGGTGCTGTGGGAATGGACATTCCACGTGGTCCTTTTTACTTAAAAGAAATTGATTTAAAGATAGCTTGTAGTTATGGCCCCGGCAGATATGATACAGCATATGAGGTTCAGGGCTTAGATTATCCTGCAGCTTATGTTCGCTGGACTGAAAACAGAAACATGATATCTTTTGTTGATTTACTTAACTCTAGAAGTATAGATGTGAAGTCGATGATCACTCATACTTTTAAAGTAAAAGAATCTGCAAAAGCGTATGATATAATCATGGGTAAAACACCTGAAAAGTTTACAGGTATTGTTTTAGAATACCCTGAGAGAAAAGATATACTGGCAAGAACTGTCTCTAACAGCAAGTCAAATAGCCCGACTGACTTTGTCAAAGTAGCTATGCTGGGAGCGGGCTCCTTTGCCACAAACAATCTTATTCCTGCTCTGAAGACTGCGAAAGTAGAAATGGCGGCTGTGACTACTGCCACTTCTGTAAATGCTTCCACTGCAGCAAAATTGCATGGATTTAAAGTAGCTTCTACTGATTCATTAGAGATTATAAAATCCAAAGATAATAATGTGATATTCTGCGCAAGCAGGCATGACAGCCATGCAGAGTATGTGCTGGAATCAATCAAAGCAGGGAAACCTATATTTATAGAAAAGCCGCTTTGTGTCACAAAAGAAGAATTGGAAATAATAAAAGAAGCTTATGAAAAGCATAATGGCCAGGTGATGGTTGGTTTTAATCGTAGATTCTCTAAACCTTTCAGAGATATTTCTAACTTCTTCGGTGACAGAAAAGAACCACTATCAATGATTTACCGGGTAAATGCCGGGAATATCCCGAAAACACACTGGGTGCATGATTCGGCTAACAGAGGCAGAATTATCGGTGAAGTATGTCACTTTATAGATACTATGATGTACCTGTGTGGTGAAAGGCCGCAGAGAGTATATGCAGAATGTATCTCTACTGCTAGTGAAGATGTTACAAATGCAGATAATGTGTCAATAAATATAAAATTTTCCGGTGGATCAATAGGTACTGTACATTATTTCTCAAACGGAGATAAATCTGTACCAAAAGAGTATTGCGAAGTATATTCACAGAGACAAACTGCTTTTATGAATAACTTTACCTCAGTGGACTTGTTCCAGTCTGGAAGACAAAAAAACAAAAAATATGATGGCAGTAAAGGAATTGATATAGAAGTCAAAGAAACTATACAATCTATCAGAGATGGCAAGGCAATGCCTATCAGCTTCCGGGAATTGTATGATGTAACTGCGGCTACATTTGCTGCATTAGATTCTTTAGCTTCAGCAATGCCTATAGATTTAAGCAAATAATAACATAATTGGGGTTTAGATAAATGAAAAAAATGATTTTATTATTGCTGTTAACACTATCTGTTAGTTTGCTTAATGCTGCCGGATATAAACCTCTGAGCAAGGAGCAAACAAGAGAGATAGTACAGTCTGATTCGAGATTTATTGTATCACTCGAAGGAGGCTGGAAACAAAGTTATGACGGAGAAACTTGGGAAAATTCTGATTTGCCGTCATCAGTTGATTACGATGGAACTTTGATATACGAAAGGCCAATTAAAATAGCTCAAAATTTGCTTAAAGATCACTCCTGGTATTTATATTTTACAGGGATTGACCACCAGGTAGAAGTTTATTTTAATGATCAGTTTGTCGGTAGATACATTGGAGCTATGGCTCCATTTAAAGTGAGAATTCCTGACAGAATGCTTGGAAAAACTACCAACACCATTAAACTAAAAATATCTCCTGCCGAGTATGCTGCTAAACAGGTAAAAGAGCAGTTCCTTGATGCTAAAAAAATATATACAGGCATGATTCGCGAAGTGTTGTTTGTTGGTACACCAAAAATATGGACAGATAACATCCACTATAAAATAAAATATGCAAAAAATGAAGCGATTATCGATGCTAATGTCAATATCTCTGCTTCTAAATTTGAAAATATATTAAATGACAGACGATTTGTTGATTCGGCTGCAGCACCTGTTGCAGAGGCAAGCAAAACTAAAGTTTCTCTTCATCTTGCTTTAGTAGATATTGCGCAGGGAGACACTGTGCTTACTACTGCAAAGCAGCAAATAGAAATAGAAAGAGAAAGAACTGTAGAGAGTAAGTTTAAGTTTTCATACGGTTCTCCAATCTTATGGTCTCCTGAAAATCCTTATCTATATTCTTTAATTGCTGTTATTACAAAAAATGGCGGTGTGATAGATAGTTATGCTGTTGATCTAGGATTTAGAAGTCTATTAGGCGGTAAAGATAAAATACTTCTGAATGGCGCGCCAGTAATGCTAAAGGGTGTTAACTATATAGAAGATATTTCAGAAGCAAACTCCACTGTGTCACCTGAGCAAATGGAAGCTGATATTAAAAATATCAAAACACTGGGTGCAAATACTATTAGATTTAAGTTTAATCCTCCACATCCATATCTATTGAGCTTATGTAATAAGTACGGTTTGATGGCATTAATAGATTTGCCTATGTATGACGTACCTTCTTCTTTAGTAGGAGCTACAGAAATACAAGTAGACATGGCAAATAAAGCGAAACAATATATTAATATATTTGATCAAAATCCATCTGTTATTGCATGGGGACTTTCTGAGGGAATTAGAGAGGGTGTTGCTGAAACAAAAGCTTACGAGGAAAAGGTAAGCCAAATCTTCAGGAATAACTCAGATAAACTCCTTTACAAAGTGACAATGCTCGGAGCAGATACTTTAAATGCATCAAATGTTGATTTTATCGGATTTAAGGATTCGAAACAAAATCTCAATATTCAAGAGTCAAACGCTTTACTTCAAAAGATGATGGCTTATCTCAATTCAAAACCTGCATTTTTAACCTTTGGTGCTTATCTACAGCCTAAAAATCACAATGGTTATTCTGACAAGCTTTCCATAGAACATCAAGCTCATTATATTCGCAATATGTTTTATTTGAACAAAAACAATAAACTTTCCGGCACTATTGTAAATTCATATAATGATTATACATTAGAAAATCCACTTTTAATTGCAGATAATGAAGATCAATATTTAGGTACTTTAGGCTTGGTCGACAGTGAAAGACAGACTCGTTTGAGCTATGAACTGATCCAGTCTCTTTATAACAAAGAGAAGGAGCCATTGCTTGCTGAAGGAAGTTTTTCACCGCAAACACCTGTTTCCTTCCTGGTTATCGGTTTGCTTTTGGGTGTAGTACTTATTGTTCTTATAAATAGATTCCGTCGTTTCAGAGAGTATCTTTTCCGTTCGTTGTTGCGTCCTTATAATTTTTATGCAGATTTGCGCGACCAGAGGATAATGTCATCAGTGCAAACTTTGATCCTTGGTCTGATAATCTCAATAACGATAGGTATATACTTTGCTTCTATTTTATATTTCTACCGGACGAATGAATTAGCGCAATATGTATTGATGTTTTTAATTCCTTCTGAATCTTTAAAAGAAATATTTTATAGATTATCCTGGACGCCAATTCCACTGATGCTATTTATATCAGTGATTGCATTTATAAAATTGTTTATTATTTCTGCAATCATTAGAGTTTTCGCATTTTTTATGAGAGCAAGAATATTTTTTGCAGATGCATTCACAATAGCAATTTGGTCCGGAGTACCGTTATTGGTATTGCTTCCAATCTCTTCTATTTTAATAAGAATTTTGGTTGTCTCTCCTGATCTGATAGTAGTATTGCTGGTAGTTTTTGCATTAATGACTCTTTGGTTTGTCGGAAGGGTGCTGCGGGCATCTTCGGTAATCTTTGACAAAGTGGGCTTGAAAGTATATACTGCAGGATTAATCCTGATTGTAATACTCGCAGGATTTCCACTTGGATTTTACGAGTATAATATGTCAATATTTGCATTTGCAGAATATTTCTTTAACGTACTTCTGTAAATTTGGATGCAAATAGATTTTTTTAGAAGACTGCTTGGTAGATTTATCAGGCAGTTTTTTTTTGAGTGTGCAGAAATTAGCGCTCTATTCCTTTTTAATAACAATTAATTAAAATTTTGTCCGTTTAAGATGTATCGTTTTAGCAATAGATCTTATCGGATATTCATGGAAGACAAAAGACCTAAACTTGACAATGAAAACCTTTATGAAGAGGAATCACTGATTACTGAAACAGGCGAATCTTACAGGGATCGTGTATCTAATATTGATAAAAAAGGTAATCGTGTTTGGATATATCCTAAAAAGCCAAAGGGTAATTTTCATAGAGCTAGGGCGTGGGTAGCGTCATTTCTCATACTTCTTTTTATGGCTATTCCATTTATAAAAGTGGGAGGGCAGCCTTTTTTATTACTTGACATTTTCAATCGGCATTTTATAATATTCGGTTTGGCTTTTTGGCCTCAGGATTTCTACCTCTTTGCTCTTACTTTCCTTACTGTAATAGTATTTGTTGTTCTATTTACTACTGTGTTTGGTAGAATATGGTGTGGTTGGGCATGCCCTCAGACAGTTTTTATGGAAATGGTTTTCCGAAAAATTGAATATTTAATCGAGGGGGATGCTAATTCACAGAAAAAACTAAATAATTCAGATTGGTCAGGAGAGAAAATCTTTAAAAAGGGGCTTAAGTACTTTATTTTTGGAGCGATTTCTTTTTTAATTGCAAACTTCGGACTAGCCTACATTATAGGTGTTGATGAAGTGCTGGCAGGCTTACAGGCCGGTCCTATAGCTAATCCGGGTGGTTTCATTGGTATTTTGTCCTTTACTGCTATAATATATTTCATATTTTCTTACTTCAGAGAGCAAGCATGTACATATGTATGCCCATATGGAAGATTACAATCTGTACTTTTAGATAAGAATTCAATAATTGTTAATTATGATTATAAGCGCGGTGAACCAAAAGGGCGTTTGAACAAGGGTGAAATTGCTGAAGGTAATGGAGACTGTATAGACTGCGGATCATGTGTGAGAGTATGTCCTACAGGAATTGATATAAGAAACGGAGTGCAGTTGGAATGTGTTAACTGTACTGCATGCATGGATGCTTGTGATGAGGTGATGACAAGAATAAGCAAACCGAAAAAACTTATTAAATATGCTTCTTTAAACCAGATAGAGAAAGGTCAAAAGTTTAAAATTACTCCAAGAATTATTGCATATTCAGTTGTGCTGACATTTTTGCTTGTACTTACAGGTTCTCTGCTTCTGACAAGAAGTGATGTTGAAGCGACTATATTGAGAGCTTCCGGCTCACTATTTCAGGAATTACCAAATGGAAATGTCTCCAATCTTTATAATGCTAAAATTATAAATAAAACGTTTGAAGATATGCAGGTAGAAATAAAAATGATGCAACCTGAAGGTAAGATAAAGCTTATCGGTAAAGAGAATTTGGAACTAGGCAAAGAAAGCCTGGTGGAAGCAACATTTTTCGTGGAACTGGAAAGAGGCAAAGTGCCGTTTACAAAAAATAAAATTGAAATAGGGATTTATTCAAACGGGAAATTAATTGCAACTAGTACTACTAATTTCCAAGCACCGGGGAGATAATATAATGAAGATAAAACTTAATTGGGGATCAGGCATAGCTATTTTTTACATTGTGTTTGTGCTGTTTTGGGTAGGTAATCTGATATTTTCGGCAACAGTACCTATCAATCTGGTTGAAGAAGATTACTATGCAAAGGAAATACAATTCCAAGATAAAATTGAAATGCAGAAAAACACTCAGAAGCTGAAAGAACAGCCAATTTTACAATATGCAGAAAACTCTTTTCTGATTAAATTACCTTCCGATTTCAATGGAAGTGATATCAAAGGAGATTTGCATTTTTACAGACCTTCTGATTCAAAATTAGATAAAATCTATAAGCTGGATCTGACTGCGGCAAATAGCCAAGTGTTTGATATCAGTACTTTAAAAGAAGGAATTTGGCGTGCAAAGCTGAGCTGGGAGTCAGGAGATAAAGCATACTATCATGAGACTATGTTTAGGAAGTAATGTCATTTAGAAATATTCGAACATTAAAAAGATCTTGGATTATTGTATCTGAGATCTTTTTTTGTTAAATCCAAATTTGTTATTAGCACACAAACTTTCCCGTACATACATATCTACAAGATCAAGGTTAGTAGCACTCTTACTTAATAAGAAAATCGTATTATATGCGGCGGGATAAAGCCGTACCGTTGCACTGATTTGAGAATATTCTATTACCTAATGCCAAATCTGAGTTAAATATATTTGAACCTAAATGCTAATTAAACGTTAATTATATAAAAGAGACGACTTCAGCAGATATGATTTGATCATAGATAATACTATATATCTTGTAGATGAGGAATTATATAACAAGTGTGAAAATGGAGATGAAGTTCTCTTTTACTATTAGCCTAAGAGTAAGTATTTATTGAGTGTTGAAAAAATAGAAGGTTTATCAGTATGACTGTTAATGTTTTCAAAAGTTTGATTTTTGCCATTGTCGCAATGTTAATTGTATCTTGTGCATCAAATAAGACAAGCGTGCTGGTTGGTGGGGATTATAACAAGGAAAGAAATGAGACTGATTATTTCGTTATTCCATATGGTTCAGTTTCACTGCCAGGTAAATGGGTGAAATCTAATTATGTACAGAGCAGCAAACAGCAATTCTTTGTAAACAAGGATACTGTAACTGTTGCGGTTTCTTTTGGTAAAACTGATAAATTTGAATTTAATAGAAATAATGCTAAAAAAGGATATGATTTTGTGGAAGCATATTATAAGTGGGAATATGATTATTTCACAAAATCGGGGCTTAATGTTCATCGAATTGAAAGTGACAAATCAAAGAAATATTTGATTTTCAGAATTTATGGGTCGAAAGTAGATACTTATTTTTTAATAGGTGTGAAAAATAAATGTACTAGTAATTTTTCTGTTAACACGAGCAAATGGGCTGAAAAAGAAAAAGTCGAGTTCTTAAAGAATCTGTTTTTATCATCAAAGTAGATTAGAAACAGAAAGCTATTAAGAGATATACTCTCCTAAATAACTTTGGTGCATTAAAAAAAAGTAGAGCAATATATAAAAAATTACTCTACTTTTTTTCGTATTTATTGAAAGGCTTGTAGCTTATTTATTTAGTTTCAGCCTGTAAATATCTAACTGCAGCTTCTAGTATCATATCTCTGTCTAAAGCTTTGTAGATAGGGTTATCGTCCACAATTACATCCGGCTCTATACTGCCCGGAATTTGCTTGTCATCAAAAAGTAAGTTTAAGGCAGGCATAGAGAGGTAGTAATTACCCGCAAGGTTGACTATGTCTCTAAGGTAAGGAGCGCCGGCTGTTTTCTTGCCAAATGATTTTGCAGCTTTGCCTTCTTTAGCCGTTAAAAATATAGCTTCAGAAAAAGCTTGAGTCGTTTCATCAACAAGTATTGCAAGTTTAGCTTTAAACTGTCTTTCATCAGGAAGCAAATCGCCACCTAAAGTGTCTCTTCTCGGTAGCCTGTCAGCTCTGTAGTAAGTGAAGCTTTCACCTTTGTAGCTTTTTATGGTATCTTTGATGAAGAAAGAAAGAAAGTGCTCTGACATCAAAGCAGAGCCCCTAAAATCCAATATAATACCATCATACTGTCTTAAAGGCTCTATCATTTTAGAAAGTTCTTTATCTTCTACTGCGCAGGCATCTATATAGATTATATTGCTATCCAATTCAGCAATTCTTTCCGGGATGAAGTATTTCAATTCGCCCAGGATCATATTTTGAGTCACTGCACTTGTGTAAAGTTCATCGTTAGGTCTTTTTAGTTCTAATTCTATATTTGGATTTGCATACGAATCTGTACTGATAAGATTCCATGCTCTTGAGTATCTGCTATGAGGATTATCTGCCGGGTTAGTAGATTTAAGTTTCTTTGCCAGCAGCTCTGAAGCAGGAATTCCATTGATTTTAACAATCCGATCCCCCGGATTTATATCACTGATGCCGTTTTTAACTTTTGTAATTATCAGTTCTTGATTGTAATATTCAACTAAGAAAGGCATATAGTGGATAATCTCGTCTTCACCTTTCCAAATTTTTGCATTTGGAGATTGAGATTTATAGGTAAAGTTGCTTAGCTCTTGCACAAATTCTTCTTTAGTATTTACTTTTGCTATGTTCATGAGTAAATTTCTTAGATCTGCTTTTGTTTTTGGAGCAGAGTTTGATTTATCAAAGAATTTAACTGCATTCCAAAGATTTATACCAATTGCCAATCTCGCGTTCAAATCTTCTTCTAGGTAAACGTAATTACTGTCTCTTCCGGTGTTATAAATTGGTTTGTCAGATTTAGGAAGCAGTACATATCCATCAGAATAGAAGCATAAAGGAATATTTGCCCAAAGTGTATCTTTTAACTGTATTGGGAAAGTATCTCCCGGGAATGGAAATGCCAACGATTCAGATTCGTCAGTTTCAATGACCAAATATTTATTTTTATCTGTTTCTTCTACATAAACGGCATAACCGGCTTTTTCAGCAATACCTGGAATCTTCCACATAGAAGGTGTGCCGTCAGGTGCTACCATTTCAAAACTTGGGTTGTGTAAACTGAAAGGTAAGTCTACACCTTGACTTCTAATTTTGCTTTTGATATTATCAAAAATTGCTCTTCCGTCACCATTTAATACTAAAGCGATACGAATCGTTTGTGTATTATCAGGAAATTCAATGGTAGTTGAATATTTTTTGAGTTTTTTGCCTTGTATAGAAATATTTTTATCAACGTATTTAGAGTAAGGCCTGCCGTCTTGTCCGTTTATCTGAACCCAAAGTTCGCCTCGTGAAGCAGCTAAACTAGTTTCAAGAGAGGCATCAAAAGAGATTTCTAACTCGCCTTTTTTAAAATCGTTAAGACTAATTACCTGCAAAGCCATTCCGGAAGAACGCCTTTGGGAATTCATGATGTTCACATTTGTTGATACAAACTGATCATCTTGGTTCAATTCAGGAAGCCCAGCATGGATCATGGCCATTGCTACATTTTCCATAGCTCCTTTAGGAGAGCTGTATTGTTTTAACTCGCTTTTAGATTTAGCAAAACTTATGCCCGGTAACATATATTTTGATACAGGATGTAACTGAGCTAAAAAATCTATATCATTATTAGATTTAAGCGAAGCATTTATTCCGTGGAGTAAAAGATTATCATAGTTAACGCTTTCAATTTTTGATTGAGAAGAGTAATATCTCATATATCCGAAAAGCTCAGCAAACATCTCAAGATAATCTAATTGAGTATTTGTCAGCGAAGTTGATTTATTTATATCATTGAAGTTTGTTTTTTTAAGAGAAAAATCTATATCATCCACCCAAATGCGCCCTGAGCCAATCATCAGTGCGCCGTAGCTGATTTCATCTGCTTCGAGAGGCACATAAAACTCCATTTCATATTTTTTCCAGCCTTCTTTGCCTTTTACAGGAGTGATATTGGTAGCTCTTTCCACTAAAAGCGGGTCAGTGCCTTTAAAAATATTTACCCAAAAAGTAGCAGCAGAGTTTTTAGCAATAAACTGTGTTTTAATGTATCCGCTAAGCTTTACAATTTTTCCTCGGAAAGCAAAAGCGTCAAGTTCCTGTTTTAAAACGCCTTCTCTTTCCCTATCGGGCAAGGAGTCTGATATTTCATAATTTGAGATTTCTGCTGAATATTTCCCTTGAAAGACGTCAGAATTGTTAGACTGAAGAGAAAATCCGCGTTTTTCAGAGTTTTTGGTAACTGTCCAGGATACAGGCATATCTCCTTTATTTCCAAGATCAAATTTTGTGTTATAAGGGTGGGGAAGATTTGCAGAAGTTTTGATATTAAAGCCGATAAAAAATAGGGTAATAAGTAAGATAATTCTTTTCATCATATTCCTCACATTGTATTTTCCGATATTAGCCAATATAATAATATATTTAGAAATAAGGGCAAGTTGGAGCAAAAAGTTGCTTGTTTTTGTTAGTCTTATTGACACATAAAAGAAGAGTTCGTATTGATTATATTATATTAATATGAGTTGTGTTGGATTTAACTAAAGGGATTAAAAGACAGGCAATGTATCTCAGCAATTACAAGTGAGATTTTCAGAGTAAGCTAAAACTAAGGAGATGGCTATACTTCTAAATCTACAAATTCCTCTTTAGTACATTTTACAATTGTAGGATTTGCTTTAGATTTTCTAGCGAATGTTAGAGAATCTTTTTTGCATGAATCTATGCAATCTCCACAAGCCATACATTCTGTGTTGTCAATAGTAGAGATTTTGTTTTCACGGGTGATAGCATTTAAATCACAAGCTTTATTGCAGCTTGTGCATGATGAGCAGCTTTCTTGTTTAAGAGCAAGAACTGATGCCCCCGGTATTTTCTGAATCCATCCTAAGACTAAACCTATTGGACAGATTGCTTTGCAGAAAGGACGGTACATGAACAGAGAGCTTAACAAAAGTAAGCCTAGCAGTACCCAGGTTATATCGTAAAAAGCCAGCATATTAAAAGCAGCTTTGAAAGGGTCTATTGCACAGAACCAATTCGTTTGCGTTATGGCTAACTGAATAATCAGGGCAATTAGTAAGAAAATTCGCATCCAACGCATCACGACTTGAGCTTTTGCTGATTTGAATAAATCAAATTTATTAGATTTATAGAGGAATTCCTGGAACGCACCCAGATGGCAAATCCAACCGCACCATGTTTTGCCTAATAGATAAGTGAGTGGGATCAATCCAAGGAACCAAATGAGATTTTGCCATGGGATGTCAACACCAAATCCGGCTAAAAACAATTCCTGAAAAGAAGAAATCGGACAGGGGCATCCACCATTGTAAAATCCATATACAATTAGAGTGCCGAGTAAAAATATAGTTCGGGTATTTCTTAGAGATTTGAATCGTACAAAAATTCCGGCAATAGCTGTAAGCAAGAGAGCAAAGAGAGCCCAATTAAGTCTGCTTTGTAAAAACTCATTTTGTTTCTTTTCAGCTTCTTGAGTTGAAGTTGTATCTACTTCTGCGAACTCATCTTTTGAGAATTCTTCAAATTCTCCATCATTGAAGTCCTCGAAATCATCTTCACCTGAAGAGTTGAGATCTTCAGATTCTTCAAAATCTATAAATTCATCTTCCGAAGAGGAGGACGTATTGATAAAAGAACCATCCTTGTCATCTGTAGTAAGTTCCTGAGTAGCAGCTTTTGGGAAAGCAGCACATCCGACACAGGAATTACAATCTTCTGCATACGTAGCTTGGTAAATTAGTATCGCAAATAAAAAAGCAAGGATAGTTCTCATTATAAAAGCCTATTTAGTTTTAACTTCAAATGTACCCAAACCACCTTCTTTTTCACATTGGCGAACTGCTTTTAGTATTGCTTTGCCTGATCCTGATTTAGTTACTTTTACTTTGAGTTTGCGCTCGAATTGTCCTGTTGTGGTTTCTCTCCACTTAGTTCCCTGCAAAACTTTAAATCCATTTGGCTGAAATTTAGTAGTAGAAATGCCTTCAGGGCAATTTTTATGAGTGAAGAAGACTTCTACTTTGAGGATTAGCTCGTCGCCTTGCTTATAAGTATCTTTTTCGCCTTTAAGTATTTTGAAATCTATCTCACAGGCAAGAGCTGAAACGGAAAGGATTACAAATGCTAATACACCTGCAAAAAAGGATTTAAAAAGCTTATTCATTGTTGACCTCTAACTAACAAATTATGTTTGCAGAGATACTATTCCAATTCTTATGCCAAAACTGATAGAATATTTAATCAGATGGTCTATCTGCTGATGTGTTATGTAGTTAAGACTTGTGAAGTATTTGAGCCGTTCATTTACTTATTCGACATAAGCGACGAAAGAGGAACATATTTGTCGAAAAAAAAATAGGTCTTTATCGAAAGACCTATTTTAACAAGTTATTTTTTCCCAAAATCAACATCATCATTGATGCTGTATTTAATCAGATCTCTTACCCCGATCCGTCGCCCTTCAATGAATCTCTTTTTGTAATAAGTACTTTCAAGGGAGGTAACGGTTACTCCATATCTGGAGCTGGCATGAGCAAATAAATCATCACCAAGGTAGATACCTACGTGAGAAGCATATCTTCTGGAATAAGTATGGAAGAAAATCAAATCTCCAAACTCTAAATCTTCTCTTTTAATTGCAGTACCTATTTTGATTTGTGTTCTTGCAGTTCTTGGGATTTTTATGTCGCATGTTTTTAAAAACATCATTTGAGTAAAACCCGAACAGTCTACAGCTCTGCTTGATGTTCCACCCCATCTGTAAGGAGTGCCGAGCAAGTCCATGATATTGCCCATCAATTCATTTTTACGAATACCGCTGTTTGTAAGGTTTTTGTCTTCTTCATCTTCTACAAAAGAAAGCCACAGCATTTTGATGTCGTCGATATCAACTTTAACATCGTCTTCGGCTTCCAATTCTTCCAAATCCTCTCCAAAATCACCAACTTGAGCGTCATCAGCATCACTGTCTTCTTCTGAGTCAGGGATTTGGCATGATAAAGAATCAATCTCAGATGAATTCAACATTTCTACAATGTCGAGTTGTAGGGAATCGGAATGAAGCGAGTCTGCTTTGATAGGTTGTAATCCTGCGATTTTACAAACCTCTTCTGATTGAGCTCTGATGACATTAATAGCTTGCTCTTTGCGTCTTAATTTTCGTCTTTCACGACTGTTTAGTCTTTTTGCAAACACCTCTTCTGGCATTAGGGACGTTAGCAAAACAACCAACATCAAGAACGAAATTGATTTAATAAGCTTATTGTCAAATATTGAAGTCAGCATATTCTGCACTTCGTTTGTGGATAAAACTATAATTACGTTTTCGGTCGAATCTTCCTGTGCTGCAAAAATTCAATACGATTTACCACGCTATTTGTTTCCGAACCTATTTAGGCATATTAGAAACTAAGTCATTATAAAAGACAAATAAATAAAATACTTGGCAAATGTGCAAAGTATTTTATTAGTATTACAAAAAGATAATTCTAGGAAGTTAAAATAAAGCATACTTTGCATAATATAATTACTCACTAAAATGAAATTATTGATATGAAAATCGATGTAGTTCAATTTTGTCCAAAGCTTTTTGATAAAGCGTATAACTTAAATAAAATCAATGATATAATATCTGGTTCGAAAGCAGATATTATTGTTTTGCCTGAACTTGCCACCACAGGATATTTCTTCACTTCCAGAGATGAAGTAAATGAGTATGCTGAAACAATGCAGGGAAATACTTACCAGCAGTGGCAAAAGCTTGCGAAAGAAAAAGACATCATAATTGTAGCCGGTTTTGCAGAAAAGTGTGACGATAAGCTGTTTAACTCTGCTGCTGTCATTTTTCCAGACGAAGAATATTCTACTGTTTATAGGAAAACACACCTCTTTTATCGTGAAAGATTTTGTTTTGACAAAGGAGATACCGGTTTTAATGTAATTGAATATGAAGAAAAGGATTTGCGACTTGGCACTATGATCTGTTATGATTGGCGTTTCCCGGAAGCTGCAAGAACTTTGGCTTTAAAAGGCGCAGATTTGATTGTATCACCTTCTAACTTAGTAACTGATGTTTGGCATATTTCCACTCCTTCAAGAGCTCTGGAAAACAAAGTCTATTTTGCTGTTGCTAATCGAATTGGTACTGAAAAAAGAGAAAGCGAGGAGCTTTATTTCAATGGAATGTCAGCTATTTATTCTTTCAATGGCCAACTACTTTCCAAAGCTGAAGAAACTAGCGAAGAAATCATTTCTGCTGAATTAGATCTTAAAAAGACTAGGGATAAGTCGTTTAACGAATTCAACGACATTTTTACTGACAGAGAGCCTGATCTATACTGGCAAGATTAATTATTTTCCGACAGAAGGGGAGGCAGCAATAATCTCCTCTTCTTTCAATTTCACTGCCTTGCATTTAAGAGATATCCTACCTGATTGATGATATACATGATCTGATTTACTCTTTATAGATATAATTAAATAAAAAACTGAAAATATTATGTATATTTTTTGTATAATAATATTTAAGGTGTTCGATGATTTGATATTTAGTAATATATTTATACAAGGTTGACTAAATTTATAAATTAATCGTCCGAATATTAATAATTTACACACATATATATAACCGAGAGAGAAATTGGAGGAGATTTATGAGCCTACGTGTACGAAGTAAAATTGCATTACTGGCAAATATCTGTATTACTTTGCCACTAATTATTATCATTTCTATTATATATGTAGAAAAGAATAATGCCGCAGAAGAGAATCTAAGGCTTATCGATGAAATGACAACATCAAGCCTTACGCAGTTAAGTAAGGACGTTTATGCGATTTGTGATGCAGCAAATAGTGTAATTCAGTCAAAATTAAATAGTAGCTTAAAGTTATTAGAAGAAAAAATCGGGCAAAATGGTGGTCTTAAACTTTCTAATGAGACAGTTGCCTGGGAAGCATTAAATCAGTTTGATAAAAGTACCCAGCAGATAGTACTACCTAAACTAATGTTGGGTAATACCTGGCTTGGTAAAAATGCCGATGTCAATGTTAAAACTCCACTTATTGACAATGTTGCAGATATAATGGATGCAACATTTACAATCTTCCAAAGAATGAACGAACAGGGGGATATGCTTCGAGTTGCAACTACTATCCAGAAATTGGATGGAAATAGAGCAATCGGTACTTTCATTCCGGCTGTAAACCCTGATGGGCAGCCAAACTCTGTAATTAGTAAAATCATGAATAAAGAAGAATATCGTGGATCTGCTTTTGTTGTAAATAAAGTATATCAAACTCTTTATCTTCCTCTTTTGGATGATTTCGGTGAAGTAATCGGCGTTATTTACGTAGGGGTTAGACAGGAGCAGGATGAAGGTATTAGAAATAGCATTATGGATATCAAGGTTGGTAAAACCGGGTATGTATACATACTTCAAGGTAACGGACCAAAACAAGGTGAATATGTTATTTCATACAAAGGTCAGAGAGACGGTGAAAATCTAATGCGTTCCGATAATCCTGCTGTAGCTAAAGTAGGAAAGGATGTTGTAGAAATAGCATCTAAACTTAAAGGCAATGAAACAGGACTTTATACTTACTTTTGGCAAAATAAAGATGAAACAGAGCCACGTGAAAAAATTACTCTTATAAATTATTATCAGCCTTGGGACTGGGTAATAGGAGTAGGTGCTTATAAAGAAGACTTCATGACTATTAGTGATAAAATGCTTGCTTCTCTTGAAGGTCTTATCGTAATTGCTTTAGTTACTGCACTAATAGTAAATATAATTCTTGGTTTATTTGTATTTGGATATTTAAAGAAACTAATGAGACCTTTGGAAGATATGGCTGCTGCAGCCAGAAATCTTGCTGCCGGTAAAGTAGATAATAATATTGAGTATGATAAAGATGATGAAATTGGTGAATTGGCTTCATCATTTAGAGATATGCAAGGTAGCTTAACTCATGTGATTGATGAGATTAGTTCTGTGACTCAAAGTACATCCGCAGGGCAGTTGGATAAAAGAGCCGATGCTGCACAATTCCAAGGATCTTATAGTGATATTATTCAAGGGCTGAACCAAACCCTGGATGCAGTCATCAAACCTTTGAATGTTACTGCTGAATATGTGGATCGTATATCTAAAGGAGATATTCCTTCTAAAATTACTGAAGAGTATAAAGGTGATTTTAATGAGATCAAAAACAATATTAATCAGTTGATTGACATTCTTGATTTCTTTGTACAAGATATGCTTGGTATGTACGAGCAGCAAAAAGCAGGCGATTTGGATGTTATGATGCAATCTGATAAACTGCTTGGTGTTTATAGCAAGATGGCAGACGGGGTGAATAATGTAGCCCAGATTCATATTAATAATATTATGAAGATATTAGATATTACTAAATCATACTCAGAAGGTGATTTGACTCCTGTTCTTGAGAAATTACCGGGTAAACAAGTAATTGCAAACGAAAGACTTGATTTGCTTAGAAATACTCTTAAAAATATAATTTCTGAGCTCAATGAAGTCTCAATAAATATCGAAGAAGGTAAACTTACTTACAGAGCAAATGCTGATAACTTCAGAGGTGCTTATAAAGAAATTATTGGTGGTTTAAATAATTCTCTTGATTTGGTAATTACTCCACTTAATACAACAGCAGAATATATTGCCAGAATTTCCAACGGCGAGATACCTCCTAAATTTACAGCTGAAGCAAAAGGAGATTTCAATGCAATTAAGAATAATGTAAATGCTTTGATTGATAATCTTAATTCATTCATTGCTGATATGCTTGATAATTACGAGCAGCATGAAGCCGGAGATACTGATGCTGCTATTAATCACTCGAAATATAAAGGCGCATATGCAGAAATGGCTCTAGGGGTTAATAATTCAGTAAAATTATATACTTCATTGCTTGGCGAGATATTAACTATAGTAGAAGCTTATGCAAATGGTGATTTCGGAAAAGTGTTAAGAGAATTACCTGGCAAACAGAAAGATGCTAATGATAGAATGGATATTTTGCGCACAAACTTATTGAATGTTGTCTCTGAAATCGAAGACCTATCCGGAGCTATTCGAGTGGGTAATCTAGAATATAACTGTGATACAACTAAGTTTAACCAAGACTGGGCAAAATTGGTAGCCGGTCTTAATACAATGAAAGATGAAGTTGCAAAACCAGTAAATACTATCAACTCAATTCTTGGAAAAATAGCATTAAATGATCACGATGTAGAGTTTGATGAAGGTTACGAAGGTTTGTGGCTCGAGCTTCAAGGGTATACACAAGGAGTGCTTTTCAGAATTCAAAACGTTGTTAGAATTCTGAAAAATATCAGCTATGGAGTTTTGACTGATGTAACTGATCTTAAAAAAGTTGGTAAACGTAGCGAAAATGATGAACTAATACCTTCCATGATTCTAATGATTGAATCAATTCAGGCGTTGGTTGATGATGCTGAAGACCTTGCTGAACATGCAGATGCAGGCAGATTGGATAAGAGAGCTGATGAAAGTAAACATCAGGGTGAATTTAAACAAGTTATCCAGGGATTCAATAAGACTATAGATAATTTGGTAGAACCTCTTCGTATTGCAGCTTCTTTTGCTGATGCAATTAGTAAAGGTGCAAGTTTTGACAGACTTACAAATGATTATGAAGGTGAATACAAAATTATGGCTGATAACATTAATGTTTGCCTTACAGTTATGGATGATTTCGGACAGGATATTTTCAATCAAACTCAAGCAGCAATAAATGGTAAGCTGGATCAGAGATCTGACATTAACAAATATTCCGGAAACTGGAAATCTATGGTTACGGGCATGAATCAAATCATGGATGCTATGGCTGCACCTTTGACTGAAGCCGGTAATATTTTAGAAGAACTTGCTTCAGGGGATTTAAGGTCTAGAATGAAAGGTGAATATGAAGGTGAATTTGATAAACTTAGCTTAAATATTAATAAACTTGGTAATTCTCTTCAAGATTTGATTAGAAATGTCGTTGAAGTAGTGGAAGCAGTATCTGTCGCATCCAATCAGATAAGCCTTAATTCTAATACTGTAGCTTCTGCCTCTCAAGAGCAAAGTTCTCAAGCTGAAGAGATTGCAACTGCGATTGAAGAAATGGCTCGTACAGTAACGGAAAATGCTGATAACGCTGTGAATACTTCTTCTGAAGCCAAAAACAACGGACAAATTGCCAGTGAAGGTGGTAAAATTGTAGAGCAAACTGTTCAGAAAATGCAGGATATTGCAGATGTTGTGAGTCAGTCTGCAATCAATATTCAAAAGTTAGGTGATTCAGGGCAACAGATTGGGCAAATCATATCAGTGATCGAAGAAATTGCTGACCAAACAAATCTATTAGCTCTTAATGCTGCAATTGAAGCTGCCAGAGCCGGTGAGCAGGGCAGAGGATTTGCTGTGGTTGCTGATGAAGTGAGAAAGCTTGCTGAAAGAACTACTGAAGCAACAAAACAGATATCTAATATGATTAAAGGTGTTCAGAATGAAACAGAATCGGCTGTGCTTATAATGCATAAAGGTAATGATGAAGTTAAGCTGGGCATCGAGTTTGCTGATAAAGCAGGACAATCTTTGGGTAATATCGTAAACAGTACTAATAAAGTGCTTGATATGATTACTCATATCGCTTCTGCCAGTGAAGAGCAGTCAGCTACAACAGAGCAAATAGCTAAAAATATTACTGCTATTTCTACTGTTTCTCAAGACACTGCAGAGCAAATTTCTCATATTGCAGAAGCTGCTACTCGAATGAATGACTATACTTCACAGTTGAATTTAGTAATTAATCAATTCAAGATAGATAATTATTCTTCAGGTGATGATGATTTGGAACTACGAGGAAGAGATTCTAATTATTTAATGCCTCACTAGAATAACATTGATTTTGAAATTAAAAAAAAGCCGTGGTTCTTGTATATCTTGAACCACGGTTTTTTTATGTATTTGTTCTAAAAACACATTATACCCAATAAGTCATGGGAGCTATAAAATGACTTAATGTTTCCCTATAGAACAATGTGCTTGCTCCCATGTCCCGGAGAGCAAAGATTAAATATTGTTTGAAGAACAAAGGGCTTCAACCCCTTGATATTATATCATTTATCGACAATGCTAAATTTTCTTATGACATATCTCGGATTATCGAATAATAACTAAAGATTTGTGTTCTTTATAGCTTGGAGTTCTCAGTATAATAAGATAATTACCCGGATTCACATCAGAAATATCACAATTTATTTTTCTGACCCCAAAATCGACTACGTTTTCTACAAATAGAGTTTTAATGTTCCTACCTTCCATATCTGCAAGAGTTATTTCTGTATAACCTTTTTCAATAAGATGAAGATCAAACTTAATATATTCGTTAGCAGGGTTAGGAGAGAGGTTTCGTATATTAATGATACCATCCGGATTAATAAATCTTGTTCCACCTTCTCTGCAAAGCCCAATTAGCTTGAAGTATCCGTTTTGAAATTGAATGTCATAGTCCAATAAACTGTTACTGGAGTCGAAGAATTTTATATAATCAATATTGATATCAGTACTTTCTATATCACCTAGTGTTGCAATCATAGGAACTATTGCGATATACTGGTTGCCAGACTCGATATTGCCATTAATTTTTAAAGTTAATGAGTCATTGTTATGTCCAAAAATTATATCTCTGTCCTTAGGAGCAAGAATGTTATTTCGGATCTTAAAAACACATTCGAATGATTTAGTATGTTGAGCAAAGATTTCCATATCTAAGTCTTTTACATCAATGATGATATTTGAGTGTTCTCCTGGTTTGCATGAGTCTTTTGAAGCAATAAGAGTAGTGCCGTTGCCTTTACCATATAAATAAGTTATTGAAGGAGATCCGGGTGCATCATAGTAGAAAGCGACTCTGCCTGTTGTTCTGCCCAGATATATTGGTTTAAATCTTAAATCCATTGTAAATTCTTCATCAGGTTGAAGAGTTACTGTTTGCGTTTGACTTAGGTCTTTAAAAATAAACTGTTTTGTGTCTGGCCCTAACATTTCAATTTTTGTGATTTCAATTGGTATGTTAGACGCATTTTTAATCAAGACCATATTTGTGTCAACTTGACCAAGTATGGAATGCTCACCAAAATCTATGACATTAGCAATAGATTCTATTTGTATTTTTACTCCTCTGGCAATTATATTTTGATACAAAGTATCTATTGGGGTGATTATTTGCAGTTTAGCATGGTAATATCTTGGAGAATTAGGACTAAATCTGAATTCTGTATGCTGACTGCCATTTTTATTTACTTTATAAGGAGCTAAAGGACCATTTATATCAAAAAAAGCAGCATCAGCACCGGATATATTTATTTCCAGAATATCACAATCCCAATTACTAACGTTAGTGATTAGATTAGACACAAGCGTATCCTTCCTTTTGCCAACGAGAGCATCTCCCAAGTCAATGTCCCTACTCACTACTTTTGGAATGGAAACAGAGAACCAATTATCACTATTATCTTCCTGATAAGTAGGGAAAGAATCTTTACTAAGTTTAATAATCCAAGCATCTCCGATACCCGGATCTTCAGAGACATCTCCATCGGACGATCTGGTCATCCCAGCAACTACAAACCCATAGTCTTCAGTTTGTAATATTTCATAAGCTTCCTCTCGGTCTGAACCGCCAAAAGATTTTTTCCATTGAATTTCACCTGTGGAAACTAGTTTCAAAATCCAAAAGTCTTTTTCACCTTTATTGTCAGTTACATTTCCATTTCTAGATTCACTGGTTCCGGCTATTATGAGTCCATTGTCTACAGTTGTTTTCACAGATAGGGCAGTGTCATCCATTTTTCCTCCAAAACACTTTTGCCATATCATATTTCCATTTTGATCAAGCTTAATTGCTATGATGTCTATATATCCAAAATGTCCTTCAAAATCATTACCGTGGGAGTTGGATCTTCCGACAACATAGAAACCACCTTCATCATTTACTGAAACAGAGTATAGGGCTTCAGTGCCGATGGTGCCATATGTCTTTTGCCAGATTATTTCTCCAACTGCATCAAGTTTAACTATCCAAACATCATCTCCGGTGATATGCCTTGTAATATCGCCGTCATCTGAAGCAGATTTTCCTACTAGTATATAACTGCCGTCAACCATTTGTTTTATGTCATATGCAAGATCATTTTCGCTTCCACCCAAGCATTTTTGCCATATCATATTTCCATCAGAATCAAGCTTTACAACCCAAACATCTGATTTGCCATGATTGCCTAGAACATCATCACTGTTGGATTCGGTATATCCTACAATAATAAATCCGTTATCTATTGTTCTTACTATTTTTTCAGCAAAATCATCATTAATACCGCCAAAACACTTTTGCCATTCAAAATCCCCGGCATAATTTGTTTTTACTACCCAGACATCACTTCCACCATGATTTCCTGAAACATCACCATCATTCGAATAAGTGAATCCTGCAAAAATATAACCACCATCGGCGGTTTCGTCCGCAGAGTTAAGCTGATCAGTATCTTCACCGCCGTATGTTATTGACCATTCTAATATGCCGTTTTCAGTTATTTTATTTATAAAACCGTCGGTTTTAAAATAGGAATTGCCTGCAACGACATTTTCATTCATAAAAGCACCGGCACTTAAATACCCGCCGTATTGGCTTTTGATGATGCACGTTGCAAAATCGTCATATCTGCCTCCTAAGCATAAATCCCATTCTTTTTTGATATCATTGTCTGTCGGGATTTTAATACCTTTAGATGCTTTTATTAAGCATTGATCGGAGACAGGGTAAGGAAGATCTTGCCATTTATAGTTGCCATTGGTTGCCTTATCAGTTAGAACGGACCAGTTAATTCCGTTATCTGTAGAATACTCCAGTTTGACTGTATCAGAGGGTAGTGTACCTTCCCAGCTAATAATGGTATCTGATCCTATCAAAAAGTCTTCGCCACCATTTGGATGAGTAATTTTCAGTTCTAATTGTGAATCAGGTGTGTCAGTATATCCGGCAAGTGCATGAGTTCTTATCGGACATATATCCGTAACAAAATTTATTTCGCACAGATAACTTTTCTCTTTGTCAGGATTAAAGTTAAGAGTTAATACTATGGATTCGCCCTTAGCCAAAGAAAAGCTTTTGGGAGATATATTAAAGGCCAGATCAGAAAGTATTATGTCGCTAATATTAAAACTATGTCCTATAGCGCTTACTGTAATAGAAGTATCAGATGTTATATTGAGAGGTTTATTTTCAAAGAATACAGCTCCGGGAGAAATCTTTAATTTGCTTAGGGCACGGCTTGACTGATAAAATTTGTCTGTATATTTTAGTCCGAAACGTGGGATGTCAATTATGAGTTCCTGGACATCACTCTTGCAGAGATAATCGCTTTCCCAAGTAAGAGTGCATGGCTCCAGATCCTGAATTTGGGCAGCTACAAGTTCAGCTATTTTATGGGTATAAACACCATCTATAAACAATCCCCCTGTGGCTTTACATAATTGTGCCAAGGAACTTTTTATGCCTCTGTTATTTGCAGATGGATTAGAGTATATGATACTATAAAAAGTGATGTCATTTAGCAGGCAATAGTCTATACATTCCTGCAAGAAATTCGTTTCCATAGCCTCATAATAGGCATCGGTGTACAGAATAGCCATTTTTTTATTCTTACCCAACTTTGCTAGAGGAAGCAGACCTGCTTTTTCATCCATAAGGTGAACTTCAAAGTCATTTGCACCACCAACCATTGCATAATCTATGCTGTTAAATATTTTTTGCTTATCGGAGGTAAAATCTGTTACGATCATGGGGATATCATTACAGGCTTGAAGAGCCATTTCAGAAGGAGGCAACTCTAAAAGATTGCACAACTTTTTAGCTGTAATTTTCCCTAGTTCCAAGGCATTTAGAGTTTGCTCTGCATGCTCCATAGAACCGGAAATATCTAAGCTCATAGCAATTGAATAGGGTACTTTTTCCGGATCAGGCGGACAGCTTAAATCTATTATATCTCTTTCTATTCCGTTTTCGGAAACTGAAAAATCCTCAATGTCAAAATTTTTAATTTGCTGACTGTTGTCATCCAAAATGTAAAACTTTGCACTAAGTGTTGGATAGTTTGTCGTGTCAACAGCAAAAACATTAAGCTGTTCCGATTTAGCAAAAGAGATCAATAATAGAATAAAAAGAGGTATAAATTTTGACATAAGCAGCTCCGCAAAAACTTGAGAACCAGTATTATCTTTTCAATATAGAGGCTGTTCATCAGTTAAAAAAATGCAATTGACTATGTGCTGTTTCTGTCGGCTACACTTTGTAATGCCTGGCAGATTCAAAGATATTTGGCAATAGAAATAGTGTAACTCTATACAGATAATAGTATTAAATGTCGGAGAAAAAGATTTCTATATAATTTAGCTACTAGTCTATTGCAATTTCTGCACTAATGAGACAGTCTATCTTATGAAAAGACAAGTATATATAAAAAAAGACACACAATAATATTGTGCGTCTCAAAAAAAATTATAATTAATTTTATCTAGCCAGAATTTTGCAGAAGTATTTATCTTCAGCTTTCTTTTGCCAATATTGTTTCCGAACGGTACCTTCTCCGTGTATGGAAAAATCTATACTTTTATGTTTGAGTATTTTAATTGCATTTCTCAAGCTATAGCCATATAGATTAGGTTTTTTACCCAATGAATCAGCAAATTCTATATCATCTGCGTACTTTTCGAAAACTTTGATTTTTATTTCAGTCCCTTTTTCAACTAAAGAGTCAGCAGCAGGAATTTGGCTCGAAATAGTGCCTTTATCAGGTTCATCTTCAAACTCTAGATCTAATCTGTCAAGTAGCTCTTCAGCAGTAGCAATGTCAAGACCAATCAAATTTGGAACTTTGACACTGTCCTTGTCTTCTTCCTCTTCAATTCTGTTTATACCTTGTGCAGTAACCCATTTCCCGGCAATATGTTTGAAGATAGGTGCTGCAGTAGATCCACCGTAGTAGCCTCTTCGAGGTCTGTCGACAATAACAACCATAGCGATCTGAGGGTTTTCTGCCGGGAAAAAACCAGCAAAAGATGCTGTATAATAGCCTCTTTGATAGCGCCCGTTTACTAATTGCTGGCTAGTACCTGTTTTACCTGCTACTTCAATTCCTCTGATTTTTGCTGCTGTCCCCGTGCCACTATCTACAACAGCACAAAACAGTTTAGCAACATCTTTAGCAGTTTGCGGAGATATTACACCACGTACTTTTTGAGGAGAGTTCTCAGCAATTATGTTTCCATTTCTGTCACGAACTTGCTTGATCAGATAGGGCTTCATTAAAATGCCTTCGTTTGCAATGCAAGCATAAGCATTTATTAGCTGCAGAGGTGTGACACCAAGCCCATAACCATGTCCCATAAAGCGTTTAGTGGCGCCGGTAAACTGATCCGGTTTTTTGAGACGACCCTGCACTTCACCAGGCAAATCAATATCAGTTTTAATCCCAAACCCAAAGTCTCTTACATATTTATAGAATTTCCCTTTGCTCATGTTATCAGCAATAGTTGAGAATACAATATTACTGGAATATCGTACAGCATCAGCGAAAGTACAAGAGTCTACAGGATGTTCATCACGGATTTTATAGTCTTTCATTTGCAGTAATCCATTATAACCTGCATAGACATCTTCAGGTTTTACCATGTCTTCATTCATTGCAGCAGCAGCAGTAATCATTTTGAAAGTAGAGCCGGGTTCGTACATGTCAGTAATGGCTCTAATTCTCATAGTCTGAGAAGTCTTACCAGTTTTGGAGTTAGGATTGTATCCGGGATAAGATGCCATGGCAAGTACTTCTGAAGTTTTGACATCTAGGGCAATCACAGTGCCTGCAGTTGCATCCGTTCTGATAACACCTTGTTTTAATTCATATTCCACTATCTGCTGGAGATTCATATCAATCGTAAGCTGCATCGAAGCACCATCGCTTGCAGGCCTCATTGGAAGATCCGCATAGTAAGATAGTTTTCCGCCTCGTCCGCGAGTCATAATCAGAAAACCGTCCTGACCTTTTAGCAGGGAGTCATGACTCATTTCCAGACCTGAAACTCCGTAGTTGTCTATGTTTGTACACCCAATAATTTGAGCAGCATTTTGATTATAAAGGTAATTTCTTTGAGGTTCTTTTCTTAAAATAAGCCCTTTGTCCTCGAATTTTTCGAGATTTCTGACTTTATATCTGTCAATACCTCTTTTAATCCAAACAAAGCGGGCATTTGGTTTATTTATTTTATTTTGCAAAGCTAAAGTATCAATATCCAAAGTTTTAGAGAGGATAGTAATCAGAGAGTCTTTGTGTTCTAAAAGAGCAGGATCAACAGCAATAGAAACTTCATGATCATTAGTAACAAGAAGATTGTTATTTCTGTCAAATATTAATCCGCGATCTGCTTTCAAATCTATCTTGGATTCGTGTTGCCTTTTTGCTTTGCTTTGGTAGAAGTCAGCATCCACAACCTGTATATAAAATAGTCTTACAATGACCATTATAATACAGATTAGTAAAAAAGAGCCTGCAAAAAAATACTTCCAAAGCTTGTTATGTCTAACAGGCTGTTGCTTATTATCTTTATGTGACATATTTTAGTCCCTCTCTATAATCTCAGGAGCAGATTCAGGTTCTGTCATATTAAGTTTCTGTTTAGCAAGGGGGATAATTCTATCAGCAGAGCGAAGTTTAATAATTTCTGCACGCGATCTGTCACGATCCATGCGCAGAATTTCTTTTTCTTGTTTTAATTTGCGGATGTCATTTAGAAGTGCATTTACACGAAATACATTATCTACATAAAATATAGTGATAAGTGAAGCGAGCAGAATGATTCCGAAGCTTTTCCACCTATTTACTACAATATAGTTTTTGATTTCGCTGAGTCTTGGTATATAATCAAAGAGATTGATTTTATCAGCAAATCTTCTCGCAAAATTGAACATTGTTTTTTTCTCCCCCCTGAGAAAATCATTTGCTTTGTATACAAAATTGTCAAAACAATTCTGCATTTAAGACAATATGCAAAATAAACAAAAATAAACCAATCTAAAAGATTTTACTGCTTCAGAGTGCTTTACTGGTATTATCTCTTTTCTATTTTGATATATTAATTTATTTTGCAGTATATAATTAGTCTAGATTTATGAATAAGAAAGCGGTAGAAGACATGAATAGAAAGATATTTCCTTTGCTGGCATTTATTATTCCTTTTGTTGTATATATATTAACACTAGTCCCCGGTATTACTTTCACCGATAGCGGAGAACTGATGGGGGCTGCTTCTACATTTGGTATCCCTCACCCTACAGGGTACCCGTTTTTTATATTGCTGTCTAATATTTGGAGTCAGCTTCCTCTCCCAATGGAAACTGCTTATCAATTTAATTTGTTTTCTGCACTCTGTGTTTCTGTTTCTTCAGTTGTGTTTTTCCTCAGTGGCGGAACTATTTTTAAATATCTGAAGAATAATAAGGGATTAGATATATCAGACAATGCTGCTTGCATTTCTTCCTTAGTATTTGCATTAGTTTATGCTTTTACAGGGACAATATGGCAGGAGGCGTTGGCATTTGAAGTATATTCAGTCCAAAATCTGATGATTAATCTAGTCATTTTCCTCGCACTCAGGGCAGTTTTAAGTGATTATGATATAAAAAAATATATGGCGGTGACCTTTGTACTAGGTCTGGCTTTTGCAAATCATATGACAAGTATACTGTTAGTTCCGGCCTTGTTATTTCTGTTTTTTAAGCGACCGGGGCATAAATTCGGAGCAGTAGCATCTGCTAAGTCCATGTTTTTTATTTTCATGCCTTTGGTTTTTGGAGCTGCATTATATTCAATTTTGCCAATTCGAAGTAGTATGTCGCCTGAATTTGACTGGGGTGGAGTATCCAGGAGCTTTGACAAGTTTTGGTATCACGTATCCGGTAAGCAGTACCAAGTATGGATGTTTTCCGGTGCAGATGTGTTTAAAGAGAACTTAGGTAAATTCTTCTCAAACTTATTGAAAGAATATGCCTATATAGGATTTATACCAACAATCTTAGGATTGTGGTTTGCAAAAAAATACTCCGGTACATTGCTGATGTTTTTTGCTTTACTTGCAGTAACTTGTGTACTATATGCATCCAATTACAGCATTCATGACATCGAAGCTTATTATAGCCTAGCTTATGTAGCTTTTGCTTTTATAGGTCTATTTTCGATACCATATTTACTCAATTTGCTAAAGAATGCCAATGCTTCATATTCACTTCTACTGATTCCTTTTTTAATGTTGTTTCTGAATTTTTCTGAAAATGACAGAAGTGGTGAAATTTATGTTCCGGAATATACACACACTTTAGTAAATAATCTGGAACAGGACGCATTGATTCTCTCAGCTCAATGGGATTATTGGAATTCAGCTTTCTGGTATATGCAAAGAGTTGAGGAAAAAAGAAAAGATATTATTCTGGTTGAAAAAGAACTTCTCCGAAGAACATGGTATTTGAAGCAGTTACGTAGATGGTATCCTGAAGAAATGGCAAAACACAAAAAAGAAATTGACTCTTTCCTTGAGCAATTAGAGCTTTTTGAATCCGGAGAAAGATATGATCCAAGGTTAATCCAGTCGAGGTTTGAGGAACTGCTGAAAAGTTTTGTATATAAAAACCTGGCACAGAGGCCGGTTTATATCACGGCAGATATACTACAAACTGAGCCATATTTGGGGCAGGATTTAGAAAAAATACCTCAGGGTTTTGCTCTCAGGTTAGAGCAGGAACACAAAGTTTATCCTGTTAGCGATTCGAACATAGATATTAATAAAATAGCTGAAAATGTGTCGCACAATCCTAATCACCTTGAAAAAGGAATCAAGCAAAGCGCGGCTACACAATTAGTTTTTCTGGCTAGATATGCTGCAATGCAAAATGATATTGAAACAGCTAAGTCTTCTTATACGAAGGCATTGAAGTTGCTACCCGGAGACAGAAACATTATGTCAGAAATGAATAATTTAAAATAACGAAACAGTTTACTTAAAGATACCGTATAATTAAATATGAATTATACGTTTGAGAGGTACCCCATGAAAACGAAGTTTTTAGTTTTAATTTTGCCTTTAGCTTTTTTGTTGAGTTCTTGTTTGAGATCTAGCTATCAGTACGTTAGCTATAAAGAGCCCGGTTTGCCAGTAAAAATTTATAAAAAGGTTTGCGTTTTTGCAGATTTATCTGATCCTTTTGCAAAACAAGAGATGGAACTCTTTGTGGGCAGACGACTGTTTGAGCAGGGGATGAATGCAATTCCGGCTTATACTGTTATTCCTCCTACTCGTGAGCGCACTAATGAAGAGATTCACGATATACTGGTTTCAAATTCGTTTGATGCTTTCATAAAAATAAGCTACGAAAACGTTAGAGAGATGACTGGTTACGTTCCTGAAGAAACTACTTCTACTACTGTTGTAAAAGAAAGAGTTGTTAAAGATAAACACAAATGTGATGAGGATCACGAAAAAGAGAGTAGTCAAAGTCGTAAACATAAAGACAAGGACGTAAAGAAAAAAGTAACTACAGAAGAAACTACAGTGACTAGTAGACCCGGATATTCATATCATTATACTTTGGGAAGTCTAAATGTGCGTATGATCGATATAGAATCTTCTCAAGTGGCATTTGTGCAGAATATACACTCAGGTGGTTATGAACCGCAGTTTAGGATGACATCTTTACGCAATAGAGAAGTACAGATGGCAGTTGGAGAAACTGTTGTTGATGGGCTTATTAGAGAAGGATTTTTACCAAGGCTTGACTAAAAGATTGACTAAACAAGCTAAAGTGGAAAACTTTTAGTTAATATATCTTATTATTTTTAGGTGCTTATATCTAAATAATGTATATTTATTACGGAGTGTTTCTCCGAGTTGATAAAAAAATGGAATTGGAGGCAGTCGCACAAAAGCAACTGCCTTTTTTATTTTTGCTCTATTCTGCAAATTTTTCAGCTAATTTCTCAGCAACACATTTCGGAACAAAATCTGCTGTTTCTTTATTGTAGCGAGCCAGCTCTCTTACAATAGTTGAATTGAGATATGTATATTTTTCATGAGGCATCATAAAAACTGTGTGTACCTCAGGTTCAAGTTTTCTGTTCATTAGTGCAATTTGAAATTCATATTCAAAATCAGAAACTGCCCTTATACCTCTGATCATTGCAATTGCCTTATACTGTCTACAAAATTCGACAATAAGTCCTTGGTGTTTACTAACTTCCACATTAGGAAGATGCTTCAGAGCTTGAGTTGCCATGTTGCATCTTTCGTCTTCTGTGAAGAGGTTAGTTTTTTTAGAATTGACACCTATTAGTACAATTACTTTGTCAAAAATATAGCTTGCTCTTTCTATCACGTCAATGTGACCGTTAGTAATAGGGTCGAAAGAACCGGGATAAACTGCAATTTTATCTTCTCTTTGCATATCATATCTATATAGTTATTGATAAAATCAGGATTCAAATATATGATTTATTTAGATACTAAAGAAATTTTATCCTAAGAGCTCTGATTAGAATTTTGAAAGATATATAACCAGCAGTCTAGTTAGACAGATGACGGGAAAAGAAAATTTATGAAGCTCTTTATCAAAATTATGTTTTATTCGTTTTTATAGTCATAAAATTTGTAACTTAATTATGACTGATTTGTAGTAAAAGTATAAAATCTATCGAAAAAAACGATTTTTCTAGGAATATAGATTCTTCAGTATTTCAAAGGCAAAGCTATGGTGAAAAATTTAAACTGCTTTTTATTGTTTATCTTTCTATTGAGTCTGCAGGCATATTCATCAGAATTTTCAGATTATCAAAATTTTTATGACGGGATTAAATCTCTTAAAGCTAATACTGATGAGGTATATAAGGTTGATAATCTAATTGTTGAACAGGATGCCGGCAAGATGCGATTAGTTAGTGGAATTATTTGCTTTCTGGAGGATTTTGGAGGGCAGAAGCATTTTGCTGTTTTTGTTGGTAAAGGAAGTTTCAATTTTAAACCGCAATTGCAAAGTGAAAGAAATAATATGCGAAGGATGTTCGATTCCGAGGAATTGAATATGTCTTTTACTAGAGCTTCTTTTGTATTTGATAATGACTTTTATGATGTCGTTAGTAAAGCTGGTCTAAATCAGGCGGGTCAATATAATTTAGACTTTGTCAAAGAGATGCATTATAATACATATAAACATTATATGCACAGAAAGACTAAAGATATATATTATGGTCTGGCATTTAGTATTCTGGAACCACCAAAATCAGACTTTTTCTATGCACATTTTTTTAGAGAAAGCCGAAATCACTACGTTTGGATATATGATCCTTTTGAGATGGAAGAGAATAGATTGTTTGTAGCAGAGGAAGGAATGTCAGATGATTATGATAGAATTTCTTCAATTATTGAGTGTGAAAGTTCCGAAGACCTTTTATTAAATTCAGACATGAGAGCCGATAAAAAAGCTCAAATTATTACCGGTATATCCTATGATTTAGAGTTTGCAATGTCTTCTTCCACGAGCTATCAGTCTAAAAGTGTTTTTACTTTTGAAGCAGAAGAAGATTTCAGTTGGCTAAAGCTGGATATCTTTGATCTTGTGTCAATTAAGTCTGTGAATGATGAGAATGGTCAGCCTATTTCTTTCTACCATACAGATTATCCTTTTAGAAAAGTATTATGGCTCAAATTTGATAAAAGCATAAGCAAGGGAGAAAAGCATAGTATTACATTTACAATCGAAGGAGATTTAAGGAACAGATCCTATTTAACCGGGTATAATTTATATCCGGTGTATTCGAAAGATGAGCTCCTCAACTTTTCTCTCAAAACAATAGGGGATCAGACAAAAGAGCTGCATGCTTTTGGCGAAAAAATTGAAGATGAGATGGATAGGCTTAGAGGCAAGAGGACATCTGTGTGGAAATATAATAGGCCGCTTTACTCTATAGGTGTGATGATTTGGAATTATAAAGAACAAAATTTGGAATTCGAATCTATTCCTAAAGAATTTACTGTAAAATATCACCATGTAAATTTTGTAGATGATGTTATTGAAAACTATAAAAATGGTATTGGTTATTTTAATACTGTTTTTGGCACTCCAAAGGCTAATAAATTTGAAATATATGAGCTACCATATTATACCGGAATAGACTCTGTTTCCGGGCTATTAAATAATACTGAAGATGTCGCCAATACAGGAGACAAAATACTTAATCCTAAAAACACCGTGGAAAGCATAGAAACTAATGTTGATAAAACCAGACTTTTTGTAGAAAGATTGCAGTATCTTACGAGAAACACTCTTTATAGCCAAGCCAAGTATTCTGACGAAGATTATAAATCTTTGATGATAGCGTCTAACTACCCTGATAAACTTGTGCTTCCTCCCTATTATTTTAATCGTAAAAGTCCGACAATAATATCAGAGTTTATAGCCAGACTAAGTGGCTTATGGCTCTATGACCACAGGCTAAAGAGCTATCGAGATAGCTGGATTGAAACCGGTCTTCCAATGTATCTTGGAATGGTTTATTATTATACATACTACGAAAACAAAGATAGATTTTTTAGATTATTAAGTGATATGGAATATGCTGTTTTGGGCTTCAGTGATGGAGTTTCTATAGGATATGAAGATTTAGGTCCTCTGTCTTTGGGAGTTAGATCAGAAAATATATATACGCCTGAATCTATGAGAATCAACGGTATGAAGTCGGTGTTTGTTTTTCATATGCTAAGAAACATGTTTATGGATTATGCTAATGGCATGAATGAGCAAATGTTTTTGGGAATGATGAGAGATTACTATCAAAGATTCAAAGGTAAAAAGTATTCAACTGAAGATTTAAGATTATTGATGGAGAAGCATTGCGGATATTCATTGGAATGGTTTTTTGATCAATGGGTGCATGGTACGTCAATTCCAACATATGAATTTGATTCGGATATTATAGAAACAGAAGATGACAGATACATAGTTAAATGCAGACTTACTCAAAAAGATGTTCCAGATGATTTTAAAATGTTTGTGCCTATAAAAGTAGAGTTTGATGATGATACTTTTTATATGCAAAGAGTGCTGATGTCCGGCAAGCAAATAACATTTGACATAGGCCCTTTTGAAGAGGAACCGGATGATGTGATTTTTAATCCGTTTACTTCAGTGCTGTGTAATGTGGATTAATATCTTTTATCGTATTGCAATTAATTAGTTAGCAGATGGCCGTAATGATAACTCATGTTCCTGGAAATAAAACTGAAAAACTACAAGCTAAAAATTTCGTGGGTGCTAAGATTTACGTTTTGGCAAGGCAAGCTTTATATGAATATATTGGACAGAAAGGAATCCAAAAGGCATTGCTACCAAGGTTCTGCGCGGTGGGTGCATATTTACCGTTTATAGAATCAAAAGTAGAATTAGAATTTTATGATTTGGACGAAAAGCTTAATATTAGGCTAGAGAAGGATCTAAGCTCATACTCAGATTTTTTGTTTATGTATCTGCACCCGTTTGGACTTTTGAAAGGGGAGAATATTGATTTTTTACAAAAGAATCGAATAAAATTTGGAACAGTAATAGATGACAGATGTTCTACTTTGCCTATCAAAAAATATGATTCTTTTTCTGATGCAGAGTTATATTCTATATATAAACTAACGAATGTACCTGTCGGTGGATACTTATTAAATGAGGATAACGAAGATGATTTTCATTACAATGAAGAAGTGTCTTTAGAGGAGCGAATCTTTACTTGCAGAGATGAACTTTTCAATTCTTTCATTACTAAATTTGGAAATATTTGGACGTTGAAACTTCTTCTGAGACTTAAGAAGAGAAGTGTAAATTATAGCTCTATAGGCAAAAGCTTCATAAGTAAAGGAACCACTGTAAGTAGAAACACTGCTTTGATGATAAAGGGGCTCAATATAAAACTGATAAATGAGTTAATCTGTCAGAATAACAGTTATCTATTTGAAGGATTAGATTCTAGGTTCTATATAGCAGACAAAGCTAGTTATGTTTCTCAGGCGACAATTGGTTTCCCAATAAGAATCGATAATCAAAGAGAATTTCATAATTATCTGACAAAAAACGGGATTTTAGGCTTTACTTTAAAAAACGGATGGCAAATAGACGGCGTAGAAGATTATTACAATCATGCAAATAGACATTACTGCCTTCCTAACTCTTATAGTTTGGAAGAAAAAGCCTTGGATAAAATAATTGATGTTGTAAATAGATATTAGAGTCTACCTAAATAATCGATTATGCAAGATAAACTATAAAATATGAGAAGCCGCAATATTAATTTGCGGCTTCATGTATCTAAGTAATTGCTACCTATGATTTTATACTTTTCAAAAATCAAAGATATAGCTTATTTAAAAGGTGTCTGAGTAAATTCAGGATTATTATTTTTTGCTCTGGATTCTTCAGCCATCCGGATTTTATAATCAATCATTTTTTTCAGAATATCCTGGTTTTCAATACCAAGAATTTGCATAGCAAGCAAACCTGCGTTTTTTCCTCCACCGATTGCAACTGTTGCAACAGGCACCCCCGGAGGCATTTGAACCACTGAGTGAAGAGAATCGACACCACTTAGAGTGCTGGACTTAACGGGAACTCCGATTACAGGGAGTGGAGAAAAAGCAGCTGTCATACCCGGTAAGTGAGCAGCTCCGCCGGCACCTGCAATTATTACTTTAATTCCTCTTTCATGAGCTGTTTTACCGTAGTCTGCCATATCGCCGGGAGTTCTGTGAGCAGAGACAACCCGCATTTCGTATGCCACACCAAATTCTTCACAGATTTCAGCAGCAGGTTTCATTGTTGCTAAGTCTGAGTCACTGCCCATAATGATACCAACTAATGGTTTATCCATTTTCCAATTTCCCTATTTTATTTTTGTAAAAACTCTTATCGCATAAAGAGGAGTATCTTGCTGACTTTTAATCAAAGTTTGTACCCCTTCGAATACTAATCCTTTTATTTGGATAGTATGTTTGGATTCGATACCTTGCAGCAGTATTTCATCAAAAAAATCAGCTTCCATTTGAGTAAAGACTTGCACATCTCTATGACCTACGATCTCTTCTCTTTTCTTTTTGATTTTTTGTTCGAATTCCTTATTTACAAAATCGTATTTTTTTGTTTTTAAATCAATAATAGAAATCGGAAAAGGTAAATTATTTAGAAAAAAGTACAATTTTTTTCGTTGGGTGTCCACATCACGACTATTTTTCATCAGCCACTTGTGATTATATTCAAGTTCCTTAATTCTCTCTCCCAGTACAGATTTTTCTTCGTAGAGACTTTTAATTGTGGGCATGAGTTTTCTAGGGTCAAGAGTTTCATTACCATTAGCGCTTAATAAAGTGCTAAATATTACTAATGCCGAGACCATTCTTTTTGAATCAATCAGAGGGTGGACTTCATATTTGATTTGTCCTTCATGAGTTTGCATCACAAATTGGATAGACTGCTTGGTTATAAATGCCTGA
Organism: uncultured bacterium; assembly: GCA_942490685.1. Taxonomy (GTDB): domain Bacteria; phylum Bacteroidota; class Ignavibacteria; order Kapaibacteriales; family UBA2268; genus JBFHIJ01. The sequence continues at coordinate 418,670 of CALNXW010000031.1, forward strand.
TTGTTTTTACTTTGCCTGATTTTATTAGCTTCAGAATCATCATTTATAAAGATTTCGTAAAAAGTTCTTCCAATAAGAGATTCCGGTTTGATAAGTTTATTATCCTTAGAAATAAACATGTTTTTGGCAGAAGTGTTTATATATATGATTTTGCCATCAGGATTTAGAATTGTAACTCCACGATGCGAATATTCAAATACCTGCCCGTAGAATTTATCCTTTACGTCAAGTTCTTTTTCATACTTGTCAATAGTTTGTTTTATTATATTATTAGTAGGAGTTATTTTAAAATAGGATTTTACAACTTTTCCTGCTTTTAACATTTTCCAGTCAAGTAGGAATAGCTCTCCACTATCTTCTTTGACACCTAAAATTTCAATTTTCTTTTCAGTTCTTGGACTTAGAGTAAATTTTGTAACCGCATCCACTATGTCTTCAGCGTCAGCATCATCAGCTCTGCTCTTAGTTTCCTGAGTAGCTTTGGCGACTAGCATAGTAAGGTTTGCACCACGTTCCACCTGGGCAGCTACATTTTCGAAAACATATTCCACGTCGCCTAATACATTAAGTATCTTCATATCCAAAGTAGATTCAATCACAACCATTTCAGAATAAATCAGGAGTTCTGAAATTTCCTGATCTTGCTTTTGTATTTTTGAAGAAAGAGCTTCTTTTTCGTCTTTCAATCGATTGACTAGTTTTTGCAAGTGCTCTTCGGCGTTGACTCTGCTCTGTTTCATAATTGACCTAAAAAAATCCGTAGGTAATTTTTTATGCAAGATTATCATTTTTTACTTAGTAATACAAGTTAAAAAAATGATATTCTGGTATGGCGATATAAGTAGTTGTAGGTAACAGTTTAAAATAAAAAAAACTACTAACATTAGATACGTAATTAGCTTTATTAATATTGGAAAAGATAGAATATCTGTTTTTACATTATATGCTATAGAATTTTCGATGGTGAGAAAAAAACTGATTGCGGATAAGAGGTCACTCTCAAATATAAATCAAAAAAGCTGCTTACATAAAGGTATAAGCAGCTTTTGAGATTTTCAAACAGAAGTGATTATCTGTTTTTATATTTTTTGTAGAAATTACCGATATGCTCGAATGCTTTTTGGATAACTTCTTCTTGTGGAAGCAATACAGTTCTGAAATGCTGAGTACCAGGTTTCTGACCGAAGCCACTACCAGGTACAACAATTACACCAGTCTCTTTGATGAGTTCTGCGCAGAATTTTGCGTCATCATCTACATCTATAGAAGCAAAAGCGTAGAATGCACCTTCAGGTTTAACTAATTCGATACCGTCGATTTGATTAACCATTTCCATAGTCAAATCGCGTCTTTTCTGCATAGTTTGTACCATATTATGCAAATGAGTCTGGTCACCGTCCAAAGCTGCCATGATAGCATATTGCTCAGGGTGGTTTGCAGAAACGCGAGCTCTTAGCAATTTATTGATTGCTTCAATATAATCACCTAATACTTCCTGACGACCTGAAACTACGCCCCAGCCAATTCTAAAGCCCGGAACTACGTAGTTTTTAGACATACCTGAGAAAGTAATACAGCTAACATCAGAATTCAATGCAGCAATAGAGATAAGTTCTTTATCATCAAAGATAAGTTTATCATAGATTTCATCAGCGAAGATAACTAAGTTATGTTTTAACGCTAAATCAATGATTTCAAGCAATGTTTCTTTTTTACAGATAGAACCGGTAGGGTTGTTCGGATTGATAAGAACAATCGCACGAGTTTTATCATTGATTTTTGCTTTAATATCTTCAACGTCAGGCTGCCAGCCGTTTTCTTCATCTAAGTAATAAGGATTTGGTTCCAATTCCAATTTAGCCTGCACTGCAGTATAAAGAGGATAGCCCGGAGTAGGCATAAGGAAGTTTTCACCTTTATTAAGTAAAGCTGCTAAACAAATTTCGATTGCTTCAGAAGCACCTGAAGTGATAAAAGTATCAAGGATGTTATTGATACCTTTTTTATTAGCATCACGATTGATAGATTCTATAGCAGCATCTATACCTGCAGATGGAGCATAGCCGTTTAGGTTGTCTCTCATTGCTTTAGCAGTAGCTTCTACAACATGTTCAGGAGTTACGTGATCGTAAATATTAGGATCACCGATATTCAAATAAAACATTTCTTTACCTGTTTTAGCAACTTCATTTGCTAAAACGATGATATCTCTGATTGCATAAGTAACATTTTCTGTTCTTCCTGCAGGAGTAATAGGTTTGAAGCTCATTATAAGATTCTCCGATTGCAAATAATTAGGATTAAAAAGCTTATGGCAAAATTAAGAAAAAAGGGCACACCACAAAGCGAATTCAGAATATTTCATATATGCTTAACGAAATCATGTGTGAAATATGCAGGTTGAGAGCAAAATGGTTTGCTGGAATTAGGTCTCTAACTCGTTAACTAACCTGTCCTTTGGGCAGCTCTTTACTTCGGTAAGCTCATCACATCGCTTTAGAAGAAAGGGAACGACCAATTCCCCTCTTTTCAAAGAGGGGTGGATCGCACCGCGAGACGGGGTGTTTAATACCACTAACCTTCGTATATATAATTTAGCCTTCAGTGACAACTGCTCTTTTTTTTATGGGGAAGTGTGAATACATACCATTGCAATAGATGTTGTAACCGTAATAAAACGTACTATATATAATCCCACAAAATAGATAAAATGAAAAACAATATGAATAAATTAGTCTGTGATTAAATGTTGCATTCATAATTATCTAGGCAATAAAAGAAGTAATATTAAAACACAATGCTGACTACTGCTAACTCACTGTGGTGAAGTGAATTAAGAAAAATAAAACTTTTAGCATTTTAGCGGTGTATTGGAGTTGCAATTATGAATTGTAAAAAAATATACGGTTTCTCTTTTTTTTTATATATCCTGTTGCTATATTTGTATAGTTACTTTTGAGAAGTAATAATTAACAACATAATAGATACAATATAAGGAGTACTGAATTCTTAAATTATAAGTAAATATTATAATCGGCAAAAAAAAAGAGCCGATACTGGGGAGTAATCGGCTACAAAACGCACGTGATTTCGAAATGTTTAGCGCACACGAAATCATGCACTGTAATATATTGCTTTTATTTGATATAGGCAATAGGAATTCAAATATTTAATGTAGAATTATAATTACAGTTATTAAAATGAAAACAAAATTTATTTTAGCCATCTTGGCATTATCGCTTTCTATCTTTGGTTTGATTGGTTGTGATGAAGAAAATGGGAACTCTTTACCAACTAATATTGATAAAGTTGAGTCTTCTAGTTCTGTAGAGAATGTTCTTGTTAATAATTATCAATTAGCTGGTGATATCCACGGTGAGCAATATGCTATATTTATGACTAATGGAAAAGAGAGGGTTGAAAAATACTATCCAGCTCCAACTTATGAATTTAATGTTGATGCCTACATGGAAGACTATCATCAATTTTGTATTGATTATAATATTAACCCAGAATTTTTTGCTGAAACTGTAAAAGTTAGTTTAGCAGACTATGGGAAGATCATAGAACTTCAAGATCATGATAAATTTTATAATGATCTATTAAGTAAGCTGAAAAATGAAGTTCAAACGAGTCAATATATATCAGAGACTGATAGAGAATGGTCCTTGAAGACAATAGAGTTAGTTAATAATTTCTTTAATGTATCAACTTGTGAAGAATTCTATGAATATGGCGTAAAGTTTGAATCTTTTGAACAAGAATTATTAGCAAATACTACATCTGAAGATGCACTTTCTAGATCTGGGATTGCTATCCTGAGAAACAGTTATAGCATCCAAGCTACAGACAATAGTGTAAATGCTTTTAAATCTGGCAATCAAGTTAGTAAAGCATCATGTACTGCGTGTCAGTGCCCTGCTTGCGATGCTAAAAGATTACAAGAAGAGAAATCTCGTATTACAGGTGTACTTGGTACAATTGCTGATTATACTGCTGGGTCAGGTACATTATTGACTATAGCGGCTTCGACAGCAGGGGTTGGACTTATTCCAGGAGCAATTATGGTGGGAGGAGCAGCAGCTGGTGCAACAGGAACATTTAAAGAAGTCATGTCTTGGTTCGGTTGGTAACCAACAAGACAAATAATAACAAAGGTGCTTTATTATTATACTGCACCTTTGATTATAATACCAGCAATAGAAAAATAAAATATTTTATAAATATAGAAAATCAACTATGTCCTTGAAAAATCTATTTAAAATACAGGATAATAAACATAAGTTGTTTATGAAATTGGCATTCATAAGTATCGGAATATATAGTTTTATATTCTTAGCTAATTGGGTTCATAGAATGTATTATAGTTATGACTGTGATATTCTAGAAAAATTTCTTCCATATTTTGCGTTCCCTATAGTCATATTTAATATTTATATATTTATGACAAATTATCATAATCAAAACAACAAGAAATATATTATCATATTGCTATCAATTACACTTGTTCTAGTTCTATATGGAGTCTTTACTGAACAAATTGTCGTTTTGGATTCATTGCTTAATCTTTGGATTTTTGGTTTGTGTTTATATCATAGTCTTAAAAATCCATATTATTATAACAAGAAAGATAATAGTGAAATTGATAATAATTAGAAAAAACATTGTGTTTGCAATGATTGAACAATAAAATGAAAATATAAAGTTGATGTATAATGAGTGTTTAAAATTATTTAAATGGGAAATGATATAATGCAAAATAAATTACTAGTATTATTTCTTCTTTTGTTTCAAACTGCATCTTATTCTTCACAAACGGGGAAGTTTGAGGTTGAGTTGGATCACTTAGGAAGTAAAAGGAAAGTTTCACTATTTGTTCCGACAGTTTATGATAGTTCTAAATTATATGATGTAATGGTAATGCTCCATGGAGCACAAGGAAATCCTGAAGTTTTAACTCAAACGGTTGCCGATAATGTAGTTCATAATGATGTATTAGCTCATTATATATATATAGCACCTGATGGGGGAGATGATCCTAGTAAAAACTTTCATGTTCCATTAGATGATATTACAATCATTGACAGATGCATAGAGTATGTAAAAGAAAACTATTCCATAGATACTAACAGGATATTTCTTGAAGGTTTTTCGCTTGGTGGAAGGTCTGCTTTGGTTTATGGACTTGAAAACTCTGAAAAATTCCATGCTCTTATTTTGAATACTCCCGCCTTTCAAGGGCCACGAGATGCAATGAATGAAACAGATTTAGAAGAACTTCCTTATATAGATTATAGCAAAGCAGGAAATTTACAAATTGTTGTAAATAATGGTGGTGATGATATTTTTTACCTAAAAAGTATAGATATTGCTGTTGATAGTCTTTATGCAAATCGAGCAAAGGTATTTCACCAAGTTACTTCGAAAATGGGGCATATCATCAATCTCAGCAGTTTTGTTGAGGCAAATGAAATGTTTAATGGTGGCACATATGGCGATAATGATGCACGACTTATTGCAGTTGAAGCAACCGGAAATACTCTTAAGCAAAATCCTGAAATAGCTATCAAATTTCAAAGTAGAGGAGACATTCCAGTTAAAACTATGAAATTGGAAGTAAGTGTGAATGGTTCTGTAAGCTATATAAATTGGAGTGGCAATGCTAAAAAGTTTATTGCCATAGATTTTGAAACACAAGAAATTGAACTTCAAACTGGTAATAATAATGTGCATATAAAGATTGTAGAGATAAATGAAACTCCTGTATCTGAAAATGCCAGTGAAATAGCATTTTCAGTATTTTATACTAATCCAGCAAAAAAGCTACCATATTTCTGTGACTTTTCTGATGACGAGTGGCATAAAGAGATGTCAATTTTTGAATCTCCTAGTTTAGAAAATCTAGGATTTGAAGAATATGATGGGGATGAATATCTTGTAAGATATACAAATCCAACATTGATGTATTTTGATTACAAAGGTTTTAGAGATGAACTGTACCTACCTTTTGTTGATCTTTCTAGTGCTGATAAGCCTACATTCAGTTTTGACATTGCTTATAACTACTTTGTATATATCCAAAACAACACGACAACAATTTACGCGGATACGCTGGTAGTTTCAATATCTACTGATGGCGGTGAGAGTTTTGAAGAAATCTATAGAAAATATGAGTCTGACTTACTAACCTTTGATCAACCTTTTAATGGTGTGTATGATCAAAATTTTATTTACAGTGTAGTTCCTACGAAAGAAGATTGGAGAACTGAAGAGATTGATTTATCTGCATACAAAGATTCTAAAAATGCGCAACTTAGAATTGAGATTATCGATGCCTGGGGTGGACTTACTATGCTCGATAATTTTAAAATTGATACCAAAACTTCAGTGCATAATATACTTAATTTTGGAAAATTAAGTATTTTCCCTAACCCAAGCACGGATTATCTGACTATTGATACAAAAGAAAAAATTGAGTTATTTAAAATAGTAGACATGCTGGGTAATGACGTAACTGCAAAAGTTACTTTAGAAGGAAAGACTTTAGATCTGACAGCCTTGGCGTCAGGAACTTATACTTTAGTTGTTGATGGGAAAACTGCTCAGGTAGCTGTTAGCAGATAAAATAAGAAAAATTTATAACTCAAAAGAGCATATGATATAGTTCCTATGCTCTTTTTGGTTTTCGAATTTGAGGAATATAGAAATGAGATTATTAAAAATAATATGGCAGATGCTATGGTTCACAGGAATTTCTGTGGTTTGCTACAGTTTGCTTTTGATTATTTTTTATGATACATCAAATTTGATTAGTGATGTAATTACTCATCTAGCTGCTCCTGTGATTTCGTTACATATCTCGGGATATTATGTTCACTCAAAAGAGTATAAAGCAGAAAGATTTGGTACTGAAAAAGATGCTGAATTTGAAATATCTGCTTTAGACAGAAACATAATTAACGGTAGAATATTTTGGCCTGTTATAGCAGGGTTTATTATGACTTTTTTGATAAAGTAGTTTATTAGAGAGTTAACCCACCCCTGGCTTTCCTTTCGGAAACCCGACCCTCCCTTGTCATGGAGGGTAAGATGTGACTTTAGGAAAAATTGAGGAGCTTTTTATCCCGCATAATTGTTTTCTCTGAGCTTTATAATTTTATAAATAAATACAGGTGTATAATGAAAATAATATTATTCTATGTTGTGATGATTGGATTATCTTTGAAGTTAAAAGCAGAGTTTTCTGATATTCTGCATCATACTCAAAAGGTAACTGATATTCACAAAATTGAAAATAAGTATGTTGTCCGAGGCGCAGGTCCTTTATTAGTAAAAATTGATGCAGATGGTAAAATTCATACAGTATATAGTAATTCTAATAATAAAATATTTCTATCTAGTATATATAAACTAGATAGTACCATTACTATGCTTTATGTTGATTACGGCTCTAACGCTTTTAAAATATTGGAGACTAAAAAATTTGACAAAATAGATACATTATTTGAAGCCAAGACATATTATACACCTGTTTCGCTATTCCCTTTAGAAAAAAGTTTTTTGATGCCTGCTATAGATGGACTAGCTGGTGAAATAGTTATTTATAGTTTCGAAGATGGTGTAGTTACTGAAATTCCTGTATACAAAGGTCAGAATAATATAGCATCAGACTTCATAAGATTATCAAACTCTAAAATAGTAGCTTTAGGAACCGGAATGGAAACCTCTTCAATATTTATTTCAGAGGATAACGGTAAAAGTTTTGATGAAATAGATATAAATTATCCTATGCTTTATGATTTAGATCTATATGATGGTGATCTATATGCATTCGGGGTTAAAGGTCATATGATTAAATCCATAAACCAAGGTCAAAGTTGGGAATTAATCTATGAAAATACTACTTATGATAGTGATGGTAGACTTCAAGTAATAAACAAAGATACTATCTACGCCTGCTCATCTATTGAAGGCAAACATGGAGTTTTATTAAGAACAACAAATGGTGGAGATAGCTGGGAAGATGTATATAAATTAGAAAATGAGAGATTCACTTGCTTTCTTATTGATGGTAACAAAGCTTTTATAGGTACATATTCCGGCAAAATCCTTTATAATGATAACTTTACTTCTGTACAAGAGTGGCAGGTAATTGAACCGAATAGCTTAAAAGTATTCCCTAACCCAAGCACAGATTATCTGACTATTGATACAAAAGAAAAAATTGAGTTATTTAAAATAGTAGACATGCTGGGTAATGACGTAACTGCAAAAGTTACTTTAGAAGGAAAGACTTTAGATCTGACAGCCTTGGCGTCAGGAACTTATACTTTAGTTGTTGATGGGAAAACTGCTCAGGTAGCTGTTAGCAGATAAAATAAGAAAAATTTATAACTCAATAGAGCATATGATATAGTTCCTATGCTCTATTGACATTTTCAAAATGAGGATGCTTTGTACAGCTTTACTTATTTCTATTTGCAAAATGCTTGGAATCGCCCCATGAGCCGTAGTTTACTTCTCTTCCGGCAATTTTTAGTATTGGAGCGTCTCCGCCTTTTTCGGATTTGAAGTTGTCACCTGTCGGCTTGCCTTCGTAGAGTTTGTAGTTTGCTCTTATGCTTTCGGGAGTAAGCATTGGCATGATAACATTTGCTCCATGCAATAGTCCTTTTTCTTTGCCGCTCGGGTGAATAGTTTCCAGTGCAGTTGTAGAGGCAATATTTACATCTTTTAGAACTATTCTGGTAGTAGCTATCATTTTTAATGCTAGCTTTGTGATTTCATCTTTTCTTTCAAGCCATGTTGCATAGTAGTCAGCCATTGGTGTATCTCTGTGAACGAGATAAGGGCCCATGCCAATCATATCTACATCCTGCTCTTTATAAAAGAGAATATCTCCTGCCAGATCTTCTATTGTCTGATCAGGCAAGCCGATCATAACGCCAGTCCCAACCTGGAAGCCTACTTCTCTAAGAGCCTTCATCGCTTCTATGCGTTTATCAAAAGATTGAGTATTTGGATGAATCTTATTGAATAAATCCAGATTTGTGGATTCTATTCGTAAAAGGAATCTATGAGCACCTGCGTCGAATAATCTTTGATAATCTTCTTTAGTTTGCTCACCAATAGATAAAGTAATTCCTAAGCCATTAGGTAGCTGCTCTGATTTGGAAGCTTCTTTGACTCCGCGTAGTAAATCGCAAACATAATCGATGAAGTGTTTATCTGATCTTTCACCTGATTGGAGAACAAAAGAGCCGTAGCCTCTGTCTGTGCACCATTTGGCAGCACTGACAACTTCTTCTTTATCTAGCTGATAGCGGTTTACTTTATTGTTACTTCTACGTATTCCACAGTAATTACAATCTAAAGCGCATATATTGGAAAACTCAACTAAGCCACGAAGAAAAATCTTTTCACCAACATGTTCGAAAAGAACTTCGTTTGCCCGGTTTCTCAATTTTTCCATACCCTCATCAGATTCTATGGAAAGCATTGCAATTATATCATCTTTACTAAAGTTATCTTGATATAAGATATTATCTAGGTTATTCAATGTGCATTTCCTCTAGAAGTATAAATCTCTTTCACCGTTTTCAATTTTCTTTAGGAATTCCCTGGTTCTTTTTCTAACATTTTCAGCTGGGATATTCATAATTTCTTTTTCAATTAGAGCTTCGCCGAGAGCTTTTGTTTCCGGAGAGGCGTAATCTTCTAAATATTCTTTAAGGGTAGTTATTCCATTTGGCAAGCAATGCAACTTGATCAAGCCCGGTTTTGCCAAATCCATAAAGTCTTCTCCAACTCTGCCAAGTCTATAGCAGCCTGTACAGAAGGACGGAACGTGCCCCATTTTAATAACGTCATGTATGATTTCACCTGATGAGCGAGCATCGTTTAAAGAAAACTGAGCAGCATCTTCTTCATGTTCGTTCATAGCTTGTTTGTATCCACCCGGATTTGTTTTAGAACCTGCGCTAATCTGTGATATTCCCAGATCGAATAGTTCAGTTCTTAAAGACATAGGTTCGCGTGTAGAGAGAATCATACCAGTATATGGAACAGCTAATCGAAGCACAGCAACCAATTTTTTGAAATCACGGTCACTAACCTGATGCGGTATATGCTGAGCCGCAGGAGCGTTACCTGCAGGTTTGATTCTAGGGATTGAAATAGTATGAGGGCCAACGTTGAACTCTCTATCAAGAGATTCGGCATGCTGTATAAGAGCCATTACTTCAAATTTATAATCATAAAGTCCGAAAAGGGCACCAATCCCAACATCATGCATCCCATTTTTCAAAGCACGGTGCATAACTTCTAAGCGCCAGTTATAGTCAGATTTCTTGCCGCTTGGGTGCATTTTTTCGTAAGTTTCTTTATGATAAGTTTCTTGAAAGACAGTGTATGTACCAATTTTTACATTTTTAAGTTTTTGGAACTCATCATCAGTCAGAGGTGCAATTTCAACATTAATTCGCCTGATGCTACTTCCTTTATCATCTTTCACGCTGTACACAGTGTCAATAGTTTCTAGGAAATAGTCAAAAGTACAGCTTTTATGTCCTTCACCCATGAGCATTAAAGCACGCTTATGGCCTTGCTTTAAAAGTTCAAGAGTCTCTTCTTTAATTTGGTCATGAGTCAGAGTATGGCGATGTATATCTTTATTTTCAGCTCTAAATCCACAATACAAGCAGTTGTTTGCACAATAATTAGATACATAGAGTGGGGCAAATAGAACTAATCTGTTGCCATAAATCTCTTCCTTAATATATAGAGCTGTATCAAAAAGCTTCTGGAGATTGTCATTGTCTTCAATATTAAGAAGGACAGCAACATCTTCTTTATCAAGGCCTTTTAGCTCTTTAGCTTTAGATAAAATATCATCAATTTGCTTATTATCAGGTTTTTGAGATTTACTAAGTAATTCAAATATTTGGGATTCAGAAATTATATTGTCGTACATCACTTTTCCAAAAAGTATTAAAGATAAAGAAAGTGCAAAGTGCTTTACGCAAAACTAAGCAATCTATTTTGTAAAGACGATTATTTTATCCTTTTACAGAGAGAAAAATTATTCTTGTGAAAATCATTTAAAACAATAATAATACTAGTTTTAAAGAATCTTTAATCTAACTGTATGTGAAGTAAAGAGATAGAATAACGCTGCAATATAATAAATAAAACGCATTTAAATAGGACTTATTTTGTCTTATAATATAAGGAAAACAATAATAAATTGTAGTTCCTAAAAATGCATGATATAGAAGTTACAAATTGCAGCAAGCTAAATAAATTATATTGAATATTTATCAAGTTAAGAGACTGGTTTCAGATGCTATTAGCTTATTAGTTGTTGTATAATGCCTAAGTGTCGTCTAAATAATTTAAATGTATATAGTTATATGATGTGATATGAAATTATAAACAATACGTTTAGCAATATTTCTTCACAGAAAGCCTCTTATCTTATATACTTTTAATATAAATGGGTTGGAGGTGTTATGAAATATTTACTATACTTAATATTTATAACAGCTATTTCTTCTTCTCCTGTATATTCTTTGGAGGATGATAATTTATTGGAGATGTCGTTGGAAGACTTAATGAACGTTGAAGTCAGTGTAGCATCCAAATCAAAGGAATCTTTAAGTGACGCCCCTTCATCTGTTACTGTTTTGACAGGTACAGAAATTAGAAATATGGGATTGCATACTTTGGAAGATGTGCTAAATTATGTCCCTGGATTTCAGACTACCAGAGATATAGAGCAGGGAACTGCAACTAGGATATCTTCAAGGGGAAGAGCGAGCGCTCTTTCAGAATCTATTCTGTTTTTATTAAACGGGCAACGGCTTAATGATTTATATACAGGCGGAGTGTCAATACTGAATCGATTAATAGCGGTGGACAATATTAAACAAGTTGAGATAATTAGAGGGCCGGGTTCGGCTTTATACGGATCAAATGCTTTTCTTGGTGTTGTAAATATCGTAACTAAAGATGATGATAATGATATCCATTTGGGCTATGGAATGCATAATTATAAGTCTGCTTCTATTAATATTGCAAAGGATGTAGGATCGGGTGTTAAGGCTTCTGCTTATGTTGGTATTTTTTCAGAAGATGGACATGAGTATGAAAACAACACTGACGTTTGGGGTAAGAGTCTGAAAACGCATGACCCAATCAGTGGTTTTGATGCATTAGGCACTATAAGTTATAAAAAATTGACTTTTTCCACTAGATTTATGGAAAGAAAGGTTTCGGATTTTATGACTTTTGGTTCTTTAGCAAACCATGTAAACAATGAGAATACCAGCCAAACAAGCTTTAGTTTGGATTATGATATTGATGTCTCAGATAAGTTTGAAGTATCTCTAAAAGCTTCGTATTCTTATGATCATTGGGATGCAAAATCAATTTTAATTCCAAAAGATATAGAGATTGTAGAGGGATTTGCGCTGTCAGAACATTTTATGGGTGGTCCTTTCTTAGAATCACACAATATGGGCTTCTACGCAGATATGAATTACCAATTATTGGATAATAATGATGTTATTTTTGGTTTTTCTTATGAGCAGTCCGGCATAGATGAAGTTATGAACGTAATGACTCACCACCCTGTAACTCTTGATTATTATGGTGATTATCAAGACTTTGAGAATGAAATGAGTTTCAATGAGTTAAACGACAGAACCATTTTGGGTGTTTATGTTCAAGATAAACATAAAATTACTGATTACTTAGCGCTGACTGCAGGAGTTAGATATGATAATTATAATGATTTTGGTTCTTCTTTAAATCCAAGAGCTGCACTTGTCTATAATACTCCATTCAAGTCTACGATCAAAGCTATGTATGGTAATGCTTTTAGAGCTCCAAATTTTCTGGAGTTATATGATAAAAACAATCCTGTAGACTTTGGGAATCCAGATCTTGAGGCTGAAAAGGTTCGTACTATAGAGTTTGCTTATATTCAGAAGTTTGAAACTTTCCAAGGGACAGTTACTTTCTTCCATAACAAGATAACTAATATGATTACACTTGATTTGACTCAAGTTCCTGAGCATAAAAACAATCCTCTTGGCGCATATGGATTTATCAATTCAGGTGAATTAGAAACCAAAGGCTTAGAGATTGAAGTGAAGACTTCGCCTATTAAAAATTTACTCGTTTATGGAAGCTTCACTTCGTTGTTTGATGCTGATGATTTACCTGTTGCAAAATCGTTTGCTTCTTTAGCAGTTAATTATGCTATTGGAGATTTCAATATAAATGTAAATGGAATATATAGAGACAAAATGAAGCTTCTTCCAAATCAAGATGCTTATTTTGTGTTAAATGCAGCAGCATCTTATAAATTGACCCGAAATTTGAAATTGAAAGTGAGTGTATTAAATCTGACTGACGAAGAATATTATACGTTTACTAACCTTATGCCTACCGGTGCTATAAATAGAAAAATGTCTTTAACAGGTGGTATTCAGGTTGTTTTGTAGAAAATAGGTATTGAGACATAAAAAAAGCAGTTCCTTTATATTCGTATAATGGAACTGCTTTTTTTATAGAAATAGTATTCTTGAACTAAGTCGGATAATAAAACTATGATCTATTGTTTTAAGAGAATTTTGCTTTGAGCTTTAAACTTAAGCTTTTTTTTACACTCTTTTGATAGCGTATCCTACTTAAATATGCTTTATTTAATGCTCTATAAAACTCTTCTATACATAAACCATCCGCCACCCAGAATAAAACCGGCAGCAAGGAAAATAAGTCCCCATTCAGGCAATGTAGGCACAACGCCAAAATGGATTTGGTCAGAGTAATAAGTGCCGCCTGCTGTCGTAATATAAGCTCTGACATAATATCCCGGTCCTACAGTAACAGTAGCATTATCAGTATATGAAGTGCTGCCTGTTCCGTTTGCAGTACTTCCTGAGTTGCTTGCAATAGTTGGGTTTTGAGCTATACTCCATACAAATCCTTTCCCGGTAATAGGGATAGAAGAAGGATTTGTGATGTCAGCAGTTACAGCATATTCTATATCAGAATTTTTATTTACATTAGAAATAGCTACAGATAAATTTAATGTTGTAAAGCTAATTTCATTACCGTAAGAAGTGCCGATGCCATTAGTCGCATATGCTCTTACGTAATAAGTAGTAGCTGGAGAAAGACCAGTGATACTACTTGTAAAGATGCCGGCTCCAGTGCCATCTGTAGTTTTGTCATCAGCAGTAGTTGGTGCGCCACCTAAATTCCAACAAACACCGCGTGCAGTAATAGCAGATCCACCATCATCACTAATGTTACCGCCCGAACTAGCAGAGTTAGCAGTAATAGCTGAAGCTGCAGTAGTAGATGCTAAAGTCGGTGAATCTTGCAGAGTGGTAGCAGCCTGCGTAGCGCCAAAAGCAGTTTCAACATTATCGGTATTTCTTGCTTTTACTTGGAAAGTGTACTCGGTGGCTCGAGTCAAACCGGTAACCGTAACAGTTCCCCAAGTAGCATTATCCTGCCAAACAGCTGAAGCAGCAAGAGAGCCATTTGCTTGAACATAGTCACCTGTTGAAGTTTCCTGGATAGCAAAAGTAGTTGCAGCATTATTTCCATTAACATCGAGCGTGACGTCTAAAGTAGTAATAGCAGGATTATTTACAGTAGGAGCATTAGGCACAATAGCCAAAGTAGTGAAAGAAACCTCAGCACCATATCCTGAACCACCACCATTAGTAGCATAAGCTCTTACATAATAAGTAGTATTAGCAGTGAGACCTGTTAAGTTACTGGTAAAGACACCGGTACCTGTACCGTTTGTAGTTTTGGAATCAGCAGTAGTTGGAGTTCCAGTAGTATTCCAGCAAACTCCGCGAGCAGTAACAGCATCACCGTCATCAGCAGTGACATTACCACCTGAAGAGGCAGTAGTCGTTGCTATGCTCGAAGCAGCTGTAGTTGCTGCAAGTGTCGGAGGTTGGACAGCTCCCTGAGGAGTAAAACATCCTGATGGAAGAAAATCAGTTAAAGTACCTATCGCGTACTTTAAAGTATTGTCAACGTCATAGTTACTAAATATCATTATCACTTTACCATCGGGACGAATAATATATGTGGATTCATTACATCCGGCAGCACTATTTAACGCTGTAATTTGATTACAGGAATGCCAATTACTACCATCAAAGACTCTGAGGTAAACATAACCTGTCAATGTAACATTTTCCCAGTTATCGTCCCATTCTTCGGTAACAGGATTAACCATGAAGTAGTAATCAAAGCCATCAGTTCTAAATAAATCCGAATTTCTGTAGCCATAAGTATCAACTGCTGAACTACTTGGAGCATTACTGTTGATTTTTACATTTGCTGTATTATTGCTAGACGTAAATCCTAAATAAACATTCGCACCATCTATGAACTGTCCTTGTATTGAGTGTGAAATATCTGATGTAACACCGTCGATGACCTCAGTTTTTGCACTCCATGAATTTGTGGTATTATTCATAATACTTAAGAAAATATCAGGGCTTGTATTAGCGGCATTGTCATATCCAAAGTAGCAGTATAGATTGTTGTTCGTATGAAGATAAACATCATGAAGAAAAACTTCGTGGAGTCCTGTATCAACAGTTCCTGACCAGGTATGGATATTTGTGAAGTTACTCCAGGAACCTGATTCTTTATGTCTGTGTCTAATAGCGTATTCTCTTGTGCCATCCACATCACTATATTCATATATGATATGTGGGTAATTATTGTTATCGATAATAATTCTTGGTTCTCTTGCGCTGATCCAACCACCTGTATGATAATGATCTTCAATCAATTCGAAATCCCATGTAGTACCATTGTGATAACCGTATAGAACACCTCTTCTGTTTGCAGCAGATTTATAGAAATACATTGCAATATGAATGTTGTTACTACCATCTATAGCAAGATCAAAATCACTTCCTATAGAGGTCACACCTGAAAAATCTGCATCATTATTTATCATAGTTGTTGTAAATGAGGTATGAGTGGTCCAGGAAGAACCGTCATATTTGAGAATTCTGATGTCAGAATTTCCGTTTTTGAACATCAGTAAGGTGTTTCCTGCATCGTCATTAATTAGATGCGGATATGACCAGCTACTTGGGGCTACTCCGGCAAATGTGCCTTGTGTGATTGCTGCCTGAGTTGCAATATTTAAGATAAATACAAATGAAATTACTGCAACTAAATATAATAGTTTCACAGAATTCTCTCTCTAAATATGAAAAAATACTTACAGCTAATATACTTATATAAATCTGTCAATCAAACAGTTTTCGAATAATTTCGAATAATTAGGTACTTATACTTAAGTTCTAAAGTACAAGTTTTAGAAATTACTAACTCCATTTTATAAAAAAAAGCTACAGTAAAATACCTCACTGTAGCTTTTTTTTGAAATATATCTTGTTATTATCTATAGGATTTTTCTATACATAAACCATCCGCCACCCAGAATAAAACCGGCAGCAAGGAAAATAAGTCCCCATTCAGGCAATGTAGGCACAACGCCAAAATGGATTTGGTCAGAGTAATAAGTGCCGCCTGCTGTCGTAATATAAGCTCTGACATAATATCCCGATTCCTACAGTAACAGTAGCATTATCAGTATATGAAGTGCTGCCTGTTCCGTTTGCAGTACTTCCTGAGTTGCTTGCAATAGTTGGGTTTTGAGCTATACTCCATACAAATCCTTTCCCGGTAATAGGGATAGAAGAAGGATTTGTGATGTCAGCAGTTACAGCATATTCTATATCAGAATTTTTATTTACATTAGAAATAGCTACAGATAAATTTAATGTTGTAAAGCTAATTTCATTACCGTAAGAAGTGCCGATGCCATTAGTCGCATATGCTCTTACGTAATAAGTAGTAGCTGGAGAAAGACCAGTGATACTACTTGTAAAGATGCCGGCTCCAGTGCCATCTGTAGTTTTGTCATCAGCAGTAGTTGGTGCGCCACCTAAATTCCAACAAACACCGCGTGCAGTAATAGCAGATCCACCATCATCACTAATGTTACCGCCCGAACTAGCAGAGTTAGCAGTAATAGCTGAAGCTGCAGTAGTAGATGCTAAAGTCGGTGAATCTTGCAGAGTGGTAGCAGCCTGCGTAGCGCCAAAAGCAGTTTCAACGTTATCGGTATTTCTTGCTTTTACTTGAAAAGTGTACTCGGTAGCTCGAGTCAAACCGGTAACCGTCACAGTACCCCAAGTAGCATTATCCTGCCAAACAGCTGAAGCTGCAAGAGAGCCATTTGCTTGAACATAGTCACCAGTAGAAGTTTCTTGGATAGCAAAAGTAGTAGCTGCATTATTCCCATTAACATCGAGCGTAACGTCTAAAGTAGTAATAGCCGGGTTATTTACAGTAGGAGCATTAGGCACAATAGCAAGAGTAGTAAAGGACACTTCAGCTCCGTATCCTGTTCCTCCACCATTAGTCGCATAAGCTCTTACATAATAAGTAGTATTAGCAGTGAGACCTGTTAAGCTACTGGTAAAGACACCGGTACCTGTCCCGTCTGTTGTTTTGGAATCAGCAGTAGTTGGAGTTCCAGTAGTATTCCAGCAAACTCCGCGAGCAGTAACAGCATCACCGTCATCAGCAGTGACATTACCACCTGAAGAGGCAGTAGTCGTTGCTATGCTCGAAGCAGCTGTAGTTGCTGCAAGTGTCGGAGGCTGGACAGCTCCCTGAGGAGTAAAACAAGCAGGAGGCATAAAATCTGCTATCTCTCCAACTGTCCATCCGGCATCACCCCAAGGGGCAGAAGTTACATAATCAGAGTAAATAACTATTACTTTACCATCGGGTCTGACAGTGTAAGCTGTTTCGTCTTTACTTGCATAAGCATTCAATTGAGCAACATCATCACAATTTGTCCATGAGGTGCCGTCATATCCACGCATGTAGAAATATGTGTTTGGATCTTCATAAGACCAAACAAGCATATAATAATTACCATTACCGTCAGTTTCCATATCATAAGGATAGTCAAGTCTACCTGCTTTATTAGCTAGAGCTGTTGCCGCTCCTGCATTGATTTTGAAGTAAGTTGTATTTGTCGCAGTTTCTCTACTATAAGCAAAATATGTATCACTTCCTTCGATATATCTACCTAATATAGTATACCAATCTCCATTGGTCACACCGTCAAATAAGAATGTATTGCCTGTCCATGAGTCAGTGGTGTTATTGAATACATTATAATATATATTCGGCGATGTATTGGCATTGTCATCATAGGCATAATAGAAATATAAATCGTTGGAATTTATATACAGATTTCGCACAAATAATTCGTTAATTCCGCTATTTGCTATTCCTGACCAAGAGAAGATATCAGTATGTGCAGTCCAAGTACCATTTAAGTATGTGTGTCTTAATGCATATTCTCTAGGATCTTCAGAATCTCTATATTCATACACGACGTGAGGATTGTTTCCATTATCAACAACGATTTTTGGATCGCCTGTATTAAGCCATCCACTCGGATGCGAGTACTCTACTAGTACTTCAAAATCCCAAGTTGTGCCGTTATAATAACCATACATTACACCACGAGTACTACTGACCCCTGAGCCTTTATAATGCGATAAAGCTACATGTATATGGTTGTTCGCATCTGTGGTTATGTCGAAGTCACCGCCAAAAGTAGAAACAGATGATACATTAGCATCTGCATTTACCAAAGCAGGTGTTATATCGACTACATGCGACCATGCAGTGCCATTAAATTTCCAAAGTTCAATAACTGTGGATTCTTCCTTAACCAGTAAGTATGTATTGCCTGCATTATCGTTTGCTAATGTTGGATATGCCCAGCTGTGGGGAGTTAACCCGGCAAATGTGCCTTGTGTGATTGCTGCATTTGCTGATAAAGATAAGATGAAAAGCAAATACAGATTCAATAATATGCGAAAGAGTCTCATAACAATTCTCAATTAGTGAAAACTAAACTTATGCAATATAGTGACAATAAAATAAAAAATCGATGTAATTTTTATATTTGATTTATATCTTTTGTTGTAATGAAATATATAGTTGAATTATCTGTTTAATAAATAAAAAAACTGCAAGTAGATTTACTACTCACAGTTTGATAATTTACACTAACTGAATATTTTTGTACTGCTACTTTACTACTAATCTCTGAACTGTGTGTTCTCCCTGATTGGAAGAGATGGATAGCAGGTACATTCCTGAAGGCAAATCAATATTAAATTTTTCTGATTGAAGCCCTTTTGTTCTTTTTAGTCCTGTTTTTAGAGTAAGAATTTGTTTGCCGTATAGGTCATGGATTTGAAAATCCAGAACTCTGTCGTCAGTTAGAGTATATTCTACGGTAAAGTCATTTTGGATTGGCACAGGGAAAATACTCATTTCTTTAAGTCCGCCGTTGCAGGCTCTCCAAACATCGCAGAAATTTTCTTCGCCTGCCAGGGATTTGCCTGAGCAAAAATCACCTTCAGATATAGCAAGTAACTCAGTTCCCAATTTCTCTCTATATTTGAGAGGCAGAGCTTCAATTAGTTCCTGGGAAATGTCATACCATAATATGAAATCAGGTTCTTTAGATGAGTTGTCTAATTTGATTGCTATTGCAAGCATTTTGTTAAGTCTTGCATCGTCAAACTTTGAGAAGTCTAAATAAATTTCTTCATTTAAAGAAGAGTTAAAATCTTCCAAAAGCGAATCAACCAATTTTTGTTTGTCTTCATCTGTTGCTTCCAAATCGTCTGTTGAGTATGTGCTTGTTGTTGAGAAATTTAGTTTAATTGCTGATGTATCTGAATCTAATTCGTCAAAAACTAAACTAAAGTTCTTTTTACCTGAAGAATCTTCTGAGCTTGAAAAATCTATTTCCGGCAAACAATCGACAATTGAGTCTACTACAACCAGTTGATATTGTATATCTTCATCGCTTATTTCTGGATTATCAATAACCATATCTTTAGCAATAAGATCTTTAATGACTTTTTTAAGACTCATTGGAACTGGTTGTTTTGTCCCAATCTCAAATTTTGAAATTTCTTTAATAATATTAGGATCAAGAAGAGCCACAGTATCACCCTGAATATTCTGAAACTTCTTCATCATCTGAAGTACTCTTGAATCTTTTGGAGGCTCGGTACTAAATGTATTGACATCTAAATTCAAAGACTTTTTGCCATTTTCATCTGTTGTAATGTAGTCCGAACAAGCCATCATCTTCATATTCCCTGAATCAAACAGGCTCATCTCTTTCTTGCCGGAAGCATTTGTGATTAGCTGTGGAGAAAATTTCGAAACAATATTTTTGTCGACTTTGATGTCATAATCAATAATGTTTTCACCATCTTCTTTTTTAAGAGTTAGAAGAATTGTAGAGATATTTTTTGCATCGTTATTTTTAAAAGCAGGGAAAGAATATTCGTTTCCGTTTTTATGTATACCAATGTTCTTTAAGTCTTGCTCATTGTCTATAGTAATGATATTAATACCTTCGACATTCACTTTGTCAACATGTATATTGATAGAAGCTGATTTTTCAGATTCTGTTGATTCAGCCAAAGCAAAATCTTCGATAGCATTGTAGTTATTGGTTTCAGCGATGATTTCCATAGGCTTTTCTTGTTCAATATTCTGAACTTGTTCGGTTTCAGCAACTTGATTTATAGTTGTATTTTCGATGATTTCCGGTGTTTCTGCCGGAGCAAAAGCCAAATATGCAGCGGTAGCAGCAACTGCTAAAATAGATGTAATAGACATAACTAATCTCCCTATTATAATTTTTGTTTGCTTTGTACCGAGGTGCTTTCCTGTCTCAATCATATCAGACAGTTCACTGTCACTTAGCAAGTTAAGCTCAGTGCTTTTTGCTTTTTGAAGCAAATCTGTAGATTTCTGATTATTTTTCATGATCAATCCTCAGTAATTTAAGCCGGTCTACTGTGTTAATATTAATTTTAGATACAGTGAGATTAGGATCCTTATTCTCTTGGAGTAACTGTCCGAGTTTTTCTCTTCCGCGGCTAATTCGCGATTTAACAGCGGAGAGCGAACCACCTTGCATTTCCTGAATTTCTTTCAGAGAAAAGCCGGATATTTCGAAAAGAACTAAAGCCTCTTTTTGCTTGGCAGGCAACTGACCCAACGCCTTGTAAAGCAAGTCTATGTCGATATTTCTGTCTGCATTTTGTGACAAGTCAGGCATTTGATTGGCTTCAATTTCATTATATACACCGAAGAATTTTTTACGCCATCTTTTTTTCTTAGCTATTCTGGAAGCTATTGTAAAAAGATAACTCAAAAAAGCTTCTTTGTGCTTTAATGATTCGAATCCCTCATATGCTGCAAGCACAGTGTCTGCAGCCAGATCTTTGGCTTCTTCATTGCTATCAGCCATCGCACGAGCATACCGATATAGGTTTTGTTCGACCGGCTTAAACAATTCTAAAAAGGCTTTTTGTTTTTCGTTTTGTTTCATTTCACTCTTACAATTGTGCTCTCATAGAGTAAGGGAGTTTAGTCTGTAAAAAGTTGCATCAATATATAAAAAAAATCTATTTTTTTTTGCTATTGACTTAATAATATCTGAATCAGTATATACACCTTGAAAATAGCACAACTCTGTATAAATAGATATATAATGTATAAAAACGGATAAAATACATCGTAATTAGTAATAAATGGTATGATCTTTGTATAAGATTCATACTTTAAAAACTAAAGATTAGTAAATTCTTAGCTTTTATTATTTGGTGTAACTTTAAGCTATGTCGGGAGTATTATAAGTAGATACAGATAATATTAAGGGGTATTTATAGCACAAAGCTCTACTTATTTACTTGCGACGATGAAATGGTGAAAACATGGAAAAGATTGAAAAAATGCTGGCTACTTGCCTTCAGGACAAGGATTTTGACAGAGAGTATCTGATGAGAAACTTTTGGTCTATTATCAACTCAGATGGAAAAGTAGATAATTTGGAACGTGAGTACTACGAACAGCTTTGCTGCTTTTTAAAAAACACTAAGAGAAGACTTAGTTAAATTATCCCTTTATTTATAATGCAATTCACCGCAATTCCACTGCCCCGGAGTTGCGGTTTTTGTTTTGGGTATCATGATTTGTGTCAACTCAATAACAAAAAAATCCGATACTCATTTTAAATATCGGATTGATTATGTATTTATTTCGCAATTACAAATTTGGTTCGATAAGGATTACCCACATCGTCTATCAGTATTAAGAAGTAGGTGCCTGATTCAAGATCTTTTAGATCAATGCCATTGTTGATATCAGAAATTATTTTCCTTTCTTTGCCGGTATAGTCCATTATCATGCCTAGGTTAAAGCTAATATCATTTCTTTTTAGCTCAATATAATCTTTTGCAGGATTCGGGAATGCTACAAGCTCTTGGTATTCTGTTTCTATGGAATATACTACGCTTAGAAGCTGGTCAAGCTTGAAAGTATAAAGTTTATTATAATCAGTAGACCATAATGTGTTACTGTTTTCTAGGTAACTACTTCTATTACTGTCTGTTAGGAATTTATCTAAGTTAATTTCAATCTTTTTCTCTAATTCAAAATCGACATTGCAGATATAGATGAAACTGGAATCTAAAAAGAAAGTGTAGCTAGTATTTTGGATTTTTCCAAACCATGGACGAGAAGTAAATGAAATTTCTGAATACTTATTCCAAGATTCAAAATTATCGTAACTTATATAAACTTGATTATCAGAAGGAACAATTAGAGCTACATTAGGCATAAGATGTTTAAATGCAAGCGGTATTGAACCATTATTGAATATTTCATTGCCCTCTTGTTCATACCAAGTAAGCTTGTTCCAGGTTTTTCCACAATCTGTGGTTTTGTAATAAGAAATTTTATTCGGATCATCCCAAAAAAATGGAACTGAAATATGAGTATTGTGGTTGATAGGAATTAATATATTTGTCAATCCTCCATCTACTCTAGGCCAATTGATGTTGTACCATGTCTTTCCAAAATCATCAGAAGCACGGTAAAGGGAGTCATTTTCATAGTAAGAAATTATGCTATTATTTTTATTTATCATAGCAAAATTTTCGTGACTATTACTAACTGTATCCCAAGATATTCCACGATCGGTAGAAAATAGAAGTTTTGAGGATCCCGGAAGACTTACAAATTTTCCCGATTGCAATGTCTTATTTGTAATAGCACATATAATAGAATCTTTATTCCAATAATTAATCCTAGTGGTAGATTGAATATTATCTATAGTTTTTGTCGATTCATTTAAAAATGTATCTAATATTTCTCCTCCTTTATTAAAGGTACAAATATTGTCATCAATTTTTCCTACATATTGATCATTATTTATGTCATATAAATATAAAAATTGAGATTCTTCCGGCAGATTAAAATCTTTTTGGTCTTGTGAGCTTAAATCTTGATAGGTTGAAGGAGTAAAGCATAATTGAGAATGATTTGACTTCATTAAACAGCCAATTTCATATTTAGTGGAATATGTCATCACTGGAATTATAGGGTCTAGAACAAAATTAGGTATATTATAAACACTGTCAATATTGGAGTTTTTGAAATAAACTAAGAAAGTATTAACTCCCGTATTGCCAAGATAAGCACAAGCTAAGGAATCATTTAGCGGGTAAAACTTATCAACATAAGCAATATATTCTTTTTCGAAATTGATTTTGGATTTTACAATAGATTCTAAATTTAAATCGGTTTTAAGAATGTTTTCTCCTGAAAAGAATATTTTATTTCCGGGCGAAATACTAATATGAATTAGGTTTTTTCCGTTACTGTCAAGCTTGTGTTCTGTCCATGCTTTACCTAAATCAGTTGATAAATAAGCCATACCATCTTGTCCGGCCAGATAAATATTATTATTGCTAAACATTATATCGTTAATTACATTATCAAACTTGTGTGTCTTGAAGTGTATAAAATCACTGGTTACATTTACAGTGTTATTAGAGTCTATAAAGACTACAGAACCATTGCAATTTTCAATAAGCTTAATATCCTGCTCAGTATTCGAATTCATAATTTCAAAATTGTGAGGAGAAAAAAACTTTACTATTGTTCCTTTATCACCTGCAATATATGTATCATCACCAGCCTGAGATATAGAGTTAAAATTTCCTATGTCAGGGACAAGACGAAAATCGGTAATATTAGGTACAACATCCGTATTTTCGTTGATATTAGAAAGTCTTACGTAAAAATCATCTCCTACAGAGAGTAAAGTGTCTTTTGTTAGAAATTTCAAGTCGTTGGGTTTTTGACGCATAAAAGCTTTTCGTTTGACAATTTCTACAGAATCAATTCGAGCATTAGCAAAAATTAGAAGTGGGGTGATAAATAGAAATAAAATAATTACTGGTATTCGCATAATTAACCCTTAGCTGAAATATTAAGAAAATATGTGTATCTAATTATGCAAAATAATAAATAATATTTATAGTAAGTATATATTTGTAAAAATTATATTAGATATAGTGTGAATTGGAATAACTAAAAGAAGTGTTCTAATTTAATTCACCGCAATTCCACTGCCCCGGAGTTGCGTTTTTTGTTTTGGGTATTCCGTTCCTTTATCATTGAGTCGAAACTTCACATTATCAACTCAATTTTCTATATATTTGTGGTTCGATATAATATAAATCGTTTCTATACGAGATAAGTAAATGTATGTAAACTCCGAGGCTTATTGATGAAAACTAAAAACATTAAAAATATATCGGTTATTACTTTGGGCTGCGCTAAAAATGTCTATGATTCTGAGAAGCTTATAGGTATGCTGAAGGGTAATAATCTTAACTATACTGAAGATTTGAACGATACTGATGGGCTTATCATTAATACATGTGGCTTTATTGAAGGCTCAAAACAGGAGAGTATAGATTATATTCTTCAAGCTTGTGAGATGAGAAAGTCAGGTCAGATACAGTCACTTATTGTTATGGGCTGTCTGGTGGAAAGGTATCAGAAAGAATTAGCAGATCAGATTGATGCTGTTGACCATTGGTTGGGAGTAAATACTCAGGAAAAAATTGTAAAGACTTTGGTCGGTGATGAGAAATTTAGCTTAATCAATGAAAGAATGCTTCTTACTCCTAATCACTCTGCTTTTTTGAAAATATCCGAAGGTTGTGATCATAAGTGTGGCTTTTGCGCCATCCCTGGAATTAGAGGTAAACATATTTCCCGTCCAATAGAAGACATTCTTGAAGAAGCAAATAAGCTTGTGGATGGTGGAACTAAAGAGATTGTGGTTATTGCTCAGGATACTACATTTTATGGAAAAGACTTGTATGGAGAAAGAAGGATTGCTGAACTAGCTTCAAAAATCTCAGATATAAATGGTTTGGATTGGGTGCGTTTTATGTATGCATACCCAACTGCTTATCCATTAGAGTTTTTGGATGTAATGGCTGAAAGAGACAATATTTGCAATTATGTAGATATTCCTTTACAGCATATTTCAGATTCTGTATTAAAGTCCATGAGGCGTGGTATAACCGGAGATAGAATAAGAAACCTCATAGACACTATGAGAAGCAAAGTTCCGGGCATTTCAATAAGAAGTACTTTTATTACCGGGTATCCTAATGAAACTGAAAAGGATTTTCAGGAGCTCTTAGAGTTTATTGAAACATACAAACTTGATCGTGTTGGTGTCTTTACATATTCCAGAGAAGATGGAACTCCATCTTATGATTTATTAGATCCAATTCCTGAAGAAGTTAAGCAAGAAAGATCTGAACAGCTAATGCTGGCTCAGCAGAGGATTTCACTAAAAATTAACGAATCAAAAATTGGAACCGTTCGTAGGGTATTAATAGATGAGCTGACTGAAGATGGTGTATATTTTGGAAGAACTGAGCATGATGCACCTGAGGTGGATAATGGTGTTTTTGTTTCTTCTGATAAACCACTTGAGATAGGAAGCTTTGTAAATGTAAAAATCACTCGTGCTGAAGAATATGATTTATTTGGTAATACGGAGTAGATGATATGAATAAACTGGAAAAATCTATAAAAAATGGTCCGGTGGGGAGTGCAGCCGATAAAATAATTACCAGCTTTCAGCAGTTTGCACACAGCAGCTCTGCCGGTGGGATAGTACTTATTGTTGTTACTGTGATAGCAATGATTTGGGCGAATAGTTCTTACGCTGAATCTTATTTTTCTCTCTGGCATACAACATTTACTATTGGCTTTGATGGATTTTCTCTTTCCAAGCATCTAAGTCACTGGATAAATGATGGGCTTATGGCCATATTCTTCTTTGTAGTTGGATTGGAAATAAAGCGTGAGATTCTTGTAGGCGAGCTTTCATCAATCAAGAAATCAATGCTACCCTTGATGGGGGCTTTAGGTGGTATGGTTGTACCGGCTCTTATATATTTTCTAATAAATGGCGGCACGCCTGACATCAGAGGTTGGGGTATTCCTGTAGCTACTGATATCGCTTTTGCACTGGGCGTACTTGCATTGCTGGGAGACAGAGTCCCTGTAAGCCTTAAAGTCTTTCTGACAGCTTTAGCTATCGTGGATGATATTGGAGCTGTATTGATTATAGCAATATTTTATACTAGCGAAATATCAATGGTGGCACTATATTTTGCAGGTGGTTTTTTAGCACTGCTTATGATAATGAATTACTTTAATGTAAGACATACTGTAGTTTATTTTGTGTTAGGAGTTGCTCTCTGGATAGCATTTTTGAAATCCGGAATTCATGCTACTATTGGTGGTATACTACTAGCTTTTACAATTCCTGCTGCCGGGAAATTTAATAAAAAGGAATTTTTTGAAAAGAGTAATAAGTATATAGATAAACTTTCAGTTCTCAAAGACAAACCTGAGGAAGGTGAATCTATTGATTACAGATTTAATGTAATTCAAAATCTGGGTACTCTTACGCATAAGACTCAGTCTCCTTTGCATAGGTTGGAACACTTCCTGCATCCATATGTAACATGGGCTATTATGCCAATTTTTGCTTTAGCAAATGCCGGTGTTAGTTTAGAAGGATTTAGTTTAGATTCTGTATTTAATCCGGTTTCTATGGGCGTCGTAGGAGGCTTGTTTGTCGGTAAGCAGCTAGGAGTATTCTTGTTTGTTATGGTAGCTGTAATGCTAGGAATAGCTTCTCTTCCTAAAGGAGTGAGCAAGATGCAGATTTATGCAGTAAGTATTTTGACAGGTATAGGTTTTACAATGTCGCTGTTTGTGAGCAATCTTGCATTTGGTGCCAGTGAAAGCGGAGATTATGCCAAAATCGGTATTCTTCTAGCGTCATTACTTGCCGGAATAGTGGGGTATTTAATGCTTAAAGTAAGCAGTAAGTCGCCTGAGGCAAGCTAATTTGAACAGAGATTAAAAAAATATTTGAGGCTGTTACAGATTAATGTATCAGCCTCTTTTTTAATATTATTTCTATTGCTTTATAAACCGTTTGCTGATTTTTTCGCCCTGATCACTGATAATCACAAGTTGGTATAGTCCTGTTCTCAATTGGCTTATATCAAAAGAAAAGCTCTGCTCACCAAAGTTGCTGAGATTGAAGTTCCCTAGTGTTTTTACATTTCTTCCGTTGATGTCAAATATCTCAATATTTACAGTTCTTTTGTCAGTAGCATTAAAAGTTACATCAAGTTCGAACATACAAGGATTTGGTGCAATTTTTATATTACTCAAAGCCCCGGAAGACAAATCACAAATACCAAGGAACGACTCTTCGTCAAAGCCTTTACAGGCTTTTTCCGGTTCCACATTCTGATTCTCAATTTTATCTAAAATAGCCAGTTCTTTTCTTATTGATTTTGAGTATCTCTCGGGCAAGGCATTTAGGAATTCGGTAGTTGGGAGATACCATAGGTAAAGAGGTTTTGTGTCTGGAAACTTAGGTTGCATTTTAACCGGAATTAACCTGTCAAGCATAGCAATAAATGGAGCATTAGTTTCCGGCATAGTACCTAATGTGTCTAATTTATCTCCATTATATATAAAAAAAGGCAATTTCATTTCAGATTCAAGAAATCTATAACCGGAGCGGTAAAAAGTTTGTTTTTCATACAGTTCTTGAATTATATCATTAGTTTCAAATTTTAGTATTGGTGATTTATAAAATTGGAATCTGTCTTGCATAGATATACAAATTGGAGATATAGGGTTAAAATTGTGAAGATTTTTATTCCTTGTTTCTCTGACATAGGTTAAAGAATAGTGGTTTTCTTTAGTCCAACCCATTGCAAAATATCCAAGCAATGGATTAATTTTGATTTGACCTTTATCGAATTTGTAGCTGATACAGGTAATATCTATTTTTTGATCTTCATTGATAAATTCACTCTCTAAAGCTACTTCATTTTCACCTGAATTTATACCAATTTTGTCTAACTCCATAGAGTCCAGAACGAGCGAGTTTATATTTAAAGTTTTAGTTGTATATGATTGGGAAATTGTTCCAACAAGATATTCAGCCGGAGAGTTATATTGAGCGACATTATTAGAAGCTCCATAGTTCAACTCAGGTCTAATTGATGGTTTAAAGTAATCAATGATTTGTTCGAAGTCATGTGAGCTTATTGCATCTACAGTATTCTTTTCTCTTTTTGTTCCGTATATTGGTAAGTGATTAGGTACAAACTTTATTTTACTCCATGGGAGATCGCTATCTTCACTGATTTCTATTGTAATTTTTTTTTGATCTTCCGAATAATAGTCACTTTCCTGAATGATAAATTTGTGCTTAATGTCATCCTGATATCGTCCAGGAAGCTTTTCTGCAAGTTCTTCATTCATCCATAACCAAGTAGTCATGTATTGTTCCTGTTTCTCTGTTGGTGGAAGCTTAACTACTACATAAGCAAAATGCTTAAACACTTCAGCAATTTTGTATCTGGTATCTACATAGAAGCAGTCTGTTTTATCATGAACTTGATCATATTTGAAAAAATCTAATGCAAAAGATTCCAGATTAGATTTATATCTTTCAGCCATATACTGACTTAGTTGATAGGGAGGTGCAATTTTAGGAGATCTTGAATTCCAGCCATAATTTCTTTTATTTTTTTCTTTACTAAAATAATTCCATTTTAATAGGTTAATGGTAGAAAAAGTTTCGTCCTCAATATCATCTTTGTCTATTATATCTTGTCCAGAAGATTTTTCAGATAATGATATTGTTTCGCCAATAAGTGAGTCTTGATAAAGAATATAACCGTAGTCAGCAAAGAGCTCTTTTGCTAATTCCATTTTTTCAACTAATTCCGGGTTACATTTATAATCATTATCTATTGGTATTACTAATCTGCCTTTATGCTTGAAGTGTATTTCATCACCATCGAAAATAAAACCAATATTCTCCGCTTCCTCTTTGTTAAGCAACATAATAGGATACCCCATCAAAGTCGACTCATTCTTTGGAGTATCATTATCTCTGAAATCTTCTTTTGTAATTGGTAGAGCGGAAGCATATAAATTATCTTCCTGCATTGGGACAATCTCAGGCGAAAAAGAATATCTCATTATCGACGAGATTATTATTTCTTTTTTTTTGTGAATTTGGAAGCGTTTTTTTTACCATCGCTTCTGCAAGTATTTGTTCCGGCTCCGGAATTTTGAAAACAATGTTATCTGCAGATTCTTGTGTTTCTTGCAACATATCGATGAGATATAGTGCAAGAATAAGCGCGCCTGCTGCTGCTATAGATAAAATTCTCATTAGGTATTTCCTGAAAATGTTGGCTTTAAGATTAATTTCGCCAATGTCTATACTCGGAGAATTCTTGCAAATGTCTTCCATCTCTATCAGACTAAACAGAGGTGCATTGTTATATGTTTTTTTTGCAATATCTATATATTGATTGATATTTTTCATAACAACCCCCTGAGATTTGAAAGAGCTTTGGAATATTTTGGACTAGATTTTTGAACTGGCGCCATGTCCAGCAATTTTGCTAATTGCTTTTTGGCTCTATAGATTTTAACTTTAATATTTGCAACCGTGCATTGCTGAATCTCTGCTATTTCTTTGTGCGAAAATCCTTGAATTTCTGCAAGTATCAAAGCTTCTGCTTTGTCAGAATCAATTTCAGACAGAGCACTGTAAAGCTCTTTTACCATTAGCATTTCTTCGGCAGTTTGGGCTTCAGAAAATATTTCATCAAATTTTACTATATCTACAAGCTTTAGCTTCTGAGCTCTTCTGTATTTTTCTATATTGACCCTGCGCGCTATGGTCAGCAAGAAACTATGAAGAGCCTTGTCTGATTTGAGAGTTTCTATACGCTCATAAGCTATCATTACTGTTTCAGCAACAATATCTTTAGCGTCTTCTCTATTACCTGCCAGATAAATGGCAAATTTTTCCAATTTTGGTTTTAGAGGTTCATATAGAGTTATAAAATCAGATTTCTTCAGCAAAATAATTCTCCGTGCTACATTGGCTTTCAATATAGAGGTGGGCTAAGTTTGAAAATGGTTACACTAGTTTTTTCAAATTTAGTTTTTATTTGTGACTTTTCTCGACTTGCATTTTCTTAGAACAGGAGTAGAATTAGATCTTTATGCCAAAAAGAGGACAACGAAGCATGCTCCATTGCCCTCTTTAAAAGACTACTTGGCTATAAACTATATAATGATATCCATAATATTGACTTCTATTGCTTTATAAATCGTTTGCTGATTTTTTCGCCCTGATCACTGATAATCACAAGTTGATATAGTCCTGTTCTCAATTGGCTTATATCAAAAGAAAAGCTCTGCTCACCAAAGTTGCTGAGATTGAAGTTCCCAAGTGTTTTTACATTTCTTCCGTTAATGTCAAATATCTCAATATTTACAGTTCTTTTGTCAGTAGCATTAAAAGTCACATCAAGGTCGAACATACAAGGATTTGGTGCAATTTTTATATTACTCAAAGCTCCGGAAGACAAATCACAGATCCCAAGGAACGACTCTTCGTCAAAGCCTTTACAGGCTTTTTCCGGTTCCACATTCTGATTCTCAATTTTATCTAAAATAGCCAGCTCTTTTCTGATTGATTTTGAGTATCTCTCAGGCAAAGCATTTAGGAATTCGGTAGTTGGGAGATACCAGAGGTAAAGAGGTCCAGGAATATGTTTAAACCCAGTTTCTATTTTTATAGGGATTAGGCGATCAAGCATTTCCAAATAAGGCATTACTAAGTCTTCATCGGTACCAATTTTTTTTAATTTTGTTCCGTTATGTAAATAAATAGGATATTTAATATCTGTATCAATTCTTTGAGAGAATATTACCGTAGAGTATGCTTGTTTAAAAATATCTTTAATAGATTTGTCTTTAGAAAAGTAAGTGCACGGTGAGTTTAAAAAAGTATATTGACCTTTTAGAGAATAAGCTGCGGGAAGTGCAGGGTTATAATTATGAATCATTTTGTGTGTATCTAAAATATGAGAAGCAAAATTATAATATTCGTCACGCATAGCCCCACGACTTAGGAACTTTTCATTATCATCATGATCTATTTCATCATGACTAAAACGATATAAATATTCTATTGTTTGTAGCTTATTATCTTTAAAAATAGATTCTGTAGTAAAACAGATTTTATTTTTTGTTTTATCTACTCCAAGCTTAGATAATTTTTTATCATCGAGTTCGAGGGAGTTAATGCTACTTGCTTTGATTTTGTCTGCCTTAAGTATTGTAATTAATAGTTTTACCTCATTACTTGAGCTTGATTTTTCATTCAAAATATCAATTGTGTTTCTTGAACTTTGACTTATTTCTTTGATTAAATGCTTTGGAAGTTTAGCACTTAAATATGATATAATTTTGTCTAGATTGCCAAAGTAGACCTCTCTATATTCCCCATTATGAGTAGTTCCATATATAGGGAAATGATTTGGAACAAAACTAATTTTTGACCATGGTAGGTTGGAATCTTCATCAATAAAAACAGCAATTCTTTGACTATCTTCTGAATAATAATCCTGCTCTGTGATTTGAAATTTATGCTTTAATTCCATTTGGTATCTTTTAGGCAACTTAGAGGCAAGTTCCTTATTGAGTAAAAACCAACCACTGAGTGTCAAAGAATACTCTTCATCTTCAATTGGTATAATGATATTGACAAATTTTTTAAAAACCTCAGAGACTTTATAGTTTGTATCCACATAAAAGTGTGAATAATCTTCAAAAAGATTATTATCTACTATTTTCTGGACGTTAAACATGCAAATATTAGTCTTATAAGTATCTGTCATATATTGACTTAACTGATAAGGAGGTGCCGGAGAAATAATATTATTGTATATGTAATTACTATTGCCTTTCACTTTTTTTCTTATGAATTGTAATGTTATGGGGTTGATATTGTTAAATTTGAGTTCTTTTGCATCTTTTTTATCCAAATTTGAATCAAATGCGAACTCATTACTGATTTTTATTTCTGAAAATACTAGAGTATCCTTTTTAATGTCATAGCTTTTGTCTTTCATTTCTTCAATAAAATCTTCGTAATGCTCATTGTAATTATCTTTATTTACAAAATCATCTTCATAAGGTACTTCCATTCTACCCTTATATCTAAAACGTACCTCACCACCGTTATAAATAAAACCGATTTTCTCCGCTTCCTCTTTTGATAGAACCATGATAGGATAACCCATCAAAGTCGACTCATTCTTTGGAGTATCATCATCTCTGAAATCTTCTTTTGTAATTGGTAGAGCGGAAGCATATAAATTATTGTCAGGTGCAGGTATATCATCAAAATCTGCTGTGTAATTGTAATTAATTTGGCTTTCTGTTTTACTTCTTTTACTTGTTACGTCTTTTATGTTCATCGCTTCTGCAAGAATTTGTTCCGGTTCGGGAGCAGATGTGTTTTGGTAGTCTATTGTTTGTCTAGTATCTTCATTATGATTGAATAGATATAGCGCAATAATAAGCGCGCCTGCTGCTGCTATAGATAAAATTCTCATTATAGATCTCCTGATAAAATTGGTTTTAAGATTAAATTTGCCAATGTTTACGTTTGGAGTTTGCCCGCATAAAGTATCTATCTCCTGCATATCAAAAAAGGGTTTGCGGTTTAAAGAATTTTTTGCTGTCATGAAGTAATTACTTAAAGTTTTCATAGCAAACCTCTTAATTTGGATAGAGCATTGGTGTAGTTTTGATTGGATTCTTTTTGCGGTACAGTATTCAATATTTTTGCTAATTGCTTTTTGGCTCTAAAGATTTTAACTTTAACATTGGCTATCGAGCACTGCTGAGCCAGAGCAATTTCTTTATGCGAAAAGCCTTCTATCTCAGCTAGTATAAGAGTCTCAGCTTTATCAGAATCAATTTCCGACAAGGCAATATAAAGCTCTTTGATAGTCAAGATATCTTCTGCAGTTTTTGCTTCCGAAAATATCTCATCAAATTCCATTATGTCAACTAATTTAAATCTGTAAGTTTTGCGATATTTTTCAATATTTACCCTGCGCGCTATGGTAAATAAGAAACTTAAGAAAGCCTTTTTCGAGTGCAATGTTTCTATACGTTCATAGGCTATCATTACTGTTTCGGCAACAATATCCTTAGCGTCTTCCTTATCACCTGCCAGACATAGAGCAAACCTTTCTAGCTTGGGTTTTAAAGGTTCGAATAGACTCAAAAATTCGGTTTTATTTAGCAAAATAATACTCCGCGTTACATAAGCATTCTTTCAGGAGGTAGGATTAAATTCAAAAAGGTTACTCAAATATTTTCAAATTTAGTAAAATATATGTATTCTTTAGTTAAATATGCCAATAAGACTTTATCAAATTATATTCACTAAATATTTGTTTTAATATGTTTATTGTAGTAATTTGTAACTATTGAAATACTTTTGGAAATAATGAAATTTAGTTGTTATGAGTAAAGAAGGTATTTCTTTAGAATCAATAGAAGTTGCTATCAAATTGTTTTTGGAGAAGTAAATCATACATCCGTCTTTAGGGAATGCAAAATTTACTTCCATAATGTGATGTTTTATAGGAAAAATAGATAATGTATCGAATACTTGTTTTTAGTCTATTATGTGTATTACTTTGTTTTACAGAAGCTGTTACAGCTAAGTCAGAAGTTGTTAGACTTGAATTTCTTTATATTTACAAATCAGAAAATGATTTTATAGGCATAAGAGGAACAGTAAAAGAAAGGCAGCGGTTTTATGAGGGACATAAGATTCCAATTGAAATTGTAGAAAATTTTCCCAATCCGAAGATGCCTAGAATTGAGTTGTATTTACCAACTAAAACAGGTATTGAGCTTGGCTTATCTTTTGCGCAGTATTCAACCGGTGCCGAACTCGCATACTCTGATTATTCCGGAAGTATAGAGGAAAAATGGTCTATCAATACTAAAAGCTTTGGTGCAGTTATAAGATATAATCTAAACACAAATCTTATTGACTCAAGAATCACTACTAAACTTGGTTGTTATTGCAATTATCTTAAAACAGAAGCTGCTATTGAACAGAGTGTAACTGTCTCTGCTTTGATAAACTTTGCCGAATCAAGCATAGATGCAAATTTATATGTTTTTGAACCATTTGTTCAATTTTTATATGATTTTGACTACTGCCAGCTTGGTTTAAGCTTTGGATATTCTATAGAAACCGGTAGAACTTATACTTTCATTCGAGAAGGAATACGTCAGGGACTAGTTCTTTCAGTTGGATTGTAGATTATTTACTTCTTTAATAGAGTAATAGAGAAATATATTAAACCAATTGAGAGTAATCCAATTACTATCCAAAGTAATGTCTTATCAGTCAAGTCATCATTTTTGTCATTTTCACTTGGAGCTTCAAATAAAGATTCTCCTTCTGCGAGTTCAGCCTGATTTAAACTGTCAGGAATTTTATCTACAAAATTGACAATGTCATAATTGGGTCTATATTTGTTTCTATTACCATAGTAGAGATAGTATTGGTAATTCGGTTCAAACCTTCCGACAAGAAAATGTACACTTTCAGATAATTCAATATTGCTGATTTCAAGAGCTTGGTTGTCATGATTTGGAATTTCCAAGACAATCTGATCGGTGATTATATTTTCAAATTCAAAAGTATTGCTGCCTTCTGAGCTGAGGCTAAGTGTCTTTAATTCTTCAAGTATTGGTTTATAATTATCATAATTAGCTTGTGGATATCTGATATATTTAAGATAAGCACGGCGTTTGTATTCGTGTTTATAATCAGTGAAAAATGTGATGCTGCTAAAAGATATTCGTTTTGGGAATACAATCTCTACTAAGGTCTTATTTGATGAAGAGATTGAGTTCGAAATACTGGGGATCACGTCTAATTTTTCTTTACTATCTTTTTGAAAATAATTCACTCCGTAGCTATCGTATTTAGGTGTAATAAAATATGGGATTTCAATGGAGTCTCTTTGTGAGACTCCATAAATCCTTATATCTTTTAGTGATTGCTCAGAATTAGCTAATACTGTGTTTGGTAGCCTTATTTGATTCCATGTACTATCAATATTTAGTATTTGATTTCTGTATTGAAACTGCTCTAGCTTAGTATTAGAGCCGAAACAAGTCAACACGATAATTGTCCAAAAACTAAGAATCAGTATTATTTTTTTCTTCATCACCTTCATTTCCGAAAAGCTTGTTTTTAAATCTTGAATATAGATAAGATGTTATAAGCATCAACACACCGAGCACAACCATTATAATCGTTTTGCTGATGATGTGCAAGTTAGAAATATCATAGAAGAATAATTTAACTATGGTAACCGAAAAGAGCAACAATCCAAAGACTCTAAAATGTCTCTTACTCTGCACTATGCCAAGCACAATTAGCAATATTGCAGAAACTGACCAACCAATACTTATTCCAAATTTGTATGTTTCCGTAATCCCAGCCATGTCTAAGTGATGTATAATTTCACTTGTTAAGACCCAAACTGAAGCAAGGGCCACATAAAGCTCCAAGCCGATTTGCTTCGTATCAAATCCTTTATCATTAGCAAATGACTTGAACATAATGACAGTATGTATTGCAATAACAGCTATAGAGATATATCTTGTAAAAATATTGAATATACCGTAGCCTATACTATCTATGCCATTCATTTTCAGATATAGTTCTCTGAGAACGCTTATATCCCAAAGTCCGAACATCAAAAATATCGCAACTACAAGGACTGAGAGTGAGTTAGCTACTTGACTAATGACGTCAGATTTATACTTTTTATGATTGACAATATTTAGAGTCGACAAAAACAAAGCTGCGTAAACTATTTGCCAAATATGTCCATGAGCTTTGGCAATTTCCAGATTATCTCTCAAGTCTATTTTAAGTTCTTTTACTTCTTGAATTACATTATTGAAATAATGCATTATCTCTAATGAGAAAAGTAGGTATAAAGATGTCAAAAATAAAAGTACTAAAACTGTATTGGCAGCATTAATCGGGATAATCGAGCTATATTCTTTGCGTGTATGTTTGTGTGCAAGATATACCATAACACCAAGAATTGCAGTAAACAATGTGCCTGTTAGCATGTATTCGTTGAAAACTGGGGTAATAGATACACTCGACCAATAATCATAAAGGTCTAAACGTTCGATTGTAAGTCCTAAAATTGAAAACAGCAGCAAGACAAATGAGATCAATTCGTATTTCGGTAGGGCATGCTTGCGAGCTAATCCAAATAAAAGTGCTGCTTCTGCTATCCATAAAACAGGAATGACATTACCGTCGAATGCAAGCGGAATTGAAATTGCCACAAAAAACAGAACAAATCCAGCTAATAGATGAATAACGACACGATCTTGAACTTTACGTTTATGTAGTAATGCTGCCACAGAGAAATGAATTATACCATTAGCTAATGCGAAAAGTCCGTTTACCAGATCAGAGTCATATTCTCGACTAATTAAGGTGGCTGCTACAATATAATAGATAATATTGTTAAAAGTGAGTAAACCTGTAAAGCCTGGGTGGTGTTCTTCGTTTCTAATAGCTTTATAAGCTAACATACTTATATAGAAAGTTGAGAAGAAAACTGTTGCGAAGCCAAATCTCAGTTCAAATCCTGCGCTGGTACTGGCAAAACTTGTAAGGAATATAAACCAAGACAGAATAACGGATACATAAGTTATAGATTTCCAGTATTTTTTGAAAGAAATGACCAGCAATCCAATGTTTATTATGGAAACATAGCTCAGCATTATTCCAACTCTTCCGGAGCCGTCACTAAGTAGAAACGGAACTGCATAAGCGGCAATCATTCCTATGTGAGCAATGACCTGCTTGTTATAACTCAGGGCGGCAATCACTGTGAATACCGTGAAAATGGTCATCATGCCAAATGCGAGTTCTTGAGGGATTAGCTCATAAAATCTGTAAGCTGAAAATGTTACAAAATAGCTTACCGCTGTGGCACCACTTATGAGGACGGCGCTTAGATTTTCGTACTTCTTTCGAAGAATAAAAGAAAAAGCTCCTAAAACCAATCCGGAAATATACCCGGATATAATTCTTGCAAGAGGACTTAGTAAGTTATTATCAATAGAGTACTTGGTTCCAAATGCGATACCCAGTATGAGGATGAGTACGCCAAGCTTACTGATTAGGTTCTCACCTATGAATTTCTCTATGTTCTTTTTGGATTTAGGTGCAGAAGGTTTTTTCTGATAAGTGTAGTAGTCTTTACGTGAGAATTGTTGCTTTGCTTCCTGTTCCTGATAATTTTGCTGTTGATCAACTTGTTCTTGCTCTACACTTAGAATCTCTTCTTCTTCTGATTTTTCCTGTGTTTCTTCTAAGTGGATATCTTTTAAACTGGATTCGTCAATTTCAGAAGTCCCTGTAAATTTTTCTAATGTTATGTTTTCTTCTTCTTCTGCAAAAACATTTTCTGAAATAGTATCCTCTCCGGCATCAATTGTGGAAGAGTGCTCTTCCTTGATTCCTAATTCTTCAATTTCCTCTGTAATTTTAAAACTTTCTTTTTTAAGACTCTCTTCTTCCAGAATTGCTTTTTGTATAAAATACAATTCGTCATTTGCAATCTTAATTTCTGCAGCGAGTGAAAATTGACTGTCCAATATTCTTTCCATTCTGCCGCTAAGACTGTTCAGTTTTTCCAATTTAGAATCCATACAAATTCTCTTTATTGTAAACAAATGCAATTGCCATAAAACTGACAATACATTTTAAAACGTAATTAATCAAAATAAGTTCTAATTTCTATAGAAGTGTGAGGATTTGAAAAATACTTTTTGTATTTTCAGTTATTACTCTTATATTTGTATTCCTTTTGAAGGAGGTCGGGTAGCTCAGTTGGTAGAGCAGAGGACTGAAAATCCTCGTGTCGGCGGTTCAATTCCGTCCCCGACCACTCAAAGAAAAATATAAAACCTTATAGCTGATAAAGTTATAAGGTTTTTTTGTATGTGGTTGGGACACAGGTTGGGGCAATCTGCCCAAAAATTGATAATTTATGTTGCTCTATAATATATTTTCGAAGGAATTTATTCCTTCCCTATCGATTCAATATACTCAATATTTTGATTAATCTTATCCAACTGTGCAAGTAGCTCTATGCGTTTCACTCTAAGAGTAGAGGCTCTTGCTTTTATTAAACCTTTATTTCTTGCATCAGTAATAGACTCAATGTATTTTTCTTCTTCGGCAGTATAAGATTTTCTACAAGTCATACATTTATATCTCTCTTCCTGCCTTTTATTATATTCATGGAATTTTGCCCCCTATGGAAGCAATAGGGACATATCAATAGTGGATGTTGCAATGTGTATAGTAGAAAATAAGTGAAAATAACAATCCTAAAAGACGAGATTAGGGTTTTGATATTGGATATATAACCTATAGTTGAAAAATATAGGTTATGTTATGACAGAACTTATCGCTTTGAGCAAAGAAGAATTGGCAGAATTGATTGAGAAAAAAGTACAGGAA
Source organism: uncultured bacterium (assembly GCA_942490685.1). Classification (GTDB taxonomy): domain Bacteria; phylum Bacteroidota; class Ignavibacteria; order Kapaibacteriales; family UBA2268; genus JBFHIJ01. The sequence continues at coordinate 457,689 of CALNXW010000031.1, forward strand.
GAGGTAGCTAAACAGCTAAGCTTGATTTCAATAAGAGATGATGAAACACTCTTATCTATTGCTGATGTATGTGACAAATATAGTATCAGTAGTACAAAATTTTGGAGAATTAGGAAAAATCATAATATCCCATGTCAAATGGTAGGGAAGAATCCTCTGTTCAAAATTCAAGACTTAGAAGAGTTCTTCAATATTTCATAATTCGAATCTTAAGCTCCTACATATAATGCAGGGGCTTTTTTATTTATGGCGTTGTGATTAATAATCAAGTCAAATAATAATATTCTAAATGTTCTAAATTCTAATATAGTGTCGATAATAATTAGTATATTAATACATATTATAATATGTTTATTGTTATCTTCTTCTTGATACTATGGACTCCACAAAAGCTTTTATTACGAACGAAGAAAGATTATTAGATAAGGTTGTTAACAATATACTTCCTAGTACGGAAAACTTTGACGTACTTGTCGGTTTTTTCTATTTTTCTGGTTTTATACGTATTTATAAAAACATCGACAACAAAAATCTAAGAATACTGGTTGGACTTGATATACAGAAAGATTTGATGAATAGGGTAATTGAGTTTGAATATCTTTCTGAGAGGAATACATCACGTAAGCTTGTAAGAGACTCTTACAATCAGCAACTTGTGGAATTATTCAATGAAACAGAGTATTTTGATTCTGAGGAAGATCAGGAAGCTTTTCGAATTTTCCTCTCTAAAATTAAAGATGGCTCTTTACAAATCAAAAAAACTTTAAAGCCCAACCACGCAAAACTATATATTTTTGAAAAGCCATTTTCGCATTCAGAAAATGGAGAGTACCCTGGTGTTGTTATAACTGGTTCAAGTAATTTAACTAAGAATGGGTTTTCCGGTCAGAATGAAATCAATGTCGAATTACGTACAAAAGCTGCATTTAAAGAAGCTAAAGAATTGTTTGAAAGATTATGGGATGATGCTGTTGACATAGTAAATAAAGAAAACTTTGATATTTTCAATACAGAAGTTCTTGAAAAAATTTGGTTAGATAAGCTACCAAAACCTTATTTAGTTTATTTAAGAGTGTTATTAGAATACTTTGGCACTCGTGAGTCAAAAGGTATTAAAATGCCTTCTGAAATAACTAAAAACAAGTTTATGGACTTGAAATACCAATCCGACGCAATTTCTCAAGCAATTGATATCATTAACAGACATAATGGTGTTATTATAGCCGATGTAGTCGGACTTGGAAAAAGTATCATTGCAAGTACAATTGCTTATAATCTTGGACTGAAATCAATTGTTATAGCACCGCCACACCTTGTTCCTCAATGGGAGGATTATAAATATGAGTTTAACTTTAATGCTCAAGTGTTCTCTCGTGGAAAAATTGAAGAAGCTCTCGAAAGATATAATCAAAATGAAGAACAGCTTATTATAATAGACGAAGCTCATAAGTACAGAAATGAAAATACTACTGATTACAGTATGTTACAAGAATTATGTGCAAACAATAAAGTTATGCTTCTATCTGCAACGCCATTCAATAACAAACCTGAAGATATTTTTTCTCTTATTAAACTTTTTCAGATACCAACGAAACCAACAATACAAACTGTTGAAAATTTGAGTTGGCAGTTCGGAGCGTATATCAAAGAGTATAAAAGCATCAAAAAGGCACAGAAAGAAGAAACAAAAAAAGCCGCTGAGATTGAGTTGGAGATTCAATCTTTAGCTAACCAGATTAGAAATACTTTGAATCCTCTCTTTATAAGAAGGTCGAGAATAGATTTGCAGGAAATAGACATTTACCGTGAAGATCTTCAGAAGCAAAAGATTACATTCCCTGAAGTGCAGGCTCCTGAAATAATGGAATACGACCTTGGGGATTTAAGTAATCTATATTCTGAAACTTTGGAGTTGATTAAACCTGAAAATGATTCTGATTCTGGACTAATTGGTGCAAGATATAAGCCTGCAACATATATCAAAAATATTGGTAAATATAAAGAACGTATCAGTAAGGATTTGAATATTGAAACGAACTTATTAACCCAAGGGCAGAGCAATTTGGCTGATTTTATGAGACGATTACTTGTTCATAGGTTTGAAAGTTCAGTCGTCGCATTCGAGACCACATTAAGTAATATTATAAACTCCAACGAACTCATAAAAGGATGGTATGAAAAGTTGGGTAAAATCCCAATTTACAAAAAGGGCAACTTACCAGATGCAGAATCTTTATTACAGCAAATTGATAATATAGATGATGATTTGATTGAAGAATATACTTTCGAAAAAGAACTTCAAAAATATTATGACCGTGGTCTTTTACTTATAGATAAAAATGAGTTGAAGAAAGCATTTATAGATGATATCAACAAAGATTTAGCATTGTTATATAGCATCAAAGAACGTTGGGAAAAAGAACGTAATGGCTCTGATCCCAAAATAGAAGGATTTAAAAAGGTATTAACAGAAAAGCTCAAGGAAAATCCTAAGAGAAAGATTATTGTTTTTAGTGCATATGCTACCACAGTGGATTACCTTCACGAAAAACTTAAAGATAGCTTTAAGGTTATGAAATATACAGCATCTGCTTCAAACAAGGCTTTAAAGAAGGAGCTTGTTAAAAATTTTGATGCCGGTGTTTCGAAAGAAAAACAAAAAAATGATTATGACATTTTGATAGCTACTGATGCGATTTCTGAAGGATATAACCTACACAGAGCAGATATCATTTTTAACTATGATATTCCATATAATCCAACAGTAGTAATACAGAGAGTTGGTCGCATTAATCGTATCAACAAAAGAATGTATGATAAACTCTACATCTATAATTTCTTCCCAACAGCTACAGGTGAAAAAGAAACAAGAACAAAAGGTATTTCGACATTAAAGATTAGTATGATTCATGCTCTAATTGGTGAGGATACACAATATCTTACTAATGATGAAGAATTGAGGTCGTACTTTGTTGAAGAGTTTAAAAAGCGTGCTGGTGAAGAAGATGACAAACGAAGCTGGGATATTCAATATATCAATCTTTTAAATACACTTGAAAGAGAGCAAGATGAAGCTTTAGAAAAAGCCAAAGGAATCGCTAAAAGAACCCGCATAAGACGAACAAAACCAAAAGAACAAAAAGGTGTACTTATATTTGGTAAAAAGGGCAAAGACCATGTTTTTAAATTGTCTAATGGCACGAATAAGCCAATTGCTCTGACTACTGAAGACGCTATGAAATTATTTGAAGCAGATATAATGGAGAATGCTGAAAAAGTATCTCCTACATTTGATAAAATATACCAAGAACTGAAAAAGACACTTTTTAAAAGAAGAACTGAATTCAAAAGAGACAAAGGTAAACAAGTTGCTATAGAAAAGATAAAGATGATGAAGACAAAATGCCCTTGGAATAAAGATTATCTTGAAGATTTAAAACGTGTAGCTCAGGAATATGATGTTCTAAGTGCTTGGGCAATGAAGAAGATTAGAGATATTGATTTTAATAACGTTGATCAGGAAATGGCTGAACTTCAAAATACTATTAAGCATTCATTCCTTGCGTCAAAAATCAGACAAGCCAACGAGATTGACGAAGGAGAAGAAACTGTGATTTTAACCGAGGAATTGATATGAGATACAACTTCAATTTGAAATATACGCAAAATGATTTTATCGACTTTTTAAGCAATGACTTTCTACCTGAAGATTTTGAAAGTGATATTGAAAATTTGGAAATTGATTTCCAATCAAAATATATTGATGCAGACAGATGTTTTAAAATTGGATACTCTAAAAGTTTAGAACTACCAGTTTTGGAGATATGGCATAATTCGGAACACGACCCAAGAGTAGGAATATCAAAAGAACTTTTTAGATTGATGGGCAACTTCGGTTATCGTCAAGTGTTAGCAGTATTTGTAAGTACAAACTCTGATAATTACAGACTTTCTCTTGCCACAGTAGAGCTTGAAGCAAAAGGTAAAAAAATTGAACGTACATATTCAAACCCTAAACGTTATTCGTTCTTCCTTGGACCTGATGCAAAGACACGTACTCCTGAAGCTTTTCTATTAAAGAAGGGACGAGTTAAAGATTTTGATGATCTATTAAAGAGATTCTCTATTGAAGTTGTGAACAAAGAGTTTTATGATAGTATCGCTAAGCTGTTTACGGATCTTGTTGGCGGAGAAAGAGGTAAAGGTAAAAATAAATATGTTGTGTCAAAAGAAGATTCTCTTCTTAGATTACCCTCCACAGATGATGATCAAACTCGTAAGGAATTTGCAGTTCGGCTAATTGGTCGTATTCTTTTTAGCTGGTTCCTTAAAAAGAAGAAGTCAGCTAATGGTATTTCTCTACTGTCTGATGAAATACTGTCAGTTGAAGCTGTAAAAAACTCTAACAACTATTATCATGATAAGCTTGAACCACTTTTCTTTGAGGTGCTAAATACACCAATAGAAGCTCGTAAAGAAGAGTTTAAACAAAAGCCATGGGATTTAACTCCCTTCTTAAATGGTGGTCTCTTCGAACCTTTAGATGGCATCGACTTTTATAAGTGTAACGATGCAATTCTGAGAAATACTCTTGTTATAAAAAACAATTGGTTCTATGATGTTGTTGATGGTAAAGAGACAGGTTTACTTTCGCTTTTTGAAACTTATAACTTTACTATAGATGAGAGCACATCAATCGACATAGACCTATCTATTGACCCTGAAATGCTTGGTCGTGTATTTGAAAATCTATTAGCAGAAATCAATCCTGAAACTGGTGAATCTGCACGAAAAAGCTCAGGTAGTTTCTATACTCCACGACCGATAGTAGAGTATATGGTTGATGAAAGTATCAAAGAGTATCTTCTTACTAAAACTGAAATTCAAAAAGAACGAATTGAAAATTTGCTTTCTATAGAAATAGATGATGTTGATTTTGACGATACAGAAAAATCGGATATTTTGAAAGCTATAAACGAAGTGAAGATATTAGATCCTGCTTGTGGTTCGGGGGCTTTCCCAATGGGTGTGCTTCAAAAGTTGGTAGAAATTGTAAACAAAATTGATCCTGATAATCTTAAATGGAAAGAAGAACAAAAAGAAAAAGAGATTGGAGATAAAATAAGAAAACTTAAGGAAGATATTGACTTTGCCAATCAAATAAATGATGATGAGATTAGAAATACTGCTATACAACAAATTGAGCACAAGCTATATGAAATAGATCATAATTTTGAAATCAAGAATGCAGATTATCTAAGAAAATTATACCTAATTAGCAATTGTATCTATGGTGTTGATATACAAGAGATTGCAGTGGAAATTTCTAAGCTCCGTTGCTTCTTATCTCTAATAGTTGATGAAAAGGTAATCGATGATTCTTCTAATTGTGGAATTTATCCTCTTCCTAATCTTGAGTTCAAATTTGTTGCTGCAAATACTTTAATAGGATTAGATGATAGTGTCAAAAACTTATTCACAAGCGATATTAATAGCTTGGAAAAAGAGCTAAAAAGCTACATGGAAGCCTACTATAGTGCAGATACTAAAGAAAAAAAACTTAATGCAATGGAAAGCTATAACAGAGTTCGTGAAGAAATAAACGGAAAGATTTTTGATCAGATCCAATCAAGAAATAAGGGATTACAAAATAAAATTTTCGTTGAAAAAGAAAAAATTGAGCAGATCAAATTATCTTTAAAAAATGGCAAAATCAATTCTGCTACACAAAAGAGATTAAACAGCTTAGAAAAGAAAATAGATGAGTATAAAAAGCAAATCCATGAAAATTCCGAAATGGCTACTTCTAAGGGTGTTGCATCATGGGATCCGTTTTCTCATAATTCTTCATCTTGGTTTGATTCTGAGTGGATGTTTGGCATAAAAGATGGTTTTGATATTGTTATTGGAAATCCACCCTATGGAGCAAAATATACTTTAGAAGATATTTCAAAAGAAGAAAATGATAGACTTAAAGCATATTTTAAAGGACGTTATAGAAGCACAAAAACAATAAAAGGAAAACAGAAGGGTTCACTTGATACTTACTCACTTTTTATTGATTTTGGCTTGTTTCAAATAAATAAAGAAAGTACAATTCTTACATTTATAGTGCCACTATCCATAACATCAAGTGAATCAATGTCTGCTCTTCATAATATGATTTTTGAAAACTGTAGCAAAGTGTGGATATCAACTTATTTTGATAGACCTAAAAGAGTGTTTGATAATGCAGAGCAACCAGTAGCAATTATTATTGCATCAAATGACAAGTCAAAGATTAAAGAATTAAATACTACGAAGTTGAATAAAAGAAATGCTATTACTCCAATTGAAGATGTAATAACGAATCTAAAGTTTATTAATTCTTTTAGTTTTAAAAAATATGGAAGACTCCCTAAAATCGGTACGGATATCGAGCTAAATATTTTAAAGTCATTAGAACAACATCAAAAAACAATTAAAGATTATATTTCAAAAAAGGAGAGTCAAGAGTATTTTTATTATAGACAAGCAGGTGGTAGATATTATAAATTGTTTACCAATTTTTCTACTAAATCTACCCAAGAAAAAATAATATATCTTAATAATATCGATAGTGATATTATTGGAGGGATTTTAAGTAGCAACCTATATTGGTGGTTCCACCATATCTACTCAGATATTTGGCATATTAAAAGTAATGATTTAAACTTTTTTCCAATTCCAGAGATTAATTCAAATGCAGGAAGCAAAATAATTAAATTATTTGAAGATTATAATGCCAATTTAAAGACAAATTCCCGTGAAGTTGGAAATCATACTGAGTACTATGCAAGGTTATCCAAACATATTATAGATCAAATCGACGATATAATTTGTCCAATTTATGGGCTTAGCAAAGAAGAGACTGAGTTTGTGAAGAATTATGAATTAGAATTTCGAGTTGATGACGATGAAGTGTAAACAGTAGATTTTATAAAAAAATGAAATGCAAAATGAAGTATTTAAAAAAACTCCTCAACAATCCTTATGTAGTTGGATTTGTATTTCTGATATTGGGTACACTTTGCAATATCTATATTGGAAAAAATGAATTAGACGACTTTTGGAGAAATTTTACTGCTCAATTTACACCTTTTGCCATTATTTTAATTGCAGGTATAGTTATACTCTCAGTGTGGATTTCACGAATAAAAAAGCAACTACAGAAAATTGGGAATACGAATCAGCTAACTGCAAATGACAGTTCAAAAGCTCTGAGAATAACAAAAAAACTTAAAAAAAAAGTGTATTAGTAGATTTTAGAAAAACAGTAGGTATGATCCAAGACAATAAAACAAATTGGGAAGGAATTCCTAAAGAGAGTTTAGATCTGTTTCTTCAATTGATGTTAATCCAGAAGGGGCAAGGTTATGGCAGTGGAAGAATTACGTCTTGGTATTACCACTTGACAGAACTTGGGAAAGAAGTTGCAACTGAAATCAATCTTTTGGAAGAGTAACAATAGAATTGGTTGATTGATTAGAAGTGTATGGCCAATTCAAATGTAGTATCATAGATATTTTGTGACGTAATGGAGATTATACGCGGGGTGAGTGTAAGCTGTGTCAACAAAATACCGAATTTACGGTAGTGTAAAATAAACTCTGTCTGTTCTATTTCTATAGAAGAAAATTCTGGGATGTGATTGTTAAAGATACAACTTTTTTGAATCACATCCTTATTTTTTACTTTCCTTAGAGGCGCATTTTCCTCCACACTTCGGCGTTTGCTTTTTTAAAGATATTCCTCAATTTTAAGCAAAGATAAGCTATCCAAATTTTTTGCGTAACGATTTGTGCGAAAAATTTGGGTGCGTAGTCGCTCCTATTTAAATATCTAAGTGCATCCTATCAGAGCCGAAGTGTATGGCCAACTGCTGAATAATCAAGCCCCAGTTTGGTATTGGCTGTGTCCATTTTTTACTGATTTCCTGAGTGGCCAAATAAGCTAACTTCATAAGAGCGGTTTCGCTTGTAAATGCTCCTTTCGTCTTTGTTACCTTGCGAACCTGTCTGTGGTAGCCTTCTACAGTATTGGTTGTGTAGATAATTTTTCTGATATAAGGTGAATATTCAAAATATGTGGATAGTTTTTCCCAGTTATTTAGCCATGAGTTGATAACTATCGGATACCTCTTACCCCATTTAGTAGCTAAGTTTTCTAATTCTATCTCTGCTGTTGCCTTAGTGTCAGCCTTGTAAACCAGCTTTAAATCACTCATAAAAGGTTTTTGCTCTTTACTGGCTACATATTTCATTGAGTTACGTATTTGATGTATTATGCAGGTTTGAACTTCACATAAAGGATATACGCTGTTTATGGCTTCGGCAAATCCTTTGAGATTATCAATAGCTGCGATTAAGATGTCTTCTACTCCTCGGTTTTGCAATTCTGTCAAGACCGAAAGCCAAAAATGTGCACCTTCACTTTCGGAAAAATATAAACCTAGTATTTCCTTACGACCTGTCTTATTTATACCCAAAACGGTATATATAGCTTTACTTTGAATCCGACCATTATCTTTGACTTTGAAGTGCATAGCGTCCATAAAGACAATTGGATACACCGGATCTAATGGGCGATTTTGCCATTGTTGAATATCCGGTATTACTTTATCTGTAATTTGCGATAAGGTAGCTGTTGATACATTCATTCCGTACATTTCTTCGATATACTCGGATATATCTCTAAGACTCATTCCCTTGCCATACAGTGCTATTATTTTATTACTGAGACTGTCTAAAAGCACTCTTTCACGCTTTTTGACTATCTGTGGCTCGAAAGTTGAATTGCGGTCTTGCGGAGTTTTTATCTCTACAGGACCATGATTTGTTTTAAGCGTTTTTTTACCTTTACCATTACGCTTATTCTTTTTTTGTGGTTTAGCGTCTGTTAGATGCTCACTCATTTCTGCTTCGAGTGCTGCTTCTAAGAATTGCTGCAGTAAAGGGGCAAATGCACCATCTTTGCCTAATAGTGATTTGCCCTCTTTAAATTGCTTTATCGCTTTGTCTTGAATCGATTTGTAATCTTGTTCGTTCATTGCTCTGTCCTTTGATTTATTATTATAACTCTAATGGACAGAGTTTAGTTTACAGTCTCAATTTATCTATTTCGATCAAAGTACTCCACTTGTTACGGCGAAAGTACCCCACTTTTATTAGCCAAGCTTAATCTACAAAATTATTCTCTTGTAGCCTTGCATTTTCTTTTTTTCATAGAATTTCCTTTGATTTCAATTCTGTTTGAGTTGTGCACAATACTGTCTAAAATAGCATCTGCAATGCTTGGCTGCGAATTTCGATAAAAGTACAAAGCAATTTTGTTCAACCCCTTTTAGACATTCCAAATATTATTCTAAAAATGATAAACCCTATTCTTCTTTTCTCGCAGAAAATTGTTCCGTTTTTATCTGCATGTAATATTCACTTTATAACTTTTCTGTAATAAGATATATAATAATAGGAATGCAAAAGAGGGACACATATTAGATATTATATTATATAATAATATTTATAATTTTCTCTTGTTGTATAGAGGCTATTTTAGTGAAAATTTTAATATTTTTACTTGTTTTATGCAATCTCTCATTTCTAAATATAACAATTTTAGTAATTATAGATTTTAGACACTACACATTGATAATGGAACTATTTAATCTTTATAATATTTTTAGTCTATCTATTCATAAGTAGATTTATAAAATTGAAAATAAAAAATATAAATATCAAAAGTAAAGATGTTTTTTTTAATAATTTGACATTTACTTTTTTTAGGTAGTATATAGGTTTGATTATTTACATGGTTTTAAAGTTTAATATTAGAATGTTGAATTGCACTATTTAGAATTAGAAAGATTTATCAATAAAGATATTCAAAGTATGGAAGTGATATCATTTCAATGATGCTTGTCTATTCTATTCAAAAATTTTAAAATTAAGTATGTTGAGATAGAAAACGGGAAAAACAACATCTCATAGCTAAAATAATTGAAACGTTTTTACAAAATGTTTAGTAAACAGTAGTATAGAAATTGCAGGTTTAAGAAAGCTAATTTCGAAATTCAAAGGTATGGAAAATAAACAATAAGTTAAGGAGACTTAGACATGAAAGGTAAAATTATCATTAACGAGAAGATTTTGGAGGCAGTTAACAAAATAGAAAATCTTACTGATTATAAAAAAGATTGTGTGTTGTTATTTGCTTCATATCTCATCCGTAAATCATTACATTTTGAAAATACAAAACAAATGATTTATATAAAGAAAGAAATAAAAGAGATTATTCTTGGTAAGAATGACGCTCGTAAGGTACTGGATGTTTTATTGCAGTGGAAGATAATAGAGGAAGATGGAAAGTATTATACGAATTTTAGACCTAAGGGGTATCGTCTAAATGACGAATTGATTTTATCTACTAATATGATTTTACATAAGATTGGATATAGAAAAATCCTTAATAAAATTGATAGAGTTAATCAATTTTATTTCGATATAGTAAAGTCTCAATATCCAAATTTAGAAAAACATTACAAAGATTTATGCAATTTAGATATAGATTCCAAAACAGCGCATGAATTTGTTTCTTCTTATTTCGAGAATGAGGAACAAGGAAAAATTATGAAGTACAGAGGACAGATATCAATGTTAGATTCTGACTATAATCTCTTTAGTGTTAATTCTAATAATTTGAGATTATATACAAAGTTTACGAATCTTAAATCTGAGCTTCGACAGTTTTTGTTTTATCAAGATAATGAGCAAAGATTATATCCTACTTATGAAATTGATGCTACTTCTTCCCAACCTGTAATAATGCTTGCTCTTATGAAAGAAGATAATGTGATAGATCACAAGTATGAACATGTAGTATTAAACTCAGACATCTATCAATATTTAGCAGATAAACTCAGCAGAAATCGAATATGGGTAAAAGAGAGATTTATGGATACACTTCTTTATACAGCAGATTCAGGATTGAGATCTCGAAATAAATATCATCCTTCAGGAATTGACCCACATTACCAATTTGTAGAATGTTTTAAGAAAGAATTTCCAACTATGTTCGAGTGGATTGTAAACAAAAAGAAAAATCTTAGCACGATAGAAATGAATGAAAATACTCCTTGGTTGAGAAAGAAATATATCGATGGAGGACGGAAATTAGCAATCATGGCACAACGCAAAGAAGCTGAGTTATGGATTCAATCTGTTATTCCTTCAATTCCTGAAAATATTAAAATTTTGACTGTACATGATTCTGTAATGCTCTTTGATGCAAATGCAGAAGATGCTGAATTAGTGAGAAATGTAATTCTCAATAAAGCAGAAGAAGTTTACGGTTTCGAAATACCTTTAAAAACTAAAGAATTGAACATTATCGAAAAGCGGAGGGCATAATGAAAAATAATTTTGATCTATATTTAGATTTAGGGTTGGAGATATTCAAGAAACACAATTACTTATTTATGCACTTTGAAGAAGGCTGTTATAAATATGAGATAGCTCTAAGCATATGTGAAAAAGAGAAAATGAAAAAAGTTGGTATTGTAACTACAAAAAATATGATGGAACATGTGAAGAGTTTGACAAAGAAATTCGAAGGAAAATTTGAAATCGTTTTTTTCGAGCATAAAAAAATAAAGGATTTCAAAGAAAAATTAGATATACTTATTGTTGATTATGCTCATAAGATTTCTAAAATAAAGCTCAATAAAAATACTGTAAATATCCAAAGTATAAGAAACAAGTCTAATAGTTGCATAATGATGTCTTCAAGTCCTTTGGCAGGTGCAGATAGTTATACACAACTATACAGACCATTTTCAAATTCCATATTTACAAATATTAGCATTGATAATTTTGTCGATTCCAATTTTACTACTAAGGAAGTCAAAACTAAAAAATGTACATTCTCAACATATGAAGTTGAAGATGCGGAGCAGTTAACTTCAAGAGTTGCACCAGCACTCCTAAAGTGTTCACTTAGTGATATGTTTCCTGACTTTAAGAGTCGTAAAGTTGAAAAAATTAATATAAAGATGAACTCAGAAACTAAGAACATGATAGCCGAACTTTATGATAAAAATACTATTATCATTAAGTTAGCAATAAGCGAAGAACAACAAGAACAGAAAGCTAAACAACTTTCGTCGGGAACAATTAAAATTGACCAAAGTGAATATTTGTTTGACTATTCAAAAGCAGACTATATACGTAACCATTTCCAAGACAAGAAGTGTGTAATAGTTTGTGCTTATAAAGCAGAAGAAATGCTAATAACAAAATATTTGAATTGTACTACTGATCTCTCAGATTTTAAAAGAGGTAAACGTAATATTTTTGTTGTGAATTATAAAACACTCTGTGATGGTTTAGATATTTCAAAAGCTGATGTAGTTGTTTTTTATAATCCAACAGTTGATGAGCGATCTTTTACACATATCTCTCAACTACCATTTTTAAATGGTCCTACAAATTGCAAAATAGTTGCATTGTGTAATGAAGATGGCATTGATTTACATCATCTAAAAAAAGTAGAAGATAAAATTATAGAAAACAATAAATATTGGAACATGGATTTACCTCAATGCAATTCAGCAACTGAAATAGATGAAATAGATCAAAGTAGTATTAGTGACATTAAATATAGCTTATTCTAACGTATCTCTTGTCTTTCAATATTTAAATCTCAGCAAAAAAACCTCCTACACCATCCTGTAGGAGGTTTTTCTATGTGTGCCCAGCATGTGTATCAACTATAGGGTGTAAGTCCCGAACGAGCCTTGATAGTGGGAATCGTTAGCTAAAGACAAGGGTGTCCATCGTGAGGTGGAATCTGAAGGAAGTCGGCGGCAAAACCTCGGTCTGACGAACAGAAATCGGATAAGAGGCAGGTATAAGTGGGTGAGTTTGCATAACAAAGCAAAGCCCAATACTATCCGAAACTTATGCATGTATATCCGGCAGATATGTGAGGTGAAAGTTGATATTCTTACCTGGGGAGGTCTGAATTCATGCCAAACACTCTTTGAAATTGCAAAGAACACGGCAACTCGTGCAGTGATGTATGACTGAGAATTCAGAAGTCAGCAGACGCCATAGTAGCTTATCATAGTAAGTGAAGGGCAGAACGTTAAACGGTCTTAAACATAATATATATATTGTTAAAATAAAGTGTAGGCTGAAATTCCTGAATGAAAAGTAGGGAGCTGTTCGACAGAAAGTATGCTGGAAGCAGAGGATAAATCGAAAGTAGTCGAAGGACAATGTGTGACATATGGACAAGACCAAAGGATTTCTAGATTAACAGAAATCCAATGTTTAGCGAACCGCCGTATACCGATCGGTACGTACGGTGGTGTGAGAGGTCGGAGCATGAAATAATCATGCTCCTCCTACTCGATAACAAAATCAATATTCTTACGTAAATCAACTATAAACGATTTTTTGTATCAAGAACACATAAGTGTACCAACCGAGCAAAAATGCCACGGTGGTAAAGGGATACGGCTTTTATAAGCAAAAACCACTTCTTGGTACTCCATTTTAACATAGGAGTATTTTTCCATGCCATTAGCAAAACCAATACCTATGTTCTCAGTTCCTGAACGATCTGAGAATAATTATTATCGTTATTACAACACACGCTGTCTAATTCAATCACGCTCAGCGGAATTCAAAGATTTCTACAAAAATCCTGAGGGTTCACGATACCTTGCCGAAAAAATGGGTTGGGCAAAACTTAATAAGTTTATCGGAAGAAGAGAAGGATGGGACAATTTATTGATTCCAATTCCAAAAACTTATTTTGAACTGCTTGGTCTTAGCAAGGAGGATATTGAATATACAATTTCCTTAGATCAGCAGTATTATGATGAAATGCTTAAAACTGAAACTACTTATAAAGAAAGCTATTTAGTCTTCCGATGGGCGATGAGAATAATAAGGTTTCCTCATCCTTTGACTGAAGATGAAGCTATTGATTTCAGCAGAGAGCAATTGCTGAAGGAAAAGGTTTATAAACAGGTGCTGTTAAATAGAATGCCTTTATATCAGCTCTACGTTACAAGAGAAAAAGAGTTTTATGATTACAACAGACCTGCTTTTGCTTATGATGGAAAGTGGTATAAGTTTATTAGCACACAATTACCGGGATTGTCTTTGAAAAAATAGAGAGAGATATGGCAAACGCATATTGGATTTTACCTACGAATGAAGCTGAAGAGTCTATTGTTATTGAAGTGAGAGCAAAACACATAGAAACTGTAATTGATAATCCCAATCTTTTTGGTTTGACCTTGATTAACATCCGAAACACTTATAAGAAGTATAAAGAAAAAATTCGATTTGAAGGATTTGCAAGGGAAGAAATAATTATATCACTCATAAAGAAAGGCTACATTCATATTCGCAAAAATTTAAAAACTGATTGTTGGAGAATAACATCTACAGATTTCATTAGCAGTATAAATGAAGCAAGGCAAACTACTCTAAGCAGATTGGCAGTTTGGTATCTTGTTGTTACAAGAGATAAGGAGCATAGACATTCTGATTTTGAAATAGTTTCAATTGAGGGAGATTGCAAAAGCTATGGGAACCAAGAGTTTAGAAATTTGGTTTTAGGGAAAGTAAACTAAATCAATTATAGATATATACAATAGTGATATAGATTGAAATTTCCCCTCAGACAACAACAATCCTGCACTCAAAAAAATGAAGTGCAGGATTGTAATTTACCTATATTTACGAATTTTTAGATTTTCTATTTACGTTAAAGAAAATATTTGATAATTTGAATCTAATATTTTATATTGCTATTATGTAGCACTTATTAACTTTTTTATGAGAATCGCATATCAGAAAGAAAAATCAGAAAAATAACATATAACAGAAAATTTTAAATAAGAGTAATCTTAGTCTTTGGTTCAAACAAAATCCGCAAAATTTTAATTCCACACCGAAGATACAGAGGACTCCACATTGCATGTGGATGTCTGTTATGTATCTATTGTGGAAAGCCTTTTTGCGGAGGCATGTTTGAAATGGATATGTAATATGACATCCTTTTTTTATAGCATATCTGCATCTCCTCAGAGATTAGTTACCTAATGTAAGATTCCCATTTAAAACAAAAATATAAAACTAACTATGAGGCAGCAATGATTCGCATTATTTCTCTATTCCTAATAACCTTAGTGCTTCTTCAATCATGTACTACAATTTCTTATAAAAAAGAAGATTGGACATCTGATAAATCAAGAGGACTTCATATCTACGAAAATATCCGTAAAGACGAATCTTATTCTTTATGGTCGTACTTGACATTTACAGGAGTACCTTTAGCTGCATTTGGTGGTGGCGGACAAGCCTACTATGAAATTGCCACAAAAAATGGAACTCCTGCTGATTCTGCAAGAGATATTAGAAACTTAATATGGGCTGCAGGTTTGTTTGCAGCAGGGTATGGGGTTTATTATTTGGTTACTCAAGATTCGACACTACCAAAAGGAAGTGGAATCTATGGAGCTTCAGCTATTGAAGAGTGGTTTGTCAGTGAATTTGATACAGATGATTATATTCTTCTTGGATTTAAGGGAAGTACAGCATATGTATTGGAAGCAGATAAGGAAAACTCATTTGGAGCAAGAAGCAATAGTGAACTTGAAGGCATTTACTCTGCTATGAAAAATTATGTAGTTGATAAAAACCTTTTAAATAAAATAGCTAAAAATTCAGTTAACACAATACCAAAATCAGAGCATTTTGACGCTTATAATACTCTTGATAGGAAATATCCAATATTCTTAACAGAGAGTGTTGATTACATATCAGACATAGAAGAATTATATCGCTTTGCAGATGAAGTAGAAGCCTTAGAGGATAAAAAGGTAAAGAAAGAGCTCCGAAGTAAAACAGCTCAAAGAATATTTGACAGAATACAAGAATCATATTCTTACGACATGGTTTACTATAATCAGTGGCTTGATCATTACTCCCGATTTGAAGAAGAAGAAATAGTATCCTTAAGAAGTGACATTATCAAAAAATATCAGGAAATAGCACTTTCGAAATTTGAGATATTAGCAATACAATTAAAAAACTTGGATGAAGAACTGGAAGCTGAAATAAAAAAGGTAAAATCAAATTTAACTTACTATAAAAATGATATTGATTTAGAAGTCAGTAAGACATTAAAACTAATGGATAATTTGATAAAACACCCTCAGAATAAAGCTCAGGGTGAACAGATAGAATCAAACATAGAAACCCTTGTCAATAATCTTCTATTGAAGCTGAAATCTTCGGAAGAGATGGAAGTAAATGTATCTGACCTTGTTGCTAAAATAGAGAATTTCAATATTGATAAAGACAATATTAACTATTCTGAATCTGAATTATTGACTTCGAAAAGAAATGATTTGAAAGAGGAATTATTGAAAGTAAGGACAAAAAACAATCAAGCAAAGCAAGAAACAGAAGCCGAGGCTCAGAAGTTCAAAAGATATTTAGAACAGATTAAAGATGAGCTTTACTCTAAAGTCGATGAGTTGAAGAAAGTAGCTAAATTGAAAAAAGATCAACTCAAAGAACAGCAAAGGAATGAACAAAAAGCCTTGATTGCAAAATTAGAGCCCGGAGATTGTGTTCAATATTATGAATCGAACTATGGTTGGATTGATGTATTGGTTATTAGATCTCGAAATGGCATACTTCACATAAGAACAGGACAAGATTATCATAGACAGCGACAAGTTAGTGGGAGTCGGTTAATGGGAAGTGCGAAATATAAAACTGAGACATTACCTGCAAATACAGAATATTTTGTAAGAGTGAAAAAGGAATACAGTAACATAAGATTATGTAAGTAATTTCGATTCGCAGTATATATCCAGCAACAAAAGGAAAACAAACATGACACAAAATCCAACAATTTCTGTAGGTCAATGGATTGGTAAGATTACTATCTCGGCAATTCCATTGGTGGGACAAATAGTACTTATTGCATGGATTAGAAACGATAAAACCCCTTCAGTAGTCAAACATTGGGCACATGCTGTTTTGAATCTTCAGGCAATGATACTCTATATTTATTTTCTAAGTCTAAGTTCCAACTAAGAGAGCAGGAAATGGAAAAATTATTAGAAAACAACTTTGGTTTAGAACCAAACTTAAATGACTTGAGTATGGGGCAGTGGTTTGTGACTTATCTGATTACAGCAATTCCTATAGTCGGCTTTATAATGCTATTTGTTTGGGCTTTTAGTTCAGGTACAAACCCAAATAAAGCAAACTGGGCAAAAGCATCTTTAATTTTATTAGCGATAGCAGTTGTTATCGGAATCCTACTCTTTTTAGTGATGGGACTTGCAATTGGTGGATCAGTAATGTCCATTTTAGGTGATATGCCTGCTGAAGGGATGTAAAAAGAAGCAGATTGTTTAAAGATGCAATTCAGGCAGTCAGGAATTGCTCTGTATCTCTGCCTGAAATTTTTACGTGATATTAAAATATTTGTATTCAATCAATAAAATAAAAAATGGGTGTTCAGTATGAATGATTCAATGCTAAAAAGATTTAACAGGGCTAAAATTTTGATTGGGATAATAGCAATTCTATCATTTCTTTTGATATGGTGGCTTATTTCTGTAATCTTTAATTTAGTTGGAAGTTTCATACTTCTTATCGATTATAGTGACGAAGCCTCCTTTTTGTCGATTGCATTTTCTTTATTTGGCTTTATTTCAAGTATAATAATTGCATTCAAAGCAGCTATAATTACAAGAGGAATATTACTAATAAAATGGTTTGAAAAGAACTTCTCTTTAGGAAGCGATGATAAAAATCTTGTACTAAACTATTATTGTCAAAATGTGCTTTCTGAAGATTTGATTGAATCACTCAGCGTAGAAAATGAAGATACTAAGAAATATGTTAAAGATTATATTGATAATGTATTTAAATTGGATTCTTCCCTGTTTGATTCACTCAAGTCAGAATATTTGAATAACGAACCTCTGAATATCATACCTAAATTCTACACATACCTCTTCATCGGTCTAAGTTTAATTATTGCATTTTTTCTACCATGGATTATTTATATCTACTTCAGAAACTACTATATTCACCTGTTCGGTCAATTGAAAACCGGTGATATTGAGCTTGCAATTGCTTTAATTGTGAATATAGCATCAACAATAATGTTGTTGACTATATTTCAAAAACAGTTGACAAAAATTACGAGGAAACTTAAATTCATTTCAAAAGTATGGGTAGATAGGATAGGAATTTGTTATCAAGGCATTCACTACAAATGGTCTGATTTTGAACTGACTAATGACTTTAAGACAAACTTAGTTTCTCTTATAGAGCCAGCAGTAGGAGTAAAATATGAAGATAGGGTTTCATATCATGGAAAAATTGATATCAATATTTGCCAAAAAACTAATAATAAAATCTTGCAGATTAAGTTGACACATCCACGTAGTGATGAGCTTTTGAAAGCTATATTCTACTATTCTGAGCTTTACAAGAAAGAATATCGTACTACTGTATAAGTAAACATATACATCTTATCATTTATACATGAATTATGCTATGCTTTACATGGAAATGGACAAATAAGGCAATTGATATTACTCAAATAAACTAGGCAGGAATAAGTTTAAAAATTATTTGAGTTGCTCACCGAAGTCAGAAATTGGGAATATTTCCCAACCATTTGGAAATAAGAAAATATAATGCTAATCATTTGTTGTTTGTTCAAATCAATTAAATATCCTCAAAGCACATGACTTTTTTAACAAGGATTGACTTCTCCAAATTAGTCTAATATATCTAATATTCTTGATGATTGATGTTCCAATCAACTCTTCTATATTTGTTCTATTAACTTTAAAAAACATCTCAAGTTTTGAATTTTGTTTTCATGACATCTTGGCAATTAGTTTTCTGCTGCTTGTTTTCTATCTGAGTTAATCGATATTAGTCCCTGCAAATACCAATCAGGTGACATAGTATCTGTATGCCTAAATAGTGATTACATGGTATAAGTCTACGATCCCGGCTCTCACTGTCTTTATCTCACTTCAATCAATCAAGACTATGAGCCAATCCGTGTTTATGAAGACGAAGATTCGCTTCACATTCTTGGTAAGGTAATTAAAATAATTAGAGATATATGATATTTAGTCCCGAGAAATCGGGACTGTATATTGTTTCTCAATTCAACAAGTATGTTATTACACTAAGTACCAAAAGGTAAAAAAATTAAACCTACTATTCTATAATAGATGATTCAATAGATAACAACATGCTGAATACAGAATAAAACAAAATATTTATTTGAAAGATAAATGAATATATATGTTGTTATATTTGCACTGGTTTTAATGTCATTATTATTTTATTAAGGAGACAAAATGTTATTACGCAACGTAACAATGATTATGATATTACTTAGCATAATATCAGTTAGGTCTTTAGCCGATGAGCTTGACAGCATAGCACAGCTATATGTGGACTCTTATGCAGTTGTTGATATTAGTCATTATGATGATGACGGAATATCAGATACTTTGCTTGCAAAAGCAGACAGAGCTCAATATATGAGACCTTACAAGATATTGTGGGGTGATAATACTCATGGTGTATCCAAACACGTAACTGAATTTCACTATCCTGAGAAAGCTTATTTAAACCTTTCTACAGCTCCTATCGATAGGAATAATGATAATTTGCAGGATATTATGTTTTTTATCTTTGGATCATATTTAGACATAGAAAACAGAAGGGTTAGTGTTGAAAAAACTGTTACAATCTATGGCCAAAATGCGTTAAAGAATATAACAGATATTAATCTGATGGATTTAGTTCAAACTTCCACTTCTCCATATCACTATACAGTCATGGATAATTGTGACGGTATTGGTAAAAGCAATATTGATCATACAACTCATTTGACTCAATACGAATTAACTCCAACTTCAGTTGTTATAACACCTCAGTATAAAGAAAAATTAGAAAAAGAGCTTAGAAATATAAGTTTAAATCTTTCTCCGAATCCTGCATCTGAATATGCAATTCTTGAGATTTCTGATGAATCAAAGCATGATTTTGAGATTAACGTTGTTGATATGAAAGGTATGACAATAGCAACGTATGAGGTCACATCAAAATCTTCAAATACGAAAGTTAATATACCATTAGAGAAATATAGTAGTGGCTCTTACAATGTTGTAGTGAAATGCAACAATGTAAAAGTAGATGTTTTACAACTGGTAGTTATCAAATAAGAGGAAATAATGAAACGTATAATATTTTTATTTGCATTGTTTTTAATGGCAGGTATGTCATTGGAAGCCCAATATAAATCTAAGTCAAATCTTGTAATAGATGACAAATCAGGTAATCTTGTATATAGCTATCAGATACAAAATAGGACTATGGCAGGGCATCCTATCTCTGTCGGTTTGAATTATTCTTCTAATGTTTTAACTACAAGTTTTTGCTCTCCTGTAAGTTCAGGTATAAATACTGCTTGGGCTCAGCTAAAGAGAAGTCAACCTGCATGGATTTTAGGAGTAAATGGATTTGCAGTTCAAGTGCTCGGACAAAGTTTCTGTTTTGGTTCTTGGGGTAAGGAAATAACAAACAGAGTGCTTAATTCTGAACATCAATATGATGAAAATGGGAATCTTAGTTCAGTGACTATGACCATCCCTCATTTGAAAAACGAACATAATACTGTATGGTTAATAGACGGTTATGATTATTGTAATCGTATTAAACCTCTGACTGATCCTGATAATCAAGATATAATTAAACTTTTACGTTCTGACGGATCTCTTCTTGAATTAAGGAACCCAACACAAAAAAAACATGTTGGAGATATAAATGATCCAGCTCTTTATACCGGACATTACTATGAGAAAGGAATAGGAACTCAGGGATATGCAATAGTAAAGTTTATTCCTAATAACGAACTGCCTGCTTATGTTTCTAAAGCAGTAGAAGGTTTAGATAATCCCAATTCACGTCGACCGAGAGTAATACATTATTTCCCGGGAGATGGTTTGGAATATATATTTAAAGAAGATATTTTCCCCTACGGGACTAGAGTTGAAGAACTTTCAGGTTTGCATGAAACCAGCATTGGTTGGAAGTCAGGTACAGATATAGTTGCTCCTAATAATGATCCATATGACTGGGATATTGTTAATTGGGTTAAAGATGCTGTTGGAGCTGCTGTTAACAAAGTAGAGTATCCTGATTTTGCACATACTATCTTTTATTTAGAATCAATTTCGATAGCTGAGAAAAAACTTGTGAATGTTCAATGGGCTATGGAAGAGAGTATTGAGGATGGTAAGGTATTTAGAGGCAGAAGGCCTGTCTCGAGTTTTGCCGATGTTACAATTTTTCCGTCTTTAGGAGCAACAAAATTACCTGCTGACTTTATGGATCATCCTGTGACGGAAAGTTCTAATGATAATTTTTATACAATAGAAACCTTAGATAAAACTTTGTTTTTACCTTTCAAAAAGAAATATAATGTAAATTATATGGATTCAGGAGATGAAGGAGAAATCTCTTACTTTGGAAATACTCCTCATTATGGATTTAATATATATGACAATTATTATGATGAATTAGACGGATATAACAGTGCTGTCAAAAACTATGAGAGCCTTGTTAGTAGGGTTGCATCAACAATTGAAAAGCATTGGCAGATAGATGCTTCAACTGTTACAGACCCTTACAAAGAAAAATATATTCCATTTCTGCATTATTTTAAAATGTCTGAATTGCACTACATAACAGGGATCTATGAAAGCGCAAAGAGAATGTTGACTTTTGATTATAAATTTGATTCGCTTTACTATTCTTCTACTCATTACGAAGATCCCTCAAGCGGATTTCCATTTCCTTATCAATTTGACAACCAATTTCCCAGTACAAGTCCAAATAAATACTTCGGTTTAAGAAGAGTTCGATTAAAGTCAATTGATGAACCTACTCATAAATATGAAATTACTTATCATAAAGGTGATGATGAGGTTGATGTAGATAGTCTTTCTATGCAAAATGATTTTGATTCTTTTTCTACAATTAATACTTTAAAAACATACTCTAAGTTAAGGAATAAGTATAAGTTTGTCTCTGAGAGTAAATGGAATTATTTTTCTAATATTACTTTTGATGACTTGGCAGACGAGTTGAATGTAGGCACAATCCTGAATTCAGGTAGTCCATTGGGAGAAAATAGCTTTATAAAAGCGGTAATCAAAGAAAACAAGACATTTAACCCTGATAAAAGAACTTTATCTGCGGCTGCATACAAACAATATGAAGTAGCAAATCCTTTGACTATGCCCGGATTCTCACTCGAAGGAAACAAATATCAAATTCAGGTTCCTGTTGTAAATATTTCGATTGACAGTACCGTAATTAACCAAGTATATAATGAATATTCCATTTTCAGCAGTAACTTTGTTTTACCTGTTAAAACTTTGAAACGCTTGGCTATTAGAGGTGGATTAATCACTCATGATAAGGTGACAGGATATGTTGAGTATGATTATGAGTTTGAAGATGTAATTGATTATGTAGGTAGCGGTGAGTTTGCTGATCATACAATAAACACCCACCACGGAAGAAGGCTTTTGAGTAGTACTGCCACGGTAATGGATCCTTCTAAAGAGCCATATACTGAACTCTATTCTACAAAATCCTATTTTAAAAACATGAGATATGATTTTGAATTTGATTATTATCAGAATGAAAGTTTGAAGGATAGAAAATTATCTAAGGCAGAATCATACAAAAATGCACTTCTGAAGAAACTTGTTCCTTCAGCTATTCCTCAGGAAGAGCAAGGTGCAATAATAACTAAAAGATTGGCACCTGCTTACTTTGGATTATTAGAGAAAAAGTTTATTAAAGCAGGTGAAAAGGTCTTAAGCGGTGTATGGCATAGGTATGTAGGGGAATTGTCAGGCTATAGCTCAGCCTTACCTTTTGGTAGTTTAAGAGAAACTTACCGAGTGCCTGAAGCTGCTAATGAGACTGAAGCAATTCAACTAAGTGAAAAAGTTGCTACTTATGACTATTGGAGAGCTTCAAATCTTCCTGATTTTGACTTCAGTTATGGAAATTTGAAATCTGTTACTGATGCAAACGGAGCAACAACTACTTTGTATTATGATAAACGATACTCTGAAACTCAAAGTGATGCAAAAATCATGTATAATGATGAGTCTCATGCCACACAATATAATTGGTACTCTGATTTAGATTATCAAATGCCAATTGCGGCAATTACTGATGTTCGCTCAAGTCATGGTTCATCTACTCTCGACAGCAAAACAATGTATGATGAATATGGAAATGTCAGAGGTATTACAGATCAAAACGGTTGGCTCACATGGCACGAATATGATCGATTAGGCAGAATCACGAAGGTTACTCAACCTTATGATTTTACTAAAGATTTCAAAATGCTTAATATACTATCTGAAAATTGTGTAAAACTGCCGGACAGAGAAACAAAAGTTGAAGTAGAAAAAGATGAATGGCTGCTTTACGAAGAAGAAATTGCAAGAAGAATGGCAGAAAAGTATACGGTAGATTATAGTGAGGAGTTAGTAGCTTCTAACGTACAACCAAGATTCAATTATTTGGATCAAGCTCCTAAACAGGAAGGATCTGTACTCAATCTAAAATCAAAAATTAGCTTGACTTATATCCCTTGGACTGACGATAAACTTCAAACTGCTACCCAAATTGATGCAGCTCATTTGAAGCTAAATTGCGTGATTGGCGGTAATCCATATGCTAATATCCTTACTTTAGATATTCCTCAGCTTAATTTTACTAAAAATATTGTTATTAATAATCCGAGTTGGATTAAACCGGTTGGGAATTGCAGTCAGCAGTTAGAGCATTATGAAGATGCTACTCCTTTGGAAGTAAGATTTGATGTAACAGATGTTATTAACGAAATCAAATTTTTGAATGAGCCTGTTACAATGCTTATTTCTACTCCGACTTTAGATGCTTCAGTCAAAGCTCTTGATAAGTCTGAAGATAGTGAGCCTTGTTTGGAAGTAAAAGGGAATTACGGAGTTTCTACAGGTGACTTTACTTATGCTTTTGAATATGATGATTTGTCTTTTGAGACTAAGGTGATAAGTAAACTGGATGACAACAAACACTTCTCTCACTTTAATGGTCAGAACTTCCAAAAGAATCTATTAGATTATCGTCTGAATGGAGCTCATTATACAGATTTTGACGGACGTTATATTGCGATGATGAATAAAAACATCAGTTCTAATGAAGTAGAAACTGTGTTCATTAGTCAGCCTGCCCTCACAAGTGGAACTACTTTAAATACTAAACTGCTTGATGGCATCGGAAGAGTTATCAGTTCTACAAATATTTACGGGCAGACAACATCTTTTGACTATTCTAATTCCAATGTGCCAAATCCAACTTATAAAACATTGGGAACTGCAATTACTCTGCCTGAAGACAATAATAATGAAACACATACATTAACAAAGACAGTTAAATATTGCGATCCTACGCATGTGAACTTAGAAGGACTTTCTGTCACTGAGTTTGATAACTTCTACGGTTTAGCAATAATCGCTGAAACTCAAATGGAAGGTGTTTCTTCTAAAAAATTCTATAATGCTTTGGGTCAGTTGCTTTACTCCATTGATAATGAAAAACTGACTACTTACATTTATGATGAATACGCAAGACTTAAAAAAATAGAAAAGCCGGGAGATACTTACTCCAAAGTTTGGTACGATGAATTTGGTAATGTGACTAACAAGTTTTCAAAAGAAAAAGGAGTTATCTCTGTTGTAACTAACAAAATGAACCAGGTTCGTTTTAGTCAAAACGAGAAGCAATCTAAAGAACATAAATTGTCTTTTAACCAGTATGATGATCTTGGACGTAAAACATTAGTTGGTGAAGCTGAGTTTAGTGCAACTGCACTCCCATACGTGCCTATATCCGAAACAGATGTAAATAATGATCTTGTATTTGGTAAGCGAGCTGTTGATAATTTGGATGCTGACTATTTACATTATGAAGGCTCTGAAAACTTCCCGCCTACAGTAAATAACACAGTATATCAGTCAACTCAAGGGTGGATAAATTTAGACAGACATAATACCTTAGACGAGTCTTTCATAAGCTCATTTAATACAAGTACTGCTTATTTAGATCCTCAAAGCGGTCATGGAGACATTGATATAAACATTCTTGGGTTTATCAATTCTTCGTACATAGTTGCTAATCCTCTTAGCAATTCGGGAGCTTCTGCTACACTTGATAACTTTGAAGATGTAAACTTATTCCCTAACTTTGTTCTTCAAACAATTGCTTATGACCAATTGCCAAAATTAGATGGCTCTATTTGGGGCGGTATGCCTGACATGATGATCTTTAATAAGATATTGGAAGGTGTAGCTCCAAACATCAAGGGTAATGTCTCAGCAATTGCTTATCGTGATTCTAAAGAAGATGATTTTAGTTATGTTGTGATCAGATACGATGCAAGAAGCAGAGTAAAAGCTTTTGTCAGATACACACCTGATAATGGATTTGATGCAGTGCATTATGCATATAACTCTGCAAACAAAGTAACTGCAATCCATGCTTTTGACGGAAATACTTCTTATGTTACTTGGTATGGATACAACTCTATAGGGCAACTTGAAAAAGTATGGAGTCATATGTATCAGGCTAAAGATAATTTAGTTAGTCCTGATTTTATCGGTCTTAAAATGGATTATACAGGCTTATGGGTAGCTGATAATTTGAAACCGATTATGGAAATGATCGATGGACTTTCTATTGATCTTGTAAATGACCTGGATATTACTTATAATTATAATTCGAAATATGCATTAGAAAGTAAGGAATTTGCTTACCATAATCAAAACTTGACTGTTAATTATGGCTATAATATTCAAGGTATACTTTCTACAATAACTGCATTTGACCCGAATGGCGTTCAACTATTCAAAGATGATGTTAAGTTGCGTGACAATTTCGGCAGAATAAAAGAAATTGGCTCTGAATACAGCAGCTCCCTGCTTGCCGGTTTCCAAAACACTATTGATAACTTTGATTATGACAACCAAGGTCGCTTAACGGAATGGTCAATGCATAAAGCAGGTCAGGTAGTTAATTATAAAGATTATAATTATGATGCAGTGGGTAACTTCACAAGCGTAGTTGATAATCAGGTAGCACATGACCAATATACATATACCTACTCAGGTAGCAACGCAAATAACTTATATGGAGCTTCAAGACTTACGAAATTTGAACACTATGATGGATATGACGAATTTTCGTATGATGTACTTGGAAATACAACACAAAGACATAAATATGACGATAGTGGACAGCTCATCGGCAAAGATGAGTTTATTTACAACCCTAGCGGAATGATACGTAAAACAATAAGTGATGTTGACGGTAATAATAATAAGTGGATTTTCTCTAAAAAGTACAGTATATTTGGCGGAGTGCAGAGTCAGTCTATGGAATCTGCTGCTGAATCGGTTGCGCTTACTTATGATCACAACCTATTGGGTGCAGGAGGAGAAACTATAGTCAGATACCACGGATTAGTAGATCAGACTTCTCCGGGCAATGAACTTGCTTATATTTACCCATACGAAATGCTTGTAAACGGTGGTGAAGTAACTAAAAGATTTGACGGAACCCGCTCCATTTCAGTAAGTGGAATGCGAGGCAACATAAGGCTTACTGCTGAAATAGACCAAAACGGAGCAGCAACATACTCATGCTACGAATACACTCCTTTTGGCAAGCAAATTGGTACATATGCATTATCCGCTCAGAATTTAGGTTTTGGCGGAAAGCGCAAAGAGATGAAATCGAATTACTATCAATTGGGTGCAAGAACCTACGATCCTGATATGGGACGCTTCTTGCAGCAAGATCCGCTCTTTGAAATGTTTACAGGACACTCATCCTACTCATACGCGTTTAACAACCCAGTGATGTTTGGCGATCCAAGCGGGTTAGCCCCTGAGCCGATACAGAAGGGCGGCGGCACTGGTGATGTGCTGCTGGGGAATATGTATAGTTTAGATAAATTGATGGGAAGCTATTCTACATCAGTGACTCCATTAATTGAATATAGGACAGATTGGACGACTCAGTATTGGGTAAGATTAGATATCTACGATAAGGATTTATGTAAATACGGTTACGGATGGAATCATCCTGATAAAACTAAAACCATTAAGTTTTCTTTCTTCAGTACATCCTCTGGCACAACATCGTCTTATACACCAGCGGCTGCGTCAATGGTAGCTGCAGGACCAGGTGGTGGTGGTGGTGGAAGTGGAAGTTCTGGGAACGATAATGGTAGTACAGATTTCGGATATTGGGACGACTCGAATATTAATCCCGAAGGATGGGCTAATATGAATAATGAGTTTATAGGAACATGGGAAAACCTTGAATACCGAGATCAGGTTTTGCCTCTAGATAATTATGAAGTCAATAATGTCATACTAGTACCAAGAGAAGGAGGTCGTGACTTTACAAATGGACAAAAAGGGTATATTGAAGCTGCAATGAATTTTTTGAAAGGAAGCTCCACTTTTAGTGCTATGTATGATTATATTGTATCTACCACTATTCCAGTTATGATCACCCCATTGGTTAATGAAATCGGGAAAAATGCAGCAGTATGGGCAGAAACTGGCGAAAATTCGAATGAAGTAGACAGAATTTTTCTAGGGGTAAATTTTGTTGAGATTTTTGATAACATAGATGGAGCTGAACATCTTTCTACAGTGATAATATCTATTGCATCTTCTCTAGCTCACGAATTTACGCATATATATGATCTTCTGATTCCTTATGGGGAAAATCCATCTGTCCTGAAAAATGACCATAGACAAAGAGATGAAAAAATATTGTATCCAAATTGTTGGATTTGTAGGCCAAGTGAGAGAAAAGCAGAATACTACAGGGGTGTTATTATGAAAGAATTAGGATATTAGGAAATGAATTTTAAACATTGGTTTGTTGTATTAATACTAATTTGTTCTGGTTGTACTGACAAAGTAGAAAATAGTTCTGAGAGCATTAAAGCTTGCGAAGAACTCTATAGTTATGCAAACAGAGTAGATATTGATACTTTTTATAATGGAAAGTTCAATTTATTGAAAATTATGATAGAAACATACTATGATAAAGTTAACGAATTACCGGGAAAAACTATAGTAATAGATTCAAAGAATAATTACTATTTTTGCAAAGGATTTGATTTTATTAATTTTGATGCTTTAGTAGAAAAAACTTTTACAGCTACGTCCGATACGTCTTATTATAAACAAGTACTTAATTTACTTTTTTGGGTTAGTCTTTATTCAGAAGAAAAAGTTGTTAAAATACAAGAAACTAGTATTTGTGATAGTGTAACTAATGTATTTTTTTCAACTACCTTTGATAAGAGTGACACCTTATCAGCAAAATTTATTAGGAATAAGCTTATATACTGTGAGGTACCTTTATTTGAATTAGAATAAAAAATATTGAGAATTAAGATATAAATTACCTCTCCAATCCACCTCAAGTTTGGAGAGGTTTTTGTATATAATAGCACCTAGCTCTTTGAAATGTTTACCGGTCATTCGTCTTACTCATACGGCTTTAACAACCCTGTGATGTTTGGAGACCCAAGTGGGCTCGCACCTGAGCCAATACAGAAAGGTGGCGGCACTGCTGATGTGCTGCTGGGGAGTGGTACTTTGGCGCAAGTTTTGGGTGAGTATGCGAATACAGTAACTGGTTTTAGTAATTATTATGAAACAATACCTTATGTTGAAACATATGTAGGATTTACTGAAGGATTCGACTATCTCTGTTCTTTATGTTTAGAACAAGAAAAACAGAGAGTTAAGTATGAAATAAAATATATAACAGAAGGAGGCGGAGGCGGCCCATCCTTAGCATTTGGTCAAGGAGGTGCTAGAAGTGGAAGTTCTGGGAACGATAATGGTAGTACAGATTTCGGATATTGGGACGACTCGAATATTAATCCAGATGGATGGTATAGACCAATTGTTGAATTTGTTGGAAATCATGAACAAGGAGACTTAGAGAGAACAATACCTACAGATAATTATCCAATCAATAATGTTTTCACTGGTGCCTATATGAATGGAGAGGAAGTAGCTTTGGGATTTTCTTTGAAGCAAAAACTAAATATAAGAGATGCTTTGCAATTTCTTAAAAATAGTCCAACTTTTAAAAGAATGTATGAATATATTATTTCTACAACTATACCAGTTACAATATATCCTTCTTTAGAAGTTGGTGTGGCTGGGACAGCAGACCCTATAGAGGCAAATCGACTACCTGGGTATGCTGCTATTCATAGATGTATCGTTAACTTGAGCTGGGATGGAATAGAAGATAAAGTATATTTTAAAAAATCTCCAAATCTCTTTTTATCTTTAGTTGAAACTCTTGCTCATGAATTTGTTCATATTTGGCAATTTCTTACTCCAAGAGGAGAAAAACCTAGCAGCACAGAAAATGCTGATCGATCGGCAAAAATTGGAGCAGGTAGAAATACATCAATAGAAAGACATGCTCGATACAAAACGGAAATTATTATGAATGAATTATTAAGGCATTAAAGATGAAATATTTATTGTTATTCTTAATGTTGCTTTCCTGTACCAACAACAAAGAAATTGAAATGCAAGAATATGATTCTCGCATAAGATTGATTGAGTATCTAGCTTTAAGTTATGATAGATATTTGTTAGTAAAGGATAGTTTAAAACATAGAACCAAATTAAAACATAAGTATGTGGTTGATCCTCCAATCGTTGTAAGAGATGGTGGTTCTGTAACTAAATTACCAAACTCAATACTAAAGAGTGACTTTTATGCTGTTCAAATAGTTAAACTATTTTCTTTTCAACACAATAAATTACCATTAACAATGTTTAAAGTTTCAACTGATTACACTAGTCGAACAGAATTTAAATATAAAACCATTGTGTTGGATAGTAATAACAATTACTTTATGTGCTATGGTTATAATTATTTACATCTAAATGATTTAATTGAAGAATATATACATGAGGTTGATGCTTCAAAATATTATCAAGACGTTATTGATTTAATTGCTTGGACTTCTGCAAAGACTTTTAAATATTATATAAAATCGATCGATTTTGAAGATAATGATTCTGTTATCGTAAAATTTTATGATAAATATAATCAAGAAGAGATCTACAATGCAGTTTTTCGAAATAGGAGAATTATAAAGTTGAATTATCAAAGTGAAATATCCCTTGAGCTTTAGCATTATGTATAATTTTTCTTAGTCATTATTAGTTCTTGGAACTAATGGCCTTGTTAGAAGTAAATAATTATTTATGAGTAAATTGCAAGACACTTATCTTTATAAGTGTCTTGTCAATTAATACTGTAAAATACCTTTGAAAATAAAGTTTAAATGATCCGCTCTTTGAAATATTCACAGGACACTCGTCTTACTCTTACGCCTTTAACAACCCAGTGATGTTTGGCGATCCAAGTGGCTTAGCACCTGAGCCAATACAGAAGGGCGGCGGCACTGGTGATGTGCTGCTGGGGAATATGTATAGTTTAGATAAATTGATGGGAAGCTATTCTACATCAGTGACTCCATTAATTGAATATAGGACAGATTGGACAGCCGTAACTATAGATAGGGATGGGCTTTATTGGAAGACTGTGGAAATTTTGGGAGTATTAATTGAAGGAGGTTCTAAAACTACTTTTAAAAAGACAACATTGTCTCCTTTAGGACCTGTTAACACATTTGTGGGTTCTTCTTATGCATATACATCAAGCGCAGCATCGATGGCAGCTGCAGGACCAGGTGGAGGCGGAGGTGGAAGTGGAAGTTCTGGGAACGATAATGGTAATGGGACTACAAGTAGCTTAAGAGCACCTGATATGGTTGCTTTAGAAGGTGGTCTACAAGAATTAAGCTCCTCAGTATCAAGTATATTTACTTCATTGCAAGAAAAAATAGAGCATACTATAAATTATATAATTGACCCTAATTATGACTCACCAAATAGTATATTTGTTCTTGTCGATATAGCTGGAGCTAATTGCTTGGGTCATGCTGCTTTGATAATAAAAACTGAAAGTGGGTATTATTACTACTCAAAAGATGGTACTTTGGAAGATGGTAAAGCCATAATAGATGGTGTTTTAGGTCAATCGGCTCATTCGTTCGTTACAGAAAAGTCATTAGATGCTTTATTAGAGCGATCTGAGTTACTAGAAGAAGGTACTGATGATTTGAGATATGACTATATGTTTGAAATAAAACTTTCTAGTGATGCAAATATGGCGCAAATCAAAGAAGCAGCATTTCAGCAAACTATTCAATTGTATAGTGTATTAACAAATTCATGCATTCATACTCCACTAGCAGCGCTTCATTCTGCTCAAAATAAATCAGAAATGGGAGAATATTGGGGGGGGAACTATTATGTGAGAATACCAACATTGGCTTTTGTCTCTTGGTATTTACAAAATATTAGATATGCTAAATTTTATAATTTATAAACAAAGGCTGAACTATGAAATATGCATTGTATGCTATGTTGATTTCGTTATTGTGTCTAGGTTGTGATAATAAAGTTGGAAAATTTCTTCAATCTGGAAAATCTTATACTCCTCTTAGTATCGAAAAGGCACAGGAGCATGGCTTGTTATTTGCTAAATACAAATACGACACATTGCTTTCAAGCTATAATCTTGACAGTAGTGCAACATTTGAAGAAATTTGGATGTACTATAATGCTGCGCATTACTCAGAAAAACCTTATATTCGAAAAGGAAAAGCAGAACGTAGAATATTAGGTTTCAATATTAAGAACAAGAATATTGCAAAAGGAACTTTACCTTGGAAGTTAGATGCCTCTTTTTGGCTCTATACAAATGATAGTGCAAATATCTTTTTGAGAGTATCAAAATATAAAATAATGGATACAAATTATGATACAATCAAAGTTGATGTATATCATAAGGATGGTGTTTGGCTTGAAAATGAAATGAAACTAGGATATTTTATATTAGTAAGAGATAAAGAAAAGAACTGAAGAACAAACCTCTCCAAGCCACCAAAGTTTGGAGAGGTTTTTGTATATAATAGCACCTAGCTCTTTGAAATATTCACAGGTCATTCGTCATATTCATACGCCTTTAATAACCCAGTTATGTTCGGCGATCCGAGTGGCTTAGCACCTGAGCCCATACAGAAAGGTGGCGGCACTGGAGATGTGCTGCTGGGGAGTAATACTTTGGCGAAGGCTATGGGGCAGTTCGTGCAGTGTAAAATAAACTCTGTCTGTTCTGTTTCTATTCAAGAAAATTCGAGGATGTAATTTTTGAAGAAACATCTTTTTTGATTATCGTTAAAATCTGCGATAGCTCTATTTCTTTTAGCATATCCCCATGCTTCCAAAACTTTTTCCCGACCATAAAATTTAAAGCTAACAAGTTCCAAATCCTGAAGCACTTGCACATCTTGTTCCATACTGCTCTGAGTTTCATTTTCACCTGAAGAAACTAATTATATCAAGATTTATCTTTTTGCAAGTTTTAGTCCTTTTAGAAATATTTCGGTTGGCACACTACTTAAAATGTTCACAAAGAAAAATAACTTTGTCAAAATCTATTTATTTATCCTCCAAATACTTTTTGTGAGCAGCGACAACATCTTCTGTTGTACTTCTTATGTATTTTTGTAATGACTTAATTGATTTATGACCAGACAACCTGCAAACAGTTGATAGTGGAACGTTTTTATGTATCAACCAAGTAATAAATGTCCTTCTTGCAGTATGACTTGAAGCAGCTTCATATTTCGGTATCCTTTTTTCAACACGTTCCTTGCCTTTGAAAGAAGTGAGTATTATGTCTTGATTTATCTCTGCCATATTGCAGATCTTTTTTATCTTCCTATTATAAACTTGGCTATTTTCATTTGGCAATTGATAATTATATTTTTCAAGCATTTCTTTTGATCTATCATTATATGCAACAGTAACAGTTGTTGTTGTCTTTAGCATCTTAAAAGTAAGAGTTTGTTGACTCTTGTCAAAATTTTCTGGTTTAAGATTAAACAAATCACTTACTCTTACTCCTGTATCAATTTGGAAGAGAAATAAATCTCTGAATTTTAAAATATCATCAGTTAAATTATTGAGATGTCTAATCCGATTTACTTCTTCTATAGTTAGATATATTGAATCTACTTCCTTCTGTATAACTTTTAATCCTTTTTTATAAGATACTGATGTATGCCATTGTTGCTCATACGCATATCCCATAAATGTCTTTACAATTTTAATTACCTTACCAATAGAATTATCAGATAGATTATTTTGAATTAAAAAACTCGAAAATTTGCCTGCAAACACATCACCAACTGTAAAAAACTCTAATTGGTAATTTTCTTTTTTGACAAAGTTTTTTAAATGATTATAAGTCGATATATAGCTGTCTATGGTTGATTTTTTTATCTGATTGCCATTATTCAATCTTATACCTGTTTTGGATCTCTCTATAAATTCTCTGAAATAGTCAAAAAATGTTTCTAAAGATTTTGATGGATTGATTGTTCTTTCCAACTCCTTTTTAAAATCTTCTTTTAGAAGAGGTAACATATGGCTAATTTTATTATTGTAGAAAGTTACCATATGTGATTCGATTGATTGTAGAAAAGAATTTAGGTTTGTTGCATTTGTTGCACTACTTTTGAATCTCTTTTTTTTCTTATCCCAAAGACTTTCGGAAAATTGAATTCCTGTGTTCTTTTTGATTCTTGTTTTATTAAAATAGAGTTCGCAATACAGATAAACTTTATCTTTGCTTCGGTGAGGATAAAATTTTACACTGATTCCTGCCATTTGTAATTCCTTATTTTATTGGTTGGGACGTATGTTGGGGCAAAAAGGTGCAATACAATGAAATATTATGAAATGTTGTTCTTGCCAATTGTGATAAAACTATCCGTAAATTACTTAAATTCAAAGTATATATCGTTTAGTAGATTTCAGTGTAATTCATTGCGTTAGTCCGTCCCCGACCACACAATGGAACTCATAAAACCTTATAGCTGATAAAGTTATAAGGTTTTTTTGTATGTGGTTGGGTGAATAGTTTTACTTTTCTTCTTTAGTTTGCTCCAAAGCATCAAGATAAATGGATTTTAGCTTTTGAAGTTGGTTCGGATTTAATAACTTTTCCATATCGCTATAATACTTAGTAGTAAAGCTTCTTAATTGAGACTGGAGCATTCCATAGTCACTTGCAAGTCGGGAAAGTGCATTTGTATCAAGAGTGTCAATAGTAAATTCTTTATAATATTCTCGGCTATTAGCTCGGATTTTTTTCGACAGCAGCTTACCGTCCATGTGGAACTTTCCGGTCAGACTGTTGAATTTATCAATCTGAGCCTCTTCCAATTCCAACTCTTTATAAATTAGATTCATAATGTCTACCATATTCTTTTTGGGAGTTTCCTTTGCTGGAGCCTCTAAGTAAATGCTTGTGAAAACAGAAGATATAGTGGCAGTTATGACTATAAGCAAGAAATATATTATTGTTTTTTTCATTTTCTTTCTTCGAAATAGTTGAATAAAATATTTTGAGATTCAAAAGAGTCCTCTTTCATAAGCTCACCTGCAAATACTTTGATCAGCTGGTCATTTTGTTGCTCACTTTTTATGATTTCTCGACCGAAATTTATGCCTATATACATACCAATAATCATTGCAACCACTGCTGCTATTCCGCGAACAGACTTGAACCTGAAGAAATCTGACTGGTTTTCAGAAGGTAGAGTCTCAATATTTTTGATTATTTTTTCTTCCAAATCAGGACTTGCTATAAAGCCTTCATCAAAATGGAATATATCCATTGTTACATGTAAATTATCTAGTTTTGCTCTACAGTTGCTACATTCATCCAGATGTTTTTCAACAAAATCCTTTGCCTTATCTTTAATATCACCTGAAAGATAGTCGGGTAAAGCGTCAATTGTTTTATGGCAGTTTTTAGTACTCATAATTTTACTTTTTTATTACAACTCTAAGTTAGATTTAGCTTTGAATCTCAAGTATTCTTTTACTTATATTTTTAATAGCTCTGTGAATAGTTACTTCCACTGAATTTTGAGAGCATTCCATTATGTCCGCAATTTCTTTTGCTGTGAGTCCGTTATATTTATTCATTATAAAGTATGTTCTTTGTTTTTCCGGCAACTCATCTAAAACCTGTCTTAATGTTTCTTTTCTTTTTTGTTGGATTTCATGATCTTCATTACTTTCCTGAGCTGAATGCTCATAATCATTTTTGACGAGCTGAAGTTTAGATTGTCTTTTTTTATGATTCAGACTTAAGTTAATTGCGATTCTATAAAGCCAAGTAGAAATCTTTGATTCTTTTCTAAATTGATTATATGACAAAAATGCTTTAGCAAATACTTCCTGACAAAGATCTTCTGCGTCCTCTCTATTTAATAATATAGAATAGCAGGCACGATAAACCAGAGAGTAATTTTCACTCACTATATCCTTGAATTGCTCTCTATATTTTTTTGTTTTGAAAGTCATCTTTAGTATTTGACAAGTTTCGAAGGAGAAACTTACAAATTATATTTGCTTTTTTTTAAGAAGAACGAAAAAGGTATGTAAGTATTCCATTTACTGTTTGTCCAATACGGGAAAAGAGATTTTTATTTATTCAAAGGATAATATAATGAAACATTTCCTTCTTGTGGCAGCAATTATTGTTGTGATGCTCAGCACTGTTTTTTCTCAAGAGCGTAGACTTTATAAGTCT
Organism: uncultured bacterium; assembly: GCA_942490685.1. Lineage (GTDB taxonomy): Bacteria > Bacteroidota > Ignavibacteria > Kapaibacteriales > UBA2268 > JBFHIJ01. The sequence continues at coordinate 493,649 of CALNXW010000031.1, forward strand.
TTTTCAGTTCCTACTAAGTCAGTTCCAATGGACGCGACTTTGGCAGGAGGTGAAAAAGATACACTTTATCCGCCTTCTGTGACTCTAAGTTGTGTAACAGGTACAGCTGACTTGCAGATATTAACTATTACCCAAACGCAGTGGATATTTGGTTGCAACTCGTACGGAGACAAAGAAGCGGCACAGGTTTATGATTTTGGTGAAACATACTACGAAATTTCGGGAGCGCTTGCCTGGATTCAAAAAATGGGAACTGCCGGAACTGCTTATTGTAAAATTTATACTGTAAATCCGAGTACAAATCAACCTCACGCTTTGATTGCGACCAGCGAACCTATGCTCAATAGCTCAATGCCTATAAATCCGATGATTATTCAGCAGACTTATTTCAATTTTGCAGAACCTGTAAAGATCAAAGGCAAATTTGCCATCTCAGTTGAGTACTTCTGTGAGCTTTCTGCAGGTTCTGCAATGGGACTTGCTTCCAGTGCAAATGGTTGTGTAGTTAACGATGATAAATTGTCATGGATCTTAGATTCGGAAGGTGTATGGTTCTCTTCTCAAGAGTATGCAGCAGGTGAGGATGTTTTAAAAACAGATATTTATATAGCTCCAATAGCAGAAGTTTTAACTAGTGTTCAAGCTAATGATGTAAATATAGATGTATCAATCAATCCTAATCCGGCAACTGAATCAATTACTATTACCGGTATAAAAGGTGTTAGAGAGATTAAAATTGCGGATCAGATGGGTAAAATTAGTTTTCAGACAGTAGTATCTGAAGAAAATACTATGGATATAGACACGGATAATTTTGCAAGTGGCTGTTATTATATTCAATTTATCTATAATGATTTTAGAATTGAGACTAAAAAATTGCTTATTGAGAAATAGCTGATTGCTGATTGAAACAAAAAATATTAAGCCCAAACTTTTATTTAAAAGTTTGGGCTTAAATAAGAGAATCTGAAGTAAACTAAAATTTTTAGAAAACTCTTTTAAACATAAACCATCCACCACCAATCATAATTCCAATGCCTAATATTATTAGTCCCCATTCTGGAAGTGTAGGAATCACTCCAAAGTTCACAGAATTGGAATAAGATGTTCCTTGTAGATTTTTAGCATATGCTCTGACGTAATATCCCGGACCTATCTGCAAGTTTGTGATATTATGAGTAAATTCGCCATTGCCACTACCTAAACTCGCTGAACCATGGTTATCTTCTAATGTAGGGTTAGCATTTGTACTCCATACAAAGCCTCTTTCAGTAATTGGGTTGCAGTTCAGGTTGTCCACAGAAGCAGTGAATTGGTACTCTGTATCGCTAATTTTTATTGTGTTTGTTATATTAGATGCAGGATAGCAAGAGGTTTTGAAGAGACCTCCGTAAGTAGCAAATGTAGATGCTGTAGCAGATACGAACATATTTAAATCTATGTGTCCGTCACCATCAAAATCAGCCACTGTGAAGTCATTATTTTTTGGGTTCAAATATTTTCCGATTGCCGGTTGTCCCTTCAAGGGATTATTAAAATCAACAACAGAGAAAGTATAAGTATTATTTCCATTGTTGATGCCTTTGATTAAAGCAGCATCAGTTGTGGAATAAGAATTGTTAAGAATTAGAATGTCGTCTTGTGCATCATCGTTCAAATCTACAAACTGGTATTTCCCACGTATCCCTGCAGTCCATGGGAAAACGTTATTACTTTGGACAGTGAAGCCACCTAAGCCGTTGCTGATATAAGACCAGGAACTACCGTTAGTTGCCATAATGAAGTCTGTATTATTATCCCCGCTCAATTCTACAGGCATAATCATAGCATAATCTCCAACGTTAAAAGCAGAATTGGTATTTTCGTCATCAATTTGCTTCAGAGACTCTGTAAAATTGCCAGCTCCATCATTTGTAAATACTTGCATTACGCCAACATCATGCGGCATAGTATTGTAGTAGATTGAAATTAGATCCGGGTGATTGTCTCCATTTACATCAAATGATGCTAAATCTGAATTTCTAGGTATAACACTAGAGCCTGTATTTGGATCTATATCATCGCCAATGACTTCAAAGCCGGTAATTGTAAAGTTTGCATTACCATCATTTACAAATTTGAATAGTTGTTTTTTGCCATAAGAATCAGAGAAAATAAAATCACTATCTCCATCATTGTCAATATCTGAAACTGCGAATGCACCCTTATATTGCTGTTCTAGCAGCTTTTCAGTCCATGAAGCACCATCTCCGTTATTTATGTAAACAGCTACGGTATAAATCCAAACATTAAAATCCGTGAATCTATAAATAATGTCTTTTAGCCCATCACCGTTAAAATCATGTGCTTCCATGTATAATATTTTTCTGCCATTTGTTTCAATATCAAGACCATTGAGGCTTTCTTCAGTGAAATCACCAATACCGTTGTTTCGATACAATCTACCTGCGAAATTATTTGACAAGTTATCTTTTTCTCCAAATGCAATGATGTCGATATCTCCGTCACCGTCAAAATCTTCTGCTGCGGAAATGGCTCCGCGCCATATTGAGCTTCCGATGTCTACCGGAGTATTCCAATCTTTTGCAACTGCAAAAGTAAATCCTAAAAGAAATATGAAGCATGCTGAAACAATAATTTTAAAATTCATTTTCAAGGCACCAAATAATACATATAAATTAAGCAACAATATAGCATTTATTGACATTATATATTTGGCTGAAAGTAGGGCTATGAGCGAGAATTAGCAAATCTGATTACAAACTATACAAAATGTTTATTTTGGAATATGATTAAATAATATTATATGATTAAGTTCATATACCAGGTTTAGAAATATGTCTTATTATTTAATAAAATACCAAATATGTAGGTAATAATGATGTGTGGTGATTATGATTAGTAGTTAAATGTGAAAAAAAAGCCCAATCACTGATTCAGTAATTGGGCTAATGATGGAATATTTTAAAAATCTTCGCCGCCGCTACCATTATCTTCAGGCCGCTGTTTAGATTTATAGTTGTTAAAATTATATTTCAAAGTAAATGTAATAACGGGAGCGTCTCTATCATAATAACTGTAAATACTGTAAGACGGTCCGATAGAGGTGTATTCATCTTTACTAGTTGAAAAAATATCTCTAATTTGTAAAGAAGTAGAGAGTTTGCCGTCAAAGAAATCTTGTCTTACTGAACCACTGGAAACAAAATACCCTTCCGTTGTTCCCTGAGATGATGCAGTTGCAGAAGTATAATCCAGGCTCAACTCTAAGGATGTATTTTTGAAAATGCTGAAAGTATTTCTAAATCTTGCGTTCCAGTTGAAGCTTTCTTTAGTAGATGCTCGGTTATTGATATTTGTGTTGATTTCATATTGATAAGCACTTCCTGATAGCTGAGAATCCCATGCATCATAGAGCTTTAGAGAGATCATAATTTCTGCACCTAATGAGTAGTCTGTACCTACATTTTCAGGAGAATTCATGAATATATTAGTCTCTCCGTCAATCAAAGTCTTGATTCTTTCAATTTTATTTTCAGTATATCTGTAAAATCCTTCGAGTGAAATGGAATTTTTACCGATATACTTCAGCACTCCTAATTCGTAAGAGTCTATATACTCAGGTTTTAATGCCGGATTACCTTTACGGAGATTAAAGGCGTCTGATTTGGTAATAAAGGGTTCCAAGTACCAACCCCTTGGTCTGTCAATTCTTGCTGAGTAACTTGTTATAAATTGTAGTTCAGGAGCAATTTTGTATGAGAAGTGAAGAGAAGGGAAGAGATCCCATCTGTCTATACTGAAGTCCTCTTTCGTGCTCATAAGTGTGATTAATCTGTCAGTATATTCGCCTCTAAGTCCAGCCTGATAGCCAAGGTCATTGTATTTACCTGAATAAACTGAATATAGTGAATGTATATTTCTCTTATATTCTATGGAGTGACTGTAGTCTTCTTGGAATACATAAGCATTTGATGCAATGTCATATTCATAAGCACTTGTGATGTCTTCAGAAGTGCCAACTCTACTTTGATAGCCTGCTTCAAATTTATTATCTTCACTGAAAGGAAGAATGTAGTCAATCTTAGTTCTAAGTCTTGAAGACGGTCCATCTTCAGTATATTTAGCTCCGAAAGTCTTGACCTTATCTAGAGAAAACATTTCATCATTTGATTCCTCATCTCCATCTCTATTACTCCAGATGAATCTGGCAGTAAGTTTGTGTTTAGGATCATCAAAAGTCCTTATGTAATCCAGAGTCGCAGATACATATTTTGATTGGCGCGTCCAGATTTGCTCACTTTTATATCTATTTTTAATTGGATTTGCCGAAGTCCACTCCTGATAGTCCAGCATATTACGCGATTCCATATCATGAACTCCATAACTTCCCTGCAAACTGAACTTATCATTGTCACTTAAATCGAATTCGAAGCCTGCCTTGATTTCGTGTCCGCCTCTAATCCAATTTCTAGTACCTTCAGAGTACAAATAAGAGTCTAAATCTTCAAAATTTGTTTCGTTTCTGACAATAGAAGTTCCGGGGTGTTCCCTGTTATTATAATCTAATCCAACAAAAGCACTATAAGCGTCATTTTTATACTGGAAAAGGGCACTGCCTCCATAACGATTATTCTGTCCGGCATTTAGAGTTACTAAACCGCTGGTGCCTTCCAGTTTCTGTTTTTTCATGATTATATTAATTATACCTGCTGTACCGTCCGGATCATGCTGAGCAGAAGGGTTAGTAATTATTTCAATATTTTCAATGCTGCTAGCTGGAATTTGGCTCAAAGCATCACTCGGGTCTAAAATGCTGGGCCTTCCGTCAATCTGAACTGTGAAGCTTGAGCTTCCTCTCAAACTGACATTACCTTCAACATCTACATTAACAGAGGGAACATTGGATAAAATTTCTACAGCGCTACTTGAACTTGCAGCTAGGTTTTTATCAATATTTACAATTTTTTTATCTATGCTATATTCCACAGCATCTTTTTTTGCTTCAACTACCACTGCCTCTGTTGTAGTGACACTTTCAGTGAGAAGTATATCTTTAAGATTGATGTTGCTGTTATCCGCAGAAATAACTATGGATTTGATAGTTTTCTTTTTGAAGCCTACATAATCAATAGTCAGATAATAGTTACCTATTGCAACTTTTTGTATTTCAAAAGAACCATCATTTTTTCCTATAGCACCGGTGACTAATTTGCTGTCAGATTTTGAGAAAAGCTTAAGAGTTGCAAACGGTATAGGATTACCATTAGAGTCCTTGATTATTCCTGTAATAGAAGAGTATTGAGCATTTTCTTTAGCTGTTTTAGTTTTCTGAGCTTGCAGCTCAGTCTCCGCTGAGAACAAAAATATTAAGCTTAAAAGAGAGAGCAAGATAATCTTATGTATATTTACTGACATTATTATTTACTTTGAGTAGTTTAAAAAGAAGATGCAAATATAGCAATCTATTTACTGTTTTAAAGACCTAAGATGCAAAATAATTTCAGTTATTGTAAATATATGTAATTATAAAATTGTCATTTCTGTGATAAGATATGATTTTATTGAAAAGAATGCGCTGTGAAGCATAAAAAAAGCCCAATTGCTCCGAGAGTAATTGGGCTTAGAAAATCAATTTGAATGATATAGATTTACTCTTTATCTTCTTCAACTTCTTTTTTGATAAGATTAAGGGCTAACTCAGTAAGCTGAGCTTCATCTACATAAGAAGGAGCTCCGTCCATTAAAGAGAGGCCGCTTGTAGTTTTAGGGAATGCGATAACGTCTCTTATATTTTCAGTTCCCGTAAGAGTCATTACTAATCTATCCATACCTAATGCAACACCGCCATGAGGTGGAGCACCATACTGCAATGCATCTAATAAGAATCCAAATTTTTCTTTGGCATCTTCATCTGTCATGCCAAGCAATTTGAACATTTTAGCCTGCACGTTAGAATCGTGAATTCTAAGAGAACCACCACCAACTTCAGCACCATTGATAACTAAGTCATAAGCTATTGCGTTTACTTTTTCAGGAGCTGTTTCCATTAACTCAACATGCTCTTCTTTAGGTTGAGTGAACGGGTGGTGCATTGCGATATATCTTCCTGATTCTTCATCATGTTCCAATAGTGGGAAGTCAACTACCCAACTGAAAGCATATTTACCTTTTACAGAATCCATAATGCCTGATTGGCGTGCTACTTCAAGTCTTAATGCACCTTGGATAGTGTAGCAGCGAGTCCAAGCATCAGAAGAAATAAGTATTAAATCGCCTTCTTCAGCATTCATTGCTTTTTTGATTGCTTCGATTTCTTCTTCTTTTAAGAATTTAGCAATTGGAGATTTTACTTCACCGTTTGCTTCAAATTTAATCCAAGCCAGACCTTTAGCGCCATATTTTTTAGCGTAGTCAGTAAGGTTGTCAATTTGTTTACGAGAGTATGAAGCACAGCCTTTTGCATTTATTGCCGCGACAACGCCGTCATTTGCCAGAGCATCTGAGAATACTTTAAACTCAACATCTTTAACAATTTCATTTAAAGTGATGATTTCCATATCAAAGCGCAAGTCCGGTTTATCAGAACCGAATCTGGTCATTGCTTCATGGTAAGTCATGCGAGGGAAAGATTCCGGAATGTTCATATCCAAGATTTCTTTCCAAAGCTCTGCAATAAAGCCTTCGATAAGAGTCATAATATCATTTTGATCTACGAATGACATTTCGACATCTATTTGAGTAAATTCAGGTTGGCGATCAGCACGTAAATCTTCATCTCTGAAGCATTTCACAATTTGTACATAACGATCATAGCCTGACATCATAAGTATTTGTTTGTAAATTTGAGGGCTTTGAGGCAAAGCATAAAATTTACCTTTATTTATTCTACTAGGCACTAAGAAATCACGAGCGCCTTCCGGAGTAGATTTCATAAGTACAGGAGTTTCGATTTCGACAAAATCGTTTTGCTCGAAATATCTGTGCATAATCTGAGAAAGCTTATTACGAGTAATAAGATATTTCTGCATTTTTGGTCTGCGAAGATCTAAATATCTGTATTTCAGTTTAATTTCTTCGCTGATGTCCACACTATCAGAAATTTCAAAAGGCGGTAATTTAGATTGATTTATTACTCCGTAATCTGTTACCACTAGCTCTACTAAGCCGGTAGGTATATTTGGATTAGGGTTAGAGCGTTTTCTTACTGTTCCTTCAACCCATAAAACAAATTCAGATTTAATTTCTTTTGCTTTTTCAGAAAGTTCAGGAGTGAATTCCGGTTCGATAACAACTTGAGTTATTCCGTATCTGTCTCTCATATCGATGAAGTAAAGGCCGCCTAAGTCACGTCGGGAAGCAACCCAACCATTAAGAATAACCTTTTTGCCTTCATCTGATTCACGCAAAGCGCCGCAAGTTACGGTTCTTTTTTTCCAGGACATTATAAATCTCCGGTTTTTATTTATTCAATTAAACTAAAAATCTTTTTTGCAGTCTAAACAATATACCAAAATACAAAACTATCAAAACTTATGAAGTATGTAAGTTTTTTTTTGAGTATAAAAGTAAATAAGCTTTATAATCTCTAATGTCTTATTGAAGCTTTTGCATTTTGGTAGTATTGCTCTAAAATATTGCCAGGGATCGAAAAAAACAGCAAATCTCAGTTAGTTAAATGGGACTAAGTAGCAGAAGATGTTAGATACACTTTGAATATTAATGGGACACATGTACATAGTATTTACTGTTACAAAAAAAAGAATCGTAACTTTTGTCCCGTTTTAATGTATATATGATGCGCCCCAATGCTTTTTTTAGAAATAGAATTATCTTTCAATTTATTCGAGGTTTCAAATACGATGAAAAAACTAGTCGCATTGGCATGCCTTTTAACGGCTGCCTTTTCTTCAAATCTTGCTGCGAATAACAATGCAACGATTGAAGAAAAAGTTAAAAAAATCCATTCAGAACGGGGTGAATACTCGTATCAAAATATAATGAGTAGAAAACATGAAATACCTCATGGGCACAGAAATATTCAGTATAAAGCTCCAAATATAGATACAAAGCTTAACGGATTACCGGATAATATAAGAATTCCGGGAGAGTTTGAAGAAGTACAAGCAGTTATGATTCAATGGCCTTCTTATTCTTTTGATAAAGATACCAATCAAATTTATCCATCGTATGGCGGAAAAGGTGATTATTTTAATCAAATGACCGGTCAATACGAGGAGAGAGAAATTGCATTTGAAGTTTTAGATCTTTTCCCTCAATATTCTAAACAACCAATTATTTGGTCACAACTTGCAGATGCTATACAAAAAGAAGCCAAAGTGTGGATAGTTATTCCGGCTCTTGCAGCAGGAGACACTAGTAATTTAAAGGCTTACATGGAAAGTTTAGGCAGACCACTAACAAATCATGAATTTATTTTGGCACCTAATAGTGTAAATGCATTCTGGATGCGTGATTATGGTCCTTTTGGATTTTATTATGGAGATGAGCATAAATTAGGAATTGCAGATTTTCATTATTATCCGGGTAGGCCATTAGATGATGAGATTCCGGCACAAATTGCTGAAATGAAAGGATATAACCACTATGAATCACCAGTAGAAATTGAAGGTGGCAATTTCATGACAGATGGCTTTGGTAATGGTTTTTATTCGGATGTTCTTTATGAAAATAATGCTGATAATGTAGGGAAACTGTATCAAAGTAAGAAGCCGATGACTAAGGAAGAGGTCGATACTGAAATGGCTAAGATATTGGGATTGAAAAATAACATTGTCTTAAAGCATCTTCAATATGACGGTGGAACAGGTCATATTGATATATATCTAAAGCAGTATGATCAAGAATCAATGATAGCAACTAAGTATCCTGAAGAAATGCCTGAAAGTTCTGATATTAAAACTGTTCAGGAAAATTTGGATTTGATTGCAGGTTATACGACTGAAAACGATATACCTTATTATGTGGACAGAATATTTTTACCTCATGATGATAACGGAACTTATGTCAAGTATTTGTCACAAGCACCTACTTTGCAGGCAAGAGGATTTGTGAATGGTCTTTTTGTAAACAAGACATTTATATTTCCAGCTTTTTCTGACGACAAAAGTGGTTATAAGCAAGATACTGAAGAGGCAATTGCAAGATATAAAGAAATCTTACCGGGTTATAATATAGTACCAATTGATTCTAGGTTTTTAGCTCCCATGGGTGGTGCTATTCACTGTATAACAATGCAAGTCCCTGCAGAAAATCCTGTGCTTTATAAGCACAAGAGCTTCAGAGGCGCTCAGGAAGAAAAAAATATATATAAATTTGAAGTAGACATTGACAATCATAGTGGTGTTGAGTATGCAAACCTTTACTATAGAGTAAAAAACAAGTGGGCTGACTGGAAAAAAGTTGAGCTTACTAAAGTTGAAAACAACTTTATGACTGCAGTAGACATGGCTGTATTGGATGATAAAGACACTGTAGAATACTATTTTGAAAGTATGACAAATAATAAGAAACATACGGTTTATCCAATTACTGCACCGGATGGATTTTTTACTTTCTGGTTTAAAGACGATACCTCTTTAGAGGATAAAAATATAATAGCTGAAAGTAAAATTTATCCAAATCCAATAAAGAATGAGGCTACTTTAGAATTTACTTCTGATAAAACAGCTGAGGCAAGTTTAGCAATTTATGATGTGCTTGGCAATAAAATTGATAATCTTGGTTTAGCTCAGTTAAAAGAGGGAAGAAATAGGATACACTTTGCTGTTTCTGATGTGCCTGCCGGCATGTATATGCTAAAACTTGAATTTGGCGGAAGCTCGCAAATCTTTAAAATATATGTAGTAGACTAATGTAATATTTGATAAATATTTCAATACTAAGAGGCGAATCAGAAATGATTCGCCTTTTTTATTAATGATTCAAAATTTGAGTCCAACATGATAATATTCTATATTGCTCAATAGTGGGACAATTTGCTTCATAAACTGTCAAAACTTAGATGAAGAATATATTTATAATTTTTTTGAATAATTTCTTATGAGGAATCATTTCCGGATTCTGACACAATATCGTAAATTTGTTTTTAATATAAAAAAATGCAAAAAGCCGTATATCTCCTATTTTAAAAGCATAATAGAATTTTCAAAAATCATTTATCCGAAAAAAAAATTAAAACGATAGCAATTTTTACTAATTTTAATTAGGATATTTCGATTTTTTTTGTTTATTTATAGCCGGAATTAAAAAGTTCTTTGACAGCAAAAGAAATAACAAATAGATTGCCTTTTACAAACTAACCTGGGGTTAAGTATGCAAGAATTGACTAACCTAGTTAATCTCGTTAAGAAAAGACGCCATCGAGTAATCGAAGTCTTTAATGAGGTGGATGATCCATCTAAACAAACTATTTTGAATAAATTTTATGCAGGTATTCGCTATCAGAAGTATTTTTCTGATTCTGAGGCAGCGCAAGACTTGTATAATGTTGATGAATACGAAAAGAAATACCAAATGCTTAAAGGTAGACTAAGATCAAGACTTTTGGATTCTCTTATATTCTTAAACATCAACCAACCTAAGTATACAGCTTATCAGGAAGCATACTTTGAAGCAAATAAAAGTATGTTCTTCATCAAGACTCTACTTGAAGGTAATGTATACGAAACAGCTATTAAACTTTTAGATCATCTTTTGGAAGATGCTAAGAAATACTGTTTTACTAACTTAGTTTTAGAATCTGCACAGATGCTTATGGGGCTTGCTTATCAGCATAAAACAAAATTCTCTTTTGATAAGTATGCTAAAATCGTTAAAAAATATAATGAATTGAATTTTGCGGAGGTTGAATCGAGACATTTTTATACTCAATTAGAAAAACATATCAGTAGAGCGGCTAGTTACCGCAAAGATTATTTCCATAAAGTAGAAGAAGAGTTAAATGCAATAAAAGAAAGAGCAGATAAGTTGGATTATTATAATACAACTGTTGCTTATCACAGATGCAGAGTAGCTTTTCATTACATGAAAAAGGAATATGACAAGGTAATCGAGCATTGCGATATTATTCAAAGCTTATATGCTAAAAATGAGTTTATCGAAAATAATGATACTCTGAAGCATTTCTCTATTATGAAAATCAAGAGCTTTATCAAGCTTCGTGATTTTGATAAAGGAGTTTTGGAATCAAATAAAATGTTCAAGTTTTACAATAAAGGCTCTTTGGAATGGTTTGAATTTATGGATTTCCATATTCTTCTTCTTTTCCATGCTGAGCGTTTTGACGAAGCTGAAGAGCATTTTATGAAAGTCATCAAAGAGCCTAAGTATAATGATATGCCTGAGTCTATACATAATAGATATAATATCTATGCAGGTTATTTATACTTTGCTGCTACAACCGAATGGCTTGTATCTAAAAAATGCACTAACCGTCCGTTCCAGAAACGTCATGGTTTGCTAGATCTTATGGAAACTATACCTGATTTTTCTAAAGATACTTTAGACTATAATGTTTCTGCTGTTATATTGAGAGTTCTTATACTATTTGCACACAATGATTTTGAAGGTATTTATAATACTTTAGATGCTATGCATTTCTATGCTCGTAAGCACTTGAAACGCTATGGCCACGAAAGAAGTAATATCTTCATTCATATGTTGATCAAATTAGTTCAGCATAATTTTGACTACATTAGAGTCAGAAATTCTGCAGAAAAAATGTTTATGGAATTGGCTCCTTTTGCCGAAGAAGATGTTTCTTATTTGGATAATTTGGAGGTAATGCCTTACGATAAGCTATGGAATTATCTGCTAACGCAATTAGATAGCAGACCAAAACGTAAAGCAATTCTAAAACTTCATTACTAAGATTTTGAAACCTGCCTATGAGAATGGGCAGGTTTTTTTGTAATCTGTAAAATTTACCAAAAATTTATTTTCCCTTCTAAGGTGGCAGCATTAACTTTACAAACAGCATAAATTATCGAAAAATGGCATTTGTTAAGACTGATTCTGTTAAGAATGTGTTAAGTTGATGTATTCCAGTGTTTTAGATGTAGTGTGCGGTTGGTTTATTAAAGAAAAGCTTTTTAAATTTGCAGTAGAAGAATTTATAAATACAATTCAAAGCAATTATGAAAGCAATGATTTCTACTATTATGGCATTTTTACTGTATGCGTCCTTAGCATATGCAGCAGAAAATAGTTCAGAAGAAAAGCATCCAGCAATTTTTGCAAAATCTAATGAGTCTAAAAGTATCATATTTGAAAATGCAGAAGAGCAGAAGGCAAATTCGATAATGCTATTTGATAGTAAAGGCAATTTGGTGAAGGCAGAAAAATATGAAGCACCTACAAAATTAGATACTATCGAAATAAAAATAGATCAAAAGAAAGAAAAACTGTTATCTGCATATATAGAATTTGATTCGGGTGCCACGAAAATGCTTAAAATCAAATTCGAGAATTAGATTTCTTTGAAGATCGGGGCATTAAAAAAAAATCTGATTTCATACCCTTGCCGCTCCGGTCTTTTTTTATATTCCATAATATAGCTTTTAGTAATTCTAATTGAATTAAATAAAAGTCTTATCTTGCATTTTCGTCTAGTCTAATGTTTTTTCTAAAAAATTGTGTAAATTGCAATTATTCAAATTGTTTATGTACAAAAAACTTGTCAAAGATGTAAAATTACAATATAGCTTTGATTCTTTCGCCGTGGATTTTTGCGAATGAAATATTTGCGTTGAAATGGATTTTATGTTTAAGCTGATATACTTTACTTTTTTGACAAGTTTTTATGTTTGGATTAAGGAATTATCGGAATAGGAGAAAGGAAAATGGGAAAAAAAGATGGCAATAAGACTTTAAGATCAACTTCAAATGCGATAAAAGATCTTTACAATACTTATGTAAAAAACGAAGAAAGAGAAATACCTATTACTGATGAAGAAAATACTGATATGGAAGAAAATAAAGAACACACACAAGAAATGAATGCAGACCAAGAGGCAGACAAGGAAATGTTTGAGTCGCCTGAAGAAATGCAGGAGCAGATGGAAGCGCTTGTTGAGCAGATGAACGAGATGGGCAAAGAGAGAGATGAGCTGAAAGAAGCTCTTGTTCGAAAAGTTGCGGAATTGGAAAATATTCGTAAACGCTCGATAAGAGAGAAACAAGAAATGGTTGAGTATGCAAATGAGAAGCTGCTCTTCAGATTTTTAGAGCTATTGGATGATATGTCTAACGCAGTGGATGCAGGCAAGAAAAGTGATGACTATGAGACACTTCTAAAAGGCTTGGAGATGATTCATTCCAAGGCTGTGAAATTCTTTGAAGATAATGGTGTGAAGAAGATGGATGACGCAGTTGGTTCTGAGTTTGATGTAGATTTGCATGAGGCGATGATGCATACTCCACATCCTGAAGTAGAAGAAGGGCACGTGGTGCAGGTTATTCAGCCTGGCTATATGATCCATGAAAAAGTGCTTCGCCATGCCAGAGTTATTACTTCTGCCGGCAAACCTGCAGCACAGGAAGATGAAGGTAAATAATTTTTTAAGTGGGATGTATATTATAATTAACGGCGAATAGCAATGTCAAAAAGAGATTATTACGAAATATTAGGTGTAAGTAAAGGCGCTTCGGCTGATGAGATAAAATCGGCATATAGAAAACTCGCGATCAAATATCATCCTGATAAAAATCCGGATAACAAAGAAGCTGAAGATATGTTTAAGGAAGCTTCTGAAGCTTATGAAGTACTCAGCAACGAAGATAAAAGAGCCAGATATGACCGCTTTGGTCATCAGGGTATGCGTGGTGGACAAGACTACCAGCAATATTCGAATATAAATGATATATTCTCTGCATTCGGCGATATTTTCGGCGGTGGCGGAGGAGGCGGTGGCAGCATCTTCGAAGAATTCTTCGGAGGCGGTGGCCGTAGAGGTGGTTCCAGAAGAAGGCAGCAAGGCGAACCCGGTTCCAGGATCAGGATTCGTATACCGCTAACTTTAGAAGAGATTGCTAAAGAAACAGAAAAAACTATAAAATATAAGCGCATGATTACCTGTGATACATGTAATGGCTCAGGTGCTAAAGTAGGTTCAGGTACTCAAACTTGCTCAACTTGTAACGGGCAAGGTGAGATACGACAAGTATCGAGATCGATGTTCGGACAGTTTATAAATGTATCTGCTTGCCCAACATGTAATGGCTCGGGGCAGGTCATTAAAGAGAAATGTGACGTTTGTGACGGTGAAGGAAGAGTAAAAGCTGATGATACTGTAACTGTTACTATTCCTGCCGGTGTGGAAGAAGGAAACTACATTCCAATATCTAATAAAGGAAATGCCGGCAGACGAGGCGGTCCTACTGCAGACTTGGAAGTTGTGATTGAAGAGAAAGAACATGAGCATTTCATCAGACAGGATAATGATGTAATGTTGCCTCTAACAATCAGTTTCCCGGAAGCGGCTCTAGGTGCTGAAATTGATGTCCAAACTCTGGATGGTACACATAAGCTAAATATTAAACCCGGAACTCAGCCCGGTACAAAGTTATTGCTAAAAGACAAAGGTATTCCAAATTTAAATGGATACGGAATTGGCAATCAAGTTGTGCTTATAAATGTTTATATTCCTGAGAAATTAAGCTCTAAAGAAAAATCTACATTGAAGGATTTATCGAAGAGCGAAACTTTCAGTCCGGATAATGCCAGCAAAGGCAAAGACTTTTTTGGAAAATTGAAGGACTTATTCTTCTGACATGAGTGATAAATTATCAAAGATAACAAAAGCTTTCAGTATAAATAAAAATGAAGCAATTGTAGCTTTGGTAATGCTTGTGGGGTTATTGCTCGGTGTAATCAGGATTGTTTTTTATCCTGATTCAGGTGCAGACCCAGTGAAGATGAAAGATGATATATTTGCAGCTTTGGATTCCATAGCTCAAAAACAGATTACTACGTTCACCGGAAGCGACATAAAGGACACTCCTGATTCTGTACTTGCTTCCGGTGATTCTATATACGACAAGCCGCTTTTATATCCACAAGCGCCAAAAACTGCGAAGATTTCCGGTAAGATAAATTTAAACACTGCATCAAAAATTGAACTTAAAAGTGTACCGGGAATAGGAAGCAAAACTGCACTTAAGATAATAGAATACCGCAAAGCAAAACCTTTCCAAAAAATAGAAGATATAATGAATGTACCCGGAATAGGGAAGAAGAAGTTTGAGGGAATGAAGGATAAAATTTCGGTTGGTAAATAGAAAAAGAGGAGCAACTGCCTGCTCCCCTTATTTGACATTATTATTCTACTATCACTTTATGACAGCGAATTTTTTGATCGACAAGATAGCTTATGAAATATACACCTGAGGGAATGTTCTCAATTGTAATTTCAGTTATATTTTCTGAATGATTGTATTTGAAATCATCAAGGCTTTCGCCGTTAAGGTTAACAAAAGAAATACTATTTATATTAGATATGCTTTCTTCGTGTTTAAGGTAGATTTTATTCCCTTTTACAGGATTTGGATATACGATAGTGCTTGCTTGAGAAGCTGTACTCTTATCAGTAACCGAGACAAAATCAAGGCTTTCAAAAATAAATAAGTTTCCATCTCCATTAGAAATTAATACGACACCGTCTTTCTGTTTTTTCACAAATACAAGCGGATTTATTATTGCGTCTTGTGATTCATTATTTGTTACATAGAGCTTTTGTATATCAATTATTCCTTGGAGAGATTTTTCTCTAAAGTTGTATATGACGATGTCATTATTTTTTTCGATGATAATAGTGCTGTCCGTAAGAAAATCGAATGCACGCTTATAAGGTGCTCCACCGAATGAGCAATAATAACTTTTATCTTCGTTTTTGTCATATATTTTCAGGCTGCTTGCTCCACTGATATTTTGGTAAATTTGCCCCATCAAATTGCCGTTATCACTAACTCTCATACCTTCTCTGTAGTCGTAGATATTTTCTTCAAATTTATATTTCTCTAAGAGTGAGTTTTGCTCCCAATCATATTTGGCAAAGAAGCGAGTTTCTTCATTGTCAATATAGCCTTGAGCATATAGATAAATACCATCATTAGTATTGAAGATGCCGTAAACAGAAGTTATATCTTTGATTGCTCTGTTGCCTCCTCCAAAAACATCTGTTATACTGACTTTATGGATGATAATGCCCCGTTCTACTACAAATAATGTACTGTCGTTTATGAATTGCATATCTGTGACACCTTTGGGTGACATAAACGTTTTCAATCTTATGCCGGTTTTTGCATCTTTTATTTCCAAAAGGATATCATCATCATCATCTGAGTCTTTTTTCAGTACTGCTAAATATGTACAACTAGGAGATACCCTGAAAAAATCGGATAGAATGTATTCGTCTGCTTTGATCCATATACTTTTACCAGAATTTAGATTTCTGCACGATAAAATCTTTTTCTCATGATAACTGCCAAGAGTGAAAATCTGATCGTTTATGCACAAACCAAATGTAGGTGCAAATTGGGTGGTGCTTAGAGGGATGATAGTTCTGTCTGTAAGGTCAAAAATACAAGTAAGAGTATTTCTGTCACTGCCTTCTACAAGAATACGATTTTCATCCATATATTGAACTTTTGCTACGCCCATAGGGAATGTCTCCGGGGTAAATATCTGGCTACCAATCTCATAATTATAAATGAAGTTCATTTGGTGGAAAACCAAATACTTGTTGTCTTTTGAGATATCCATTGACATTATTGATTGCGGCATGGAAAAAGGGATTGATTCTTTTTGTTCTTTAGTTTCGAAATCATATATAAAGATTGTACCATTTTTTTTATTTCTGGTGCAAAGTATCTTACTGTCATCACTAAGTATAATCTCTTTTTTAGGGAATTCTATCCATGAAATCTCAGTTGTTTCCTGGTCAGTCCAGCTGTAAGAATAGGCATTACCAATTTGATCTGTATAGACTATAATATTAGAGTTAAGTTTAGTATCAAAGCTATTGATGCCGTTTTCTACTACAAGAGAGTCTATGCCTTCTTCATTTGGGTGTATCAAATAAATAGGATATTCGTTTACTTGGTTTTTCTCAACCGTTGGTCGAAAACATATGATATTATGCGCTTGATTGTAGACAAATTCTATATTTTCTTTTTTCGATAATGAGAAAGGAGCTTGGTATTGTCTAATGAGTGCGTGTGTTGATAGGTCTCTGAGTTCGAGATTTCTATTCATATACCAACCAAGATTATCCATCACAACAATGTTTCCAATAAAATCTTGTTCATAAGACTGGATTGTGTCCTGTTGATAGATATATTTCAAGAAACCTGTTTCTGATTCGAAAACCATCATAGAAGTTGATTCTCCGGGGCAATATATTTCCTTTTTTTCTGCTGAAAACGTCGAAAATGTAGTGGTTTGAAGATTTCTGATGTATCCTGCCCTTCCGACAATCTTGGTTAGTTGTGCTATTGAAAAGCTTGATGATATTATGAAGCTAGCACATAGAAGCAATAAAAACTTATACATTATGACCTTTGCAAAATAATTAGACATAAAAATGTAATATATAAAATAAATAAATATTAAACTAAAAGTATATGTAAATATGCATGTAATAATAAGTGATTTTGAACAATGCAGAAATTTAGTTGCTAAGGGTGTCTGTTATAATGTTAGGGTAAAAAATAAAAAGAAGGAGTGAAAAAAGAAATTTAATGATGAAATAAAGTATATAAATAAGAAATGGTTAAATTCAACATCTACTAAAAAACTTAAGTAACAATATCAGCTAAAATTCAATAAAAAAGCCATTATCGACTTCAATAGGATAGTATT
The DNA here is from genome assembly GCA_942490685.1 of uncultured bacterium. Classification (GTDB taxonomy): domain Bacteria; phylum Bacteroidota; class Ignavibacteria; order Kapaibacteriales; family UBA2268; genus JBFHIJ01. The sequence continues at coordinate 511,530 of CALNXW010000031.1, forward strand.
TATAAAGCACATGCTCTTAATATATTGATAGAATTGATTTTTAGTAGTAAAAATACTATTATCTATTTTTAATCTGCATAATTAAATACCTGATTTTCAATTTTTTTTTCCGATATTGCATTTATAACTTCGAAAGAGTGTAACTTATATATCTTATTAACTAAAGAATGATTTAATGCTATGAAAACTCAAATCGAACCATTCAAAATTAAGTCTGTAGAGCATATTCCAATTACTACTGTTGAGCAAAGAGAACAGTTTATTAAGGATGCGCACTACAATCCATTTGCATTGAGATCAGAGCATGTCACAATCGACCTTTTGACTGATAGCGGTACTACAGCAATGAGCTCTAAACAATGGGCTGCTATAATGGACGGCGACGAAGCATATGCGGGATCAAGATCTTACTACAAATTTGAAAACGCTGTCCGTGAAATTACCGGCTTTAAACATATTATCCCTACTCACCAAGGGCGTGCCGCTGAAAAAATCTTATTCACGTTATTAGGTGGCGAAAATATCGTTATTCCTAATAATACTCACTTTGATACTACTAGAGGTAATATCGAGTTTTCAAAAGCTTTAGCTATTGACTGTCCTACAGAAATCGGTACTCAACCCGATGTAATTGCTGACTTTAAAGGAAATATGGATATAGATAAACTTCGTGCAGTGATTGAAGAGCATGGTGCTGAAAAAATTCCTGTAGTAATGCTTACTGTTACTAATAACAGTGGTGGCGGACAGCCTGTTTCTATGGCTAACATCAAAGAAGTTCGCAAAGTTTGTGATGAATACAAATTACCTTTATTCTTAGATTGCTGCCGTTTTGCTGAAAACGCGTATTTCATAAAAGAAAGAGAAAAAGGTTACGAAAATAAAACTATTATGGAAATTGCTAATGAGATGTTCTCTTATGCTGATGGCGCTACTATGTCATCTAAAAAAGATGCAATGTCTAATACTGGCGGTTTCTTAGCAATGAATGATGATAAACTTGCTGATAAATCAAAAGAGCTTCTAATCATTACAGAAGGGTTTGTTACTTACGGTGGTTTAGCACGCCGTGACTTAGAAGCATTGGCTCAGGGTTTTAAAGAAGTTATGGAAGAAGATTATTTGAGATATAGAATTGGCCAGGTTCGTTACTTAGGTGACAAACTAGAAGAAGCAGGTGTTCCTATTCTTCGTCCGACTGGTGGTCACGGTGTTTATTTGGATGCAAGAAGATTCGCTCCAAATATCAAACCTGAGCACTTCCCTGGTCAGGCAATTCTATTAGAAATATATAGACTATCAGGCGTTAGAGCAGTTGAAATCGGATCATTGATGTTTGGTAAGCGTGATGAAAATGGTAATTTCATTGCTCCTCCAATGGATTTGGTACGTTTAGCTATTCCTCGCCGTGTTTATACTAAATCTCATATGGATTATATTGCTGAAGCAATTATCGAAACATATAAAAATGTAGATACTTTGAAAGGCTTGAAAATCACTTGGGAACCTGAATTCTTGAGACACTTTACTTGCCGCTTGGATTATATCGATTAATAAGAATATTAATCTAAGACTTTTGAGACGCACTAATTTTGATTAGTGCGTTTTTTTTATGCTCTAACAAACATTACAAAATTTAAATATTGTCTCCACGTTACTTAGTATATTGCCAATATTTTCAATAAATATGTTATTTTGCATAAAACAGTAACAATTGAGATTGATTTTGAAATTTACACTCAAACATATATATATACTTTGCGTTGCTGCCATTTTGGTATTTGTGAACTCAGAGGTATACGGATCCGACTCGAAGTATTCAAGACTCACAGTAGATTCTTTGAATCAAATTTCGTTTGATAATAGAAGAATAGATTTTGATTTAAGTTATAAATATGCTGAGAAAGCATTAGCCATTTCTGATTCGCTAGATTATGCAGAAGGTAAAGCATACGCATATAAAAATATGGGTACAGCTCAATGGAGCAGAGGATATATAGCAAAAGCGAAAGACTTCTATTATAAAAGTTTGGTTATATATGAGGGACTGAAAGACAGTAATGGTATAGGCAGATTATGGAACAACATCGGACTGATTGATATTACTCAAGATGATTTTGAAAGTGCAATAGAAAATTTTGAAAAAAGTTTAGTTTATACTGCTGCTGTTAAAGATACAGTGATGTTAGGCACATCTTATCTGAATATCGGTGTAGCATATTATTATTTGGAAGATTATAAAAATGCAATCTTAAAGTATAATAAAAGTATTGAGTATGCAACTAAGGCGAAAGATTCGATTACCCTTGCTAATAATTATGCGTTTTTGGGAGTTTGTAACACAAGACTAAAAGAATATAAAGAAGCTGTGGGATACCTTTATAAATCTCTAAAAATTTATAAAAATCTTAATCTTGTAAGAGATATTGCGCATAATTATAATCTACTTGCTGATTATTATATAGCGACAAAAAACTACAAAAAATCAATTCGATATGCAAAATTGGCTTATGAAACTTCAGATTCTATAACTTCTAAAGCAAATCTATTGGAAGCATGTAGGAATTTAAGTCTTTCTTACAGCAATTTAGGAGACTATAAAAAAGCATTCGAGTTTCAGGTTGAAGCCACTTCCATTTATACTGAACTTACTAGAGAAGAAAGTAGACAAAAACTTGCTGCTCTAACTTTGGAATACGAGTATGATAAAAAGATACAACAGATAGAATCTAATCAAAAGATTGAACATGAGAAGCAGGAAGCTAATATCCATTCAAGAAACATGGTAATCCTCATCATTAGTATAGTTGGAATATTTCTAATAATATTTGCCATCTTTTTGTACAGATCTAATCTGCTTAAAAAGCATAAAAACCTGCAGCTACTTGCACAAAAAGACAGTATTGATGAGAAGAACAAACAACTTAAGCAGATGAACCATAAGCTTAATGAGCTTAATGATACGAAAGATAAGTTCTTCTCTATTATCGCACACGATTTGAAAAATCCTATTTATAGTTTAAACTCTATGGCTCAGATAGTCTCTACAGAGTATGACACAATTGATGATCATGAGAAGAAAGATTTAATTGGGCATATTAGCCGTGCTTCTGCGTATGTATATTCACTTCTTGAAAACTTACTTACCTGGTCTAGATCCCAGCGAAATCAGATCAATTATTCACCTATTGAAGGCCAACCGGATGTCATTTTGCAGACAACTTTAGAGGGAATTTCTTTGGTTGCTTCAGAGAAAAAGATTGATTTTAATTACGAGATGGAAAAAGCAACAGTATTTTCTGATATAAACTTGCTAAATACAGTGGTCAGAAATATACTATCAAATGCTGTTAAATTTACCCCTCCGGATGGTAAGGTAAATGTTATAGGAGAAAAAAAGAATGGGTGCTATAGAATAAAAATCAAAGATTCAGGGATCGGCATGAATGCTGAGAAGCTTGAGACTTTGTTTGTCACAGGAAAAAACATATCAACTCCCGGTACAAATGATGAAAAGGGAACAGGACTGGGGCTGATCATTAGTAAAGAATTTGCTGTGAAAAATGGTGGTGATATTAATGTCAAAAGTACACCAGGGGAAGGTACTGAATTTATTATTTCAATACCAACCACTAATAAGAATTAAGGTGCACGAGTAGCAATAAATTTGAGAATTATTTGAATAGTATAGACTTTATAAAGACTTATATATGTCTATTATAATTGGTTTTAGACCACTGAAAAAGAATTCAACTGCTATAACCATAACAATTAAGCCCATTAGCCTCATCATTACTTTGTTTCCGGTTTCGCCGAGTAGCTTTATTATTGTGCTTGAACCCCAGAGAATTAAGAAAGTAAGCAGGCATATCGTAAAGATAACTCCAAACAAAACTGCTTTCATCTCATAGTTTACGGCGTCCTGCATTAGTACTATAGAGTTTGTAATAGCACCGGGACCTGCGATCATTGGTATAGCTAACGGAGTAATTGATATATCATCTATATATTCTCTTACTTCGCTTTTTTGTAGTTTTACTTTAGTAAGTTGAGCTTGAAGCATATCTTTACCCATGATAAAGAATATAATACCTCCAACTATTCTAAAACTGTTTACTGAAATTCCGAACAGGTTAAACATCAGTTGGCCACTTAAAGCGAATCCTATTAAAGATAAAAATGCAACAATTAGTGCTTTTTGGGCTGTTTTTCTACGCTGCTTAGCTGATAAATTAGATGTCATGGTCATAAAAACCGGCATCACCCCAAGAGGATTAATCAAAGTAAAGTAGGAAGTAAAGCTCAAAATAGCAAATGTAATAGGATCATTTTGCATCAAGACCTCTTTTTTGAAAAATGTGTAGAAACAGGATACAAATAAAACACTTATACAGTAATTATCTTGTATAAGTTTCTATTATGAATGGCAAATAATACAAAGTTTGGATGTGAATAGCTGCAATATTTCATGAGAAAAGAATAAATCTTATAAATCACATACTCAGAAATTTGGAATAATTGAGACTGACAAAATCAAAATGTAAATGCGTGTTTACTACTTATATTTCCCCAACTTCTTGTTTCTCACAAAAACAAACTTATACCAATAGTAAGGCATATAAAGTGCATTAAGAAGCAAAAGTGCAGCTCCCATTTTATGCCTTTTCTGTAGCGAGTGCTCATCTAAAGAGTAGTTGTGGTTAAGATAAAAAAGCAGGAGTAAGGGGAGAATGAGCAGATTCAAAATATAAAGCAGGATAGTAAGCCTTATATTCATAGCTGCTATGGCAGAAGCTATAGATCCTCCGAAAACAATGACGAGTATATACACCATTGCAAAAAGAAATAATTCTAAAGTAAAGCCAAGCAGAATAAAATCTTTAAGCTGCTGAGGTATGGGCTTACTTTCCTTTTTTGGTTTCTTTTTTCTTTTAATCTTGATCGGGAACATCGTTTTTCACTTCAATTTTTTGTTCAAAAATTTCTAGCAATTTGTCTGTATTTTCTTTGTTTACTCTATAAGCTATAGGTTCAGATTCGTCGGTAACAGAGAGAGTAAATTTAAATTCGTCCTCATTTTCTTCAACAACCTGATAGTTGGTAATCGTGTTCCATGCAATGACATGCCAGCTACCACCGAAAAGACCTTTTTGGCCAACTAATAAAGGACCTAATTGCTTAATAAGCAAAGCAAGGAATGCAAACATTGAGGATTTTAAGAGGTTATTTATCAGACCTTCTATAGTATCAGTAAAAAAGTAAAAACGACCTATACCATATGCTGCAAGAATAACAGCAACGAGGATAACAGATAAATACAGCCATTTAAATTTTTTATCAGCAGGGGCTATGGATAGCATCACTTCACCCAGCTGTTTTTTAATGGCAGAGATTCTGTAAATGTATAATCCCAGGAATCCGAGATTGAATATGATAAGCGAATATTTCATAATATAGTGTTGAATTCTAGTATTACTTTGTATAAATTCTATAAAATAATATACTAAAAATATCGTTCGCTACATATTAGTTTCGTTTGATAATAAAATACGGGAGAGTGAAATGATTAAAAAAGTGATGCAAGATGCAATTAATAAGCAAATAGCTAAAGAGATGTATTCTTCGAATCTTTATTTAGCGATTGCTGCTTATTTTCATTCAATTAATTTGAATGGTTTTGCACATTGGATGAGACTACAAGCGCAAGAGGAAATGGAACATGCTCTTAAATTTTTTGATTACTTATTAGATCGTGGCGGTCATGTTGAAATAGGTTCATTAGATGCTCCTCCATCAGAGTGGAAGTCTCCTTTAGATGGTTTTGAAGCATCATACCAACATGAGCAATCAATTACTGAGTCAATAAATAACTTAGCTGACTTAGCAGCAAAAGAAGGTGATCATGCGACTACTATACTTCTTCAGTGGTTTATCACTGAGCAAGTAGAAGAAGAAGCAACTGTAAGCGAAATAGTTGACAGAATTAAGTTGGCCGGAGACTCTCCAGGCGGTTTGTTCTTCCTTGACAATGAACTTAAACAACGTCAGCTTACTCCTGCAGCAAAATAATTTTTCAGAACAGTTAACAAATCTAACTTCAAGCCTATATGTGCATTGTACATATAGGCTTTCTTTATATCTGAAAGCAATTACCTCCTAAGAATATTTTTTGCCACATTTTTATAATATTTACAAAAGTCTAAACAAAAATCATTTTAAGTACTAATACTTATGATGTTATTTAGTGTGTTATTATTTGTTAAGAAATCTCCTATGTTATTGTATAAAGAGCATTTAAGAAATCAGAATTGGAAAAACACTTGAAATAATTACAGAAAAATAAATCGGAAATAAAAAGTAAAAACAAGCGTGTTAATTATAGTAGTCTGTCAAACAGAATTAGACTTAAAAAATGGAGGAATGTCTATTCTGTGGGTAGAATTACTTATACCAGGAAAATATTGAATACTTATTACAATTATTATTTCAAATTATAAGGAATAGAAATATGAAAAGGTATGCTACTCTGATTACTCTTTTTGCAATTGTAGTGATTTTTGCTACAGTTTATGCTCAAAAACCTGCTCCTGCAAATATTGCAGCTGCGTTAACAGTAAAAATCGCCGGTTTTAACAAAAATATATCCGGGGATGTATCAATTTATGTTGTTGGTAGTGATGCTATTGCAGCAGAACTAAAAAAAGCAATAGGCAAATCGATTGGTGCCGGTACTTTAAAAGCTGTCGAAACAGGTAGCGGTGCTCCTTCATCAAAACCATCTATTATTTTTATTTCCAATGCCGGAGCTGTAGATGCAATTACAAAATATTCCAGAGCAAATAAGGTGCTAACGGTTACTAATGATCCCGGTATCGTTTCTTCCGGTGCAACATTAGGAGTTGTTGTCGGAGATGATGGGAAACCAAAAATCTTATTAAACCTTACTTCTTCTGTTGAAGAGGGAATTGACTGGAATCCGGCCATAATGAAGGTTGCTCAAACTATTAAGTAAGTAATAGATACACATAGGTTCGTTTATGAATACAAAGTCAATTAAGTTTAAAATACTTATGCTTATTGCCAGTATAGGTATTGTTCTTTCGTTAATCCTGGCGATTTATGCCCCGAAGCAGTCTGAAAGTATGGGTAATAGTATAACCCGGCAAAATGCTAACTTCATTGCTGAGTTGGTTGCTGAGAATGTCTCTTTGGGCTTGCAAACTATGATTATTGATGATGGTGCAGCGTTGCAGCAAACATTAGATATTCTTAAACCCAAAGATGAGAAAAAGAAAACTGATGAAGCTAACGCTGAAACTATATCCAATGTATATGTCTATGATGCAGATTTGGCTCTTCTTAGAGCAACAGACACTGCTGCTGCCAAAACTCAAAAGAAATTCAAAAAAACAAAAACAATTCAATTAGAGCAAACTGATGATTTACTGATTGCTTGGATGCCTGTACTAGATTCTGAAGGTAGTTCTTTAGGTTTTGTACAGATTGATTTTTCATTGAATTATTTGAATGATAAAGTTTCTGAGCAGGGAGCTACGTTTTCAACCATAGCAATAATAGTATTTATACTAACAATGATATTTGGGTATTTCTTCCTAAATACAATGGTTAAAAAACTAACTGAAATAACAGATGCAGCAAAGCGAATTGCTGTTGGTGATGTTGATATTAGCATAGATGTAGTATCTAATGATGAAATTGGTCAGTTAGCAGAATCTTTTCAAGAAATCATTCAGGGATTTAAGGACAAAGCAAATATTGCTTTGGAAATTGCTAAAGGTAACTTGAAAGTAGAAGCTAAAGTACTATCTGATAAGGACATACTTGGTTCTTCTATGAACACAATGAAAAGCAATATCAGCAGTTTAGCAAATGATGTAAACTCTCTTGCGGCAGATGCGCAGGAAGGTGTTTTGGACTCTAGAGCTGATATCAGCAAGCATCAAGGTGATTTCCGTCTGATAGTAGAAGGTATGAATAACACTCTTGATTCTGTAATCTCCCCACTAAATATGGCTGCCAGCTATATAGATAGAATATCCAAAGGGGATCTGCCTGAAAAAATAAATTCTGAATTTAAAGGTGAATTCAATAAGATCAAAAACAACCTAAATATAGCAATAGATGCTATAGGAGCATTGATAGCAGATGCAAATATGCTTGCGAATGCTGCAGTTAACGGTGAATTAAGTGCCAGAGCCGATGCGTCTAAGCATCAGGGTGATTTTAGGTCAATAATTGAAGGTGTAAATAATACTTTAGATGCTGTGATTGCTCCTTTAAATCTTACTGCTGATTATATTGACAGAATATCCAAAGGTGACATTCCGGATAAAATCACAGACGAATATAAAGGTGAGTTTAACAATCTAATCAATAATCTCAATGTTTGTATTGTTGCAATAGACAATATGATTGAGGATACTTTAGTGCTCGTGAAAGCAGGTGCTGAAGGGAACCTTCAGGAACGTGCGCATGCAGAGAGACATCAAGGTGATTTCCAAAAGATTATTAAAGGCTTTAATGATACTTTAGATAATATCCTGACTCCTGTAAATGATGCTATGGCAGCAGTTGCCAAGCAGGCTAAGGGTGAGTTTGTTATTATAGATAAAGTTTACAAAGGTGAGTATGAAACAATCAAACGTAATGTAAATGACGTTTCAAGAGCCTTAAGTTTAATCACTGAACAGTTTAATCTATTATCCGAGGCCGGAAATAAAGGTAACTTGAGTTTCCGTGGTGATGCAGATGCATTCCAAGGCGACTTTAAAGAGATCGTACTGATTGTGAACACAACCCTTGATAATATTTTAACTCCTCTGAATGAAGCAATGGATTCACTTGCGCAAGTTGCGATTGGAAACTTTGTTGTGATTGATAAAATCTATAATGGTGATTATGAAATTATCAAGCAGAATGTGAATAATGTTTCTCAAGCTATGATTGATATGAAGGAACAATTCAACCAGCTTTCAAAAGCAGGGAATGACGGCAATCTAAGTTTCAGAGGCAATACGGAAGCATTCCAAGGCGACTTTAAAGAGATCGTGCTAATTGTGAACACAACCCTTGATAATATTCTAACGCCTCTAAATGAAGCAATGGATTCACTTGCAGAGGTAGCTAAAGGAAACCTTCTTGTAATTAATAAAAAATATAATGGTGACTACGAAGCAATCAAGCAGAATGTGAATAATGTGTCTGAAACTCTGAAAGACATGACAGCACAGTTTGAATTATTAGCAGATGCCGGAGATAATGGTAGGTTAAGTTACAGAGGTGATGCGAATAAATTTAGAGGTGATTTCAAAAAAATAGTTGAAATAGTGAATCAATCTCTTGATAATATTATCAATCCACTTTATATGACAGCTGACAATCTAAACAGAATATCAAAAGGTGATATTCCTGATATTATTACAGAAGAATACAATGGTGATTTCAACGAAATCAAGGCAAGTATTAATCAATGTATTACGGCTGTAAATAGCTTAGTTGAAGATGCAAATATGTTAGCTGAATCTGCTGTTTCAGGGAATCTGAATGTTAGAGCCGATGCATCCAAACATCAAGGTGATTTTTCACGTGTTATTGAAGGTGTAAATAATACCTTAGATGCAATTGTGGATCCGATTAATGAAGCTAATGAAGTGCTGGCAGTGCTGGCAACAGGTGATTTCACTATCCAAATGCATGGTAACTACAAAGGAGATCACCAAAAAATTAAAGACAACATCAATAAATTAGTTTACTCACTTTCTAAGCTTATTAGACAACTTAATGAAGCTGTAGAGACTGTTGGAAATGCTACAAATCAAATCTCAACAAATACTGATTCTATGGTAATTTCTGCAAATAATCAGAATAATCAAATAGAAGAAGTGGCAACTGCTATTGAGCAAATGAGTAAAACTGTTTATGACAATTCTAACTCAGCTACACAAACAGCTAATATGGCTCAAGAAAATGGTAAGATTGCGAAAGACGGTGGAAAAATCGTCGAGCAAACAGTTCATAAGATGAGAGATATTGCTGCAGTAGTAAATCAATCTGCTGAAAAAATTGCTGCTCTTGGAGAATCAGGCAAAGCGATTGGAGAAATTGTATCAGTTATCAATGAAATTGCAGATCAGACTAATCTACTTGCACTTAATGCTGCAATTGAAGCCGCAAGAGCCGGCGAACAGGGCAGAGGTTTTGCTGTGGTTGCTGATGAAGTAAGGAAGCTTGCTGAAAGGACTACAGATGCCACGAAGCAGATTGCAGGAATGATAAAAAATATTCAGGATGAAACCCAGGATGCTGTTCGAGTCATGACTCAAGGTAACGAAGAAGTAACAGTTGGTATTGAATATGCAGATAAAGCAGGGCAAGCTCTAAATTCAATTTTAAGCAGCTCCGACTCTTTACTTGGTATGATTAGCCAAATAGCTTCTGCTAATGAAGAGCAATCAGCTACCAGTGAGGAATTAGCAAAGAATGTAACATCCATTTCTTCAGTTACTAATGACTCTACATTCAAAATTCAGGAAATTGCAGGATCTACTGAAGATTTAGTTAGGCTAACGACTGAACTTGCTGAGATTATGGGGCAATTTGTAATAGATTCTGACAGCTCGCAACACAGACGACTTAATCCTAATAGCGGGCATAAATTAAATCCTTAGTTTTTCAAAGTAGGTAGATAGTGTTTATCCATTATCTGCCTCTTATTAACTTTTTTAGTTGAGGGTTATATGAAATTGCAAAGATTTTTTGTTATTGTGATTGCAATAGTATGTACGATAGGTCTTAACGCACAGGAAACAGATGAATTGTTAGATTTATCTTTAGATGAACTGATGAGCATTGAAGTAGTGTCTTCCACCAAAAAGGCTGAGAAAATAAGCCGAGCGCCTAGTGTGATTAATAGCATTAGTAAGCAACAGAGGAATACTTACGGATGGAATAGTATTAATGAGATACTTTATTCACAGCCCGGATTTTTCCACTCTATGGATTATGATAGACATACTGCCGGATTTAGGGGTGTCTCGGAAAGTTGGAATAATAATCACCTTCTAATGTTGATTGATGGAATACCTTATAATGATAACCAATATGGCTCTGCTTATACTTGGGAAAATACTCCTTTATTTTTCGCAGATAATATAGAAATAATCAGAGGCCCTGGGTCTGCACTTTATGGATCTAACGCTACTAATGGAGTTATCAGCATTAATACAGTAACCCCTAAAGAGAGAGAAAGTTCTCTTGATATGCGAATGAGTTACGGCAGTTTCAATACATTATCGTTTGATGTGTTGAGTAATTTTGATAGCGAAATAGCTGCCTTTAGTGTAGGCTATAATAAATTCAAAACTGACGGATTTGAATATGAAACTGTAGACTATTCAGGAAGGGCTGACAAAGATGGTCAGCTGTTAAAATTTGAAACAAATGATAATAGGAATAGTGATTATCTATATGCTAAAGTGCTTCCAAAAGGTGTTTTAGATGGATTAATGCTACAAATGCATTTTCAGAGTTGGGAATTTGAAACTAATTACGGTTGGCTTTTTTCTATACCGGACATAGAAGAATCCATGCAAGAGAGCAGAAATATGATTGCTCTAAGATATAAGCCGGAACTAAAAGGTGATTTTCAATTTGAATTGTCAAGCAGATACCAGTATCACCAGATAAATTGGTTTATGCAACTTTATCAGCATAATGCATTTGATGATTTCTATCCTGCAGGTGTGAACGAATTTTTGATAACTAACACAGAAGATCTGTTTACTCGTGCACAAATGTCATATGACTTCAATGATGAGGGTACGTCTTTGTTGGTCGGTTTTGAATCTGATGTTTTTTGGTATGGCGGAGAAGACAAGGAACATTCATCTAATGTGGACTTGGTTACAACTTTTGAGCCATACTCAGATGGAACGATGCGCCAGCTTGGTCCATGGTTAGGATGGATAGGCGACAATAAGGTAATGAATTATGCTGCTTTTATGCAGATTACCAGTGGTAGCCTTTTTTCGGAACATCTTTCTGCAGTAGCGGGCGTTAGGTATGATTATCAGGCATTTGATTTTTATACTTTAGATGAAGAAGATCCTACAAAAACTGAAAATAAAACCTTTTCACAAGTTGGACCTCGTATCGGGTTAGTTTATCATCCGAATGATGACCTTTCTTTCAAAGCGCTATTTGGTAAGGCTTTCAGAGCTCCGTCGCCTACAGAAATGTTTGGAGCAAATACTTGGACATTGGCCTCAAATGTTAGGACAATCAAGCCTGAAGAAATATATACAGCCGATTTTGCCATTGACTATATGCTAACTTCAAACATCAATTTGAAAGTAAATGGATTCTATTCTGATTTTAGGAACAAAACTGCTTATTCGCCAACCGGCAATAATGCAATAGCAAATATTTTTAGTACTGAAACCGCAGGTGTCGAATTTGAATCGAATTTTAAAATAGACAATTTGGTTGGGTTCGTAAATTATTCTTACACTCACTTACTTGAAGAAACTATAGCTGAAGAGCAAAAAGTAAAAATCTTTGAATCTAATGATGTTGTATGGGCGCCAAAGCAGTTGATAAAGTTTGGTCTTAGCTATAAAATAAGTGATTTTAGATTCAGTACAACTGGCAGCTATACAGGCAAATTTATGCGCCGTGACAGTGATAATTTAACACCTGAATTTGTGATACTTCGCGGAAAAGAAGTTGATGCAAGTTTTGTTCTGAACGTTAAAGCTGAGTATCAGATTATCAAAAATGTTAGAGTAAATCTTAAAGTAAATAATATTTTTGATAGCGAATATTATATTATCAAAAGTGATGACAGGCCGTTTGATTACAAAATGCCTGGCTTGAATATAATCAGTCAAATAGTTGTAGATATCTAATTTTTAATTGGGGCATGCTCTTGAATAATGGGCATGCCTATTTTTTATTGGAGGATGTATGAAGTCAACATTACTTGTATCTATATTAGTTGTTATAATGGCAATTAATCTGCGAGCTGAAGAAACTGAAGATCTTATGGATATGTCTCTGGATGATCTGATGAATATTGAAGTCAGCGTAGCTTCGAAAAAAGCAGAGTCTATCAATGATGCTCCGGGTATAATTACTGTGGTATCAAAACATGAGATCGAGGGATTTGGTGCGCAGCATCTGGGTGATGTAATTAATAGAGTAGTTTCCATGTCGTTTCTATCTGCAAATGTTTTTACAGATAATATAGCGAATATGCGTGCCTCAGCTACCACTCCTTATGATAATCATGTGCTTATTCTAATGAATGGACGTCCTGTAAGAGACCCTATTTCAGGTGGTTTAAATCAGGCTGTTTATACCGGCTTCCCACTTGACATGATTGAGCGCTTAGAAATTATTCGTGGCCCGGGTTCTGTGCTTTATGGATCTTGTGCTTATGCAGGCGTTATTAATATCGTTACTAAGCAGGCAAAAATCAATGAACAGCATGGTTCTATGGGGTTAACAGTAGGAAATGAAGATACTTGGGGCGGAAACGGCTATATGGGCTTTGCCAAAGGTGACTTCAGTGCAAATATCGGTGTAATGGGATATTATACAGGCGGTCCTGAATTTGAATTTACAGATTATTCTGCTGTAACAGATACGAATCACTTCTGGAGAAAAAATATTTCTGTGGCAGGTAATTTTAAGTTGTCTGATTTTCAAGTAAATACTTTTTATTCTAATTACAGACCTTATGCATTAAATGGACCAAACAACTCTTGGGACTATAGTGAAGATGGTAAGAATTTGAATGACCATGAAGTATTTATGTTTGACTTTGGTTATTCTAAAGAAGTCAATAAATATTTAGATGTAAATGCAAATATTACATTCAATAATCATTATTGGAATCAGGACATGGGCACCGAAATGACTGCTCATGAATTCCTTTCGGAATTGATGTTTGCAATTCACCCAATGGAAGATTTAAATATCTTACTTGGTGGTAGCTTTATAAAGTCTAAGCAAATTAGCAGTCGATTTATTAGTGAAATAATGGATCAGCTTGATGTTAACTCTTCAGTTTATACTCAAATTGACTACCGACCAATAGATAACTTAAAGTTGATTGCCGGTGCCCAGATGAATATGATTGAGGGACTTGACGCAAATATATCTCCTAGAGTCGGTGCAATTTATAATTTCACTAAAGAGCTCGGTGTTAAAGTGCTTTATAGTTCTGCATTTAGAAAAGCATATCCGCTTGAGTATGGATTTAATCATCCTGTATTTAGAGGCAATCCGGCAATTAAACCGGAACTCATAAATACTTTGGAAGGTCAAGTGTTCTTCCAAAAAGACAAGTTGTCTTTAGCTGCCACATTTTATCAGAGCAAGATGAATGATATTATTATTCGTACATGGCACGATGACGAGACCGTAGATATCTATGGAGGCTATTTGAAATATGGCAATGGTGAAGATTTCTCGTTTATGGGTATTGAATTTGAAGCAAAGTATAGCTTCACTAAAAACTGGCTGGTTCTTGCTTCGTTTAACTGGCAAACAAATAAAAATCCTAATGGTTTAGGTGATGGTAAAGAGCTAGAAAATGCAACGCTTCATCCTAACATTATGGCAAAAGGCGGCATTTTATACGATCAGGAAAAACTTTCAGTCAGTGTATTTGCTTCTATGTTTGGTGAGCCACACTCCGTCAATGATTATTATAATTATGTAGACGGCTCAGAAGAGTATAAAAAACTAGTAGTAAATGAAGAAGGCGAATCATACTTATTGCTATCAGCAAAAGTTACATTGAAATTGAACAAACTACTTCCTTTGAATACTGCTTATGGTGTTAATTTATCGATAGAAGCAGAAAATTTACTGGACGAAGTTGTCAGATATCCTGAATTTACATCTAAAGGTGTAAATACTCTATTACCTCTTAAATCAGGAATGGGTATCTATGGTATAATATCAATCAATTTTTAAAATATAATGAAATTAATTTAGGAGTATTCTTAAAAGGAGCACTCCTTTTTTTATTAGAAAAATGAAGACAATGGACAAGTAATAATATCTACTGAGCAATAAAAAAAATTCATTGATATAAATTTGTAATTTAAATATATTAAATTGAAATGTTGCTAGAGAGAATAAAGCAATGAACTGATATTATACTAATACAAGAGGGATTTATGAAACTGTTTACTTATTTAGTTTTTATTGCATTTTTGGGATTTGCGAGTTCTTATTCGCAGGAAACTGACGATTTGATGGAAATGTCGCTTGACGATCTTTTAGGAATGGAAGTATCATCAGTTTCTAAAAAAGCAGAATCCATGATGGATGTCGCTTCTTCGATCTATGTGGTTTCTGAAGATGATATCAGACGAAGTGGTGCCACAAGGTTGCAGGATGTGCTTATGCTTGTGCCAGGCTATTGGTCACATGATTACAATTATTATAATACCAGTGATGGCATTAGGAGCGAGGCAGATGTTTTAGCTCAATCTGTTTCTGTATTAGTCGACGGAATTCCAGTTAATTCACCAATTTTGGGTACTTTTGGATTTTCTTGGATGGAAATTCCACTTAGCCAGATTCAGAGAATAGAAGTTATTAAGGGACCCGGAGGAACAATTTACGGGGCTAATGCTAATACTGGTATAATTAATATTTATACGAAAGACGCTACTAATAGCGATGGTCTAAATGTAACTGCTGAAGCTGGGACTCAAACATATGTGGCTCCTTTTATAAGCTATGGTAAAAAGATCACTTCACGTTCTAATTTTACTCTTTTTGCAGGTTATAAAATGCATGATGGCTACAAAAAGAATGACTTAATTCAAGATAACCCGGATAACAAATATACAGAAGATGCTTATGGAAGAGAAGCTCTTAGTGTTGGGTTTAATTTACAATCTCAGTTTGGTGAGAAGCTAACAAATAGACTCAGAGGTATATATTCTTCTGTTAAATCTGATGCTTATACAAATACAGTAGATAACGAACTAGCGATGATTGGTCTTCAATTAATGAGACAAGATTATTCTGCTTTTGCTCCCCGTTTGGAGCAGGAAAAAATATCTGAGCTTTTAATTAGTGATAGAGCAGATTATACTTTTAATGATAATCATAATCTGTTTGCTCAAGCTTATTTTAGACAAATGACCGGTGATCAGGTGCTAGGCGGAACTTATTCTCCTAATGTCTCGATTTTTAATCTAGAAGTTCAGGATAATTTTATCTGGGGTATCAACAACTTTTCAGCAGGTGCATCTTTTAGCTCAGTGATGTATGATATACAAAACACAGGTATAGATGAAGATGTAAACTTCACAGAATTAGATGCTACTGAATCACTTTATTCTTTCTTTGTTCAGGATAAAATCAGTTTCACTGATTGGTTAGCATTGACTTTGGGTGCTAAAGCAGAGACTTGGTCATTAGTTAGTAATGATCCTGAAATATCTCCTTCTGCGCGCATTTTAGTCAAACCACAGGATGATTTAATGATTTGGGCTGCGGCATCTCGATCAATTACTACTCCCGGGTATGCTCAAACCAGGCTTGAGAGAAGAATGATAAGTGTGCCTGGCGATATGCTGCCTAAAGGTTCTCCTAAAGCTTATGTTGCCGTTGTACCGGGTGATGAGATTAAACCGACAGAGTATTTGACTTTTGAATTAGGGAGCAGAACATCTATCATAAAAGGACTAATGATTGATGCTTCTTTCTTTTATTCTGAAATTAATGATGTAATTGACTTAGACCAGAGTGCAATTTCTGATCCAACAAAAATGGCTGAGTATATAAGACCATCTCAGATTTATCCTACAGAAAATTTGATTGTTCCTTTGTTTTATGCTAATCAGGACAAAAAGATAAAAAGCATGGGTGGAGAGATAATATTAAAGGCAAATCCAATGAAAGATTTGAGACTTGAGTTATCTTATGCACTTTACAAATATGACACAGGTGATGATGATTATGTTCAGGATGCTCCGGAAAATGTAATCAGATTCAGACCTTACTATGATATTAACTCTATTGGAATGAAGATTTCAGCACAGCTTGTTTATGCTTCCGAATATTCCAGAGGCGGAGTTTATAACTACGTACTTCAGTTAGATCCACGAAGTGCAGATGACCAACTTATAGCTAATACCAGAGACACAGAAGCGAAATCAAGAATACGTTTGGATATCAATATAGAAAAAGAAATTATGCAAGATATGCTATGGTTAAATGTTTGGGGAAGAAATATCACAAATACTGATCCATACGAAGCAGACTATAGTAAATTCTATTCTTTAGCCTATCCACATGTAACTCATGCGACCTTTGGTGCTGGCTTGCGATTATCCATCAAATAATCCGGCAAAGAAAATTCATAGAAACAAAAAGCCGCTTCTGATACTATCAGGAGCGGCTTTGCTAATTATACTAAGCTATTAAATCAGTTTATTTTTTTGATTTTTTAGCTTTTTTTGCAGCTTTCTTTTCAGCTTTTTCTTGAATTGCGATTCTTGCAGCAGCTAAACGAGCGATTGGAACTCTAAATGGAGAGCAAGATACGTAGTTCAAGCCAGCTTTGTGGCAGAATTCTACTGAACGTGGATCACCACCGTGTTCACCGCAGATACCTAATTTGATACCTTTTCTAGCTTTGCGACCTTGTTTAACAGCGTGTTTCAATAAGAAACCAACACCTTCTTGGTCGATAGATACAAAAGGATCAGTAGCATAGATGTCTTTGTTTACGTATTCAGGTAAGAAACGACCTGCATCATCACGGCTCACACCTAAAGTAGTTTGAGTCAAGTCATTAGTACCGAATGAGAAGAATTCAGCAACTTCAGCGATTTTACCTGCAGTGATAGCACCACGAGGAATTTCAATCATTGTACCTACTAGGTAGTCAAATTCAACACCGGATTCTTTGATAACTTCTTCAGCAACACGGCGAACAATAACTTCCTGAGATTTCAATTCTTTTACATTACCTACAAGTGGAATCATCACTTCAGGGAATACTTTCTGACCACCTTTGATTACTTCAACTGCAGCTTCGAAAATAGCACGAGCTTGCATTTCAGTAATTTCAGGGTAGATAAGACCAAGACGAACACCACGGAAACCAAGCATTGGGTTGAATTCGTGAAGAGCTTCAACTCTGTCTTTGATTACTTTGAAGTCTACGCCCATATCTTTAGCTAATTCTTTTTGATCAGCTTCTTCATGTGGCAAGAATTCGTGCAATGGCGGATCGATAGTTCTAATAGTTACCGGACGACCGTCCATAGCTTTGAAGATACCTGCAAAGTCTTCTCTTTGGAAAGGAAGGATTTTAGCCAAAGCTTTTTTACGACCTTCTACATCAGCAGAAAGAATCATTTCACGCATTGGACCAATTTTACCTTCGCCGAAGAACATGTGCTCTGTACGGCAAAGACCGATACCTTCAGCACCAAATTTAACAGCATTGATAGACTGATCAGGTTGGTCAGCATTCGTGCGGATGTTCAAAGTACGGTATTTGTCAGCCCATTTCATGATTTGAGCAAACATTTGGTAGAAAGGAGCATCTTCTTCTTTCATAGTACCTTCGATAAGTACTTCGATAACTTCAGATGGCTGAGTTGGGATATTACCAACGATAACTTCACCAGTAGAACCATCGATAGAGATGTAATCACCTTCTTTTACAATAACGTCAGAACCTTCAACACCGAATTCACGTTTTTTGTAGTCAACTAATAATTCACCGCAACCAGCAACACAAACTTTACCCATTTGGCGAGCAACAAGAGCTGCGTGAGAAGTCATACCGCCACGAGCAGTCAAGATACCTTCAGAAGCATCCATACCAGCGATATCTTCAGGAGAAGTTTCGATACGAACAAGAACTACTTTTTCGCCTTTAGCATGAGCTTCTACAGCATCTTCAGCATTGAAGTATACTTTACCTGTAGCAGCACCCGGACCTGCATTAAGACCTTTAGCAAGAAGTTTGCCTTCATTAAGAGCTTTAGCTTTTTCTTCCAAGTTAAATACAGGGCGAAGAAGTTGGTTAAGCTGATCTGGTTCGATTCTCATCAAAGCTTCTTTAGGCTTGATAAGACCTTCTTTTACCATATCATAAGCGATTTTGATTGCAGCCATTGCAGTACGTTTACCGTTACGAGTTTGAAGCATCCAAAGTTTTTTGTTTTGGATAGTAAACTCAACATCCTGCATATCGCGGTAGTGATTTTCTAAGATAGATCTGATTTCTAACAATTTGTGGTAAGCATCAGGATCAATAGCTTTTAATTTTTCAATTTTGTGAGGAGTACGAGTACCGGCAACAACGTCTTCACCTTGAGCGTTCATCAAGAATTCGCCATAGAAGTAGTTTTCACCTGTTGCAGCGTCACGAGTAAATGCAACACCAGTACCAGATTCTTCACCAGAGTTACCAAATACCATAGTTTGTACGTTAACAGCAGTACCCCATTCTTCAGGGAAGTTGTTCATTCTGCGGTAGTAGATAGCTCTTTCGTTCATCCAAGAACCAAATACAGCGTTGATAGCGCCCCAAAGTTGTTCTTTTGGATCTTCAGGGAATTCAATACCTTTGATTTCTTTGATTGCAGCTTTGAATTCTTTTACTAATTCTTTCAAATCTTCAGTAGTAAGTTCAACGTCAAGTTTAACACCGCGTTCTTCTTTTTTCTTATCTAAGATTTCTTCGAAAGGATCAATGTCATCTTTAGTTTGTGGTTTCATATCCAATACCACATCACCGTACATAGCTACAAAACGACGGTATGAATCATATGCGAATCTTTCGTTACCGCTTTTTTTAGCCAAACCTTGTACAGCCTTGTCGTTAAGACCAAGGTTTAAAACGGTATCCATCATACCAGGCATAGAAACTCTTGCACCTGAACGTACAGAGAAAAGAAGTGGATTTTCAGAATCGCCGAATTTTGCGCCCATTTCTTCTTCTAATAATGCGATAGCTTCATCAACTTCTTCTTTTACAGAAGCAGGATAAGTTTTATCGTTTTTATAATAATATGTACAAAGTTCTGTAGAAAGAGTAAAGCCCGGAGGAACCGGCAAACCAATATTAATCATTTCCGCCAAGTTAGCACCTTTACCACCGAGAAGATTTTTCATCTCAGAAGTGCCTTCTGCCTTTTTACCACCAAAATAATAAACGTACTTTACATTCTTTGGCATTGGATACTCCAATTATGTTATAAAAAAATATGTCAATATCTGTCTTTTCTTAAGATAACAACAAAACGTTATTACATCTAGATAGTTACAAAAATAAGTATAGTGCAACTAAAGAACAAATGAATTTAACAGTGCCTAAATTTTTAGAAATCAATGCATAGGGAGGAAACGCTTTCTGAGGCGTAATAAAAAAAAAGACGCTGTTTTTAAGCGTCTTTTCTAAGGGTTATTGAAGTTTGGTCGTCTCTTTTATTCTAATAACTATTTTGTTTTCGCTATCAGATTTTGGTTTGGTAGAATGCTTAATTTCATAAAGTCTTTTATGAATACCCATACTTTTGAGTGTTGATTCCAATTCTTTCACTCTTGCCTGCGCTAATTTTTCATCAAGTTTAGTCTTTTTGTTTTTCTGTTTAGCTACAGGAGCATTTACTTCTATGGTAAAAGAAACATTTTCATAAGAATTAAGCATAGTTTTTAGAGTATCAAGAGGAGTTACTATATCTGATTTATTTTGACCAAAAATGTCTCCGGCAAAAACCAGGCTGCCTTCTTTAATTTTTGCGACATTAAAATCATGAGATAGTTCTTTATATGCTGAAGTTTTTTGAACTACAACTATAGGTTTATCTACTATTCTGTTTCTGAGGTAAATATTATAGTATCCACCTGATGGTATAATGGCTTTGTAGATCCCCTCTTTATTGGCTCTACAGAGTTTTCTCTTTCCAAACTCATTGACTAGGTAAATATTTTCTTGTATCGGCTTGCCGTTTTCGTCTGCTATTTTGCCTGTAAGCATAACTGTGGAGCCTTCATAGTCTTGGATTTTAGTATTATTTTGTTTACTTCTAAAATCATCTTTACCGAAAGCATTAAACTGATTTTTTTTCTTATCAGTGTCGGCATTTTCTATCATTCTTTTTCTTGCAGCTGTTGCAGAGTCTTCAGGTTCGCCTTTAAAGGCATCCCAAAAGCTTGACTCAGATTTAGTAGTGTCTTGAGGCTCTTCGCCCCAAATACCAAAAGCACCTTCTTCTGTTTCTTCTGTTTTTTCAGACGAGGTTTCTTCTTCTTCCCAGAATTGTGAGTAGGAAGAAGTAGTACAAAAGAAGCCTATTACAATTAATAGGAAAAAGGGTAAAACACGTTTCATAGGGTACTCAATTTATTGAACAAGTTGTTTGCTTAAAGGAGTTTTAAAATCTACTTTTAGGTAGCTGCTGTCTGTATCCTTTTCTTCATCAACAATTAGAGACGCCAATTTTAATACTGCATCCACATAGGCGTTGCTATTATTATAATGATGAACTGCAGCTCTTTTTTCTTTAGTAGATTCGCCCCAGCCATTTGTTTTTAAATAATTTGCCACTGAGAAAATGGCGTCTTCAAGTTCGAAAAGGTTTACTTTGCCGTCACCATTGCCATCATAAGACCATGACATATAGCTGGAGGGTAAGAACTGAGACATGCCAAAAGCACCTGCCCAGGAACCTTCGATTTCATATATATCTATTGGAGAAGTTTTCTCTAATTTTTCTAAGGCTAAAATTTGTTCGAAAGCCCAATTGGCTTTTTTATCAGCTCTCTTTTCTATTCTTTTGAAAAGTGAATCCAGTTCTTTTTGAGTTCCGTCAAATTTAGCTTCAAGAGCATCTTTATTCATTTGAATATTCTCTTCGGTGTTTGCCATTGCAGTGCTAAAGAATACTGAAACTATATTGTTTTTGCCCAAGTAACCACCATGGCGGGTTTCTACCCACAAGACTGATGTAATTACTTCAGCAGGAACAGAGAACTTATTCTCAGCAGCTTTGAGCAATTCAAGATTCTCTTTATAAAAAGATTTAGATTTTTTGACTGAGTATTTATTATAGTGATTTGAGTAATCAGGTTTTTTGAATGCTCCAATAACATTAATTCTAACATATTTTTCTTGGTATTGTACGTTCTTATTAGTCATTGCATTTTCAATAAAAGAAGAGTCCACACCTGCTTCATAGAGCTTCTCTAGAAGAGGAGCGAATGTATCTCTTTTATCTGACTCAGTTTGCGACATGAGCGAACCACTTAAACTCAAAACCAAAAGAATTACTATATAGATATAACCTTTCATCACAATTGTCTCCCCCCGAAGAAATTTTGTTGAATATTCCATTTCATACTGAAAAGCAAGATAAGTATTTTGAACTTTAAATAAAATTAAAGAATAAAGAAATGTAAAATTTATTATATGGAGTTTAAATGAATGCTAGATACTGTTTCGCACAGCAAAGCGGGGAGCTTTCAAAGCTTTTTTACGTCTGTTATAGTCAGGAGTTTTATCTAGTTGGTAAATAATGGCAGGTCTATTTGAATTGCCGGTGTATCTGCCATCTAAGGAGGATACAGCCAATAGGAAAGAGAAAATAAATGCTATAAAAAGCTTTTTTAATTTCATGGGTTTACCCAAACATATCCAATTGATTTCTTTGACGCATTTTCTTTGTATCGGATCTGCGTTTCTTTTCGTCAAGCCTTTTTCTTTTTTGCAATGCACTGACTTTGGTAGGGAGTCTCTTTTTGGGAACTTCCACAGCTTTCAATATTAGGGAAGTTAGGCGTGCAACTGCGTCTTGTCTATTTTTGATTTGGGAACGGTATTTTTTTGCTTCAATAATCAGAATTCCGGCTTCTGTAATTTTATTTTTGACAAGTTCTTTTATTCTGTCTTTTACTTCTTCCGGCAAGGATTTAGAATTATTTACATCAAAACGAAGCTGAACTGCAGTGGAAACTTTGTTTACATTTTGTCCTCCGGGTCCGGAAGATCGAATAAAGTCCAACACCAGTTCATTTTCATCAATTTGGATATTTTTGCTAATATATATCATCTGTAAATCTCAAAATTAAAAAATAATTCTAAAAATTTGCTACAAAGTGTAGAATGAATTATCTTGATATATGTAAAATAGCAAACTTATATCCAAAAAGGAAGTAAAAACGATGAAGCAATTATATATACTTATTTTATTTACTTTATTATCTTCATTTGCCAACGCTCTTGAGGTATCTGTTTTTAATAAGGCAGGTGAAGAGCTGACACCTGCGCATCTCAAAATAATTGATGCAGTAAGCGGTGATGTTTTGTATGACAAACTGCAACTGGATGATAATGAGTTTGCTCCGGACATAAAGTCTAAAAAAGTATTCTTGGAAATAAAAGTGCCAAACTATGCCAATTACTTTTTACCAATTGAATTAGAGGACTTTGATACGGAGATAAAAGTAATACCTGAGGCGCTTCAGGTTAACCCAGCTTCCAATATGCCAAAGCTATTAGTATATACAGGAGATTGTGAAAGACTTTCGACTTATAATATGCAGAAGGATGGCGATGCCTTTAAAATAAATGTGCCTAAAAAAGAGACGATTAATGCAACTATTTATAGGTTGGCAAAAGGAAATGATTTGATACTGCCTACAAATGGAGTATCCTACTCTTTTGTGTGTGACAGATTTTACGCTGTTCTCGAACCAAAAGGTGAAAATGTACCTGTAGAATTTGATTCACAGAAATTCCCCAAATATGAAGGTGCTGCTGAAGTAAGAGCAAATGGTGTTATAGAAGAGCAAGTGGACTTTATTTCAGAACTAAATGCTATAGAAATGAATTTGACTAATGCTTATGCAACTGTTGCAGGCGGAAGTCATACTACAGTAACTGCTGAAGATATGAAACCGGATTTTGAAAAAGTTGAAGCTATGCAGAAAGATATACCAACTGAATACTATAAAAAAATATATTATTCTTCCTATATAAAAGTAGCCGGTGTTGCTTTTCTGACAGGTAATTCTGAGCTTGTAAAAAAAGATGTTTTGGGGAAAGCGATAGAGACTGTGAGTTTTAAATCGCCTCTTTGGAAATATTATATCGGTAGCATGGGAGTTGCTGTAGCAGCAAAGCATTTGACAGGTGATAAATACGCTGATTACTTTGATTCGCTAATGGTTTCCAATCCGTATGATGATGTGAGAGAGGATTTTGTATTTCAAAGTCTTGTTTATGCTTATACAAGAGGTGAGAAGTCAACAGTTCGCCAATACTATGAGCACCTTTTTGTCTTTTTCCCTGATTCAAAATATATCAGTACTGCGAAACAGTTAATGGAAAAAATTGAGAACAGCATGGTAGGAGAAGATGCTCCGATTTTTAGTGTTGGGGCTCTGGATAATTCAGATATAAAATTTACTAATGATCATTTCAATGGTAAGTACTTGTTTATTGACTTTTGGGCGACATGGTGCGGCCCCTGCGTAAGAGAAATGCCTCATTTGCATGATGCATATGAAAAGTACGAGGGCAAAGTTGAGTTTTTGAGTTTTTCATTAGACAAAAACGTTGCTAAAATTAGCGACTTCAGAGGTAAAAAATGGAAAATGCCTTGGAACCACGCATTTCTTGTGGGCGGTTTTGGCAATATGATTGCAAGAAGATTTAAAGTAAAATCTATTCCTAAACCTATTTTGATTAGCCCGGAAGGTAAGATTATAGCTGAAGGTTCTGCACTGCGCGGAGCAAATTTGATTAACACTTTGAAAATGCATTTGGAAGGAAAATGAGAATAATCAGCGGAATTTATGGAGGCAGAAGATATAAAGGCAAAATTCCTGATGGAGTAAGGCCTACATTAGATCAAGCTCGTGAGAGTATCTTTAATATTCTGATGGGGCTAAAAGATGTTGAAGATGCTGTTGTAGCAGATATTTGTGCAGGAACCGGTGCTTTAGGTCTGGAAGCATTGAGCAGAGGAGGAGAGCATATCACTTATGTAGAGAAAAACCGCAAAGTTGTGGATATGATTAAAAAAATCATGCTTGAATTTAAAGTACCTGACGAAGAATATGAAATAATCAATACCGATGCTGTAAAATTCTGCAAATCAACTGAGAAAAAATTTGATATTATTTTTTCAGATCCTCCTTATAAAGCAGGTTTTACTAATGATATGCTTAAAAATATATCAGAACGTAAGCTGCTTAAAGATGATGGAATAATGGTCCTGGAATATAGCAAAAACTACGGGATTGCTCTTCCGGTAGATATGGAAATTATCAAAGAAAAGAATTTTGGAGAGACGATAGTTGCGTTTATAGAGATGAGATCTTAAAAATGATAATCAGTCAGCTAAAGAATACTGCATCCTTCAATAAAGGAGTTGCAAATTGAACTTTAGCTGACTAAAATAATATATTGATTATTTGCTGAAATATATTACTAATCCACTAAATTTAGCTTATAAGTTCCTTTTTGTGGGTATCTGATTTCAGACCCTGAGGAGAAGCTTGCAAAACATACATCTTCAGGTCTTATACCTTCGAACTCTATCGCAATCTCAGGAACTCCCTTGTCTTCGTAATGGAAGTAACTGATCTTTGATTCACAGCTTATTATTTCCAATCCTGTTTTAGAAATTTTAATTTCACAGGCGTTGTCAATTTGCATTTTTAAATACTCGTTATCGCCTAAATCATTACCGGGTTCCAAGCGGAAGAATATCCTATTACCTTTGTTTCCCCAAAAAACTCTTTTGAGAAGTTCGCCAATTTGGTGCATTGCGGACATTGCTCCTACAGCATTAAAAATACCTGCACCTTCCCAGCCTGTTTTTTCATCTCTAAAGCCTGATATTATAGGATCGATAGTTGTTTTAGGGTGCTGGAGAAGAACGCTTTCCTGAGCAGAAATTGGCTGAGTTAAGTACTCTGGTACTTCTTTATCAGCTATTCTGTAAAATTCCATTAAGTGCCATCGGAAAAGCTCATCGAAATCACTCTTGTTTTCAGCACTATGTTCGGGTCCATACCACCAGTACCAATCAGATCCTTCAGCGATATACAATTCATTCATCGCTCTTTCCCATTGGTCTTGCGGAAGACGTCCTTTCAAAGATTCTGCTAATTCTCTGGCTTCACCCAGCATATTCCATGCTTTTCTATCGTCTTCGTCACCAATCCAGATAGAGAAATTGGCATTAATCCAGGAGCCTGAATAAATCGAATCCAGAGGAGGAAGAAATTCATTTTCTCTTTTCGAAATCGCTTCACTCATTGTCACTGTAGTGATCTCTTCCATTTCAGTAAATCTTGAATATAGCTCTCTCAGAAACGGTCTGCCGTTGTCGAAGTAGTACTCCCAACAGTTTTCACCGTCAAGTATAATGGGGACTACAGCGTGATCCAGAGCATCTTCTCCATAAATTTTGATAATCTCACTTCTGATATTTTTGATATGATTGCAAAAATCATCAGCAGCCTGCGAACCGTCCCAGTTTGAATAAACAAAACCAATTCTGTCAGAAAGAAAATGATCACGGAAGAAAACGGAAATCTCGCCTTCAGGAGTATTAAATTTGCGAGGGAAAAATTTATCTACCTCTTTGTTTAAGCCACCTTTTGTCTTTCTGAGAATTTCCTCGTCAGTGGCTACCCATCGAACTTTATTTTTTGCAAAAAGTTCAAGAGCTTTATTCGAAACTGAACCTTCAGACGGCCACATACCATTTGGCCTCTGACTGAAAATGTGTTCCGTATATTTAAGTGCGTTTGAAATGTGCCACTCTGCATCTTCAGGGTACTTATATAGCGGATTTGGCATAGGAACATTAGGCATTGCCTGTTTAGCCGATTCCGAATCGCAAACCAAAGGAATGATTGGGTGGTACATTGGAGAGCAGCTAAGTTCTATTTGATTTAAATCCTGAAGAGATTTCATTTGTCCCGTTACACGCTTTAGAAGCTCGATGTGCTTATCAAGTATAAATAGTTTTTCTTCTTCTGTGAAATTTCCACCCTTATCAAAGAACCTTTTAACGGCAATATTTTCTTTTGAATATGGGCCAAACCAAGTGAGATTATACCATACCTGAAGATCGCGAAAATCCTGCGCTGTGAAGTTTGCCAAGGCTGCGTCATGGTTTCTGCTTCGCTCATATAAGTCTCTGTATCTGCCGTAAGGCATTACCATATTATCAACATGACAGAGGAAAAACAGATTCAGTATTTCAGCCTTTTGCTTCATATTTAGCATATCAGCCGGAATTTTACTTAGTCTTAAGACTTTATCTTCCTGCTTAGCAAAAATATAATCTTCAATTTGCATCATCATAGAAGGCACAAGATTGAAGGTTTGTTTTACTTTTGGGAATTCATGGAGCACCTCAGGCAAATCAAAATAATCTTTGACGCCATGAAGGCGGGTCCAAGGAAGTAAAAATCCATCTTTATAGCTATAGAGTGGTTGGTGTTTATGCCACAGAATGGCAACTTTAACAGGTTTCATCGTATCTCATCAGGCTTAGTTAACATTGCATATCAAATATATAGCTAGGCGTGTCAAATAGCAAGATATTATTTTAGAATTGGGTGTAATATTATTCTAAACAAGAAATCAATAATTCCCTTCCTCAAATTCTTTGGATGCGATGTGCTCTAAGTACTTTTTGTTCAGTTTAATTGTGAAAACAGAAGACTTTTCAGTTTTTTGGCACTGTATATCTCCGGCGAAATACTTAATAATTCTTGCTGCATCCAGAAAGTGAGTTTCGTTGTCTAAATAATTACAGTTTTCAGTCAACTCAAATTCTATAGTTATCTGATAGATATGACCTTCTTCTTTTGCAACTATTTTCTTAATCTGCTCAGGTATATTAAGTAGTTTTCTTATACTGCTTCTAAATAAATCAGATTTAAGATAAATAGGCTGCGCAGAAGGGATTTCAAAACTGTCAATATTGTCATACTTACTGATTATATCTTCCAGAATCAGGTTGGGTGATGCCAAAGTAAAGAAGGAATTACTACAGTTGACTTCGCACATAGTTTCTATATCATGTTTCATAGTCATCAGTACTTCTTTTAGCTCTGAATCCATAGCAGTTTTATCTATTAGAGATTCGATTTTTTGAAAATCTAGTGATACTTTTTTTGAAACATGAGAGAGATATTTAGATTCTGCAATGGCTTTTTCAGACTCATACATTTGGAAGCCTTGCAGAATTTTTTTTCTCATATCTTTGAAGAATCCAACACGGCCTAGAATATCCTTTTTGGTAGATAGTTCAAAAGCATCCAAAATAACAGGAATAGCTGTACTATTATGGCTCATGACCTGTGTTTCTATCTTAGAGGCAATGGTACCATCGCCTTTTGCATCAACTAAAAATTCCGGAGGAAGCATTGTCAATAGCTTATTTAAAGGAGGTTTCCTGGATGATGACCAGCCAAAGAGTTCTTTAGCAGCCGGATTCATGATTTTGGTTTTTCCTTTTTTATCTATTGCTATTATGGCATCAGAAACATGATGAATCAATGCACTGTAGAAGTCATGCACAGTGCTTAATTGCTCCTGTAGTTTATTGATTTCAGTGATGTCCTGAGCAATTTCCATTACCAGATCTACTTCTCCGTTCTTTTTGCTGATTGGAATGGTCTGGACTATGTAATTAGTTTTATCGCCTGCACTTGTCATTCCAATTTGAGTAGAAATGTTATCTACATCCTGCTCAAAAGAGACCATCGCCGGGCAGTTAGTACATTTATTTTTTTTCTTTTTATAGACTTCGTAGCAGTGAATTCCAACTTTATTTCCAAAAGTTTCTCTAAATTTTGCATTTGAGCGGATAATTCTGAAGTCTTTGTCAATTACTGTGATGTAATTTGGAACTTTTTCAAAAAGCATATTATATTCTTTGAGCCAATGGCTGTTATCAGAAACGTCTGAAGACATCTCCAGAACATAATCTACTTCACCACTTTCATTTTTTATTGGGGAAAGATGTACTATTATATGTGTGGAATGCCCGGTTTTAGTAACAGTGGTTTCGTCAGAAACTCTATTATGTCCTGTTTCAAAGACCTGTTGTAACTTGCATTTGGTGCAAGGTTCATCAAGATGTTTGCAACTAGAATAGCATTTTTTATTTTGATACTCACCGAAGGCATCAACGTAACGACGATTAGCTGCAACGACATTATAATCCCTATCTATCACTGATACTCTGAACGGGACTAGGTCAAATAATTGACTTGTGAGAATACCATCAATAACACTGCTCATATTTCCACACAGTAAACTTAAATAAGAAGTGGTTGTGTACACATAATAGCATATTTTTTTAATATTTCAAAATGTAAATCACACAATATTTCTTAAATAACAATCCTTCAAGGATTTCTATGAATGAATGTCAGAGAGTAGAATGATTTGCAAAAAAAGGACATTTGGTATTAGAATTGGTATTAGAAACTGTTATTGAAGTAGATTTTGGGAGAGTTGATCTTTTGCTGCTGTTTATCTAAAAGACAAAAGCCTACATTTTGTAGCAATGTAGGCTTTAGACTAAAAGTAAAAGGAACTGAAAGATATTAAAACATTTCTGGGAACATTTTTTCTTCTATCATTTCGCACCAAATGTGCCCAATCATAATGTGAGATTCCTGCACTCTTGCAGTTACATTACTTGGAACTACTACTGCAACATCGCATAATGGAAGTAATATGCCCCCATCTTTACCAAGCAAACCGATGATTTTCATATTTTTCTTTTTAGCTTGCTCGCAAGCTCTTCTTACATTTTCGGAATTGCCGGAAGTAGAAATTGCAATCAATACGTCGCCTTCATTTCCATATGCTTCAACACCACGAGCAAAAACATTATCAAAACCGATATCATTCCCACCTGCAGTCATAATCGATGGATCTACTGTGAGGGCTATCGCAGGAATAGCTGCACGATTGATTTCACTTCTTAGCCTTACTACAAGTTCTGCCGCTAGGTGTTGGCTGTCAGCAGCGCTGCCGCCATTACCGCAAAAAAGTGCTTTTTTTCCATCATTAAGCTGAGTTGCCAGCAACTCACCACATTTTTTTATGTCATCAGTTTTTTCGTTTAAGACTTTATTTTTTACTGCGATACTTTCTGTAATCACATCTTGTATTTTTTTTATAGTATCCATGAGTTATAATACTCCAAAATTCAGATTTTTATATCAAAATTGGCATTCTCTTTTAATTACCTGTTGAAGCTCTGATCTCCCCATACCTGTTTTGGATGAATATGGCAGTACTTCCAGTGCAAAATTACACTGAGAGATAAGAGTGTCCAGCTGAGCTTTACGTTCTTCTATTTCGTTCTGTTTGATCTTGTCGCACTTTGTCATTATAACAATATACTTTTTACTATGATTCTCCAACCATTCGATCAGCTCTAAATCAGGAGGTTGTGGGTCATGCCTGCTGTCTACCAATACGCAGACTAGCTTAAGATGTTCTCTTTTTTCTAAGTAATCATAGTTTAAAAAATGCCAGTGAGCTCTTTGCTTTTTAGAACGCTGAGCATATCCAAAACCTGGAAGATCTGCGAAACACCAAGTTTGTTCAACAAGGAAGAAATTAATAGCTGCAGTTTTGCCGGGTGTTTGGCTTATGCGGGCAAGATTTTTCCTGTGAACAATACTGTTTATAAGTGAAGATTTACCGACGTTAGATCTACCTGAAAAAGCTACTTCAGGGTATATACTATCTGGGTAGTCTCCAATTTTTTGAGTTCCGAAGACAAATTGTGCTTCGTGTATTTTAATCATATTTGCTTATCATGTATTAATATTCTAATTCAAATCTACAAAAAAAAATGCTTTGAGCTGAAGCTTTATAATATTTCAAAAGAAAATGTATGATTGCTAATGAAAAAAAGTGTTATATTCGCAATGAGTTTTAAGTCAATCCACGGTTGTCATTTTTTTACTAAATCTAAGGAAGAAAAATGGCATCAAGAAAAGAAATGATCGCACCTTGCGGTATTGATTGTAGTATTTGCGAACTTCACTTAGCTGGTGAAGATGACACAATAAAACAATATTTATTAGCAAAAGGTGTTTCCGAATCAGCTATCCCATGCAAAGGCTGTATACCCAATGGCGGTAACTGTCCTCTTATGACAACAACATGTTCTACTTTCAAATGCACTCAGGAAAATGAAGTACGTTTTTGTTTTGAATGTTCCTCATTTCCATGCACTAAGTTATACCCTTCTTCAGACAGAGCAGATGTGTTACCGCACAATTTGAAGTTGCTGAACCAGGCAATTATCCAAAACCAGGGCATAGATACTCTTATCTGCAATTCTTCGTTTTGTAAAAAAGTATATTTTAAAGGGAAAATGGTAATAGGCAGGGGGCCTCAATTAGGCTAGTATAAATAATTGGAAAAAAGCAGGGATATTTTTATCCCTGCAAATCTTTCAGAACAGTTAGGTCGTGCGATAAATCTATAAGATTTCTAATGCAGCCTTGAGATGCCTCTAAATAAGTCACAGTAAATCTGGACATTGGGGCACCTTGGTTGTCTTGCATAACTTGGAAAATGTATGTTCTCAGATCTTCAATATGTCTGAGCAATTCTTTTTCGAGATTTTCTGTATTATCTGTGGAAGTACCTGTACGCCTTAGAGTCTCTGAAATTTTCCAGAGAGATTTGCCTGCAAAAATTAATCTGTTAAGCAAATCATGATCTAATTTATTAGCGACAGATTCCAGTAACATCCCCAGATCATTTTCTTTACGCAGGGTGTGACCTGATTTTTCATTCAGTGCTTCTAGAATTGACTGTATGTCTTCTGAAAATGCCATAATTTAGTTAAACTGTATAGATGCAACAATTGAATTGAAAATTTTATCGATATCAGGTTGAGCCGGAAGTGGTTTACCTAAAACGTCCATTGGAATTAGAGCGAACTCGTAATAGTTCCCGGTTTCAGTTTTAAATACTGCAACGTCAGTAGACAAAGCTCCACCGGTAGTACTCATCTTATATCTTACAAACTTTCTGATGCCCATGGAAACTTCTTGATATTGCCCAACCATTTTAATATCACCGGCAGTTTTTCTTTTATGCCTTTCCAAACTTAGTCTTGCCAAGCCTAGTATGCCTTCTTTTTCGATAGTTTGATCTAAAATATTATTACCACGAATATGCGAAAAAACTGCAGATAAAGAATAATCAGGGTTTACAGCTACAGCAATTATACCTGAAGACTTTCTGTCTTCGATGTCCATAAGAAACCAATCTTTAGGAATAAAAGAAATCATATCCCCCTGATTAGATCGGATTATTTCTTCAGACATAGCTATTTCAGGTTTTGGGCTTAGCGCAACACTGGGTTTAACATCAGGGTTATCGTTGTATTTAACAAAAATACAAGAGCTGAAAGTCATTAAAGACACCAGCAGTAAAGTTAGAATTTTTTTTGGCATATTCAAGCTCATTTTGGGCAGTATTATTTTTTTACATAATATATCTTTTCGCCTGCACTGATTTCAGAGTCTATATGATTACTTAAAGGCACAAGCGGACAGCTGTAGTTATCACTATAGGCGCAATAAGGTGCGTACGCTTTATTGAAATCTAAAGTTATACGATTAGCTTTGGGAAGTTCGCTGTCAAGATATCTACCAGCATCATAACTAGTTTTACCGTTTGTCTTATCAGTAAAAGGTATAAAGAGATATTTTTCAAGACCTTCCCTAGTGGAAATAAAAGCATCTATAGAATGCTCTTTACCTTCTAATTTAAAAGTAAGTTTAGCATATCTTATATAGCGTTTTTGAATATCCTTCTTGCTAGTTTGGAAATCCAGAGTGTCCTGATCTGGATAAAGAGTATAACTCGCTACAATTTTATATTTACTGTCCGGTTCAAAATAATTTAAACCTTCAAATTTGTCTCTTATAGCTTCAGGTATAGGAGACTCTTTATCGTATTTATAGAAATTGTCGTTTTTCTGCCTTTGTGCAAGTAATTCATTAGTATAGGAACTACTATTGCCACTGCATGCATTTGCAAAGATAAGAAATGATACTAGAAATATAATACGTAAAAAGCTAAATAAGTTAATATTCTTCGACATGTAAAGCTCCGGCGCACTCTGTAGAATGCTTTGTATAACCAAAATTATGTAAAAACTTAGATACAGAATCTACCATTTTTGGATTACCACAGAGGAAGAAATGCGTTTTAGCCGGATTAATTTCTATGCCTGCTTTTTGCAATATCTCAGATTCGAGATGTTTTTCTATATAACCTGTCAATCCTTGCCATGTAGAATCTACTTTAAGCAAAGTAGGAAAATAATGGAAATTATCAAAGGATGCACTAATAAAACTTAACTCGCTATAGTATCCTAAGTCCCATGGGTAAGCTGCACCATGGAAAACAGCCATTTTATTATTTTTTGAGTCTTGGATATGTGATCTTAAGAAACTAATGTAAGGGGCAAGTCCGGTACCTGTAGCAATCATCACGATATTGCATTCTTCCGGGACTTGATTTAAATGGAAAATACCAAATATGTCTTCATCAACCCACATTCTACGGCCAAGTGAAAGATTAAATAATCTAGGAGTAAGTTGGCCTGATTTAACTTGACTGATGTAAAACTCGAAGTCTTGAGTTTGATGATTAGCAGAAGCTATTGAATAAGGCCTTCTGATAAGTGTTTTATCCGGAATAGTTTCGATTGGTATAACGCTATTAGGGCTTCTAGTCTCTGAAGCAGCTAAACCGATATTGGTATATTGTCCGGCAATAAATTTTTCACGCGGCGAATCAGTCCTTACACGAAGCATCATAAGATCCGGTGTAAGCATAATTTTGCCTGTAACAGTAGAATTGTAGAGATTTTCCATATTAACTCACTCAAGGTATTGGTGACAAAGTTTATTAAAATTGAAAATAAGTCTTTAAGTATTTTTTTAAGTGTCAGAAACTTAGCTTGATACTTAAATTAATTTTACGGCGGAGGGCAAAAAATATTTTGGTGATAAGTGAAAACTATGTATATTTGCGAGCTCTCTAAGGGGAGCAAGATAGCTCTTAAACATAAGCATTTTGTCAGCAGAAATATTTTTAAAAAAATATTTTGCAGGTTTCAGAAAAAGTGTTATTTTTGAATTCCTGTTCGTTGACAAGGTAAAAAAAAGACGTCGATATTAAGGTCGAAAATAAATAAAAAAAAGATTTTTTTATTTCGAAAAAAAGCTTTAATTTTGAAGTCTCAATCGGGTAGGTACCGAAGTGGCCAAACGGGGCAGACTGTAAATCTGCTGGGCTCCGCCCTACGGAGGTTCGAATCCTTCCCTGCCCACAAAAGACCTTAAGAAAAATTCCGCGGGAGTAGCTCAATTGGTAGAGCATCAGCCTTCCAAGCTGAGGGTTGCGGGTTCGAGTCTCGTCTCCCGCTCCAAGATTTGGAATTAAGGTCGTTTAAAAATAAGATAAGTCGGCAATGGGATTGCTGACTATTTTATGTTTATAGAGGACGAGACGCTGCTGCTGGTGTAGCTCAGTGGTAGAGCACTTCCTTGGTAAGGAAGGGGTCGGCGGTTCAAGTCCGCTCACTAGCTCTTATGACTTTAAGTTGCTAAGTGATACATATCAAACATACGGGTGTAGCTCAATTGGTAGAGTGGCGGTCTCCAAAACCGTAGGCTGTGGGTTCGAGTCCTACCACCCGTGCCCAAGAATGAAGAAAAGAAGTCGCAATAAACGCGACTTTATTTTTATCAAATATGACACAGATTATTATGCTGGGTAAAATCAAGATATTCGCCAATGAAGTAGCCGGTGAGATGAAAAAAGTACACTGGCCTACAAAAGAGCAATTAAAAGAATCAACCAAGGTTGTTATCGGTACAACTTTGGTTATAAGTGCATTAGTTATGGTCATCGATCAGATCATGACTTTTGGAATGGGCTTGTTATTCTAATTTATTTGCTGTGCATCTATTAACACTATCTCAAATAAGGTAATATGAGTTTGGATCAAAATATATATACCGGCTATTTGTCTGATGAGCATAAGTGGTATGCCATTAGAACTTTTACCGGACATGAGGCTAAAGTTAAGCAAGCAATAGAGTCTGAAGTAAAAAGACTTAGTTTGGAAGACAGAGTAAAAGAGGTAGTGATACCTCAAGAAACCGTTTTTGAAATTAGAAACGGTAAACGCCGAACTAAGGTTAAAAACTTTTTGCCGGGCTATATTTTGGTACATACTATAATGGATAAGAAAGTTAAAGATGTTATCCAAAATCTTCATGGTGTAGTGAGCTTTGTAGGCAGAAGAAATGATGCCACTCCTTTGCAGCAGTCCGAAGTTGACAGAATTATCGGAAGGGTAGAGGAACGCAAAGATGTAGCAACTATAGATACTGCCTTTTCAGTTGGAGACCCTATCAAAGTTATTGATGGTCCTTTCTCTACGTTTAGCGGAACAGTAAAAGAAGTAAACGAAGAGAAGCAAAAACTGAAAGTAGAAGTTGGTATCTTAGGAAGAAAGACACCGGTTGAATTAGATTTTAGCCAAGTAGAGCTTGAAAGTCATTAAGCAATAAATTCAAATAAAATATATTCACATTTACGGTGAAAGAATAAAATGGCAAAGAAAGTAGCAGGTACGTTTAAACTCCAGCTCAAAGCTGGTGAAGCATCTATGGCTCCACCTATTGGTCCGGCTTTCGGTCAACGTGGTTTGAATGGTATGGAATTTGTAAAACAGTTCAATGGCAAAACTGCTAAAGATAAAGGTTTTGTTTTTCCTGTTTTAATCACGTTCTAT
The DNA here is from genome assembly GCA_942490685.1 of uncultured bacterium. Taxonomy (GTDB): domain Bacteria; phylum Bacteroidota; class Ignavibacteria; order Kapaibacteriales; family UBA2268; genus JBFHIJ01. The sequence goes on from CALNXW010000031.1 coordinate 547,430, forward strand.
TCAGACAAATCATTTACGTTTGAAATTAAAACTCCTCCTGCATCATTCCTAATCAAAAAAGAAATTGGTTTGGATACAGGTTCAGCAGAGCCGAACAAGAAAAAAGTGGGTAAAATCACAAGAGAGCAGTGTGAAAATATTGCAAAAATCAAAATGCCTGATTTAAATTGTGATTCGATGGACAGTGCTATTAGCATGATTGCTGGTACTGCCAGAGCAATGGGTGTAGTTTACGAAGACTAATTCCGCGAAGAAAAATTATTAACTATAAATATGTGATATACAATGAAATCTCGTGGTAAAAGATATGACGCTGTAGCTAAGAGTATTGATAGCGCAAAAGAATATGGCTTGCAAGAAGCTGTAGAAGCTATTCAAAAAAGTGCTACTGCTAAATTCGACGAATCATTCGATATTGCAATGAAGCTTGGAGTTGACCCGAGAAAAGCTGACCAAATGGTACGCGGTACAGTTTCATTGCCGAATGGAACAGGTAAAACTGTAAAAGTATTGGTGCTTTGTAAAGCTCCAAAAGACCAGGAAGCATTGGCTGCAGGTGCAGATTATGCTGGCTTGGATGAATATGTAGAAAAAATCAAAGGTGGCTGGGCTGATGTTGACGTAGTTATCGCTACTCCTGATGTAATGGGAGAAGTTGGTAAATTAGGTCGTATCTTAGGACCTCGTGGTCTTATGCCTAACCCTAAAGTTGGAACTGTTACTCCTGATGTAGCTAAAGCTGTGCAGGAAGTTAAAGCCGGTAAAATTGAATACCGTGTTGACAAAACTGGTAACATTCACGCTTCTGTGGGTAAATGCTCTTTTGATGCTGAAAAATTGATGGAAAACTTAAATGTTTTCTATTCTAAAATTTTGAAAGCTAAACCAACTTCTGCTAAAGGTAAATATGTAAAAGGCGTATTTTTGTCTTCTACAATGGGCCCAAGCGTATTGGTGGATGAGTCTACATTCAAAATCAGCGAAGCTGATTAATACAAAAGAATTTAAGACTATTACGCATAAATAGGACTTGCTCGCTGCTTCTCCCTATTCTAAGTAATTTGGGTGCGAACTAGTCAAAATTGAGAGAAAAACAAAGGTATAGGCTAATGATCTCTAAATCTAAAAAATCGGAAATCGTTGCCGGATTAGTAGAACAATTGAAAGATGCTACTGGTGTCTATTTTGTTGATTTTGCTACAATGACTGTTTCTGAAACAGCAGGCTTTAGAACTACATTAAGAGAAAAAGATGTAGTAATGAAGGTAGCAAAAAATACTTTGATAAGAAGAGCTTTAGAAGAAATCGGTGGGTATGATACTCTACCTGTTGAAGCTACAAAAGGTCAGACTGCAATGATTATCAGTTATGATGATCCTACAGCGCCTGCAAAAATTATCAAAGAATCATTCAAGAAAGTAGAAAAACCTGTATATAAATCAGCAGTTCTTGAAGGTGAAATGTTTGACAGTACTAAACTTGAAGTACTTGCTTCATTGCCATCTAAACAAGATATGTATGCTGCGATTTGCGGTTCAATTGGTGCACCGGCTTCAGGTATCGTTGGTTCTATCAATGCAGTGATGCGTGACGTTGCTTCTTTGGTAGAAGAAGTTGCTAAAAAGCAAAATGAAGTTGCTTAAACATATATTATAATAAGCAACTTATCAAATTAGTTAATTAAGTAAATAGTCAATAAATAATTTATAAAAGGTGAAAAGATGACACCGATCGTAGAAGAATTGCTAGAGAAAATTGGTAATTTAACATTAGTTGAAGCTGCTGAACTTAAAGAAGCTATGGAAGAAAAATTCGGCGTATCTGCTGCTGCTCCTGTAATGATGGGTGGTGCTATGCCAGCTGCTGTTGCTGAAGAAGCTGCAGAAGAAAAAACTGAATTTGACGTAGAGTTGACTGAAGTTGGCGGTAAAAAATTGAATGTAATTAAAATCGTTCGCGAACTTACAGGCCTTGGCTTGAAAGAAGCAAAAGAAATCGTAGAATCAGCTCCAAAAGTAATCAAAGAAGCTTGTGCTAAAGACGAAGCAGAAGCTCTTAAGAAACAACTTGAAGAAGCTGGCGCTAAAGCTACTCTTAAATAGTTTGGCAATAGATAATTTCAATGGGGTAGCGATTGCAAAAATCGCTTCCCCCTTTTATCGTTTTACTTTTGCAATAACTATTATTCTACAGACTCTATCTCTTTATTGCTGCCGGAATTTTCTAATATAATTTAAGAAATAGATGAGAAACTTTCTACTAAAATTTTGAATAGGATTTTTTGATGATTCACAAGCATGAGTTATCAAAAAATCCTATTTTTTTCGTAATGTATTCAAGCGAGGAGGTGTTCCGTGGACGCCAACAAAACTCAAGACCAAATTAGCGAAAAAGGTTACGAATCCATACTTATTAGTGATAAGGCGAGACGACCTAATACAATAGATAATTTGAACGTTTTGAAAAGCGATTCCGATTTGATAAGACTTCGCGAAAGGATAACTTTTTCAAGAGCCGATATAGCGAGTACTTATCCTGATCTTCTTAATATACAGTTAGATTCGTACCATGATTTTCTACAGGAAACTGTACCATCTTTCAGAAGAGAAATGAAAGGTTTGCAGGCTGCATTTTCTACAAATTTTCCTATAGAAGATGCATCTGAAATATTTCAATTGGACTTTGTGGAATATATTATCGAAAAGCCTAAATATTCCGAAGATGAATGCCGTGAAAGAGAATTGACTTTTTCTAAGCCGTTAAAAGCTAAGTTAAGACTTTCTTCTAAAGCGGAAAAGGATTCTGAAGACTATATTGATGCTATTGAGCAAGAGGTTTACCTTGGTAATATTCCTGCGATGACTCCGAGAGGTACTTTTATTATTAATGGTGCGGAAAGAGTTATTGTATCTCAGATACACCGCTCTCCGGGCGTGTTTTTTGATGATACTATGCACCCGAATGGTACTCGTATTTATACGGCACGTATTATTCCTTTCCGTGGTTCTTGGGTTGAGTTTACGACAGATATTCATGACGTAATGTATGCGTATATCGATCGTAAGAAAAAATTCCCTGTTACTACTTTGCTTAGAGCTTTAGGCTATTCGTCTGATGAAGATATTTTGTCTTTATTTGAACTAGCTGAAGATATTCAACCTGAAGATTTAAATGAAGAAGCAATCGGCAGAAGAATAGCTTCTGACGTAATTGATTTAAGCACTGGTGAAATTATTGCTGTTCGCGATGCTATTATCGATGAAGAGCTTTTTGCTGTTATGAAAGAAGCAGAACTACTACCTGTAAGACTCTTTAAATATAAAGATCCTACAGATGAGCCTGTTGTGGCACGTACTCTTACTAAAGATACTGCTAAAACTCGCGAAGATGCTTTGGAAGCTATCTACAGACAGCTTCGTAGCAGTGAGCCACCAGACATTGAAACAGCGGAAGCGCTATTAGAAAAATTATTCTTTAATGATAAGAGATATGATTTAGGCGCTGTTGGTCGCTTTAGAATAAATGAAAAATTGAATCTTGATTTGCCTCTTGAGCAAACTACTTTGACCACGGAAGATATTGTAGCGATTATCAAGAAGCTAATCACTTTGCACGCTCAAAAACACACTGGTGATGATATTGATCACTTGGGTAATAGACGTGTGCGCTCTGTGGGCGAACAGTTAGCTGCTCAGTTTAATGTTGGGCTTGCTAGAATGGCTCGTACAATCAGAGAAAGACTTTCAATTCATGATGGTGATCAAATCACTCCAAGCGAACTTGTTAATGCAAGAACTATCAGTTCTGTTGTTAACCAGTTCTTTGGCACAAACCAGCTATCTCAGTTTATGGATCAAACGAATCCTCTATCTGAGTTAACTCACAAACGTAGAACATCTGCCCTTGGGCCTGGTGGTTTGACTCGTGAGAGAGCAGGCTTTGAGGTACGTGACGTTCACTATACACATTACGGACGTTTATGTCCTATTGAAACACCAGAGGGTCCAAACATTGGTTTGATTTCTTCTTTGGCTATTCACTCTAAAATCAACGAACTTGGCTTTATTGAAACGCCTTATAGAACGGTAGTTAAAGGTCGAGTGACTAACGAGATTGAATATTTGCCGGCTGAAAAAGAAGACGGAAAGATCGTTGTTCCTGCTTCTACTCCTATTGACGATGATGGTAATATCCTCGGTAATAAAGTTAGAGCAAGAAGAAGTGGTGATTTCGTGATAGTTCACCCTAAGCAGGTTAACTATATGGACGTTTCTACAGATCAGATTACATCAGCTGCATCCGCAATGATTCCTTTCCTTGAGCATGATGATGCGAACCGTGCGCTAATGGGCTCAAACATGCAACGTCAGGCTGTACCTCTTCTAAGACCAGGTGCTCCTATTTGCGGTACAGGTATGGAATCAAGAATTGCCAGAGACTCAAGAACTTTAATAGTTGCTGAGGGCGAAGGTGAAGTAGTTTATGTAGCAGGTGACACTGTAAGAGTCAAATATGTAGATAAACGTACTGAAGAAGAAAAACTTAAAGACTTCAATTATCAGGAAGTCAAAGAATATAAATTACATAAATTCATCAGAACCAATCAAGATACTTGCGTTAACCAAAGACCGATTGTTAAAAAAGGTCAAAAAGTAGTTAAAGGCACTCCTCTTGCAGACGGTGCTTCTACTGAAACAGGTGAGTTGGCATTAGGTCAAAATATCTTGGTAGCGTTTATGCCTTGGAGAGGTTATAACTTCGAGGATGCGATTATTATCTCTCAAAGAATGGTAAGTGAGGATATCTTTACTTCTATTCACATCGAAGAATTTACTCTTCAGGTTAGAGATACTAAACGTGGTGAAGAAGAATTTACAAGAGAGATACCAAATGTTAGTGAAGAAGCTACAAAAGATTTGGACGAACATGGTATCATCAGAGTAGGTGCTAAAATTGCAGAGGGTGATATTCTTATTGGTAAGATTACTCCTAAAGGTGAAACAGATCCTACTCCTGAAGAAAAATTACTTAGAGCGATCTTTGGTGACAAAGCAGGTGATGTAAAAGATGTGTCTTTGAAAGCAACTCCTGGTTTGAAAGGTGTGGTAATCAATACTAAGTTGTTTACTCGTAGATTGATTACAATGGATAAAGACCAAAGAGCTCAAGAGAAAAAACGTAAAGATCATTTAGATAATCTTGAAAAACGCAATTTGAAACGTGTCGATTTAGACTGTTTAGACAAGTTAGAAAAACTTCTTGTTGGTGAAACAATTCTAGGCATGAAAACAGAAGAGCCAAATATCACTGTTTTCAGAAGCGGTACGAAAATCAATAAAGGGGATCTAGTTAATAAGTTTGACGAAGAGACTCTAAGCTTAGAAAAGATATCTATCAGAGAGCCTATATTGGCTGATGAGCATAAAAATGAATTGCTGATGGAGCTATTATCTAACTACAAAACTCGTAGAGAAGATGAAAAAGCTACATTCAGATCAGAAAAAAATAAATTAGCTGCCGGCGATGAGTTACAACCAGGTATCTTACAGATGGCAAAAGTTTATGTTGCTAAAAAACGTAAACTACAAGTTGGTGATAAGATGGCAGGTCGACACGGTAACAAAGGTATCGTATCTAAGATAGTTCCTAGAGAAGATATGCCTTTCTTACCTGATGGAACTCCTGTGGACATCGTACTTAACCCGCTTGGTGTACCATCTCGTATGAACCTTGGTCAGCTGTATGAAACTGCATTGGGTTGGGCCGGTCAAAAATTAGGAACTTACTTTGCTACTCCTATTTTTGATGGTGCCACTTGGGATCAGGTTGGTGACTTTTTGGAAAAAGCAGGATTGCCACGTTCAGGTAAAACAATATTGTTTGACGGACGTACCGGTGATCAATTCCATGAGAAGGTTACAGTCGGTATAATCTATATGCTTAAGTTGGGTCACATGGTAGACGATAAGCTTCACGCTCGTTCTATAGGACCTTACTCTCTAATTACTCAGCAACCTCTTGGTGGTAAAGCACAATTTGGTGGTCAGAGACTTGGAGAGATGGAGGTTTGGGCATTGGAAGCTTATGGTGCTTCTCATACATTGCAGGAAATGATTACTATGAAGTCGGATGACGTTCAGGGTAGAGCTAAGATGTATGAAACTATCGTAAAAGGCGAAAACATGCCGGATCCTAATATTCCTGAATCATTTAACGTATTGGTTCGTGAGCTTCAAGGCCTTTGCTTGGATGTTCATATTGAGTAGTCTGACATGATTATAATAATCAGCAGACAGGCAATTGGAATTGAAAATTAAGAAATAAAAAAAGTAACATAAATTTATAGAGGACACCCATGCAATCTATGGCTATACCAAGGCGAGGATTTAAAAAAATCTCGATCAAAATAGCTTCTCCGGATGATATTTTGAATCGTTCGCATGGTGAGGTAACTAAACCTGAAACTATAAATTATAGATCTTTCAGACCTGAAAAGGATGGTCTATTTTGCGAAAAAATCTTTGGGCCGATCAGAGATTGGGAATGTGCTTGCGGTAAATACAAAAGAATCAGATATAAAGGTATCGTCTGCGACCGTTGCGGTGTAGAAGTTACTCAAAAATCTGTACGCCGTGAAAGAATGGGGCATATTATGCTTGCCGTTCCAGTAGTACATATTTGGTTCCTACGCACTTTACCTAGTAAAATCAGTGCGATTTTAGGTATGCCGACCAAAGATGTTGAGCGTGTAGTTTATTACGAATCATATATAGTTGTTCAGCCTGGTCGTACAGGCCTGCAGAAAAAAGATTTGTTGACAGAAGAGCAGTATTTGGATGTAATGGATTCTTTAACTAAAGAAGACCATGAATTGGATGAAGAAGATCCGAACAAATTTATCGCTCTTATCGGTGGTGAAGCTTTGAAGGAAATGCTCAAAAGAGTAGAGCCTGAAAAAGAGTATTTCGATTTGAAAGAAAATCTTAAAACTGAAACTTCTCAACAGAAAAAAGCAGATTTGCTTAAACGATTGAGAGTTTTGGACGCTTTCAGACAGAGCCAGGAAGGTGAGTTCCCGAACGAACCTAGCTGGATGGTGCTTGACGTTATTCCGGTTATTCCTCCGGACTTACGCCCATTAGTTCCATTAGAAGGTGGTAGATTTGCAACTTCAGATCTTAATGATTTATATCGCCGTGTTATTATTAGAAATAACCGTCTGAAAAGACTAATAGATATTAAAGCTCCTGAAGTTATTCTTCGTAACGAAAAGCGTATGCTTCAGGAATCAGTAGATGCACTCTTTGATAATAGCCGACGTGCTGTAAGAAGTGAATCTCAGAGAGCATTAAAATCTTTAGCTGACACTTTGAAAGGTAAAACCGGTCGTTTCCGTCAAAACTTGCTCGGTAAACGTGTGGATTACTCAGGTCGTTCTGTAATCGTAGTAGGTCCTGAACTTAAACTTCACGAATGCGGTCTTCCAAAAGACATGGCAGTTGAGTTGTTTAAACCTTTCATTATCAGAAAATTGATTGAGCGTGGTCATGTTAAGACTGTGAAAAGCGCTAAAAAAATGGTAGAACGCAAGACCAATGAAGTTTGGGATATCTTAGAGAAAGTGATTGAAGGACACCCGGTAATGCTTAACCGTGCTCCTACGCTTCACAGACTTGGTATTCAAGCGTTTCAGCCAAGACTAATTGAAGGTAAAGCTATTCAGTTACACCCGTTAGTATGTACGGCATTCAACGCCGATTTTGACGGTGATCAGATGGCAGTTCACCTTCCTATTTCACACGAGGCACAGTTAGAAGCCTTATTACTTATTTTGGCTCCGCATAATATTATGCACACTCAGAATGGTAATCCAATTGCCGTACCTTCTCAGGATATGGTATTGGGTGCGTACTATCTTACCAAGTTAAGAAAAGGCGCTCCAGGTGAAGGCAAATTCTTTGCTTCTAAAGATGAAGTAGTAATCGCTTTAAACTCTGAAAAAGTACACTTACACGCTAAAGTAAAAGTAAGATATAACGGTACAGTTTTAGAAACTACTGTAGGTAGAATCTTACTAAACGAAATCGTACCTGAAGAGCTTGGCTATATCAATGAAGTATTGACTAAGAAGCGTTTACGCCAGATTATTGGTGTGTGTTTCCGTCAAGCAGGTTTGGCTAAAACAGTAGTCTTCCTTGATTCATTGAAAGAAATGGGCTTTAGCTATGCAACTCTTGGTGGTCTTTCTGTGAGTATCCACGACGTTGTTATTCCTGATGATAAGATGAAAATCATCTCTTCTACTCAGGATAAAATTGATACGATTGAAGGTGCATATACAAATGGTGTTATTTCCAGTGGTGAGAGATATAATAAAATCATCGATAACTGGTCTAACGCTACAAATAAAATAGCAGATAAGCTTTACAATGAGCTATCAAAAGACAAAGACGGTTTCAATACATTCTGGATGATGCTTGACTCTCAAGCCCGTGGTTCTAAAGAGCAGATTCGTCAGCTTGCAGGTATGCGTGGTTTGATGGGTAAACCGAAGAAATCCTTATCAGGTTCTACCGGTGAATTGATTGAAAACCCGATTATGTCAAACTTTAAGGAAGGTCTTTCTATCTTAGAGTATTTTATTTCTACTCACGGTGCTCGTAAAGGTTTGGCCGATACCGCATTGAAAACAGCGGATGCCGGTTATTTAACAAGACGTTTGCACGACGTTGCTCAGGACGTTATCATTTCTTTCGAAGACTGCGGAACTATTCGTGGTGTTGAAATGACAGCCTTGAAAGATGGTGAAGAAATAAAAGAGCCACTTTACGAAAGAATCTTAGGACGTACAGCTCTCTATGATGTAGTAGATCCGATGACAAATGCAGTAATCTGTAAAGCCGGTGAGATGATCACTGAACAGCTTGCTCGTGAAATCGAAGCTTCTTCAAATGAAAGAGTAGTTATTCGTTCTGTACTTACTTGCGAATCTCGTCGTGGTGTTTGTGCTAAATGTTACGGAAGTAACATGGCAACAAGCAACGAGGTAGATCAGGGTGAAGCAGTTGGAACTATTGCTTCCCAGTCAATTGGTGAGCCGGGTACTCAGCTTACGTTGCGTACGTTCCACACAGGTGGTACAGCAGCCTTGATCGCATCTCAGTCTTCAGTAGTTGCTAAATTTGAAGGTAAAATCAAGTTTGAAAACCTAAGAATTATCAGCTATGAAGGTGATGACGGACTTGTACAGATAGTAGTAAGTCGTAGTGGTGAAATCCATATCGTAGATCCTGAATCTGATCGTACACTAACTAAATATGACGCAACCTATGGTGCAGAGTTGCTTGTTAATGAAGGTGACATCGTGAAGAAAGGTCAGATGATTTACGAGTGGGATCCTTATAATGCTTCGATTATAACTGAAGCTACAGGACGCGTAAGATACAAAGACTTACAACAAAACGTTACTTATCGTGAAGTAAACGATGAGCAAACAGGTCACATTACTAAAGTTGTAACTGATTCGAGAGATAGGACGAAAGCTCCTGCGATCGAAGTCGTTGATGATGAAGGACAAGTACTTAAAACATACAACATTCCTACTCGAGCACAGCTTAGAGTAGATGATGAAGAGATGGTTTCTGTAGGTTCTCCATTAGTTAAGATCCCAAGAGATTTGGGTCGTACACGAGATATCACAGGTGGTTTGCCACGAGTAACTGAGTTATTTGAAGCAAGAGCCCCACAAAATCCGGCTTCTGTTTCTGATATCGATGGTATTATCTCATTTGGTAAGCAGAAACGTGGTCAAAGAGTTGTAGTAGTTACATCTCTTGATGAGAAAACTGTGATGGAATATAGTGTACCTGTAGGTAAATATATTTTGGTTCAGGAAAGTGATTTTGTTCGCGCAGGTGACAGACTGACAGAAGGTTCTATTAATCCTCACGATATTTTGAGAATTAAAGGGCCACACGCGGTACAAGAATACTTAGTAAATGAAATTCAAGATGTATACCGTATGCAGGGTGTAAAAATCAATGACAAGCACATCGAAGTAATTGTGCGTCAGATGTTACAAAAAGTAAAAATAGTAGATTCAGGTGATTCAACATTCTTGGAAAATGATCACGTAGATCGTCTAAGATTTAAAGACGAAAATGATAAGTTGAAAACAATGGTAGTAATCACTGAAAAAGGTGATTCTAAATTCAACGAAAACTACTTGATGTCTAGGAAGAAAGTAAGAGAAGCCAACAGAGAGCTTAAGAAGCAAGGTGTAAAACCGGCCTCATTCAGACCGGCAGAGCCTGCAGTTTCAGTACCTATACTATTAGGTATTACTCAAGCTTCATTGACAACTGAAAGCTGGCTTTCTGCTTCTTCATTCCAGGAAACTACAAGAGTGCTTTCTGATGCTTCAATAGCAGGTAAAGTTGATAATTTAATCGGCTTGAAAGAAAACATTATTTTAGGTCAGTTGATCCCTGCCGGTACAGGTCTAAGACAATATCAGGAAATGCTTATTAATAGTGAAGTAGGCAATATTTTCGGACGACCAGTTGAAGAGCAGTACAATGAATCAGGTATCTCAGGAATTGAGAGACATTCAATGTAATGCCATGTTTTTTCGAAAAGCCGCTTTTGAAAAAATAAAGCGGCTTTTTTTGGTTTAAACCTATAAGGTAGGTTTTATATCAACAAATTAATAAATTAGCCGAGCAAAAAATTATTTAAAGGTATGGTAAAGAAATTTACTAAAAATAGATTAAGTATTTTGCTCACAATAATTTACATTTGTTATCGCATATAATAAGATGCGAGAAAAAAGAAAATCAAAAAAGCTACAATAATATTATTAACAATTCTATCAGGGTTGGTAAAGAAATGATAGACATTTCAAAAATCAGGAATATCGGTATTGCCGCTCACATTGACTCCGGTAAAACTACACTAAGTGAACGTGTATTGTTTTATACCGGAAAGATTCACCAAATCATTGAAGTAAGAAGTAAAGGCGGAAATGGTCCTACTATGGACTCAATGGATTTGGAAAGAGAAAAAGGTATCACTATCCAATCTGCTGCTACTCACGCAGAATGGAAAGGATATCACTTTAATCTAATTGACACTCCGGGCCATATCGATTTTACAGTAGAAGTTGAAAGAGCACTTCGTGTGTTAGATGGTACTGTTTTGGTACTTTGTGGCGTTGCAGGTGTACAGTCTCAGTCTATTACAGTAGACAGACAAATGAGAAGATATAATGTACCTCGTATTGCTTTTATCAATAAAGTAGATCGCCAGGGTGCCAATCCTGATAAAGTAGTATCTCAGTTAGAAGAAAAACTTAATCACAGACCTGTACTTCTTACTATGCCTATTGGACTAGAAGAAAACTTTGAAGGTGTTGTAGATTTAGTTAAAATGAAAGCTATCTATTATGAAGGTGAGCAAGGTTCGGATGTTGTAGAAAGAGACATTCCTGCTCATTTAGTAGAAGAAGCTGAATCAAGAAGAGCTACCATGATCGAAATCTTAGCTGATTATGATGATGTAGTTGCTGAAAAATTCTTAGCTGAAGAAGAAGTAACAGTAGAAGAAATCGTAAATGCAATCCGTGTACATACAATTGCATTGCACATTACTCCTGTATTCGTTGGTACTGCCAAAATGAATAAAGGTGTACAAACTATGCTTGATGGTGTAATTGATTACTTACCTGCACCAACTGAAGTTAAAAATACTGCTTTAGATTTAGATGATAATGAAGCAGAAGTGCCAATGAATAATGATCCTACTAAACCTGCGGTATTGTTAGCATTCAAATTGGAAGACGGCCAGTACGGTCAGCTTACATATATGCGTATATACCAAGGTAATATCAAAAAAGGTGACTTTATTTATAATGCTACAAATAAAAAGAAAATCAAAGTGCCTCGTTTGGTTAGAATGCACGCAAGTGAAATGCAGGAAATCGAAGAAGCACAGGCTGGTGATATTGTAGCAATGTTTGGTGTTGACTGTGCATCAGGTGATACATTTACAGATGGAACAGTAAATTATTCAATGACTTCAATGTTCGTACCTACTTCGGTAATTGAATTATCTGTTAAACCTAAAGAAAGATCTTCTCAAGCGAATTTCTCTAAAGCGTTAAACAGATTCCAAAAAGAAGATCCTACATTTAGAGTTTACCGTGATGATGAATCTGGTGAAACAATTATGTGTGGTATGGGTGAGCTTCACTTAGATATTTACGTAGAACGTATCCGTAGAGAATACAACTGTGAGATTATCGTAGGTCAGCCTAAAGTAGCTTACAGAGAAACGATTACTACGAATGCAGATTATGATTATACTCATAAGAAGCAGTCAGGTGGTTCGGGTCAGTATGCAAGAGTAGCTGGTTATATTGAACCATTACCGGCAGACAGTGAAGAGTCATTTGAATTTTCAAATAAAATTGTTGGTGGTTCAATTTCTAAAGATTACATTCCTGCTTGTGAGCAAGGTTTCAAAGAGCAGCTTGAAGAAGGTGTGTTAATCAAACAACCATTAGTAAATGTTAAAGTTGAGTTGAATGATGGTGCAATGCACTCTGTTGACTCGTCAGATATGGCATTTAAATTAGCTTCTCGTGCGGCTATTAGACAAGCTGTAACAAAAGCAAAACCAGTAATCTTAGAGCCAATTATGAAATTGGAAGTATCAGCACCTGAAGAATTCCAAGGTGTAATTATTGGTCAATTGAATCAAAGACGTGGTATTGTAATAAATACAAATATTGATGCAGGTTATGTAACAATAGATGCAGAAGTACCACTAAAAGAAATGTTTGGTTATTCTTCAGATCTTAGAGGTTCAACTCAAGGTAAAGGCGAATTTACAATGGAATTTGCAAAATATATGCCGGTGCCTAAAGGTGTTCAGGAAGAGATTATCAAAGAATATCAAGAATCAGTAAAAGAGAAATAAGTACCTGTAAAATAAATATTTTAAAAAATATTTGACTAAGTGGCAAAATGTTTGTATATTTGCAAGCTCTGTCACCCATAGGTATATTGTATATATGTATATAGATTTGAAAAATGGAGTAGTTGAGTGCCTACTATAAGTCAATTAATCCGTAAGGGAAGAAAGAAATCACACGATAAAAGTGATTCTCCTGCTCTTAACTCATGCCCGCAAAGACGCGGCGTGTGCACAAGGGTTTATACTACTACACCTAAGAAGCCGAATTCTGCATTGCGTAAAGTTGCGCGTGTTAGATTAACAAGTGGTTTCGAGGTTACAGCGTATATTCCTGGCGAAGGCCATAATTTACAAGAGCACTCTATCGTTTATGTAAGAGGCGGTAGGGTTAAGGATCTTCCAGGTGTGCGTTATCACATCGTGAGAGGTACTGCTGATACACAAGGTGTAGACGGCAGAAAGCAAGGCAGGTCTAAGTATGGAACTAAAAGACCTAAAAAATAATCGTTTTTAATCAATGATGCGTTAGAAAAAAATGAGAAAAAGAAGAGCAGAAAAAAGAAGATTATTGCCAGATCCAATGTACAATGATGTACTAGTTACAAGATTTATCAATAATCTTATGCTTCATGGTAAGAAAAATACCGCTCGTTCATTGGTTTACGAAGCATTTGAAATCGTAGCTCAAAAAACGAAACAAGAGCCTTTGGAAGTGTTTAAAAAAGCAGTTTCTAATGTTGCTCCTGTTTTGGAAGTAAGATCAAGAAGAGTTGGTGGTGCTACTTACCAGGTACCGGTGGAAGTACGCGAAGAAAGACGTATCGCCCTTGCTATCCGCTGGTTGAAAACTTACGCTAAAGCACGCCGCGATAACTCTATGGCTCAAAAGTTAGCTGCTGAGTTTATGGCTGCTGCAAAAGGCGAAGGTTCATCCGTTAAAAAACGTGATGATACTCATAGAATGGCTGAAGCTAATAAAGCTTTTGCTCATTTTAAATGGTAATGAATCTAAATTGTTCTTTGTCAATTAAATTAACCTGACAGTTTATATTATGGCGCGGCAAAAAGATATTGCGAAGATTAGAAATATCGGTATAATGGCTCACATTGATGCCGGTAAAACAACAACAACGGAGAGGATACTCTTTTATTCCGGATATCTTCACAAAATTGGTGAAGTAGATGACGGTACTGCATTCATGGATTCCATGGATCAGGAAAAAGAAAGGGGTATTACTATTATGTCCGCCGCTACTACTACTTTTTGGAAGGACTACCAAGTCAATATTATTGACACTCCGGGGCATGTTGATTTTACTGCAGAAGTGCAGAGATCTTTGAGAGTATTAGATGGCGCCATAGCACTATTTTGTGCGGTTGGTGGTGTCGAACCTCAATCTGAAACTGTGTGGCATCAAGCTGATGAGTACGCAGTGCCTAGGATAGCTCACATAAACAAGATGGATAGATCCGGAGCGGATTTCTATCGTGTTTTGGGAATGATGAGTGAAAGGCTTAATGCTAATCCTGTGGCAATTCAGATACCGATAGGAGCAGAAGATACATACGAAGGTATTATCGACTTAATTCAAATGAAGGCTGTTTACTTTAGCCAGGAAGATCAGGGCTTAACAATGGAATATAGAGATATTCCTGCAGATTACCTGGACAAGGCTGAAGAATACAGGTCTATAATGGTAGAAACCATAGCTGAGAATGACGATGATTTGCTCACAAAGTACTTAGAGGGCGAAGAGCCTGATAGTGACGAACTGAAAAAAGTACTTAGAGCTTCAGTTCTTTCTCGGAGTTTAGTGCCGGTAACATGCGGTACTTCATTGAAAAATTCAGGTGTTCAGCCACTTATGGACGCTGTAATTGATTATTTGCCTTCACCACTTGAAGTTATATATCAAGATGGTTTTGATGTAGATAATACTGAAAAGAAAATTTCTCGTAAACCTGACGAAAATGAGCCGTTCTCTGCATTAGCATTTAAAGTACTTACTGATCCTTATATGGGTAAGGTAACATTTGCAAGAATTTATTCAGGAGTGCTCGAATTGGGGCAATCGGTGCAAAATCCGGGTGCTGACAAGAAAGAGAAGATCTTGAAGATATTCAAAATGATGTCTAATAGAAGAGAAGAGATCAAGATTGCGTCGGTTGGAGATATAGTAGCAATCCCGGGTTTAAGATTTACTAAAACCGGAGATACTCTCTGCGATATTAAGAAACCAATCTTATATGAGAAAATACGTTTCGCAGAACCTGTTATTAAGCAAGCTATTGAAGCAAAAACTCTGGCTGATCAAGAGAAGCTTATGGCTGTACTTGAAAAGCTGGCAGATGAAGATCCTACTTTCAAATATGAAAATGACGAAGACAGCGGTCAGCTGATCATCGCCGGTGTAGGAGAGCTTCATCTTGAAATAATAGCAGACCGATTGAACAGAGAGTTTAAAATACCTACTCGCTTAGGCAAACCTCAAGTAGCTTACCGAGAAACTGTTTCTTCTGAAATAACTCATACATCAGAATTTGATCGTGAGATAGCAGGAAAGAGACAATATGGTAATGTAACTATAGAGTTATATCCTGAAGAGCGTGGCAAAGGAATTTGCTATGTGAGTCAAGTAGAAAACAGAGCAATGGATAAAGAGATGCTAGATTCATTGCAAACTGGTGCAACTCTTGGCCTGCAAGTAGGCCCTAAAGGCTATACAATGATAGATGTAGGTGTCAGGTTAATTAATGTCAAGCATGATTTAGAGGCTTCCACTGCTATGGGCTATAAAATAGCAATATCAAATGCAGTAAGGGAAGCAGCTCAAAAGGCTGACCCGATATTGCTTGAGCCTGTATTTAGTTTGGAAGTAGTTTCGCCTGAAGATTACGTAGGTGATATCATTGCCGATCTGAATAGCAGAAGGGGAAGAATAGAAGGCATCAGTCAAAGAGGAAACATGCAGGTAGTTCATGGGGTGGCACCCCTGTCGGAAATGTTTGGTTATGTAACTAAACTCAGATCGGTAAGCCAAGGGAGAGCTGTTTATACTATGGTATTCTCTCACTATGAGCCTGCTTTAAAGAAAGAATTATTTTAATTATCCTTTTTTTTTAAATATACGCATTAACAAAAGGAACTATTGAAATGGCTAAGGAAAAATTTGATCGCAGTAAACCCCATGTCAACGTTGGTACAATTGGACACGTTGATCATGGTAAAACTACATTAACAGCAGCTATCACTATGGGCTTGGCTGTTAAAAACGTAAACGCAGAAAAACGTTCTTTCGATTCAATCGATAACGCTCCTGAAGAAAAAGAACGCGGTATTACAATCGCAACTGCTCACGTTGAGTATGAAACAGATAATCGTCACTATGCACACGTAGACTGTCCAGGTCACGCGGATTATGTGAAAAATATGATTACTGGTGCTGCTCAGATGGACGGCGCGATTTTGGTATGTGCGGCTACTGACGGTCCTATGCCTCAAACTCGTGAACACATCTTGCTTGCTCGTCAGGTAGGTGTTCCAAGAATCGTAGTATTTATGAATAAAGTAGATATCGCTGACGAAGAATTGTTAGAATTGGTAGAAATGGAACTTAGAGATCTATTGAACCAATACGAATTCCCTGGCGATGATCTTCCAATCGTACCTGGTTCTGCTTTATTAGCATTAGAAGCAGGTTCAGAAGATGGTGTTTCTGCAGACGATGAAAGATTGCAATGTATCTATAACTTGATGGAACAGGTAGATGAATATATCCCGACTCCAGAAAGAGATACAGAAAAACCATTCTTGATGCCAGTTGAGGACGTGTTCTCTATCACAGGTCGTGGTACAGTAGCAACAGGTCGTATCGAACGTGGTATCGTAAAAGTAAACGAAGAAGTTGAAATCGTTGGTTTCGGTCTTCAGAAAAAAACAATATGTACTGGTGTTGAAATGTTCCGTAAACTTCTTGACGAAGGTCAAGCAGGTGACAACGTTGGTTTGTTGCTTCGCGGTGTCGATAAAAACGAAATCGAACGCGGTATGGTTATTTCTAAACCAGGTACAATTAAACCTCACCACAAATTCACAGCACAAGTTTACGTGTTGAAGAAAGAAGAAGGTGGCCGTCATACTCCATTCTTTAATGGATACCGTCCACAGTTCTATTTCCGTACAACAGACGTAACAGGTTCATTGACTTTACCAGAAGGTACAGAAATGGTTATGCCTGGTGATAACTTAGATGCGATTTCTATCGAGCTTATCACTCCGGTAGCGATGGAAGAAGGTTTGCGCTTTGCGATCCGTGAAGGCGGTCGTACAGTTGGTGCAGGTGTTGTTACAAAAATTATCGAATAGTCAGTTTTAATGAACCTGAGTATAAGTAAACAGATTAACCAGGTATATAAGTTGAGGAAATAAAGTGGCAACACAAAAAATAAGAATCAAGTTAAAATCATACGATCATAAACTGATTGATAAATCATCAGAAAGAATAGTACGTACCGTAAAACAGACCGGAGCAGTTGTCTCCGGTCCGGTACCTCTGCCGACTCGAAGAACTGTTTATACTGTTAACCGTTCACCACACGTGGACAAAAAATCAAGAGAACAGTTTGAAGCAAGAATACACAAGAGGTTGATTGATATTTTCAGTTCATCTCAAAAAACTATCGATGCCCTAATGAGGTTAGAATTGCCTGCAGGCGTTGAAGTTGAAGTAAAGGTATAAGGGGAGGACAATCGAAATGCAAACAGCAATAATTGGAAAAAAGGTAGGGATGACTAGTTTGTTTACAGCAGACGGTGAGCATATCCCTGTTACAGTTGTAGAGGCCGGTCCATGCCCTGTAGTCTTGAAAAGAACTGAAGATAAAGACGGCTACGAAGCAATTCAAATTGGTTTTGGCGAAAAGACTGAAAAACGCACAAACAAACCAATGATGGGACAGTTTAGCAAAGCCGGCCTAAAACCTACGAAAGTATTGAAAGAATTTCGTGATGTAACTACTGAGTATAATGTGGGTGACACAATTACAGTAGAAGCATTTACAAAAGGTGATAGAGTACACGTTTCAGGAACAAGTAAAGGCCGCGGTTTTGCCGGTGTAATGAGACGCCACAATTTTAGTGGTGTGGGTATGGCAACACACGGTCAGAAAAACCGCCAAAGACACCCAGGCTCAATTGGTATGAGTAGTGACCCTTCAAGAGTATTGAAAGGTATGCGAATGGGTGGGCAAATGGGTAATAAGAAAACTACTACCCGTAACCTTGAAGTCGTGGAAGTAATCCCGGATAAAAATCTAATCCTTGTAAGAGGAAGTGTACCGGGTGCACCAAATTCATTATTGGAAATAGTTAAGCAATAAGGCGATAAAATGCAGGTAGATCTTTTTAACAAAGATGGGCAGACATCCGGACAAGTGGAATTGCAAGATAACATTTTTGCTATAGAGCCAAATGAAAATGCAATGCACCAGGCCGTTCTTGTATACTTAGCTCATCAAAGACAAGGTAATCATAAGACAAAAATCCGCTCCGAAGTTTCAGGTGGCGGTAAAAAACCTTGGCGTCAAAAAGGACGTGGCACGGCTCGCGCCGGTTCTACAAGGTCACCTATTTGGGTTGGCGGTGGAACTATCCACGGTCCAAAAGTGCACAGATATAACTTGAAAATCACAAAGAAATTAGCACGATTGGCAAAGAAATCAGCCTTTTCAATGAGAACACAAGAAAAGAATCTGATGGTAGTAGAAGACTTTTCTTTTGATCAAATAAAAACAAAAGATATGGCAAATGTGCTCAAAAACTTGAAGCTTGAAGGCGAAAAAGTTTTGGTATTGTTGCCCAATATCGACCATAAGCTATTAATGTCAGCACGTAATATACCCGGTGTTGATGTATTTCAGGCTGATTTGATTAGCACTTATGATATTTTAAATCATAAAAAGATCCTTCTATTCAAAGGTGCGATAGAAAACATCAAGAATGCTTTTAATAATTAATAGTGGTATATTATAATGATCCAGGTATTAAAAAGACCGGTTATCACAGAAAAAGCGATGAAGCTTGCGGAGCTAGGTCAATATGTGTTTGAATGCCATCCGGATGCTAATAAAATACAGATTAAGCAAGCAATTGAAGAAATGTATGAAGTGAATGTGATAAACGTACGTACTGCCAGAATTAAAGGCAAAAGAAAAATGCGTTATACTAAACGTGGTCTTATGAGAGGTAGCACGTCATTGAAGAAAAAAGCATTCATCAGGCTGAAAGAAGGACAAGAAATTGAGTTGGTAAGTGGAGCTCAAGGCTAATTTAAATTATTCCAGTATTCAAAATAAAAAGTGACGACGAAAGATGGCACTAAGAATATTAAAACCTATAACTCCGGGTACGCGCTTTTACTCTGTTAGCTCGTTTGATGAGATAACTACAGACAAGCCTTACAAAAGACTTACTGCACCGCTTAAAAAATCCGGTGGTAGAAATAATACTGGTCGTATTACTTCTCGTCACCGCGGCGGTGGTCACAAAAGAAGATATCGTATTATCGACTTTAAACGTAATAAAATTGGTATCAAGGCTTTTGTAGAAACTATCGAGTACGATCCAAACAGATCAGCACGTATTGCGCTGGTTAAGTACGAAGACGGTGAGTATAGATACATACTCGCTCCGGATAAATTAAAAGTAGGACAAGAAATCCTTGCCGGACCAGAAGCGGAATATCATGATGGTAATGCTTTACCGTTAGAAAAAATTCCGGTAGGTCTTTTCATCCATAATATTGAGATGAAACCAGGTAAAGGTGGACAGCTCGTAAGAAGTGCAGGAACATCTGCTCAGCTAGTCGGTTTCGACGGCAAGTATGCACAGGTTAAATTGCCTTCAGGCGAGATGAGATTATTCCCTAAAGTATGCTATGCAACTTTAGGCACTGTAAGCAACCATGACCACGAAAATATAGTTAAAGGTAAAGCAGGCCGTAACCGTTGGTTAGGCGTGAGACCTCAAACTCGTGGTATGGCAATGAACCCGATCGATCACCCTATGGGCGGTGGTGAAGGTACTTCTAAATCAGGTGGTGGTCGCCAGCATCCGAGAACACCTTGGGGTAAATACACTAAAGGTCTTAAAACTCGTAAAAAGCGTAATCAATCTGACAAATACATTGTTCGTAGAAGAAATAAAAAATAATAGGTGCGTGGTATGTCTCGCTCATTAAAAAAAGGTATTTTCGTACACTATAAATTGCAGAAGAAAATCGACGATCTTAATAACAGCAATCAAAAGAAAGTAATTAAGACTTGGTCGAGAGCTTCTACTATTACGCCTGATTTTGTAAATCATACTGTAGCTGTACACAATGGTAAAAACTTCATTCCTGTATTCGTTACAGAAAATATGGTAGGCCACAAATTGGGTGAGTTTGCTCCAACTAGGACTTATAGAGGACATGCAGGTCACAGGAAAAAATAACAATAAGATAAAACCATTGGAGTTATGATGGAAGCAAAGGCTTTAAAAAAATATATTAGATGCTCGCCGCGTAAAATGCGTCTGGTGATAGACATGATTCGTGGCAAAAAAGCAGAAGAAGCATTGACTATTTTGAGATTCTCTCCGAAGAGAGCCGCTAGCGATGCTGAAAAAGTGCTACGTTCTGCTGTAGCAAATCTAACTCAAAAAGCTCAAAGTGAGCAGTTGACTATCAACGATGATGAAGTTTTTGTAAAAGCTGTTATGGTTGATGCAGGTCCTACTATGAAAAGAATCCGCCCTGCACCAATGGGTAGAGCTTACAGAGTAAGAAAAAGAACTAATCATCTAACTATAGTTGTAGCAACTGAAGATAATTAAAATAAGGATTTACAATGGGACAAAAGATAAACCCTATCGGCTTTAGATTAGGCATCAACAGAAGTTGGGATGCTAATTGGTTCGATGAAAAGAACTTAGCTGAAAAGCTAGCTGAAGATGTCCGTGTAAGAACTTACATCAGAAAGCGTAAAAAGAAAGCTGGTATCGCTAGAATCTTAGTTGAAAGAACTGCTAAACAACTTAGAATAACTATCAATACGTCTAGACCGGGTGTAATCATTGGTCGCAGTGGTAAGGATATTACTCAGTTGGAAGAAGAGCTTAAACAACTTACATCTAAGGATGTTAAAATCCTTATCAGCGAAGTAAAACGCCCTGAGTTGGACGCATTGTTAGTAGCTGATAATATCGCTCAGCAGCTGGAAGGAAGAATTTCTTTCCGTAGAGCGATGAAACAAGCTGTTTCCGGTGCTATGAGAACCGGTGCAAATGGTATCCGTGTTATGTGTGCCGGCCGTTTAGGTGGCGCTGAAATGGCTCGTACTGAGCAATATAAACAAGGTAGAATTCCATTGCATACGCTAAGAGCAAATATCGACTATGGCACTTCAACTGCTCATACAATTTATGGAGCAATTGGTGTAAAAGTTTGGATTTGTAAAGGCGATATAATTGGTTAAATTTGTAGTAGTAGTATATACGGCGGGTAATTTATTATGTTAATGCCCAAAAGAGTAAAAAGAAGAAAGACCCAGCGCGGTACCATGAAGGGCAAAGCAATGAGAGGCTCTTTGGTTACTTTCGGTTCTTTTGGTTTGAAAGCTTTAGAACCAAAATGGATCAGTAACCGTCAGATAGAGTCGGCTCGTATTGCGATCAACAGGTACCTTAAGCGTGACGGTAAAGTATGGATCAGAATATTTCCGGATAAACCATATACTAAACAGCCTGCTGAAACTCGTATGGGTAAAGGTAAAGGTAGCCCTGAGGGCTGGGTTGCAGTGGTTAGACCGGGAAGAATTCTTTTCGAGATAGACGGTGTGAGTGAAGAAGCAGCTAAAGAAGCATTAAGACTAGCTTCTCACAAATTACCAATTAAAACAAAATTTGTCAAACGTATCGATTTAGTGTATAATGAAGCCTCGTAAAGCTGAAGTATTGAAAGAACTCACCCAGGAAGAATTGGTGAACGCACTTAGCGAAGCTGAAGAAACTCTCGCTAAACAGAGATTTCAGCACGCGTTAAAGCAGCTTCATGATACCAGCTACCTGAAGATCTTGAAAAAAGATATTGCAAGAATGAAAACTATTCTAAACGAACGTTAAGTTCATAGTTAGTGAGAGAAAAAATGGAAGAGATGAAAAATCAAAATACTCCTGAAGTAAATCAAGAAGTTGTAAAAGACATGACTGATAATGCTCAGGAAGCAGTAAAATCAAGAAAAAGAATTCTTACAGGTAAGGTGGTATCTAATAAATGCGATAAAACCATCACTGTTTCAGTTGAAAGACAGATTGCACATCCGATCTATAAAAAGTATTACAAAAGAAGTAAGAATTTTATGGCTCATGATGTTGACAACACTTGCAACATCGGTGATACTGTAAGAATTAAAGAATGCAGACCTCTTAGCGCTAAAAAGCGTTGGGAACTTGTAGAAATTTTAGAGCGTGCGAAGTAAAAAGGAATAAACCATGGTACACGAAGAAACGAATCTTGCTGTCGCCGACAACTCGGGTGCAAAAAAAGTCAGAGTTATCCGAGTATTAGGCGGTCATGGTAAAAAATACGCATCCGTTGGGGATCTTATAGTAGTTGCTGTGAAGGCTGCTATTCCTAACTCTGCAGTAAAAAAAGGTACGGTGCAGAAAGCTGTTGTCGTTAGAACTGCTAAAGAAATCCAAAGACGTGACGGATCATGCATTAGGTTCGATGAAAATGCAGCTGTGATACTCAACGATAAAGGGGAACCAAGAGGTACTCGTATTTTTGGACCTGTTGCCCGTGAATTGCGTGAAAAAAACTATATGAAAATAGTATCATTAGCACCCGAAGTTCTTTAATAAAGGTGAGCTAAATGAAGTTAAAAATAAAGAAAAACGACACTGTAAAGGTTATATCCGGCAACTCAGCGGGTACAGTTGGTAGGGTTTTAGAAGTTTACCCTGAAAAAATGAGAGTACTTGTCGAAGGTGTGAATGTTCGTGTGAAACATATGAAACCTAACCAACAGAATCAACAAGGTGGCAAGGTAACAATGGAAATGCCTATTCACTACTCTAACGTGATGTTAGTTGATTCTGAAGGTAATCAAACAAGAGTAGGTGTTAGACACGAGATTCAAGAAAAAGACGGAAAGCAAAAAAGAAATGCTATCCGCGTAGCAAAGTCAAACGGTAAAGATTTATAATTTTTATATTAAAGTAATATGGCTAAGAACAAGAATAATCAGCAAGCAGTAGCTACAGGTAAAGGCGGATTCGTCTTCGAAGGTAAAAGACTCGAAGATATAGAAGCTGTACAGCCACCTAAGCCAAGATTAGCTGAATTCTACAAAGAAAAAGTTGTTCCAGCACTCATGAAAAAGTTTAATTACTCTTCAGTAATGCAGGTTCCTAGATTGGAAAAAATCTGCTTAAACATGGGTATTGGTGACGCTGTACAAGACAAAAAACTTTTGCAAAGTGCTATCAATGAGTTAGAACTTATCACAGGTCAAAGACCATCGATAAGAAAAGCTAAAAAAGCGATTTCTAACTTTAAACTTCGTCAAGATGTGCCAATTGGCTGTATGGTAACTCTTAGAAAAGCTAATATGTTTGAATTTTTGGACAGATTTATTAATGTTTCTGCTCCTCGTATTCGTGACTTTAGAGGCTTTTCTGATAAAAGTTTTGACGGTAGAGGTAATTTCTCAATCGGTATTAAAGAGCAAATTATCTTCCCCGAAATCGATGTCGATAAAGTTAGTAGAATCTCAGGCTTGGATATAACTTTTGTAGTTAGATCTAATAGTGATGAAGAAACGAAAGCTTTGATGGATGAATTTGGTTTTCCGTTTCGTAGAAAAGACTAAAGAAGGTAGCTATGTCAAAAGTTTCAATTATAGCTCGTAACGAGAAAAGAAAAAAACTAGTAGAAAGATATGCAGAAAAAAGAGCTGCTTTAAAAGAAGCTGGAGATATGGAAGGTTTGCAAAAACTTCCTAGAAACTCTGCACCTACTAGACTTCGTAATCGTTGCTCAGTTACAGGCAGAGGTCGCGGTGTATACCGTAAGTTCGGGATCTGTCGTAATGTCTTCCGCCAATTGGCATCAGAAGGCAAAATTCCCGGTATTCGTAAGGCAAGTTGGTAATTTTATTAACGGTAGAAATTATGCCAGTAACAGATCAAATAGCAGATTTTATCACTAGAATTAGAAATGCTGGTGCAGCAGGTAACAAAAAAGTTACTGCACCTAAATCTAAGGTAAAAGTGGCAATCGCTAAAATTCTTAAAGATCAAGGTTATATCGAAGATTACAAAGTAATCGATGAAGGTGTGCAAGGCACAATTGAAGTATCAATCAGATACTATCGTAAAAAATCTTCGATTATTGAAATCAAAAGAATTAGCAAACCAGGCAGACGTATCTATGTTCCTGCAGAAAAATTACCAAGAGTTAAAAATGGTCTTGGTATAGCAATTGTTTCTACATCTCAAGGTGTAGTAACAGATAAAGATGCTCGCAAGATGAACGTAGGTGGCGAAGTACTTTGTACTGTATGGTAATTTAATGAAAAAGGAGCACAGTCGTGTCAAGGATTGGAAATAACCCGATCGTCGTACCAGATAAAGTTACGATATCGATTGAAGGAAACACAGTTAATGCTAAAGGCCCTAAGGGCGAGCTTTCTGTAAATATTCCTGAAGGTATCGAACTAAAATTTGAAAATAACACGATCACTTTCGAAAGAAACAGCAACCTAAAACATGTTAGAGCTGCTCACGGCTTGGCAAGAGCTTTGACCTTTAACGTAGTGGAAGGTGTTGCCAACGGCTTCAACAAAGTGCTTAATATCGAAGGTGTAGGTTACAAAGCAGAAATGAAAGGTCCAAGATTATATCTTTCATTAGGTTACTCACATCCAATTTTATTCATCCCTCCGGATGGTATTGATTTTGAAGTGAAAGGTAATCAAATCACTGTAAGTGGTATTGACAAACAGCTGGTAGGACAAGTTGCAGCAAAAGTCAGAGGCTTTCGCCCACCTGAACCATACAAAGGTAAAGGTATTCGCTATAATGGTGAATATGTGCGTCGTAAAGCCGGTAAAACTGCTGCAAAATAGTTCGTATGATTATTCAAATTTTATAGCAATTAGAGCTTGAAATGAAAGTACAAGAACTGAAGAAAAAACGCAGATTAAAAAGAAAAAAACATATTCGTAAGAACATGTTTGGCACACAAGAGAAGCCAAGATTATCTATAAATAGAAGTTTGCAACACATCTATGTTCAAATTATTGATGACAATAGCCAAGCAACTTTGGCTAGCGCTTCTACATTAGATAAAGATATTAAGGCGTCTCTTGAAGGTAAATCTAAAAAAGAGCAAAGTAAATTAGTTGGTGAAGCAATCGCTAAACGAGCTTTGGCAGCAAACATCAATACTGTTTGCTTTGATAGAAATGGATTTTTGTACCATGGCCGCATCAAAGAGTTAGCAGATGCAGCTAGAAAAGGTGGTTTGAAATTTTAAGTTCTGGAAAAGGAGATATCGTGGCAAAGATTAAAGCCTCAGAACTCGAATTGAAGGACAAATTAGTTTACGTAGGCCGTACAGCTAAAGTAGTAAAAGGTGGTCGTAGATTTACCTTTTCAGCAATGGTTGTTGTTGGTGACGGTAATGGTCACGTTGGTTACGGTCTAGGTAAAGCTAGTGAAGTCGTTGATGCAGTATCTAAAGCAACTGATACAGCAAAGAAAAACATAGTTAAGATTCGATTGCAAAATAACACTATCCCTCATGAAGTTCTTGGTAGATATGGCGCTGCA
This sequence comes from uncultured bacterium, assembly GCA_942490685.1. Taxonomy (GTDB): domain Bacteria; phylum Bacteroidota; class Ignavibacteria; order Kapaibacteriales; family UBA2268; genus JBFHIJ01. Next base: position 573,279 of record CALNXW010000031.1, read on the forward strand.
AAAGTGCTAATCAAACCAGCTTCTGCCGGTACAGGTGTAATTGCTGCCGGCGGTGTTCGCGCCATCCTGGAATTAGCAGGTGTACAAGACGTTCTAACTAAATCGTTAGGTTCGTCAAATCCACATAATACAGTTAAAGCTGCAATTGCAGGGCTTTCTTCTTTAGAAGATGCTCATGCAGTAGCTGAAAGACGTGGCGTAACTGTTGAAAAAGTTATCAACGGATAGTCTGCTAAAAGCAGAATATGGACTAATCTTAATAGGTGGTAAAATGGGTAAACTCAAAATTACTCAAGTAAAAAGTATAATTAAAACTAAGAAGAAGCAAAAACTTACGATCGAAGCTATGGGACTTGGCAGACCGAATAATTCGAACATCTTGCCGGATAACCCACAAACACGTGGCATGATCGAAGTTGTGAAACATTTAGTTAATGTTGAAGAAGTTTCTGAATAATATAAGAAGTCGATACATGAAACATATAGGTAATCTTCAGTATTCAGAAGGGGCTAAGCACAAGAAAAAACGCATAGCCCGCGGACCCGGCTCTGGTCATGGCGGTACTTCCACTCGAGGTCATAAAGGTCAGAAATCACGCGCAGGCGCTAAGATTTCTCCTTCCTTCGAGGGTGGTCAAATGCCGATCAACCGCCGTATTCCAAAGTTTGGATTCACTAATATCTTTAGAACTGAATTCCAAACAGTTAATGTCGGTACTTTGCAAGAATTAGCTGATAATAAAAAATTCGAAGGCGGCAAAGTGGATTTTGAAGTATTGTATGATCTTGGGATCATCAATAAGAAGTCACAACCTTTGAAAGTATTAGGTAATGGCGAGCTGAATGTCGCTCTTACAGTAGAGGCCGACAAATTTTCTAAACAAGCTAAAGAGAAAATTGAGTCTGCAGGAGGGACAGTAGTAAGCAATGGCTAGTTTCGTACAAACACTCCAGAATATTTTTAAGATTGACGAGCTTAAACAAAGGTTGACGTTTACGTTGATTATATTGTTTGTAGTTCGTATAGGCGCACACATAACTATACCGGGTGTAGATATCAACGCGTTGCAAGCTTCTATGGCGAACAACGATTCTAACACATTATTTGGTTTATTCGACTTGTTTGTAGGTGGTGCGTTTTCAAATGCTGCAATATTCGCCTTAGGTATTATGCCTTACATTACGGCGTCTATCATATTTCAGCTCGCAGGTGTTGTGATCCCTGAAATACAGAAATTGCAGCGTGAAGAAGAGGGTAGAAGAAAGATTAATCAATATACCAGGTGGTCCACTGTTGCCATTGCAGCTTTGCAAGGGTGGGGTGTGTCTATCAAGTTAGCTTCTCAGACTGCTGGTAATATACCGGTTGTTCCTGAAGCAGGATTTGTTTTTACTTTATCTACAATGATAATTTTAGCAGCAGGTACAGTATTTATGATGTGGTTAGGTGAGCTAATCACTGAAAGAGGTATTGGCAATGGTATTTCCCTTATTATCTTTATCGGTATTATTGCGAGATTACCTATGTCTTTGATCCAGGAGTATCAATTGATTACTTCAGATCCGAACCCTGCAGGTAAACTTATTGTAGATGGTATTTTGATTGTCGGACTTATTGCCATCATTGCTGCTGTGGTTTATGTCACGCAGGGTGCAAGAAGAATACCGGTTCAGTATGCTAAACGCCAAATCGGAAGAAAAGTATTCGGTGGTACGACTCAATATATTCCATTGCGTGTTAATACTGCAGGCGTAATGCCAATTATCTTTGCACAATCTTTGATGTTTATACCAAACACTATACAACAATTTTTCCCAGAAAGCCAATTTGTAGCTTCCGTAGCAGGATTGTTTTCGCATGAATCTTTCTTCTACGCGTTGTCTTATGGCTTAATTATTGTATTCTTTACTTATTTCTATACAGCAATTATTTTCAATCCAAAAGATATAGCTTCTAATATGAAGAAACAGGGTGGATTCATTCCTGGTATAAGACCGGGTGCTGCTACTGAAGAGTATGTAGATAGAATTATCACTCGTATAACGCTTCCGGGCTCTATCTTTTTGGCAATTGTAGCTATTTTACCTACATTTGTAATCAATATATTTTCTGTTCCTCCGGGATTTGCACAATTCTTTGGCGGTACGTCTCTATTGATTATGGTAGGTGTAGCATTAGATACATTGCAACAAATAGAATCATATTTATTGATGCGCCACTATGATGGATTCATGAAGAGTGGTAAAATGAAAGGAAGAGTTGGAGTAGGTGGGTTTTAATAATGGCAAAAAATCGCGAATATAATGATCTTGTTGAGATTAAAACAGAATCTCAGATTACTAAGTTGGAAAAAGCATGCCGAATCGTAGCGGAAACGTTTAACACGATTAAGCCTTTGATGAAGGTTGGTATGTCTACTATTGAAATCGACAAAGTTGCTGAGGATTATATTCGTTCGAAAAATGCTAAACCTGCTTTCAAAGGTTATGAAGTCGAAGGTAAGTTCTTTCCCGGAACATTGTGCATATCAATAAATGAAGAAGTAGTCCATGGCATACCTTCAGACAGGAAACTCGAAGAGGGTGATATAGTGTCAGTGGATTGCGGAGCTGAATTAAACGGGTATTTTGGCGACAGTGCTGTAACTTTCGGAATAGGCAATATAAGCCCTGAAGACGAAAGACTTATGAAAGTTACTAATGAATCGCTGTTTAAAGGTATAGAAAATGCAGTGGCTGGTAAAAAGCTTTATGATATTTCCAGAGCGATACAAGAGCATTGTGAAAGCAATGGTTACTCACTCACAAGGGAATTGGTAGGTCATGGCATAGGCAGAAATCTACATGAAGAACCGCCTGTACCAAATTTTGTGCCTCCACTGCTTTACCGGTCAAGATACCCGAATATTAAATTAAGAAAAGGTATTGCTTTGGCGATTGAGCCGATGGTTCATAGAGGAAAGAAAGAAATCAGATCGCTACATGACGGTTGGACCATTGTAACAGCAGATAAAAGTACTGCTGCTCACTTTGAGCATACTGTGATAATAGAAAACGACAAAGCAATAATACTAACACTTAGAGATTAAACTGATATGGCAAAACAAGAACTTATCAGAGCTGATGGTATCATTCAAGAGACCTTGCCAAATACCCAATTTTTGGTAAAATTGGATAACGGGCATACATTGCTTGCTCATATCTCTGGTAAAATGAGAATGAATTTTATCAAAATATTGCAAGGCGATAAAGTTACTGTTGAGCTCTCTCCATACGACTTGTCTAAAGGCAGAATCGTTTATAGATATAAATAATTTAAAAACTATATATAGCAAGTAGCGATGAAAGTACAAGCTTCAGTTAAGAAAAGAAATCCTGACGATAAAATCGTTCGTCGTAAAGGTAAAATCTATATTATTAACAAGAAAAATCCTCGCTTTAAGCAAAGACAAGGATAATTAATAAAGGAGAAGTATTGTGGCTCGTATAGCTGGTAATGACTTGCCTAAAAATAAACGCGGCGATGTAGCTTTAACTTACATTTTTGGTATTGGACATACAACTGCTAAAAAAATCTTAGATGAAGCAGAAATCGACAGTACTAAAAAAGTACAGGATTGGTCTGATGAGGAAGTAGGTAGAATTCGTCAAATTATTGACACTATTCTTGTCGAAGGTCAATTACGCTCCGAAGTTCAAATGAACATTAAACGTTTGATGGATATCGGTTGCTACAGAGGGTTGCGCCACAGAAGAGGTCTGCCTGTACGCGGTCAGAGAACTCGTACAAACTCGAGAACTCGTAAAGGTCGTAAGAAAACAGTTGCAGGCAAAAAGAAAGTTGTTAAATAGTAATAGTTTAGCAGCATAATCTTTTAAATTTTAAAAGGTTTCGTAAATAATTAGGATAGGTAAACATCCGTGGCTAAGAAAAAACAAAAAAAGAAAGTTGTAGCGGACGTACATGGTAAAGCATATATAAGAGCAACGTTTAACAACGTTCAGGTAACTATTGCTGATATGTACGGTAACGCTTTGTGTTGGTCATCAGCCGGCAGAAACGGATTTAAAGGATCTAAGAAAAATACTCCGTACGCTGCTCAGGTTTCAGCTGAAAAAGCAGCAAAAGAAGCTTATGACATGGGGCTTCGTAAGGTGGATGTAGTAGTGAAAGGTCCAGGTTCTGGTCGTGAGGCTGCAGTTCGTGCATTAACTCAGGCTGGATTAGAAATCCACAGCATTATTGACAAAACACCTATACCTCATAATGGATGTCGTCCGCCAAAACGCAGAAGAGTATAAGTTTTGGGGTGTTCTCTATTTTTTTAGTTTGAAAAATCCGGCAAATAAATTTTATGAATACTCAATTGCAAATGCCCGATAGGGTTCACATTGAAGAATCATCGTCAGATTTTCACGGCAGATTTATAATGCAGCCGTTAGAAGGTGGATATGGGGTTACTATTGGTAATTCCCTTAGAAGAGTATTACTCTCTTCTATCCCCGGATCGGCTATTATCGGTGTCAAAATCACTGACGTTTTGCATGAATTCCAGACAATAAATGGTGTCATGGAAGATATGTCAGAGATTATCCTTAATATGAAAGAAGTTGCTCTTAAAACAAACGAGAAAAAACCGTTTAGAGTGATGTTTCATTTGAAAGGCCCAGGCACTTGGACTGCTAAGGATATTAACGATGCTTCTGACTTGATCGAAATTATGGATCCTGATAAGCATATTGCCACTCTTGCTGATGATGCTGAGTTTGATGTCGAACTTAGAATAGGTAAAGGGAAAGGCTATGTGCCTTCAGAAGAGCAGCAAATGGTGGATTTCCCTGTCGGGATGCTACCAATTGATGCTATATTCACTCCAATTAAAAATGTCATTTACAAAATAGACCCTCATCGCGTAGGGCACAGAACTGACTATGAAAGACTTACGCTTGATGTGAAAACTGACGGCACTATTTCCTCTCAGGAAGCCGTGCACCAAGCCGCTAAGATCCTAAATGATCATATTAAGTTCTTCATTAACTTTGACGAATTCGAAGAAGAGCAACAACAGCAAGAAATCGAAGAAGAAGAAGTTAAAGCAGCAGAACGCAACCGTTTAAGGAAAATTCTGCTTACGCCTGTCGATGAGTTAGAGCTTTCAGTGCGTGCTCATAATTGCTTGAAAGCTGCTAATATTAAAAATATGGCTGAGCTGGTTAGACTTCAAGAGTCTGAATTGCTAAAATTCAGAAACTTTGGTAAAAAGTCTTTGACTGAGTTGTCTGATGTTGTTGTTCAGTTCGGTCTTGAATTCGGTATGAATGTCGATCAATATTTAAAAGACGACAAAGCTGCCGTAAACGAATAATTATTTAAGTAACTAATTGATCTGAGTATAAGTTATGAGACACGGAAAACGCGGTGTAAAGCTTAATAGAACAAGCAGCCACAGAAAAGCTCTTATGCGTAGCTTGGCTACTGCTTTGTTTGAACATAAGAGAATCGCTACTACTGAAGTTAAAGCTAAAGCGCTCAGACCTTACGCTGAAAGACTTATCACAAAAGCTAAACATGCTTTAGCTCGTGAAAAACAAGGTCTTCTTCCTGAAGGTAACACAGTAGATGTTCATAATAGAAGAGTTGTCTTTAAAGAAATCAAAAATAAAGCTGTTTTACAAGAGCTTTTTGATGCGATTGCTCCTGCTGTTGAGAGCCGTAATGGTGGCTACACTAGAGTGATTAAAACAGGACAGAGAAGAGGCGATGGCGCTAGAACTGCTATTATTGAATTAGTAGACTGGGCGGCTGAGCAAGATGGTGCTGTTTCTATCAAACCTAAGAAAAAATCTAAACCAAAAAAAGCTGCTCCTGTAGCTGCTCCGGTTGAAGAAAAAGCTCCTGTGGCTGAAGAAATTGCAGAAACTCCTGCAGAGCCTACAGAAGAAATAGCTCCTGAAGCAAAACAAGAAGACAATAAAGAAGAAAAATAGTCTTCTGAAATCAGATATAATATCTAGAAAAGTGCCTCTTATTTGTATAAAAGGCACTTTTTTTTATTTCTCAAATTTCACATAAAAAGTCGTACCGTCTGATAAATTACTTTCAAACCAGGCTTTGCCGTTTAGATATTTTTCTGTGAATAGTTTTATGCTGTAAGTTCCTATACCTCTTCCACTTCCTTTAGTAGAAAATGACTTTCTAAATATTTTCACTTGAATATCTTCAGGTATATGTTTGTTATTATGTACAGAAAAAATATAGTGATTCTCAAATTCCTGAGCGCTAATAGTAACTACTCCTGATGGATAAACTGCTTCTAACGCATTTTTTATCAAATTACTGATTATTCTGCCTATTAGTGCAGGGTCAGAGTAAAATACAAAATCTGCAAAATTATCAGATAAAACTATTTTACTATTTTTAGCAAAATCGAATGTAGAATTTGTTACTATCATCTCTCTAAAAAATTTTGCAGTATTCATTATTTTTGTTTCTACAGTCAAATTATTATTCTCTGCCTGCAATAATTGTTTTTGATTTTGTATTTCATCAATAAGTCTCTTTGATGAGTCTTTTAACATGGTCTTATATTCTAAGTAATCATCAGGCAGATCCATTTCCAATAGCATAGATATGGAAGATATTGATGTTGCAGTATTTAATATATCGTGAAAGAATACTCTCTCTAAAATTTCTTTCCGTTTTTCATCACTTATGTCAAAAAGAGAAAAAATAATAAATTTTTCTTCGTTTAAATAAGTTGCTGAAGATGTAACACGCAGAGTATAAGGGTTGTTGTTTTTATCTAAAATATGACATTCATTAGTATTTTCTTTTCCATTTAATGCATCTATGATACTTACAAAAGCACCGCAATACTGACATTCACGTGCGTTTCCGCAACCGCCTAGAGCTTTGAATGAATTTACGCAAGAAAAAACCTCTCCCGGACGCTTGCCGTAGGTATTATCAGGTATCGTAAAATTAAAAGTAGAAAAAAATGCTTTATTTGCATAAACTAACTGTCTATAACTGTTTAGAATCAAAATTAAATCAGGAATTTTATCAAATAGCTGCTTATATATAAGCTGTTCAGAAAAAAAGTTAATCTGTCGTTGTAACTTTTCGTCGGATATCCGGAGTTCAAAATTTTCCATTTTCCATTCCTAAAAGTAATATGTAACCGATAAGTATTAAGTAAAAGATAAAAAAAAAGCTACATATAATGAATAATATATTTTTTATATTGACGCATAGATAAAACGTTATATTATAATTAGGAATATTAAGATGAAATGTCATGAAGTAGATTATGAGATATATGGCGATGATATGCAGGCAGTTGAAATTGAATTAGATCCTAATGAGACAGTTATTGCCGAAGCAGGTGCTATGAACTGGATGGATGATTATATAAATTTTGAAGCTAAATTAGGTGATGGTTCTAAGCCAAATCAGGGTATGTTTAGTAAATTACTAGATGTTGGTAAAAGAGCTTTGACAGGAGAGTCAATTTTTATGACTCACTTTACAAATGTTGGTAGTGGTAAAAGAAGAGTTGCATTTGCCGCTCCATACCCCGGTAAAATCATTCCTCTTAATATGGCAGAAATTGGTAATGACTTTATTTGCCAGAAAGATGCTTTCCTTGCTGCAGCTCTTGGCACAGAAGTAACTATATCCTTCAACAAACGCTTAGGTGCAGGTTTCTTTGGTGGTGAGGGTTTTATATTACAAAGACTTCGTGGTGATGGTATGGCGTTTGTTCATGCCGGCGGAACAATTGTTAAAAAAGAACTCAAAGGTGAAACGTTAAAAGTAGATACTGGTTGTATCGTCGGATTTACTTCGGGAATAGATTATGATATTCAAATGGCAGGTGGATTGAAATCTATGTTCTTTGGTGGCGAAGGCTTGTTCTTAGCTACTTTACAGGGGCATGGTACAGTTTATCTACAGTCTCTTCCGTTCTCACGTATGGCAGATAGAATACTTCAGCACGCTCCTTCAGCCGGCGGATCATCAAAAGGTGAAGGCTCGGTACTTGGAGGATTTGGAAGAATGATTAGCGGAGACTAACACTGTATATTTAAAAAGGGATTTGAATATAATTCAAATCCCTTTTTAATAACAATATAAAGCAAATTATTTAATAGCTTTCAAAGCTTCGTCGTAGTTAGGTTCTTGAGCGATTTCAGGTACTTGCTCTTGATATACAACGTTACCTTCTTCGTTTAGAACAACAACTGCTCTAGACATCAGGCCTGCTAAAGGACCATCTGCAATACCAACGCCGTAAGTTTTACTAAATTCAGAATCTTCTCTCATTTCTGCAAGAGAAACTACATTTTCCAAGCCTTCAGTTGCACAGAATCTCTTGTGTGCAAATGGAAGATCTTTTGATACACAAAGAACTACAGTGTTGTCAAGCTTTTCAGCTTCAGCGTTAAACTTTCTTACAGAAGTTGCGCAAACAGGAGTATCTAAAGAAGGGAAAATATTTAAAACTACTTTTTTGCCTTTGTATGAATCTAATGAAACATCACCAAGGTCAGAATTTGTCAATTTAAAATCAGGTGCTTTAGTTCCAACTTGCGGTAAATCGCCAACTGTGTTAAAAGGGTTGCCCTGTAATGTAATCTTAGCCATGCTAATATCTCCGTATAAAAATTGAGTATTAATTATCAGTTTCAGTGAATATAACGAAACATGTAGAACTTTTATTTTAGGCATGCCTGAAAAAATGACGAGGTCAGTGGATTTTGTGGATGTAATATTTCATATAGCGGTTGTAATCATAAAGTGTTGTTTATGCTTATTTGAAGATTACTGAGAGTGAAAAGCGAGTCTAAGTGTGCTAAAAAGATTTATGTTGAAGTGGTTAGAAAAAGAGACGTATATAAGATACGCCTCTATATCAATAAATATTACAACTGCTTTTTAATCCTTTCCAGATCACCACAGAGAACAATTGTTACTTTTAGATTGCTGAAAAGTTTTTGTTGAATAGGGAAAATATCTTCCGGTGTAGCTGAGCTGATTTTATTTACCAGATTTTTATGATAATCTATAGGAAGATCATAAATTTTAGTGGTTCTTATAAGCGATGCAGCTTGCTGGGGAGTTTCAGTAGACCTTAAGAAGATGCCCAGGATGTATCTTTGTGCCTGCAACAGCTCTTCTTTTGGAATAGGTTTATTCGCAATTATATCAATTTGCTTTCTAATTTCATCTATAGTTTCTTTGACTTTATCAGCATTTATATCTGAAGAAATATAGAGAGCAGAAGAAGCTTTTCTGTTTTCAATAGTCGAATGCAGACCGTAAGTATAACCTTTTTCTTCTCTGATAATTTTATTTAAGCGTGACAGGAAATATCCGCCTAGTACAGTGTTTATAAGCTGAAGGTAAGGGTAATGGTCATCATTTCTGGCTAGAGTAGGGAAGCCGTATCGTATAGTTACTTGGGGTGCTTCTTTCTTTTCTACAAGAATGGGCTCACTTACAAAATTATATGTTACAGGTTTGATATCCGGTATGATTTCGCTTAATGCCGGATTAGAGAATATGCTTTCCAATTGCGCAAGTACTTGTTCTTTATCAAAATTTCCTGCAACAAAAATTGTCATTTTTGTTTTCAAAAGTCGCTTATGCCACTCTACACAATCATCGCGGTTAATAGCTCCAACCTCATCTATGCCGCCGATTCTGGAACGACCATAAGGATGATCTTTATAAAGGCTGCTATTGAATGCTACCTGTGCTAAAAATCCCGGGTTTACCATGTCCTGCTCTATTGAAGAAACTGTTTTCGCTTTAAGGAAGTTAAGTTCCTTTTCTTCGAATGTAGGATTCAAGATAATATCACCAAGTATGTCTAAGCCTGTTTCTATAAATTGAGGCATTCCTGTCAGATTGAAGGATACTTCGTCCCACAGTCCACTGCAAGACAGGTTTAGGCCTAAGTTTTCTACCTTTCTGTTGATTTCAACAGAAGAGTAATTTTTTGTTCCTCTTTGCATCAATTTAGAAGCAAAAGCAGCAATTCCGTTTTTTTTATCGAAATAGGCTCCTGCAGAGGCTATTATATTTACTGATGTAACAGTTTGATTTTCATCGTTAATAAGGAAGTATTCTGTTCCATTTTTTAAAGTGCCTGATTCGAAAGCAGGTACATCAAAGATAATTTCTTTATCTGAAAAAGGGGGTTTCATATAAGCTCGAATAAGTTCGGATGTAAAAAAAACAAAGATAAATATATTAAAGCCGCTCTCAAAATATATTCATAAGAAATATTCTGAAAGCGGCAAAATTATCTAAATAATTATAGATTATGGTCTTTTTAGCTCAATTTTGTAAGAGACATCAGCGCCTGCAAGTCTCATCATTTCAGAAGCGCCACAGTATTTATTTTGAGAAAGTTCCACAGCTCTTTCTAAATCATTCAACTCTGCGTCAGGGCTGACTAAAGTATATTTAAGAACAATTGTTTTAAATACTTTAGGGTGCTCTTCGGTTCTTTCACCTTCAATATCAATTTGAAGATCATCAATAGTTTTTCTTTTTTTCCTTAAGATACTTATAGTATCCATAAAAGAGCAGGCAGCAACAGATTGCAGCATTATTTCCATAGGAGTCGGAGCTGAGTCTTCACCACCTACAGCCGGTTTAGTATCAAAAACAGTTTCCAGACCTTTTTCATTTTTGCCGATAATACGCATATTTCTGTCTAATCTTAAATTAGCTTTCATTTTAACCTTCCTTTAGTTTGTATTATAATCTCAATAGGAAACAATACGAATGAGTCAAAAAAATACTGTATGACTTGAATATGTAGCTACTTATCAAGCTTAATTAGAGCATATTCTTCAATTAGTCGTTCTGCTTTTTTGATAGTGAAATTGTGCAATTCCAGTAAGAATTTATCATCTCTTACCCATTTGATAAGGACTTTCAGTTTGTTTCCACGCTTGTCATAATCATTAGTTAGGAATGCAAAAGTATTTTCATCAGCATCATAATCTCCTACTCCGTAAAATGGGAATGAGTACAGATTATTTCTCTGAAAAAGAACGTACTTATCACAATTAACATCATAACCAAAATGCCAATTCATGATATAATCTGACTCGGGATTAGAAAAGTCAAATTTGAAATCCAAGTATCTGTTTTTCATTTCTGTATTAATTTCAGCTTTCCCGGAATATGTAGTCACAATATTTCCTGCGATATCATAGCTATTTACGATAACTTTCCATTTGCCTTCAAACTGCGAAAAAACCTCATGCTCTTTTGTAGTTTTGAATACTGCAGGATCATTTGCCATGGAGTTTAGTAATACTAAAAAAAACAGAGTGAAATAAGTTGTCATCCTTTTCATTTTACTACTCATTTGCATTAAGTTTAACAATATTATCATCAGGTGTTTCCATCATTCTAGCAATGAACCCAAGGGATTCTGTCTGTTCCAGTACGATTTTAAGTACAACCATCAGCGGAACTGAAAGCATCATACCAATGACTCCCCATAAATAGCCCCAGAAAACTAGACCAAAAAGGACTGTAAGGGTATTAAGCTTTAGTCGGTTGCCCATAATGAGAGGTTCGACTAAGTTACCAACTATAACCTGAATAGCAGTTAGTAACGCTGTAAGTAAAAGTATTGCATTTAAAGATTCCAGTTCTATAATTCCCATCAAAATTGGAGGAATGGTTGCAGCAATGGAACCAATGGATGGTATATAATTTAAAATAAAAGCTAGAAATCCCCAAAAAATTGCGAATTTTATATCAAACAAATAGCATACACCTGCAACTAATGCACCTGTGAATAAGCTTATAAGTGTTTTCCAAATCATATAGGAAATAATGGAGTTTTGCATTTGCATGTACTTATTAAATGCCTGATCTCCTTTTGGTCCTGCCACATAACGAATGTATTTTTCAGTGGATGCCATACCAGAAAGCAGTACAATATAGTACAAAGAAAACATGAAAAATGACCCGGTGAATGATCCGAGACCTTTGGCTATGCTGCCAATTAGAGCAGAAAGCCTTTCTGCACTGATAAGTGATTCTAATTCTGATAAAAATCCGGCCTGGCTGGTATCCATCCCAAATACATCATTAAGCCAATGGACCAGTGATTGAAATTTACTTTGCAGTCTTGCAAGCAGGTAGTCCTGCTGCATAGAAATAGAATCAACAGTTTCAATTATAATATTCGCAATTCCGTATAGAACAGCTAATGTGATTACAGAAATCAGCGGAAGAATTATAAAATTTGGTATTCTTCTTTTACTCAAAAAAGCAATAAGCGGAGAGAAAAGTGATGCCATCAAAAATGCTATCGCTAAGGGTAAAAGCAGTGACGATAAAACAGATAATATGTAGAAAATCAAAACAAATAGGAATATAAGTAAAATGTTTTTTGAGCTTGTATCCATGTCCAGTCCGTAGAGTATATTTGATAATAACCCGCTATCAAAAAAAAGACCAATTATGAGCTAATCGGCAATAAAAGAAATGCTTTTGTTCCTTTATTTTTATCAGATTCTAATCGTACTTCCGCATTAAGCAAGTCAGAACATCTTTTTATGATTGCAAGCCCTAAGCCTAGCCCCATAATCATCGGATCAGAACTGAAGTGATAGTATACATCAAAAATGTTTTGAAGCTGATCTGGAGGTATACCATAACCGGAATCAACAATTCGAAACTCATAATATTTGTTTTCAATCTTTTTACATTGAATAATTATTTCTGAATCTCTTCTTGAGAATTTTACTGCATTACTTACAAAATTTGCAAGAATATGTTTCAATAATGATCTGTCAGTAGTGATAGTCTTGCAATCACTGTCAATAGTGATACGGAATTCCCTGCTTAAAGATTCCAACCAGAGAATATCTTTATTCACTTCATCTATCAAATCAATGAGAGAAAAGGTAGCAGTTTCAATTTTTACTTTGCTCGAGTCAAATTTTATGATGAACTGAGCTCTTTTGATGTTATAAGCAATATTTTCTGTGGATCTTAATAGCATATCAGTTTCGGAAGATAAATCTAAGTTTGCAGCTTTAGTTTTATGATCAATGATATAAACGTTATTCTGTATAGCAGCAAGTGGTGTGCGAAACACATGAGCAATTACATTAGTAAATCTGCCTTTTGCATCGTTGAGCATTTTTTCTCTTTGGAATGATTTCTTTACTTTGGTTTTTTCCAGTTCTAATTGTTTTCTGGTTAAAAAATCAATCCGCTTATAAAATTCGATAGTATATCTACCAATTATGAGAGTTAAACCTAGCGAAACAAACAAAATTGTCTGTTTAGAAAAGTATTCGGGAGGGATATTATCTTTCTGACTCAGTATTAGAAAATAGATGAAGGATATGATTATGTAATTTAAAATAGAAGTCAGAAAATAAATATCTATTAGAATAAAACCAAAAATAAGAGCCAGTACTAGGCCATAAGTATAATTATCTGCAATATGAAATGGGGAAAGGGATATGATATAAATGATGCCGGAAGCACAAAAGATTACAATTAACGAAGCCAGTATGTTAAAGATTTTTTTACCATATTTGACAGTGGAAATAATCCATATAGTTGCCAAAATGGGTGTAAAAATTCCTATTCGGGCAATCAATATTTCTTCCAGGGAATATGTTTGCACAGAGAAGTCATAAAATCCAAAAGAAGCAAAAAGAAGTATACCAGCAAGTAAAAGTAATCTTTGAGAAAGGAAATGCCTTTCTGCATTTGTTTCTCTGTATTCTTTTTCAAGCTTCTCTTCTTTAAATAAAAGAGAATATAAGTTTAGTCGCGGGTCACCAATATTTCTAGTGAATTTTTTCATTGTAGTCACTTATAAAGTGGCAAAGTAAAATAGAATATAGATCCCTCACCTTCTTTCGAAGTAACGCCAATTTGCCCTTTATGAAGAGTTACAAATTCCTGGCAAAGAATCAGCCCCAGTCCTGTACCTCTTTCATTATTAGTACCTACAGAAGTAATATGCTCATGAATTTTAAAAAGCTTGGCTTGCATCTCTTCATTCATTCCTACACCATTATCGATAATGCTAAATTTTACAAAAGAATCTTCATTTTCAGTTTTAACGATAATTTTACCTCCTTCAGGAGTAAATTTTATAGCATTCGATACCAGATTGCGAATCAAGGTAGAGTACATCATGTAATCAGCACTAACTGCAATCTTGTCTTCAATTTCGTTAATTAAGCTAATATTTTTATTTGTTGCTTGAGCTTCAAGTAACTGCAAGGTTTCATCTGCAATATCTCTGGCCAATATTTTAATTGGCTTAAATTGTATAGCTTTCCTCTGAACTCTTGACCAGTCGAGTAGATTTTCTAATAATCCGTACACATGTTTTGAATTGTTTAACAAAAGCCCTAGAATCTCATGTTTTTCATCATCATCCATAGTGTCTCTTTCGTCTTGAATCATTTGCAATAGACCGCTTAGGCTGGCCAGTGGACTTTTTAGGTCATGGGCGATAATTGAGAAAAACTTATCCTTTTCTTTATTGGATTTTTCAAGATCAGAGTTAGCATGTTTGAGTTTTTCCTGAGATTCTGCGAGTTCACCAAGAAGTTTGTTCATTTGGAAAGCATTTTCTTCAACACTTTTTTGTGATTCGTATAAATCGCTGGTATAGCGAATTAGTTCCTCGCTCATCTCTTCCATTTCATCTTTTTGCATATTCATGTATTGATATGCTAATGAGAGTTTCAATAGATTATTTATTCGAACATTTAGCTCTCTGATGCTAAATGGTTTTGTTATATAATCAGAAGCGCCAAGCTCCAAACCGTGGATTACGTTTTCTACATCACTTTTAGCAGTCAGAAAAATGATAGGTATATCTTTAGTTTCCTCGTGATCTTGCAAGATTTTGCAAACTTCATAACCATCCATATCAGGCATCATAACATCTAAAAGGATTAGATGAGGCAATATCTTCTCCATGATTTTAAAAGCTTTTTCAGCGCTGTTAGCTATAAGCAGTTTGTACTTCTCTTTTAGTACATTAGCTAAAAGCTGAATGTTGTGTGGTTGGTCATCAACTATCAGTATCGTAGGTTTTTCTTGGTATTCTATTTCAATCATAACGGAGTTAATATATTTTATCAAATTTAGCTGCGTAAAACAATAGCTTGTTTATATAATACAGACTTACAAATCAATTTATTATTTATGGATATTTTACTCCATAAAAGAAAAGCCATAATCGGATGAAGATTATGGCTTTAAGAGAAAATTATATTAGGTTTTACTTGAATTTATAGTTGAATTCAAGTTCTAGTCTGTTTCTAGTCATAACATTAACTTTATCAGCATCGCCAACAGTCTTATCGTTAATTTGATATCTGATTCTAGGAGTAATATCAAAACTACCCTGATCAGAAGAATATATTATCCAAGTATATCCAGCCCAGATATAAATGAAGTCATTTTTTTCTTCGATATCATTAGCCATTTTATCTGTTCTGTTTGCAAAGTCAATCCAAGCTACAATCTGCCCGGGACCAATTTTTTTCGTTGTTTTAAGTCTTGCTAAAAAAGCAGTATATTCTGCATTAGGATAGCCAAATTGCTGCGGAGTTGGATTGGTTTCTTTATCAACTACAAACAAGTCTTTTGTTTCAACACTTTGCTGAGAGTAACCTGCAAATAGATCCAAAGTGAAACCAGCAAGATCTTTATGACCAATTTTCAAACCAAAAGTCATAGGTGCAACTAGAGAGTCATCAGCGAGGGTATATATACCTTCTGCTCCAAAGTGTAACTTATCGATGTGATGAGTATAGCCTAATTGGAAACTGTATTGATCAGTTCTGTCTTTTTTTTCGTTTCCATCTTTATCTTCAACATACATACCGTTATTATCATCTACCATAACAGCAAAATCTAACTGACCGTCACCCATTTTTGCATAAGCTTTACCGCCATAATATCCGTCTGTGTTGAAGATATAAAACGGAATATCTACCATCTGTTTTGGATAGAAGTGTAAATCATAAATAGGATTACCCGGAGAAGCGGCTCTGTTTAGGCCTAATAAGAATCCAAATTTATCACCCTGATACCCAAAGTTTAGTTCCATAAAGTCAACAGAAGATCTTCTTGCTGCATCATTACCAATTTGTGATTCTTTAACGTCTCCAAATACATCCGGATAAGTTCCCTTCGCGAAATTTCCATTGTATTCACCAACACCGTTATGCCCAAGCATACCATTAAGAATCCATCCGTCACCGATACTTACTTTAGCTTTAACTCTAGCTCTGTACATGTAATAAGCATCAGTAGACTTATCTTCACCTTTGTCAGTTGCGTCTTTCATATCAATACGCGGACGAACTCTCGCGTCACCGCTGATTTTGATATCAGCAGCATAAGAAGGAATTGCAATAACTGCTAATAAAATTAATAGAAGAAACTTTTTCATACCCATAGTCTCCCAAAATTTGAAAATATTAAACATTGTTTAAGTCAAAGACTGATAAAGTTAATTTATATTTGCGATGCAAAACAAAAACATAATTTTTCAGATGAATTTACGTTTCTATATTTAGACGAAACAAAAAGCAAGCCAAAAATAAAATTAGGTTCAATTATGTTTAGAGATCTTATTCTTTCCCTCAAAAAGCAGTATCCCGGTGCTGAGTATATAACACCGGTAACTTTACTTGAAGAAGCATATAATGCTTATATGAAAGGTAATTTTGGTATATCCTGTCTGATATACAGAGAAGAACAAATTATTGCACATGGACAAAACAGAATGATTTTTCCCCATTTTTCCAGTGTTTTACATGCAGAAATGGATGCAATCAATACTCTTGAAATGGAAAATACGAAGCTGGAAAATGTATCGAATCTGAAACTTTACAGTTCATTAGAACCGTGTCCGATGTGCTTATCTAGAATTATCAATAGTGGTATAACTGAAATTTACTATATAGCTGATGATAAAAAGGGTGGTGGAGTTGAATATCTAAAACAGATGCCGTCAGTGTGGCAAGAACTTGGAGCTAAACTTAATATAACAAAAATGGATTTACCGGAAGAGTTTGAAAAATTGGCAAAAAACCTTGCGTTTGTCAATGCAGAAAAAATTCATAAGGTAATCTTAAGAAGGCAATAGCTATTTGCCCATGATGTGGATTACATGTTTTACGACACCTTGGATAGAGAAATCGTAGAAACTTAAGATTTCAATTGGCAGGAATTTCTTATTAGCAGAGAACAGATAGACTTTGTCATCAATTATTTTATATGTTTTAACAAGTAGTTCTCCATTTACAGAAGCAATGATTACTTTATCATGGCCGGCTGTTTCTGTGGAATCTACAACTAGTATGTCTCCGTCAAAAATATTTTCGTCAATCATGCTCTCGCCGTTTACTTTAACCAAATACATACCATCGGGCTTTGTTTTTAAAAGCTCGTTTAAGTTGTACATTTTCTGGCTATTCGCATGAGTTAGCTTTCCAATTGGCACTGATGCATTGAAAAGGGGAGCCTCATAGTCTACACTAGGCTTCAGCGAGTTAATCTTCTTTGCCTTCATCTACTTATCAGTTACTTATAATGAATGTATAATCGCTGTTATTACACCTACGGGTTTATAATTTAGCTCGCCAATACTAAGCGGTAAATACTGTCTGTCATGAGATTCCAAGAACTCTTCGCCTTCAACTAAGCGGTAATTTTTTACAGTAAAATTGCCGGATAAATCGACTAGAATAAGTTTACCGTCTTCAGGCTCTATCGCTGTATCAACAATAAGAATATCTCCGTCGCTGATGCCGTAAGGTTCAAGCTCAGTACCGTTGATTTTAGCAAAAATAGTAGCTGCAGGGTGAGCTATTAGCATTTCATTTAAATCGATTTCTTTGTCAACTGTACTATCAGCAGGTGTAGGAAAACCTGCAGAGACACTCATTTGAAACAAAGGAATCTTTACTTCAGATTCGGTTTGCGATTCAAATCCAATGATTTCTATGGTAGTCATAGTCTTTTCCCATATATATTTTTATGCTGCAAGAGAGAGGGCAAAACTTCTAAATCCCCCGAAGTTTTGCAATTATACAATTAAAATAATTTACCTCTAAAATCAAAATGAAATTTTATTTTGCTGTAAAGTCTTTTAAAATCGGCATATTTGTAAGTAAAAATATAAAGGAATCAAATTGAGCAAATATATTGTTTATACCGATGGTTCCAGTCTCGGTAATCCGGGGCCGGGAGGTTATGGCGTAGTCATAAAACAGGCCGAAGAAAGGCAGGAGTTTTCCCATGGTTATAGGAAAACTACTAATAATCGAATGGAAATGCTGGCAGCAGCTATTGCCTTAGAAAATATTCCGGATGGAAGTGAGGTAGTTTTACATTCTGACTCCAAGCTTCTTACAGATGCTTTTAATAAGCAATGGATCAGTGGCTGGCAAAAAAGAGGATGGAAAAAAGCAGATAAGTCAAAAGTATTGAATAAAGATCTATGGCTGCGAATTTTAGAGTCAATGAAGGGAAAAACAGTACAATATGTTTGGGTAAAAGGTCATGACGGAATACCTGAAAATGAGCGATGCGATGAGCTCGGCAGAAATGCAGCTGGTGAGCACCCGACAGACGTAGATACAGGATATGAAGAAGAAAACGGAAGTTTAGCTATTCAGGAAGAAAAAGATGAAACTTTTGTGCCTGAGACTCGCAAAATAGATACTGCTCTTGGTTATAACGGAAAAGACAGAAATTATTCTTTTTCGTCTATGGATATTGAAGGAATAGGAACTTTTATAGAGATGAAAATCCAAAAGGGCGATAAAGAAAAGAGCTTTTTTATTGGTAAAGATGATTTGCAAGGCGTAATTGATGCATTAAAAACATTTTTGTAGTGAGTGAGAAAAAATGGATCGTAGAGATTTTATAAAAATATCAGCTTTAGCACTTCTATTTGTAGGCGGTGCAGTACCTATTTATTCCGGTGGAAGAGATTATGCAAAATTTACTGCTTCGGATAAAGCAATCTTTGACAGAATAATCAGGAAATTTGCAGCTCAAGAATATTCAACGCTTCCTCTTGGAGAATTAATTGCTGAAATAGGTAAAGAGTTCTTGGGAGTACCCTATGTAGGTGGTACATTAGAAGTATCTGAAAACGAAGTCTGTGTATTAAATCTTAGCGAATTGGATTGTGTCACTTTCTATGAAAATGCTCTTGCATTTGCTCGAATTATCAAGAAAAAAACACTAAGCGAAGAAGCTTTTAGTGCTGATTTAAAAATGATGCGATATAGGGGAGGAAAGATAAATAACTACCTCTCACGTCTGCATTATACCTCAGATTGGATCAGAGATAACGTTGAGAAAGGACTTATCACTGACATTACACCAAACTTCAGTTACTTAAAAAAAGTTGCGGATGTTGGCTTTATGAGCGAAAATCCTAAATACTACAAACAGCTGAAAAACAATCCTGCCTTTGTCAAAAAAGTAGCTGCAATAGAAGCAGAACTAAATGCGAATAAACGAGTCTATGTGCCTAAAAAGCATGTCTCAGAAATTGAAGCAGAACTGCATTCCGGTGACATAATTGCAGTTGCCACCTCTATTAAAGGCTTAGACTACTCACACACAGGAATGATAGTAAAAGAAGGCAAAAAAGCTCGCTTATTGCACGCTTCATCCAAACAAAAGAAAGTAATCCTGGACGGCAGCATCTCAGATTACTTAAAAGTTAATAAAAAGGCCTTAGGGATAAGTGTGTTGAGGGGGTAGGAGAATTATTTTAGAATTATTTTCTTATTCTCTTTTTTTTTGCTATATTTATAACCATGTGTAATGTTATGTAATGTGGTTATGAAGAATTATTATACTTTAGCTGAAACTGCGGAGATCGTTGGCAAGTGCAAAGAAACTCTTAGACGCTGGGATAATGAGGGTGTTTTGTGTGCTGTCAGAGAACCAGGCTCTAATTATAGAATATATAAAAAATCTGAAGTTGAAGCATTTATGGGTTCTTTATTTGATACAAATACAGAGACTATAGAGTCAAATTTTGTCAAACCAATACATGACTATACTGTATTAGAATTGTTTGCAGGAGCTGGAGGGCTTGCTTTAGGTTTAGAAAAGGCTGGATTAAAATGCGTTGCTTTGAATGAAATTGATAAATGGGCTTGTCAAACTCTTAAAAAAAACAGACAAAACTGGAATATTCTTGAAGGTGATATTAAGAATTTTAACTTTACTGAATATAGAAGTCAGATAGATGTTGTTACAGGTGGTTTTCCATGCCAATCATTTAGCTACGCTGGAAAAAAACTGGGACTCAAAGACGCAAGAGGAACCCTATTTTATGAATATGCCCGTGTAGTTAATGAAGTAATGCCTGCAATATGTATTGGAGAAAATGTCAAAGGACTTTTAAGTCACGATAAAGGGAAAACTTTGGAAGGTATGATATCCATTTTAGATGAAATAGGTTATCACGTAGTGCCAACTAAAGTTTTGAATGCAATACATTATAATGTACCACAAAAACGACAAAGATTAATATTAGTTGGTATCAGGAAAGATATTGATATAGAATACTCTTACCCTAAACCAAATCCAAAAATATATAACCTTTCAGATGCCCTTAAAAAAGGCGATTTATATGATACTGATGTTCCTCAAGATTCTGGAACAAAATATCCAGAAAGTAAGAAAAAAGTATTAGATTTAGTTCCACCAGGAGGTTATTGGAGAGATTTACCTGTTGAAATGCAAAAAGAATATATGGGTGGAAGCTTTTATCTAGGTGGAGGAAAAACAGGAATGGCTCGCAGAATTAGTTGGGATGAGCCATGTCTGACTCTGACATGTAGTCCGGCACAGAAACAGACAGAACGTTGTCACCCTGATGAAACAAGACCATTTACTGTTAGAGAGTATGCAAGAATACAAACATTCCCTGATGATTGGATTTTTGAAGGTTCGGTAGCACAACAGTATAAACAAATTGGTAATGCTGTTCCAGTAAATCTTGGCAAAGAAGTAGGATATTCAATTATCAGATTTTTAAATGAGTATTATAACTCTAAAAGTCAAAAAGTGATGAATTTCTAATTTCGTCAGCAAGTGCGCTACATCCTTCTTCAATGGCATTCTTAGCATCTATTTGACCGATGCTAGCGTGTAGACTAATAACTAGGTTTTCATAAAAATCTGGTATCCCAGTTATCCTATGCCAAAAATCTCTTCCGATATATACTGGGTGAGCTTGATCAATTGTTAGGTAGTGACTGCTTAATTCAGATGCTTTGCCATAAAGCACTCCTACAATAAAATCAGTATTTCTGCATTTACTAAAAGCACTATTTGTTCTTGCAAGATTTATTGTTTTTGTAAATTTTTGAATTAGCGGTTTCACATCTTCGGAATTTATAGTATTGGGGCCTGATTTTAGTTGGCACCATTTTTTTCTATTATCTACTTTATCTATAAATTCAATATCCATACCTTTTATCATTGATCCATCAGCTAAGTCAAGATCAATAAACATTTTTTGAATTCTTGTTCCAAAAGAAGTATTTATGGAAGTTCCAAGCACGCGAGGAAGAAATAATGCTTTTGCTACTCCCTCAGGAGTATATTCACTATCTAGTAACTGTGATAGGTATTTAACTACAATAGGATTTATATTGTACGATTTCAATTTAGAATGTTTCTTAATTATGGCATCAATGTGTTTTAAAAATACATGCTCTTCAAAATAGTTTACGATTTTATCGTTTAAAGTCATATCTTTTATTCTTACTATATTCGTAATAATTAATTGAAACCTTAGGTAATTTATGAAAATATATTGTATTTGCAAAGTCTTTTCGGTTTTACATACACCCTAAGTTCCATAACAAATTCTCAACACAAAAAAAGCCCCACGCAATTTTTTGTTGCATGGGGCTTTTAAATTATCCCTTTGGCGGAGAGGGGGGGATTCGAACCCCCGGTACCCCTTGTAGAAGTACGTCGGTTTAGCAAACCGGTGCATTCAGCCACTCTGCCACCTCTCCTTCACTCTCGTTCCCGATTGTGAGATACAAAAATACAATTATTTCCCGTAAAACAAAATACTTTTTTTTCAATTTTGACAAAAAACTTACGCTTTTTTTGCATTACGGGAAATAAGTTCAGATTTTTATAATACCTTATGTACTGTTGTTGCGTTTGCTTGTGCAGTTGGTGTAATCAGCACATCCTGAATCATAACATGAGCCGGTCTTGTAGCAGCAAAAAGAGCTACATCAGCTATGTCAGCAGCTGTCAAAGGCTGGAATCCTTTGTATACATTATCTGCTTTGTCAGTGTCCCAATGGAAACGAACTTTTGCAAATTCTGTTTCTACTAAACCCGGATCAATGTTACAAACTTTAACATTTGTACCATTAGTGTCTATAGCAATACCTTCTGAAATAGCTTTTACCGCAGCTTTGGAAGCACAATAAACGTTACCGCCCGGATAAACCTGTCTGCCTGCAATTGATGCGATATTGATTATCATTCCTGATTCTCTTTTAGTCATGCGAGGAAGAAGCTCACGAGTCATGTATAAAAGACCTTTGATATTAGTGTCAATCATTTCTTCCCAATTTTGCATGACGCCATCCTGGATTTTTTCAGTACCGCGAGCAAGGCCTGCATTGTTGATTAATACATCAATGTCCGACCATTCTGCAGGTAAATCCATAGCTTTTTTTACTTCATCGATATTTCTAACGTCATAAGTTAAAGTTAGAGTTTCTGTGCCGTATTCTTTATTTAGTTGCTCAGCCAAAGCTTTGATTCTTTCTTCTCTTCTTGCAGTAAGAATTAGTCTTGCGCCTTCCTGCGCAAAAGCAACTGCACAAGCTTCTCCGATGCCAGCAGAAGCACCTGTAACTATAACTGTTTTACCTTTGAGTCTCATTTATTTACCTCTAATTATAATTGATTTACGGTATATCCTTTTTCTTCCAGTAATTCTATGATAGAGTTCTTGCCGCATAAGTGAGCTGCGCCCACAACAATGTAAAATTTTCCGCCATCCACTAAATAAGCATCTATTTTTTTAGCCATGTTCTTATTGCGATTATCTAATAACTCTTCCATTAGTTTTGCAGAATCTTCATCCATTTGAGCGGAATGGTTGATAAGTTCAACAATCTTATCAATATCTGCATTTTTCCAAGCTTCTATTATGGTATTCAGATTCATACTATTTTCCGAATCTACATCAGAATCTAAATAAGTGCGCATTTTTTCCGGATCTACATCTATTACTTGTTCTAATAAAGCCATTTGAGATGCTACATCTTCAAGGGCTAATTTAGAATGTTTTTCTGCTTTATTTGCAAGATGTACATCAATTCCTTCGACGAGGGATGTAAACTTAGTCGTATTGTCTTCATCACCGGCCATCTGAGCCATCATCAGCGCGAAGCCGGGTTTGAACATCTGGTAAGCCTGTTCGGGTATTCCTAAACTTTCAAGTTTTTCTCCAAGCTTTTTATATATATCAGCAGGTACATGATCTTTTAGCTGTTTACCATCTCGAAGCATAATCAGTTTCATTATACCCATTGGATCAACATCTTCTATATCAATTTCCGTAACGAAAATCTCTGAAGAATCAAGTTTTTCGTAGTAGATGTTATCTAAGGGATATAAACTGCTGTCTGCCATATGTATAGAACCAACCAAAAAAACGGTAGATTCAGGAGTTCTTACTTCCCACATCATGTGTTTGCCACCATTATCTCCGCCGAAAAAAGAGCAGGAGGAAATCATAACAGCTGTAATAAGTAGAATCCAGTACTTTTTGAACATAATATGCCTCAGTATTTAAATAAATATATAACGAAATCAAGATTTAGTAATTAGATTAGGCAAATTATCAAATCTTTTTTAAAATGCAAGGCAAAAATGAATTCTATTGCTGAGTTGCTATATTAGTATAAGTCGTTTTTGTGGAGTCTTTTTACTTTGAAGATATCGAAAAACATAGTAATCGAGTCTTTGATAGGGTTGACTGTACTTCTTTCATCGTTATACCATTCCACAGGTACTTCTGAGATTTGGAAGCCCAGTTTATTAGCCAGGTAAATAATTTCTAAATCAAAGCCAAAGCCTTCAATTTTCATTTTAGAAAAAATATCTTCTGCAGCTTTTGCAGTAAAGCCCTTGAAACCACACTGAGTGTCTTTGATTCCGCTTATAAGAAAGAGTTGAACCAGTTTATTGAAGGTTTTTCCCATAAATTCACGATATGCAGGCTGATGTTTTTTTATCATTGAGTAGTCTAATGCTCTACTTCCTATAAATACTTCAGTGCCAAGGCTCATTGCCGTAATAACTTTATCTATTTCAGTGACCGGGGTTGAAAAATCTGCATCTGAAAAGATTCTTATCTGACCGTTAGCTTCAAGCATGCCGCGAGTTACTGCTGCACCTTTGCCTCTGTTTTGATCTTGGGCTATTAATTTAATTTTAGGGGAATCGAAATTAGTGACTAGCTGTTTTGTATTGTCTTTCGAACCGTCATCTACCACTAATATTTCAAAATTCAACGATTTAGATTCAAAGAAATCAAGGGCATTTTCAAGGGAAGCCTTTATTCTTTGCTCTTCGTTGTAAGCTGGAATAATAAGTGATAAATCAGTAGTCATAATATTCCTGTTTTAAAATCAAATAATTTAAAAAAAAGCGGAACACTATGCAAATAGGTTCCGCTTATAAAGTATAAAAAAGCTTTAGCTTTGAGCTGTTACTTCAGTTTCTTCAGCTTCAGGCTGAGGATTAACTTTAGCTTCAAGCTGTTGAATAAGAGGAGCAATTTCAGTGTTAGCAAAGTATGATACCATTCCGTTATTTGCAGCTTGATATCTTTGCATCATAGAGTTTGCAGTGTCTAATGCAGCTTGAGAACCGGATTTTTTCTCAGTTTCATCAATGATGAGTTTAGTAGAAATCATACCGGCACGAACTTTATTGCCTTCTAACTGAGCAATTTCTCTTTGGTATTGAGCAGAGTTGCCGAATGTTTGATTTCTAAATGCATCAATCTGAGCTATCCATTTTTCTACAACACCTTTAGCACTAGCATAATCACCTAATGCTTTATAAAGATCTATTGCTGCCTGATAAGGTCCATATCTGAAGTGAACTATCTCATAGAACATAAGATCTTCTCTTCGATTAGGATTTTCAATTAGCGAATTAGCATATTTCAAACCAGCTTCTGCTGTCACGTTCAATTTATCAGTCATGTCTGCTTTCTGATAAATTTCTACCATCTTCACAGCAATATCATGCGGAATAGGGAACTGAATAGGTGATACATTTTCGTTCAATACATCTATTACTTCCGCAGCTTTTTTGAAATTACCTTCACCTACAAAGTAATCAGCATAAGTCAAATATAGGTGACGGTAAGTACCCATAATGCGTCTGTGTACTTCATCATAATAAACATCCATATTATTCAAATTACGTAATTTGAAGCCATATTTAGGAGTTTTGCTGAAGTTTTCAGAGTTATCAATATTCATTAGGTTTTGTTCTAAGATTTCAGGAGCTATAGCAGGTTTGCCGCCGGTTTTTTGAATAACAGGGCAGATTCTGTGTGCCATACCTTCAGTTCTGAAATATTTTTCTAAACCGCAGAAAGCATCAGGGCCAACAGTTGCAGAGAAGTATACAGGACGTTCGAGTCTTGTTTGCTGTAATATGTCTAATACAAGTTTATCCTGTACTCTTATCAAATGAATCATTTTGCCATTCATTTCTCTGAACGGTTTACCTTCAAATTGGAATGTCCATTTGCCTGAATTGATAATTTCTTCATTATCTGTGTATTTAGCTAAAATTTCAGGCTTGATTGGAATTGTAACATTTCTTACTTCGCTAAAGTCATAAGAAAGAGCCATTGGGTTATCTTCAGTTACCTGGATAGAGTCATCAGCAAAGCTTAATGGAATCTTATCAGCTCCCCAAGGCTGTCTGTTTTTGACTTGGTCTACATACCATAGTGTGTTACCAAGAGACAAGTTAACTACACGAACATCTCTTCTTACACCAGCTACGTCTTGAATAAACCATAGCGGGAATGTATCATTGTCACCGTTAGTGAAAATAATAGCGTTTTCTTCTGTACTTTGAAGAATATTATACGAATAGTCGAAAGGCAAGTAGTTGCCGGCACGGCTATGTATTTTCCAGCCTTGAGCCATATTTAAAGGCGCAATGATGAAAGATACAATAAGTACAACAGAAACTATAGCAGGGTTTGACTTACCACCTGCTCTTCTGAGTTGTTCCATAATACCAAAAGAGCCGAGACCAATCCAGATACACCAGACCATGAAGGAGCCGGCATAGAAATAATCTCTTTCTCTAGGCTGCGGATCTTGCTGATTTTGAGCTATCGCAGTCAGCACTCCCATCAGAAGGAACATTATCAGATAAGAGAAAGCCATCTTACGATCTTTGTTGAAGTGGAATAATAATCCAATCAGTCCTAGAAGGAAAGGCAATCCGTAGAATGCTATAGGGAATTCATCAGCATAGCCGGAATCATAGTGCATGTTTTCATCATGATTTTTACCCCAGAGGTAGGAACTTCCGTCCTGAACATCAGTGCCTTTACCTACGAAGTTCCAAGCAAAATACCTGAAATACATATGGTTAATTTGATATTTCCATAGGTAAGCAAGTTCACCTTGAGTATCTATTCTTTTAAATTCAGGCACAGAAATGCTGGTACCGTCTTTTCTTCTTACTTCTTTTTGACTTGGCGGATACCAAGGGCCATACTTATATTCGCCTTTTTCATCTTTCATTTTATAGCGATAAGTCATCATGTCTCTGTCTTCATATCTTCTAGGCCAGAAAGGTGCATCACCATATTGTTCACGTCCCAGGTAAGAAGAAAGACTTGCAAAGTTTTTAGGTTCGTTTTCATTCATTGGCGGATTTGCGTTAGAACGAAGCAGAATCTGAGTATAAGTTGTATAGCCTAACAATACTAATAAGAAAGCAGAGCTTAGCAATTGTAAAATCTGCATGTTCTTTTTGCGGCCATAGAAGAATCCGTAAGCTATTGCAGCGATAGCGCCAATAGCAAATAATGTAAGTGCCATACTGTTTTCTATAGCGTACTCACGAGCTGCATTTCTTGATGGGCTGTGTCCTGCAAGCAATGAAGGCAACCATTTTACTATACCCGGATATATTACGAAGAATATAACAACAGCGAAAATACCCATGATAATAAATGATTTATGGCTGTATTCATATTTTCTGAAATAGACTACCATCACAATAGAGAAGATAGCTAATATAGAAAGAAGGTGGACACCTGTAGAAAGGCCGATCAAATAGAAAATAAG
Source organism: uncultured bacterium (assembly GCA_942490685.1). Classification (GTDB taxonomy): domain Bacteria; phylum Bacteroidota; class Ignavibacteria; order Kapaibacteriales; family UBA2268; genus JBFHIJ01. The sequence continues at coordinate 600,723 of CALNXW010000031.1, forward strand.
TAATAAATATCTTTCATGTTTTGGATTATCAGCTTCTTCATTCCATTTCATCATAAGCCAAACAACTATACCCACAAATAAAGAGGAAGCTGCATATACTTCAGATTCAACAGCGTTAAACCAAAACGTATCGCTAAATGTCAATGCAGCTGCTCCTATGAAAGAAGATCCATAAACAGCAAGGGCATCGCCAAGCGATTGAACTTTTTCTTTTCTAAAATTGTTTATAACCATTACAGTTATCAAATAGATCAGCATTACAGTCAGCGCACTTGATACTACTGAAACCATATTTACTCGCCATGCTGCCTCTCCGAAAGGAATCATCACATGGAAAAGTTTGCCAATCATTAGGAACAAAGGCGCTCCCGGAGGGTGTGGAACCTGCTGCCAAATAGCAGCTGCAGAAAATTCACCACAATCCCAAAACGGCACGGTAGGCTGCACCGTCATTGTGTAAACGACAAATGCCAAAATAAATGACAATAAGCCGAAAATCCTGTGTAAAAGTTTTTGATCCATCAAATCAAACCAAATTTCTATGAAACATATATTTTTTCTATTTAGAGATTGTATTTTAACAAGCTAACAATTTACTAAATAAGCTATATCTTACAAAAGAGTAAAGATAACATACGCTTAGTTTTTTGCTTACTCTTGTAACTAAAAAAGGTTCAATCATACTAAAAATAAAAAACCGCTTGGGGAGGCATCCCGAAGCGGTCTAAAAAAAGATAAAACTATTAATCTTATTAGTTTTGAATATTAGGTAATTCAAGACCATATTGTTTTTTCTTATCTTCTGCTTTAAGCATAAAAGCTATAATAATTGCTAATGCACCTGTGGCAGCAAAGATTAGCATTGGGATTGTATAATCATAATGGCTGAAAGTGCCGTCTGCTGCATTCACTTTACAATATTCGTCTAGAACCCAACCAATCAAAAGAGGCATGCCCCATAATCCCCAATTCTGGACCCAAAATATTAAAGCATAAGCAGAACCTAATTGTTTTTCAGGGATGATTTTTGGAACTGAAGGCCACATTGCTGATGGTACTAATGAGAAAGTAATACCAAGCATAATTATTAGCAATACTGCAATAGCAACAGTGTTTATGCCAGGAATTGCAAAGAATAAGTGAATTATCAGCAATAGGAAAGAACCTAAAAGCATGATAGTGGCGCCTTTACCTTTTTTATCATAAATATTACCAAAGAAAGGAGTAAGAATGATAGTACCAAAAGGCAATATAGAAGGAATTGCACCTGCAAACTCAGGATCTACACCATATTTATTAGTCATTAGATCTGCTGCATAGTATAAAAACGGGAAGATTCCTGAATAGAATAAAACGCAAAGCAAAGCAATTAACCAGAATCCTTTGTTTTTGATAATAAACAGGATGTCACTTACTTTGAATTGGTCTTCTTCGCTTATTTCATCAGTTACACCTTCAGATTTTTCAAGTTTTCTATCCATAGAAGTGTACCAAATAAAAGCAACTAATCCGGCTACTAAAAGCCCTAGTCCTAGCATAAGAGGAGCAGAAAGAGCTGGCATTGCATCAGTACCTAATGCTTTCGCAATTGGTACAGGAACTGCTAATGCGAGTGCAGTACCCATTCTGGCTGTTGCCATTTCAAGCCCCATTGCTAAGGCTAATTCTTTACCTTTAAACCACTTAACTATGACTTTCGAGACCGTTATACCGGCAATTTCGACACCGACACCAAAGACTGCAAAACCAAATGCTCCTATCGCTATCTGGGACTTGACTCCAAATATTTCACCATCTATAGGAACCAGCCCTTCGATTGCTGCATACTGAAATGCAGTACCAACAAGCATTGTAGCTGCCGCACCCAGACCGGTGAAGCGTACACCCATTTTATCGAGGATTATACCACCGAAAATAAGCATAAGGAAAAATACGTTAAACCAACCGTAAGCACTGTTCCATAAACCGAAATCAGAGCTTGTCCATTGCATATATTCTTCAAGCAATGGTTTTAGTGGGGAAATTACATAATTTATGTAATACCCTGTAAGCATAGTAAAAGAAACTACACCAAGCGCACCCCAACGAGCCGCTTTAGATTCTCTTAGCGAGTTTGTAATTTGTTCCATAGCACTTTAAATATAAGTTAAACCTAAATTAATTACTTTAGTAGATAACTAACAAACTTAGAATTATATTGGCGAAATTCCAAAGCTTTTACTTGTAATAATCAAAATAAATGAATATAAATAATAAATATCTGACGACATTTGAGAATTAGTAACTGTGAAGCTGAATTAAAAGACAAAAAACTTTTGTAGTTTCTTTTCTCAAAAGACTCTAAATTATTCGGATATGGAAAGTATATAGGAGAGAATAAGAAAAATTATGAAAGCTTTTTATTCAAATTTTTTTTGGATACTATCGTATATATCCATAAGTTAAAAATCGACACTATGCTCCTATCGCAAATCCCATAACATTAATAGCAGCTAATTTTATCTTTCGACCTGTCTATAATCAGGATTTCTAAGTTAATAGCTGTTTTATATGATGATGTAAATTGTTATGTAAATTATAAATTTTTGAGACAAATGGCGGCAAATACCAGATTAATTAAAGCAGCCCGCACAGCACTTAAAGACTATTTGGGTCTTTATGAGGATGAGACTTTGCTTATCGTTGCGGATGAAAATACTTTTGAAGTAGGTTCGGCATTGTATGAAGCCGGAAAAGAATTATGCAAAGAGGCTTTCATTTTACAAATGAAACCACGCGAGGATAATGGCCAGGAACCACCTGATCAAATCGCAGAACTGATGAAAACTGTTGACGTAGTAGTTTGCCCTACCACAAAATCACTTACTCACACGGATGCTAGAAGAAATGCATCTAAGCTTGGGGTAAGAGTTGCAACTATGCCCGGCATCACAAAAGATATCATGACTAGATGCTTGAGTGCTGATGCTGACGAAATTGTTACTTTAACTAATCACCTTACTAAGCTTCTGGAAAGAACTAAAGAGGTGAGAGTTGTTTCTAAATCAGGAACTGATTTAACTATGCCTATCAAAGGGATGAACATTATTCCTAGTACCGGAGTTTTGAAAAAGATCGGTGCATCAGGGAATTTACCTTCGGGTGAAGTTTTTTGTGCTCCTGTAGAAGGCAAAACTAATGGTGTGGTTGTTTTTGATGGATCAATTGCAGGAATCGGCAAACTAGAAGAACCTGTAAAAGTTACTATTAAAGACGGTATTGCTGTGTCTTTTGAAGGTGGAAAAGAAGCTAAAATGCTGGAAACCATGCTCGATAAACATGGCGAGAAAGGTAAATGGGTTGCTGAATTTGGTATTGGGACAAATCCTAAAGCTAAAATTACCGGCCAGATTTTAGAAGATGAAAAAGCCATTGGTACAATTCATATCGCTTTTGGTAATAATATTTCCATGGGCGGTACAAATAATGTACATGTGCATATAGATGGTTTGGTTAAAAAACCGGATTTGTATCTTGATGGTGAAATGATAATGGTGCGTGGTAAAGTAGTAATTTAATTTAGCTGCATTATATATTTTCCTTAGCAAAATAAGCTGTACACTATCTTGTGTGCAGCTTATTTTGTTTATGGATTTTTATTGGGCTCTGGTCCAGACAGAAGTTCTTCCAAACATAGAAAAACCAACATATCCTCTGACCTCCAAGGTGTTTCCGTCTTTACTCAAAGTCATTTTACAGGAATATGTCTTGCCGGACTTTGCATCGTAGATTTCGCCGTCTTCCCAGATATTATCTTCATCATAGACAAAGTCCCACATCATTTTCATGCCGATAATTTTTCTTTTCTTTTGGGCTTCATCTGGATTATGTCGGTCGGTTTTGTCATTGCCTTCTGCGTTTTTTGGTTCTTTTAGCCAAATGATTTTGCCACTGTAAGAATCGCCTTCTTTGAAGATTTCTATTTTAGCGTCTTTGTCTTCTGTAAACCAGATTCCCTTAACTGCTTCACTTTCTATATTTGCAAAAAGTGCAGCAGAAGCAAAGAGAATAAAAAAAAGTATTGATTTGTACATATTTATTCACCTATTTTTTTGATTGTGCTAGTTTTACTCCCAAATATGATGCAGGCAGGTAGCATGCTAAGTCTGCAACAATCATCCAAATAGGATGGGGAATATAATAAACCATGATTATTCCAAATACCATCAATATTGCCCCGACTACCAAGCCTGTCGAAGGTTTATCTTTATTTAGCTTAGCTGTGAGAAAGCTACCTAAAAAAGAGCCTGAAAAATGTGCAAGTATAACAAAAAGCATTGCTCCAATAGGCATTTGATTGAATATATAATCTTTATATGCCTCCACATTTTCGAATGATAAATCAGCAGGCAATGGATATATTTTATGAGAAATTGCTTCTACTAATGCTACTACAGAAGAAGCAACCACGATTCCCAAAATCACAAAAATGATCTTTTTAAACATACTTCATTCCTTTGGTATTATTAAAGAAAACAATATAAGCAACGAAGAATAATATATAAGATTATTTTTTAAAATGGAGCTGATATGCTCAAACCCCAACCTGTGTTCTTTCCATCTATTTGTTTTCTAAAGTCGAAGCCCAAAAATATTACATCAGATATGTAAGTAGGAATTCTTCCAATATGAAAGCCTGCTTCTAAATACCCTTTTGCACCTGTTTCTTGATAATCAGTATTTTTATCGGAATATGTATAAGCTACTGAACCAATTAAAGAAAAGTCAAGGCCTCTACCATTAAAAACTGGTAAACCTACTGCTCTCCATAGAAAATCTGAGAAATCTAATGTTACATTGCTACTGTAAAGTTCTTTGCCGCCATACTTTGCAATTGGAGCAGAGTATAATCCGAACATATTGTTTTGAAATATTAAATTGTTTTGCAATCTGAGCTGATACTGAACCGGAGTATGATCAGAGGCAATTGCAGCTTGGGCAGTTACTGTTAGTTCTATTGGTTGGTAGCCTGTTTCATATAAAGGAACAGACGCTTTTGCTTCTGCATGTATAGTGCTAAACGATTTACTAAGATCCTGGTCTTTTCCAATTATTCCGTAGAGTCCGAGAAAATATGGAGTTGCACCCATTCCCATAAATCCCTTGTTTCCTAAAAATAAACCATAATTAAAGGTTTGAAATTCTTTACTCGAAATTCCGGGATTGCTTCGCCAGCTTTTGTCGCCAAAGATGTATTTAGAAGTATTAACTCCTATGCTATCTTGGGTCGACATTCTGTAACCAAAACTTAGGCTTATATTTTTATAATTTCCACTCAAAGCTAAAGCAAAGCCTTCTTCTTTATAATAGTCGTAATAATCTTTTCCAAAAAAGCCGGCCTGAAAAGTATTTAGTATTTTGGAAGTTGATTTATCATCAGAAAATGTTCCAATATTGTCGAAATATTCAGCCGTTCCTATGAACATAAATTTGTTAGTAAAATATTTTTGCGTAAACGTAACATGTGATAGCAAATCATTTAATCCCGTACTATAGCACCCGGTGTATTCTAAAGAGGCATCTTTGAAATTTAGAGATGGTGTAAGTCCATAAGATATATCTGCAGATCTGTTGAAAGAAAGGTATGGCTCAATACTAAATTCCCATGATCTATTATAATCAGTAGAATCGATATCGATTACCATAGAGTCTATTTCTGAATAAATTTTTTCATCCTCTTCGGAGTTTGCAAATAAAGAGTTTTGACTCCAATATTCACTGTCAGTGCTGTCTGCCAGAGTAGATACCGTAACCCATTTAACATCCTTAGTATAAAGAGAATCAGGTAGAGGTTCGTTAAATATCAAATCACTATAGATGCGGGTTGCTGATAGATCAAGATTAAGCTCTAGTGCTCCTGATAAAACGCTTACCACAAAAGAAGCATCAAATTGTAAAAAATTTGGGTACCAAATATTATCTTTATATTTCTCGAATTTTTCTACCACTTTAATGTCCTTGAGCAACGTAATAGCAGTATGTTTACTTGGCGAAACGTCTGCTCCTACGAAATCATAATCTCCTTCTGAAATCATGATAGTGCCGTCGAAAGTAGGATAAAGTTCAGTATTAGGTAATAACTTTACGATGTAAATATACTTGCCGTCGAGTGTTTGTTTATCTATAATTTTGTAGTCATAATAATCTAAGGCATCATCAGCGAGGGGAGAGACAATGCTAGGACCGAAAAAATCAATTCTGTCATCGTAAAAATTTAAAAACGCATCAAAAACTAATTGATTAACTTCACTTGGGATATTTTTAGTTTGTCTTCTTGATATGATATGAGAATGATCAATGGATTCTTCTTTGTCTATATAGGTCATTGCAATAGATTCCATTAGCACTTTTTGGGGTTTTTCCTTCTTTTTATCTTCTGAGCTTAAAGTGACCGAAACAGATGTAGTTTCCTCATCAGAAAAAGCATCTATAGATTCTGTTCCATCTGCAAATAGTTTCGTTTGCAATTTGCCACTGACTGTTTTGATTTTCTTAGAATTTTCTTTTTTCTTAGCTATAGCACGTTCAATTAAAGTGTAGGGTTCGATGTTCCCATAAACTATTGCTTTACCTGATACGATTCTATCTGTATCTAAAAATATATATAAAGTGTCTGTAAGGGAGTTAACAGCAATTTCTTTTGATTTATAACCGATAGATTTGACTAGAATTTTACTATCAGAAGATTGAAGATTTAGTTTAAAAATGCCGTGTCTGTTTGCATAAGTTCCTCTCTGAGTACCTATGATTCTTACTGATGCACCGGGAAGAATACTTTTTTCATCTTTACTTTTAACAATTCCGTATATTGTTTGTGCGGATGACAAGGTGCTAATAAAAATAAGTAGAAGTAGGGCGTTAATTGAAATTCTCATGATACGTCACAGATTACTGGCACAATATTTACTATCAATACTCAAAAGATACGTAATTTTAGAAGTAAAGTTCAATAATATTCATTGAAATTATTATGAAAAACATCTTATTGATAATAATGATTTTTCTTCCAACTTCTTTGTTTTCTCAGTTACTGCCGGGCGGATTGGAAGAAGAAGAATATGCAAATAAAAAGACTGTAGCTAAAAAGGAAAGTAGCCTTTTTGCAGACTATAGAATCGCATCTCCGATTATTAACGGTACTGCCGGTTTAGAGATGGGTGTAGACTTTGGATCTACTTTCGGAGGTGATTTTTTCATGGGATTTGGTATGCATACTCTTTTGAGTAAGAATATCGAGTTTGAAATAGATGGCGAATTTGGTACTCCTTTTATTCGGATGTCTCATCTTGGCATACTTGCAGGATATGATTTTGATTTGACAGATTATTTGTATTTCACACCCTCAGCCGAATTCTTTTTGACTCATATCAGTTATGGAACTACTGGGAATGTTGACGTATCGACTGATTTAAATGGTCAGTGGGGATTATCAATAATGCCAAAGTTAGCAATTGGATATAATGTTGGTACTTCCACATGGTTAGAGCTTCAAGCCGGTTATAGGTTTATGTCAGGTTATGATTTTAAGTCTATAAAGAACGAGGATTTGATGGGAATTTTGATTGGATTAAGTATAAAAACTTATATATAGAATGAGAATAATTGTTATATTTTTAGTATTGCTGTGCTCTTCTGCTGCAGCGGAATACATACCTTCAGATTCCTCGCGGTCGGGATTAAGAGTAAATTTTGATTTTAACTCTAGTTTGCCGGTTTCGAAATTTGTAAATACATATTCTGCCAAGGCCGGAATGTCTGCTGGGTATATGCTGAGTGATATGTTTATTTTCGATATTGGATACGAAGGGCTTCTAAATAAAAACATAGTAGAAGAAGTTCAGATAAGTGATGGCAAAGAGAATGCAGTTCTAAATAGTAGTTTTTATTATTTAGGCATTGCTTACAAGTATAATTTTAATCTTCGGTGGGCGCTTTCTTTTAGTGTAAAAGCCGGATATTGTAAATATTGGTTTGAATTGCCATATAAAGACCAAAGTGGGAATGAAATTAACTTGGACTTGGGATCAAAACAAATAGTTTGCTATATGCCTGAACTTAATATATATTATAGAGTAAGAGAGTGGCTGGATGTGTCATTCAGATTTGGTTATCCGATTCACTCTCAGTATGATTATTCTTATTTAGACGTGTTTAGTATTAATGATAAAGATACATCGCCAATCCATTGGGGAATATGTTTGCATTTTGGATTTTACTAGGATTTAATAGCATGAGACTAATATATTCTTTTTTGTTTTTATTGACATTTGCCATAGCTGCGAATTCGCAGGAATTACAAGACAATGCTAAGTCAGCAACTCTTTTTGATGGTAATATTAGAAGTGGCGGCTACGGAGCTTTTGATTTACGTATTTCCAGTGTAAACGTAAATGAAGCTAATAATACTGCTGTTTTTATCGGTGGTCGAGGTGGCTGGATAATAAACAGTACTTTCTCTATTGGAGGAGGTGGTTATGGAATGGTATCTAAATATACAGTAGATGAATTTGTAGCACCTGAGAGTTTTGCTACTGAAAATTATGAGACTCCTACTTTTCAAGTTGGTTATGGCGGATTATTTTTAGAATATACCCACAATTCTAATGATCTGATTCATCTAACTTTAAACACTCTCGTTGGAGCCGGTGGGGCAAGTTATGCAAGTCAAAAAGTAGATTCTGATAATAAGGATAATGCTATAGATTTTGGTGATGATTCATATCAACACGAGACTTCGGCTTTCTTTGTATTGGAGCCCGGAGCAACGTTAGAGCTTAATATATTACCTTTTTTTAGAATAAGCACAGGTATATCTTATAGATTTGTTAGTGGATTAAATTTATCTCAAACCCAAAATAAAGATTTGAAAGGTATATCATATACTCTTGCGTTCAAGTTTGGAAAATTCTAATTATTATCAAATTTGCCTAAAGTGTTATTTATTAGTGGATAAGCATTTTGAAAATAATACTCTGCATAATCATAATTATAGTCCTCTTCTGTAAGCAGAGTAATAACACCTTTTTCACTTTCGCTGCTATAAGGTATGAAACAACATGCACCTGAAATAGTCAGTGGAGACAAATCTTTACTATTATGATTACATCTCTTTGAATGAATAAAATTATCGAATTGCATAATTTTTTTTGACTCAGAAATATACTTTAGCAGAATTATTTTTAGAGTAATTGGAATATTTTTATTCAAAATAGTAACAAATTGACTCTCTCTTAGAGAAGTAACTAAGATTCTCTGATAAGGGAAATATTTTCTGGTTATCTCAAAGAAGTTCTCAAAATAATCCTGCATCGATTTAGAGTTGACAAGCTCCAGAGTTAAATAATTGATTCTCTTCAATATTTTATTTTTCTTCTCTAAGTCAAATAAGCCTTGCTCTAATTGCTCCAAGATATTTAATTCCTTTTCGTTTATGTTCGAGGAGTAGAAAATGAAATCCTCTTTGATAGAATCCATTTTTATTTTGTACTCTTCAAACACATCAGCAATAGTGGCTAAAAGTTGTTGTGGTTCTAAAGGTTTCAATAAATATCGGTCTGCTCCAATGGAAAGTCCATATTTCTTACTTTCATTATCCATGTAAGTAGCAGTATATATTATAAAAGGTATGTCTTTAGTATTTTTATTACTTTTTACTTTTTTGCAAAATTCAAACCCATTGAGTCTGGGCATCAGGATATCTGAAATAATCAGGTCATAGGAATTATTTTCTAATAGCTTTAGTGCTTCAATTCCATCGGATGCAAAAGAAACTCTATGGTTATAGTTTTCCAAAAGGACTCTGAGCATAATTGCATTTTGCTCAATATCGTCCACTATAAGAGTTTTTATCATAATTTAGTCCTTATAAAAGTCCGGGTAGATTTTATTTAGTGGAAATAGCGCACTAAATGTACTCCCTTCACTTTCTTTAGATTTAACATTTAAGGTTCCGTTTAAAGCTGTTACGGATTTTTTTACGATAGTAAGCCCTAAACCGGAACCGGGAATTGCACCTATATGCTTTTTATTTCTGAAAAAAGGAATAAACAGTTGTTTTAAATCTTCCTCTGCTATTCCAATGCCATGATCTGAGACTTCTAATACCATGTTTTGGTTTTCCTCAATAATAGAGACATCTATATCAGTTCCTATTTTTGAGTATTTGCACGCATTAGTTAGTAGATTATTAAGTATTTGTCTCATCATTTTAGGATCAGAAAATATGATCTCATTCCTTAGGTCAAATTTTAGATTGATGTTGTGCATTCTACTATCTATAGAAAAAATTTCATCTATTATAGTTTTAGTGAGTGAAGAGAAGTCAAAATATTGCATTTTAGGAAGTAAAACTCCTTCTTCACTTTTTCCCACAGCAATTACATCTTCGAGAAGATTGGTCATCTGTTTTACTCCGGCTTGGATTTTCTCTAAATGCATCATAACTTTTGATTCTTCACCGTTTTTGATAAATCTTTGAATTAGGAAAGAAGAAGATAGTATAACAGTCAGTGGAGTTCTATACTCGTGAGAAACCATAGATATGAATCTGGTTTTCATTTGATTTAGCTCTTTTTCTTCGCTAAGAGCCTTTTCTATTTGAGATTTTGCTACTTCAAGTTGCATTTTAGTTTTTTTATGATCTTCATTTTCCTCTTTGAGTTGAGTTACTGCATTTTGAAGTTGGACTGTTCTCTCTATAACTTTTCCTTCTAATTCAATATTGAGCTTTTCAATTTGTGATTGCACCTTCTTGATTTCAGTGATATCATGGCCAACAGCAATATAGTAATCAATTTCATTTGGATTTTGCTTAACTGGTTTGATAGTCCAGTTTATCCATCTGCCACTTTCCAGATGCTGGCACTCTCTACTGGTAAAGTTGTTTTTATTGTCTTTTATCTCTTGGAAGAGATGGGTAAAACAGTCTTTTTGTTCTTTTGGTATTATATCAAAAAAGTTATTCCCATTGATTTCAAAATCAGATTTTCCAATGGCTTGGTTAAATTTAGGATTGGAATAAATAACATTGAATTGATTATCTAGCTTCACTAAAAAGTCTGATTGATTTTCTACAATAATTCTATATTTTTCTTCCTGTTCTTTGACCATAATTTGAGTTTTTTTCTGCTCTGTTATATCATCAATTATGGTAGCAAATTGATATTTGAGGGGAGAATATGCTGTCACTTCGTAATATCTATCCAGTTCTTTAGCATAATTTTCAAATGTCACTGTTTCTCCTGTGATTGAAACCTTTCCATAAGTATCAATCCAGGAGTCTTCTGTCCCCGGAAGAATTTCTTTTACTGTTTTACCTTTGATATCTTCGTTAAGAAGTCCTGTCATTTTTTCAAAAGCTTTATTAACGACTATAAACTTGTAGTCGATTGGTTTTCCATTATGGTCAAGGATTATTTCGTGAACTGCGAACCCGGAAGTCATTTCATTGAAAAGTCTCTGATAGTCTCTTTCCGTGTTTCTTAAGTCATTTATCTGCCTGGCGATAGCTAGTACAGAAGTAATCCAGCCTTCTTCATTGCGCTCAGGAATTAAACGCCAGTCTATAACAACAACCCCGTTCGTAGAATCCATAGTGAATTCAGTCTCTATAGGTTTTCCGGTTTCAAAAACATTATTGATGTGTCTGGCCCAAAACTCTGTCAAGTTTTTAGGGAAGCCAAGTTCCTCATGAGTTTTGTTTAGCATATCAGATGCGTCTATATCTACCACATCAGAAACATTTTCACTTACGTATAGATGTCTCAGGCCTCTATCAAAACGCATAATTGTATCCGGAAGTGATTCCGCAAGTGATTTATACATCATCTCACTTTCCAGTAAAGCTTCGCTGTATCTTTTTTTGTCGTCTATATTCTGGACAAATCCTAAAATTTGCTGTATGCCATCATTGTATATTGAAATTTTAGTATTGGTAGAGCCAAACCACCTATAACCACCTTTTTTGTGTTTTAATCTAAACTCCACATAATTGGAATCCTTTTTTGATTTGGTTAGAATTTCATAGAATACTTCGAAATCCTCAGCATGGACTATTTCCTTGAAAAGATTTCTGTCAGAAAGTGTTAGTTCAGTAGGGTTATATCCTAATTGCTGACTCAGCTGATTATTGACATATATGGCTTCACGAAGTTCTAAATCATAGACAAAAATTATTACAGGGACATTATCAGTTATACTTCTTACAAAGTTTTCTCTTTCACGTAATTCGTTTTCTATTCTAAGTCTTTCTCGCATATCTCTGGCGATTGTACTTATGTATTTTTTAGAATTAACTTGAATCAGTGATGAGTTAATTTCGACCGGGATTCTATCTCCTGATTTTGTGAGATAATATCTAAGATCAAGTTTCAGAGCTGAGTGCTTTTTTAGATGTGTGACTTTTTCTTTTATATCGGAATCAGGTATATCAATTAAATCATACAGGCTTATGTTTTTTATTTCGACTTCAGAATATCCGGTTAAGGATAGCAATGAATCATTAGCTTCTACTATTTTAAGAGTGTCCAGGTCAGCTATGTATATACAATCAGGAGTTTGCGATATTATAGATTGATACTTTGCTTTGCTTTCTTCTAATTGCTTGCTTTGCAGATGTAGTTGTGTAATATCTTGTGCAGAAGTTGTGATGTATTTTTCTCCTGTTGGCCCTTTAACTATCCCCCCGTTCATAAGCATTGGGAATTCTTCGCCATCAGTTTTTATATGCCAAACTATACGAGGAGTGTGCGAGGGATCTTTAGTCATTTCGTTAAATGCTTTGTACGCATGTTCCAGTTGATTTTTAGAATGGTATATATCAATTTTTTTACCGATTGTATCTTCAATGGTAGATTTATGCATTTTAGCAAAAGCTTTGTTTGAGTAAAGCACTCTTTTATTAACATCACTTACAGCTACACCGTAGCTTGCATTTTCTATAATAGATTCGAATAGGTGAAGATAATTTTCCTGATTCTTACGATCAGTAATATCTTCTATAATACCTATGAAATACTCAAATTCGTTTTTATCATTATAAATAGGAGTGGCTATAGCTTTTATCCAAATCTGAGAATTATTCTTAGTAAGTTTTTGTTTTTCAATTTCAAACAACTTCATTTTTTTATTTTCTACATCTTGAAATTGCTCTTGTTCTATTTCCTTATTACCGCTGTTTATATCAAAGTCCCAAATGTTTTTACCAAGCAAATCATCAACAGTAGTACCTAATATTTCTGCATATTTTTGATTACAAAGGATAACCTTCCCTTTACTATCTAAGTGGGACACACCAAAAGGCAGATTATTATAGGTGTTTTCAAAAAGTGCAGCTTGAGATTTTAGTTCCTCTCTTAGTATTCGCTCTATGGTTATGTCTTTTAATATGCAATGTGAATATAAAAAGTTATTAGACGAGTCATAAACAGCTATGCCATCAATAAACATTTCCTTATTTTCACCATAGCGGGTCACTAAAGAAATCTTTTGGTCTAGAATAATTCCTGAATTTTTAAAATCATTGAATTTCGAGTTGAACAATTCGGCCTTTTTATCCTTGAATAAAGATAAAAAATTGCTTCCTATTATTTCTTCTCTGTCGTAGCCGAAATATTTGCACCATGTGTGGTTAACTGAAACGATATTTCCATGCTGATCTAAAGACTGATAAGGTAAGCCACTATGCATCAGAAGCTCATGGATAGGAGTGTCTAGCGTGGGCTTCTGTGAGTAAATTGCTTTCAGTTCTTTATCTTTTGCTTCTAATTTTCTTTCTAAGGTTTTTATTACTTGCAAAAGTTCTTCTTTACTTTTATTTTTCATATGTATAGCTATAATATTCAGCGATAGCTTATCAGTAAAAGATAATTAATATATATTACAAAAACAATAATAATTTGTCTAGCATGCAAAAAAAAGTCAATAATATTTGTGTTGGAAAAATTCTAATATTATCATCATTATTCTTAATTTTTAACTATTGTACTGCAACTAAAAACAGTATCGACCCAAAATTCAGAAAAATGAGCAAAATTGAATGGCTACAGGAAACAAATTCTCTGAATATTTATGAAGAATTTTTAGTTTCAGGTATTAATAAGTCTATTGGTGAGCCGGAAAAATGCGCTATTGATATTTTTGGGAATACTGACTGCAGCCATTGTATCAGTGAGATTGCTAAAATTCTGAAAATTCTGGACTATTATAGCTTCACTGAAGACAATATATCTATATATAATGTTAACGATGATTTTGAAGAGATAAGCGGTTCATATAAGAAGTATAATATTTACTCAGTGCCTGTTATCTTTATCAAAAAAAATGGTATATTAAAGGGTAAGAGTGAAGGGCCTATCTTTACTTGGGAAAATGATATAATTAAATACTGCAATGACTGATATGAAATATTTTGCTGCCTGCTTTTGTCTACTTTGTTTACTGATATCTTTTAGAGATGCATCTGCTCAATGTAATTGCTGGGGAGGTACAATCTTTGGCGGATATTCTCCCGCTGCATCTATAAATAATACCGGCGTTATAAAAGAAAGGTATCTATTCCTTTCACTTATGACAAAAACAATGAGTGGTGATAAGTATTATCACAAAGGCAGTGCTGTGGATACAAGTTTACGTTATAAAGATTTTAATGCAAATTACTCACTCCTGAATCTGAGCTATGGAATTGCTGATAGATTTATGATAGATGCTGAAACCGGTTATTACTTTAATAGAGAGTTTACAGATGGAACAGGTTCTCTTAAGTCTGACGGGTTTTCACATATAGGGATTTCAACTAAATATATCTTCTATTTAAAGCCTAAATATAATATGGAATTCTCCGGCGGGGTAGGTGTGAAGTTTCCTTTTTCAGATGCGGGCAGTGAAGATGGCCGATCTGTAGGAGTGTATCAGCGTACTTCTGTGGCAAGCAGAGCTGTCACTTTTAATACTTTCCTGCATAAAGGTTTTGATTTTGGGCTGCATCTTTATGCTCTTACAATATTTGAACTGACCGGTGAAAATGATGATGAATATAGATTTGGAAATAATGTTACTAGTTCACTTATTCTTTCTTACCCTTTAATGGAGGATTTGACTGGAATATTTGAGATTCAACATACTAACAGGACTCATGATTACCAATCAGGAAAAAAAGTTGATAATACAGGAGGGAACTTTGTTACAATTTCACCTCAGGTAAACTATGCTTTAGATAATTTCAACTTTGCTCTCTTCACAGATATACCTCTCATGCGATATCCTAATGGCTACCAATTAGGATTAAACTACTCTTTAGGCCTAAATATAGGTTACTATTTTAAAATATAATTTTGTCACTTCAATATTACTGCAAAGCTTAACATTTCTACTGAGGCATATTACTATTGCAATTAATGCCCGCTCAGTATTTTATTTCTATACATTTGTACGAAATTTCAACAAAAATAGTGATTTCTAGCACTTTGTGTCGGAGATTTGCTCTAGTGTGCTTAAAAAAATAAAATTACTTTATAAAAGTGCTTCGACTATTCTATGTTTTAGCTGTATGTATGAATAAAAAAGTAAAAAAAATAAAAAATAGTTTTGTTTTTATTTTGCTTTTTTTTATCTTGAAAAAGATTCATTGTATATATAGGAGAGTGTTTATGAGTCCATAAAATACGTAGTCAAAAATCACATTGTTTTATAATGTAAAAAAAGGCTCGGCAGATGAACTGCCAAACCCTATAGCCGTACTTCGGGACATAATTTGGCCGTTACTCCCGGCGTACTTTTTTGGTAGACGGGTAATATACTACTTGTCATGTGAATATATAGTTTATTATCAAAAAAATATGAGAAATATCATGAAAAAGATATTGATAGTTTTAGTTGCTATGCTTATAGGCATTTCTTTCTTTAATATCGAAGCTAAGGCACAAAATGGATCTGGCTGTGATAGTATGTTAGTATATGAGGATGATTGCTACACTGTAATTGCTCATTATTGTTACGAGATATATGGATCTGTGATTAATATAGATGTACATGATGTTCAGTTCATAAAGAAATATGTGACTGATAACTCTTGCGATGGGTTCTCAATAGTGGATATTTATAGACATAATTACAATCAAATGATGGAAGAGTGGGTTGATATGATTCTTGCGGATATAGCACAAAAAGATCCAGACTTTCCATTTAACTTTTGTAAAGATGGAGTATCTTATGATTTAAACATTACGACAGCACCATGCCTTACAGATCAGCCGATAATATTGTACTGGAAACAAATAAGATTCAATGAGCTAGTATATTGGGTACCTGTTTTTAGTTATAGACCATGTGCTGAAGATGCAAAATGTCTTAGCTTATATACGCTGTGTTGGGAATGGGATTCTGGTACGCTTAGTTTAAGGCCTGTTAAAAAATTAATCAACAGACGTTCAGACATAAACAACTCATGTCCTGAAGCAAAAGTATTCATGACTAGTCCTGGACCGTTTGAAATTAAATTTGAAGAAATTCCTTGTAGTGTAACATGCGAATAGTAAGAAATAATTACTAACGATTTGTATTGTAGGAGACTATCTAAAACACTGCTATATTCATATTGCTGCTTATAGATAGTCTCTCTTTGAGGAATAATTATCTAATCAAGGAGAATCATATGAAATGGATACTAACTATTTTAACTTTTATAATAATAATTTGTACATCTACAAATGCAGGCAAATGGAATGATCCTATCTATTTAGAGAGTACTTCTCATCCTTTCTTAGGATTTCTAATGAATACTGACAGTTTACAGAATACCTGGTTTTGCATAACTCCTTATCTATGGATGACAGATAGTTTAGGAAATACAGTCAAAAAGGTAGATACAATTAAAAGAGAAAATGAAGAACTCATTTATAGATATGATCCAACAGATAATATTCTTCAAAAAAGTATTTGTTTTTCAGCCAGTTCATTTTTTTCTTCTAAGCAGGATACTTTGATTTATGTAACTAAGGATTCTATTTTTAAAATTGATACTACGAATCCTGTAATTCAAGAGATTGGTCTGCCGAGGATGTATCCAATGTCGATTACTTATTTTGACAGTGCATATTATTTCTTTTTGACAAATAAGCCTTATTATCCGGATAAACCAAAACAACCCGGAATGTTTAGGTATTGCGAACGAACTAGACAGTTAGAGTGGATTACTAAAACGACAAATTTTGATGAGGTACCGCATTTCAATTCACTTGATATTTATAATATGGATAGTTTAATATTCTATCCTTCATTTAACAATGGTTTGGTGTTTTACAATTCAAAATCAAAAGAAGTTATTATAAAAGACTTGAGAAAAATAACGGGTAATAATAATTTAAACCCAAGGAATCATCATTATAAAGACGGTATATTATATTTTATGTCAGATATTGCTACGCTCTATAAGCTCAATCTTAGAACGATGGAATATACAACTGAGGATTTAAGTGATACACCTATATGCCATGATAATGATACAGTTACAAATTTCCAAGTAGCACTAATGTATGCTTGCAATGACTATAAACTGTATTCTTATTATATCTCTAAGAATGCTACAATGTCTAAATATGATCTTTATATTCACTATTCCAATGGAAAATGGGCAACTAAACATATATATGCAGAAACGCAACAGAATGTCGATAATTTATCCGCTGTTTCTTCGCCCCGAGTCTCTCCAGATACAAAAAGATGGTGGGTTTATGGTTTGCTAGAAACTCCATACGTCGATTCTAATGGGAAAGAGTATCTAAAGTTTGTCAGAAGCTATGACATGGATCCCGGAAGCAGCATAGAAGAGACAGAAGCCATGCCGACCGCACTCTTGACTAAAGTGTACCCGAATCCATCGAATAGAACAATCAGCATAGAGTTTTTCCTTCATCCAAACTTTAGGGAAGACGTGACATTTGAAATATATGATTATATGGGCAGAAAAATCAAAGATCTAGATAATAGCTATGACTATAGCGCTGTGGAGGCCTGGGGTAAAAAAACAATAAACGTTGAAAGTATGAGCACAGGTATATATTATTTGGTTCTTGACAATGGCAATGAAAAGCGAAGCATAGGCTTTGCAGTAGAATAATTACCTTATAAAGAATTTATATTTTGCAAAGTTAAGAGAGCTGATATGAAATACATCCTAATACTTTTATTTCTGATAACAATATCCTTTTCGGCTGCTAATGCAGGCAAATGGAATGATCCTATTTTTTTAAAAACTGAGTCAAGTCCATACGGAGGATATCTATTACAACAAGACAGTTTGGGCAATACTTGGTTTTGCATAGAGCCATTTTTATGGATGACAGACAGTTTAGGTAAGACAGCGAAGCGGATAGATAAAATAGAGAGAGTAAACGGAGAAGTTTCATATCTCAATTTTCCCGCTACAAATACTTTACCCGGCAATATATGTTTTTCGGGACATTCAATATTTACTTCCATGCATGACACATTAGTCTATGCAACCAAAGATTCAATATTTAAGATTGATACTGCTCACCCAGTAATCAGAGAGGTATACCTGCCGAGAATGTATCCAGGTAAAATAGCTTATTATGACAGCACTTTTTATTTCTTTTTGCTAAATCAGGCCATTTCACCTGATCCTACAAAGATACCAGGCGTTTTCAGGTATAGTGAAAGAACAAGAGAGCTTGAATGGATTATAAGCACAAGTAATTTTGATCATGTACCGAATATGAATGAATATGGTTTATATTTACTAGATAGTTTGATCTTTTATCCATCTTATAATTATGGGCTGGTATTTTACAATACTAATACCGGAGAAGTATATCATAAGAATTTACGTGAAGTAATAGGAGATAGCAAACTAAATCCAAGGAATCACTGTTACAGAGACGGGAATCTTTATTTTATGTCTGATGTAGCCACCCAATATAAGCTTAATCTTAGAAATATGGAGTATACAACAGAAGATTTGATGGATACTCCTATCTATCATGATAATGATACAGTAACAAATTTCCAAGTGGCACTGCGATATGTCTGTGATGAGTACAAGCTTTATTCATATTACAATATAGCTTACAAAATAATGAGCACTACTAATCTTTATATACATTTTGCAAACGGGGATTGGAAAAGAATAGATCCTTATGATGTGATGAAGCAGGATATAGATAGTCTATTTTCCATATCTGGGCCAAGAGTATCATCAGACAACAAAAAATTATGGTTTTATGGTAGGATATTGGGAGGTGTTATAGATTCAGCAGGTAATACGTGCAGACAGTTTGTCAGAAGCTATGACATGGATCCCGGAAGCAGCATAGAAGAGACAGAAACCATGCCGACCGCACTCTTGACAAAAGTGTACCCGAATCCATCGAATAGAACAATCAGCATAGAGTTTTTCCTTCATCCAAACTTTAGGGAAAATGTGACATTTGAAATATATGATTATATGGGCAGAAAAATCAAAGATCTAGATAACAGCTATGACTATAGTGCTGTGGAGGCCTGGGGTAAAAAAACAATAAACGTTGAAAGTATGAGCACAGGTATATATTATTTGGTTCTTGACAATGGCAATGAAAAGCGAAGCATAGGCTTTGCAGTAGAATAATGGCAGTTGGCCTAAATCAATAAGCAGACAGCAGGATAGATTTGTAATCTTTTCTGCTGTTTGTGCTTTAAAGCAATCCGGAAGATTAGTAGATTAGCATAAGTGAAACATTTTAAATTTTTATTTTTAAACCTGCCTAAATATGCTTACTTTTGTTTTTAGAATGCAGCATATTATTCACAACCCTTCTTTCGAATATGTTATACTACCTATTTCAATGGATAAACGAAATGTTTGATCCACCGGGATTCGGTGTGTTTCAATATATTTCTTTCAGAGCAGCAGCAGCGGCTGTAACAGCCTTGATGATCAGTTTTTTTCTTGGCCCCGGTGTTATTAAAAGACTTCAAAATAAGCAGATAGGTGAGCAAGCTAAGCTGGAATTGCAAAAAGTTGGCAATCACTCCCTAAAAGCAGGTACTCCGACAATGGGCGGGCTAATAGTGCTTATGGCATTGCTGGTGCCTACTCTCTTGTGGTCCAATCTTAATATGTATATTATTTTAATAGTTCTGACTACTGCGTGGTTGGGAGCTGTTGGCTTTTTAGATGACTACCTTAAAGTAATAAAGAAGTTACCAAAGGGGCTGATAGGAAGATATAAAATAGTTGGCCAGGTAGGTATAGGTTTGATAGTGGGTGGAGCGATTTATTTCTTCCCGGACTTATTTCCCTCAGGATTTGAGAAGATAAATACATTAACCACAGTTCCTTTTTATAAAAACTGGAACGTAGATTTTGGTCTTTTATATATACCTCTTGTGATATTTATAATTACTGCAACATCGAATGCAGTCAACCTTACTGACGGCTTGGATGGCTTGTCTATAGGGACGGTTGGCATTGCAGGCCTTGCTTTTGCAGCAATGTGCTATTTTTCAGGTAATGCAACATATGCAGAATATTTTAATATAATACATCAGCCGGGCAGTGGAGAGCTCACAATATTTACTGCAGCTCTTGTGGGAGCAGCTCTGGGCTTTCTCTGGTTTAACGCTTATCCTGCACAAGTATTCATGGGAGATACAGGTTCACTGGCACTTGGAGGTGCAATTGGTTGCCTTTCTATCCTGATTAAAAAAGAATTTTTGTTACCTGTTCTAGGTGGTATATTTTTTGCCGAAGCATTATCAGTAATTGCTCAAGTAAGCTATTTTAAATATACCAAAAAGAAATATGGTGAGGGAATAAGGATATTTAATATGGCACCTCTTCATCACCACTTTGAAAAGGCAGGTGTGCACGAAGCAAAAATTGTGAACAGATTTTATATAGTAGCAGTTTTGCTAGCGATAATTGCATTGCTGACATTCAAACTGCGCTAAAAAAATAGAGCGAAAAGCAAAGGAGTTAAATCTATTATATGAACCAACAAAACAAAGATTTAACTCCTTTTTTTTCCGTAGCGAGCATTTGGAGTAATAAAAAAACTGTTTTATAAGTAATATATCTCAAATTGAGCGAATATGAGATTTTCACTACAGGAAACAGCTTCTCAATCAGGACTTAGCAAGAGAATGGTCAGGGCGTTGGAAGTCCGCTACTCTATTGTGCAGTCCGGAAGAGACAGGCAAGGCAAGTTATGCTATTCTAAACAAGACATAGCAAGGCTGAAACTATTTGCTGATGCAATAGCATCCGGAGTGGATATCAGATCTATTGCTCACTTTAGCAATGGTGAGCTTATAGAAATAATTTCGTCCTTGGAAGAACCTCATATAGCTTCTTTAAATAAAAAACTAAATGAAGCAAAACAACTGATTAAGGATTTTGACAGCTCGGGATTTGATAAACTGCTCTATGATTGCAGACTGGAACTCCCAAGGGAGAGATTGATTCTGGATTTTATATTCCCACTAATATTTGAAAAGAGATTAAGTTCTTCAGAAAAGTCATTTCGAGATTTCGAGTTGCAAGTATTTCTTGCTCAGATAATTAAATCTTCTCATACCAAAGAATACTATCCGACTCTACTGATAATAGCGGATAGCCAAATCAACAAAAATGCTGCGTTAGCTTGCGGAGTTTTGCTTTCAAGTTTAGATTTGAATGTATCATTTGTTACTTGCACCAAATCCACTAAAACAATTAGTTCTATTTGCAAGAAAATAGACAGTGACGGGGCAATGCTGGTAGGTAATTTTGATACAAAAAATATAAACGAATTAAGCCGGCATAGTCAGCATTATTTCGAAGTATTGGGATTTTCGGCACAAGGATTGATAGATACCAATTTCTCAGTAGATCAAAAGAATCTTTCAGAGAGAATCTTAATTTCAGTCGAAAATATAAAAAGGGCACTTAAGCTATAATTTTATGGCGAAAAAGAACCAACTAGTAATATTAGCCAAAAACCAAAACTCCCAAATCTAAAATCAGGATTAAAAAGCTTGAAAAACAGCTAAAATCAAGGGTTTTATCTTTGGCATTCATTTTGAATAGATGCTATAAGTGAATAATACATAAAGGTGAAAACGTGGTATTCAAAAATCATTTATTCAAAGACAGATTGCCTCTGATGAATAGGGCTTTGGATGCATATGCACTAAGAAATCAAACTACAGCAAAAAATGTAGCGAATGTAAATTCACCACATTATAGACCTGAGAATGTAAAATTCGAAGAGTTTTTCCAGAATCAGGAAGTTGTAATAAAAGGTGCTAAGTCTGATGGGAACTCTATTCCTCTTGGGAAAGTAGACTATGTGGACGTAGAGGGCGAAAAGCAAAACGCACCTGTACCGAAGCCGGAGGTTTACTTTTCGGGCGAGACTCATGTCAATATAGACAGAGAAATGTCAAAGATGGCAGAAAATCAAATACGTTTCAGATTTGGTTCGCTGATGGTAAATAAATTCTTTAGAGGAATGTCATCTTCGATATTTGGTACTAAAGAATAGGTATTTTTACTTATTGGAATTTTGGTTTTTACTTTACATATTTGGTGAATAAAATGCCTGAAAATATATTTTCGTCGTTTAATATCAGTGGTCAGGGCATGAGTGTGCAAAGAATGCGCCTCAGTTCAGTGGCAAAAAATATAGCAAATGCCAATACCACAGTTGGAGAAGACGGTAAGCCGTACCAAAGAGAAGTTGTTGTCGTAAGGGCAATTCCGGAAAGTCCGTTTGAGGATGAAGTTCAAAATCAAATTGCTTTAAAGCAGTCTGATTCTGCTCATGCTTCAAATGCCAGACCCGGAACTTATCCGCCTAATTACGACGTGCTAAAAGCAGCAGTAGCGCGAGACAACTCTCCGGCAAGACTGGTCTATGACCCAAGCCATCCACACGCGGATGACAACGGATATGTTAGGATGCCCAATATCAATGTTGTCACTGAGATGGTAGAAATGATAACGGCTCAAAGGGGATTTGAAGCTAATACAGGAGTGGTGGAAGCTACAAAAAACTTAGCTAAGAACTCTTTGGAAATCTAATGGGGGGTTATAATTTATAACCGAGGTAAGTATGAAGGTATCATCTGTAGAATCGTACATAAATAATGTATATACTCAGGGACTAAATACAAATAGAGTTAATGACGGAATCGCTAAAGCAAAGCAGCCGGAAAAAATTTCCGACACAAAGACTCAGCAAGCTGATTCCGGAAGAACAAAAGATTTAGTTTCAAAGCAGGAAAGAGAGTTTTTTAAAAGCATGTTTCCTGAGAGTTCGGAGCAAATAGAAAAACATGTCATTTTTAACAGAAATGGCAAAGTTACTACTCCTAACTTATCTAAAGGCAGTATAGTTGACGGCAGAATTTAATTTCTGCAATCGATAAGATAAATATTTAGGCAAGGATGCCTGATCTCACTAACGAAAGGAATCGCGTCATGGTAGTTAATGAACTCGCTGCGGGTAAGCAGTATTTGCCCATCGTACAGCAACGCACTAGTGAATTGGATTTGCCAAAGCACGACGGCGTCACATTCAAAGATACATTATCTGAATTAGTAGATGATGTTAACTCCTTGCAGGTTGATGCAGCTGAGCAAAAAGAAAAGCTCATTAAAGGTGAACCTGTTGATTTACATGATGTTATGATTTCAGCTCAGAAAGCAAAGACCAGTTTTGAGTTATTGCTTGAGTTAAGAAATAAAGGGTTGGATTTGTATCGCGAAGTAATGCGCATGCAGGTCTAAGCGCTTATTTTATTTATTATATTTGAGTGAGTTGATGCGATGGCAGAAAATAAAGTTATAGAGCAAACTAAAAATTTCTTCGCTAATTTAACGATTATGCAAAAATGGCTTTTTGGTGCTGTAGCAGGCGCTGTGTTACTTGTGGGAGCTTACTTTGCGTTATCGCTAAATGAAGAGCAGGTAGAAATGAATGTTCTCTACAAATCTTTGGATCCTGCAGAAGCTTCAAAAATTATTGATTACCTAAAGACTAGCGAAATTCCTTATAAACTTACAGAAAACGGCACTGCAATTTTAGTTGACAAAACTAAAGTTTATGATACAAGAATAGCACTTGCCGGTCAGGGACTCCCTGAGTCAGGTGTTGTTGGCTATGAATTATTTGATAAGACAAACCTGGGTATGTCTGAATTTGTACAAAAACTAAATCACAAAAGAGCTTTAGAAGGTGAACTTGCACGAACAATCACTTCGATGGAAGAAATTAAAAGAGTTCGTGTGCATATAGTGATTCCTGAAAAAGCACTCTTCAAAAAAGATCAGCGCCCGCCTACTGCATCAGTAACTTTACATCTAAATTCTCAAAGAAGCGGCAATAAATTGAATATTGAAGGTATTCAAAACTTAGTAGCTTCAAGTATTGAAGGTATGAAAATAGAAGATGTTAGTGTTGTTAATCAGCGTGGTAAGCTGCTTTCTGAAGCACCTTTTGATGAATCTACTCTTGCCGGCAGAACTGCATTGCAGCATGAACAACAAAGAAGAGTGGAGCAACATTTAACAAGTAAAGTGCAGTCAATGCTTGATAATATTATAGGCACTGGAAATTCTAATGTAGAAGTAAGTGCAGAGCTTGATTTTACAAGTATTGAAAAAACGATTACAGATTATGATCCTGAAAAACAGGTAGTAAGAAGTGAGCAAAGCATAGTAGAAAAAAGCGCTTCCTCTGATTCTTTAAGCTATCCTGCTGTTAATATGTCGAAAGACCAGGCGAATAATATACAAAATTATGAAATCTCAAAATCAGTTGAGCATATTGTCAATAGTGTTGGTAACGTTAAAAGACTTTCTGTAGCTGTTACTATAAACGGTTCACACGAAGTAATTACCAATGACCAAGGTATAAAAGAAATGCAATATGTGCCTAGAGGTGAAGAGGAAATGCAAAATTTCCGAGACCTGGTACAAAATGCAGTTGGTTTTGCACCGGAAAGAGGGGACAAAATCTCAGTATTAAATATTCCATTTGATACTACTTGGGAAGAAGATGCTTTGCAAATAGTTCAAGAACTCCCTTGGTGGAAAATCGAAGAAAATCAAAAACTTATTTTACTAGCTGTAGCTATACTTCTTACACTATTTATTTTCTGGCGAGTATTACGCTCTAAACTTATAAAAGAACGTATGAGAATCGCTCTTTCACTTCCTGCTGAAGTAACTATGGGCTTAGAGGAGCTGGAAGAAGATGAAGAGGATGAAGCAGATGAGGAAGATGAAGCAGAAGAACTATTCGAAGAGCTTGATCTGGATGAAGAAGAAATGATGCTTTTACCGGCAGAACTACCTGAACAGCTACTTCTTGAAGGTGAAAAACTGGTAAAAGAAAAAGAAGAAGAAATGGAGCTAGACGAAAGTGAAGAGATAGATTCCGAATCATTGGCTGCCAGAGCGAGAGCGTCTCTAGAGCAGGCAGATTCTCCGGAACTGACAGAAGAAGCACTTATGAAGATAGAAATAAAACAAAAAGTAGAATCTTATCTTGATGAAGAAACTGAAGATGCAGTGAAGTTAATTCGCTTGATGCTTTCTCAGGATTTGGATTTAAAAAATTACTAATATGATATAACTTCTTTCGTGTATTATTAAATAGGCAAAAAAGAAATTGAGGCGATTATAAATGGGAAAAGCAAGAAGTATACAAGAGTTGAGTGGAAGGCAGAAAGCAGCTGTGCTTCTAATGTCAATGGACGTTGACGTGGCAGCAAAAGTCTTTCAGGAACTTGACATGAAAGAAGTTGAGCAGATTGCAGTTGAGATTACAAACCTGCGTGACTTACCTCCTATGGTAGTTGAGGACGTAATCGATGAGTTTTATCAGCTTATGACTGCATCAAGCTATATGATTGAAGGTGGTTTGGAGTATGCTCAAGTACTTCTTGAGAAAAGTTATGGCTTAGAGCAGGCAAGAGAGATTATTGAAAAAATCAGAGTGCTAACTACAGTGCGTGGTTTCAATATTTTGAAAAAATCTGATCCTCAGCAGCTTGCAAACTTCCTTTCTAAAGAGCATCCGCAAACAATTGCACTGATTTTGTCTCACTTGACTCCTGATCAGGCAGCTGAAGTGCTGAACGAATTCAAAGAGGATGTAAGATCGGAAACTATTCATAGAATTGCGATTCTTGGTAAAGTTTCTCCTCAATTAGTTTCAGAAATTGAACACGTGGTAGATCAAATTGCAGAATCAACTCTTTCTCAAAATCTTGCTACTGCGGGTGGAGCTCAGCTTGTTGCAAATATCCTGAATAAGAGTAATAATGCCACAGCTAAGCAAATGCTCGAAAGTATCGAAGAGAAAGACTACAATATGGCTATTGAAATTAAGCGCATGATGTTCCTTTTCGAAGATATTATACTTATCGACGACAAAGGTATCCAAAGAATTCTTCGAGACGTGGACAAAAGAGATCTTGCTTTGGCTCTCAAAGTGTCAGAAGAAAAAATACGCGAAAAAATATTCAAAAACATGTCAGAGCGTGCCTCTGCAGTTGTTAAAGAAGAACTTGAGTTTATGGGGCCGGTTAAGCTTAAAGAAGTTGAATCTGCTCAGATGCGCATAGTTGATGTTATTAAAGAACTTGAAGATCAGGATGAAATCGCTATCGGAGGTAGAGGTAAAGAGGACATCTTTGTATAAAATCCCAGTCTAAATTGACCAAAGGAGCGTGAGATATGACCAAAATTGTTGTAAAGGTGCCTCGTAAGAAATCGAAAGTTAAGATTATTCGCTCTCATGATATAATTGAGAAGGAATTAGAGAAAAGAAGGCAGAGGGAACTTGAGCTAAAACAAAAAATTGAAGATCAAAAAAGAGAGCTCCAGGCTGCTCAGGACATGATTCAGCCTATAATAGATGAAGTTTACGAGCAAGAACCGGAGCCTGAATATGTAGTAGAATCTGAACCGGAAATTTCTACAGAGAAAGAAGTTCCGCATCAGCATTTTACAGAAACTTTTGTTATTTATGACACAGAAAAACCTGTTGAAATCAATCTCAGCAATGTCGAAGAAGAAACCGTTTCTCTGGAATTGGCAATGACAGAGGTGCAAAATGCTTATGACAGAGGTTTTTCTGATGGTCAAAAAGCCAGTGAAGCAGTTTTTGTAACAGAACTTGAAGATTATCGGAAGTGGATGCTGCGGATAGATCAGGTAATTGATGATATGCGCGAATCCTTCACTAATGAAATGCACAAGTTCGAAAATGTATTGCTGGAAACTGCCACCATGATTGCCGAACACATCTTAGAACATGAAATTGCAGCAAATTCTCAAATTGTAATTGAGCAAATTAAAAAAGTGATTAGAGATCTTGAAGAAGATAATGTTTACGAAATAAGACTCCATAGCGATGATGTATTCGTAATTAAGGAAATCAAAAGTCAAGTCTTTAATGATAAAGAAAAGTACGAAAATGTAAAATTTGTATCAGATGATAGAATCAGTCCCGGTGGATGCATTGTACTTACATCAGCCGGAAGTATTGATGCTAGAATCTCAAGACAAATTGAGAGAATTAAAGTTGCTATGAAAGAAATAATGAACGATCCCGAACTTAAAACACAAATTTAGATATGATAAATCCCGATATACTCAGAGCCAAACTTAATGAAGCTGTGAAAAATGTCAAACCATTAGAGATGACAGGACGGCTAAATAAAGTAATAGGAATGGTGCTTGAAAGTGATGGACCCAAAGCACCTATTGGTCAATTATGCCATCTGAGAGATAAAGAAGGAAATATAATTTCTAAATCTGAGATTGTTGGTTTTAAAGATAGTAATAAAATCCTATCTATGGTTTTAGGTGATTTGTATAATATTACTCCAGGTATGGAAATAGTTGCCACCGGGGAAACTCTAAAAATTGGAGTTGGTGATCGTTATTTAGGCAGAGTGTTGGATGGTCTGGGCGAGCCAATGGATGGGCAGGGACATATTTATACCTCAGAGAAACGCTCAATTTATGCTGTGCCGCCAAATCCTCTACTAAGAAAGAGAATAACTGAGCCTATATCTACAGGAATTAAAGCAATTGACGGTATGCTGACAATGGGTAAAGGTCAGAGAGTTGGTATATTTGCCGGATCCGGTGTTGGTAAGTCGACTTTGCTTGGCATGATTGCCCGTCAGACGTCAGCTGACATAAATGTAATTGCTTTAATAGGCGAGCGTGGTAGAGAGGTTAGAGAGTTTATTGAAAAAGATCTTGGGCCTGAAGGGCTTGCCAGATCAGTAGTCGTTGTAGCCACCAGTGATGCTCCTCCATTAGTTAGAGTAAAAGCTGCACTTGTAGCCACCAGTATTGCAGAATTCTATAGAGATAAGAGTATGGATGTAATGCTGATGATGGATTCGGCTACCAGATTAGCAATGGCTCAGCGCGAAGTAGGTCTTACAATTGGTGAACCGCCTACTACCAAAGGTTATACTCCATCTGTATTCAGTTTAATGCAAAACACAATGGAAAGAGCAGGTACCTCAGATAAAGGTTCAATAACTGCACTTTATACTATTTTGGTAGAAGGTGATGACATGAATGAGCCTATTGCTGATACAGCCCGAGGTATTTTAGATGGTCACATTGTACTTTCAAGAAAATTGGCGTCAGCCGGCCACTATCCTGCGATAAGCGTTTTGGACAGTATTAGCCGTGTAAAAAATGACATAGCAGACAGAGAACATTTGCAGGCATCACTTAAGATTCAGTCTTTACTCGCCACATATGCAGAAGCGGAAGATCTTATAAGTGTTGGTGCTTATCAAAAAGGAACTAATCCAAAAATTGATAAATCTATGCAGATGATAGATCAGATTAATAGCTTTTTGACTCAGGAAATTCATGCTTCTCATAATTTGGTCGATACTATAAAAGAGCTAAAAGATCTTGCTAATAGATAAAGTTTGATTGTGTCTCTGAAAACTTGGCTGAAGATATATAGTAAAGTCGATCTCTTTTTAGGAATTCGAACATATAATATCAATGTTTATGATAGTAAACACCCGTCACATCTACGATGTGTCACCCTTCTTTGAAAAGAGGGGAATTTCTAAATCTGTTTTTTAGAACTGCAAGTTCTTGACATGGTAGATAATCTAATTATTCCTCTTCTTTTCAAGAAGTGGTGCCCGAAGGGCGGGTTAGTTGGAGCGATATAGTTATAAATATTACAAAACTGGCAGACTGTTTAAGATTCCAGTTATACTTTATTGTTTTTTCAAACATGGTAGACAGTATTATCTTCCTTAGGCTAAGGAACTATTTTTCTCACTTGATCAATATCTCTATAAATATTCAAGATAAAAGTTTAAAACAATATGGCTAAAAAATTCAAATTCAGATTGGATCCTCTTCTAAAATTGAAGAGTCATAAAGTTGAGCGTGCAAAAGAAATGCTTAGCGAGATTAGCCATTTGAGGTTTACGAAGGAAGATGAGCGAGAAAGAAGTATTGCATATTTAGAAGAAATGATGAAACAGCATAAAAAATCAGGTAATGTTTTGCAGATGCAAGCTGCTTCATATCATAATGCATTTATTCGCTCACAAATTGAAAAGCTTGCAAAAGAGATCGAGAAACTTAAAGAAATAGAAAATATCAGAAGAATGCAGCTAAATAAAGCTATGCAGGAAGAAAAAGTACTTTCTAAGTTACGTGAAAAAAAGAAACTTTCTCATCAGCATGAAATACTTAAAGAAGAAAATGCCTTTATGGATGAGATATCAATTTTACGTGGAAATAAATCTAAAGGGATACATTAATGGATATGGATATAAAAAAGGCCAGTCTGATTATTATTGGAATTAGTTTTTCGCTAACTTTTTCAGTATTGGCTGTGCTTGGTATCTATACATATGATCCCACAATAATGGGGTTTCCGCCACATCCTGAAGATACAACTAAAGTTGTGATGTTGCCTCCGCCGCCTAAACCGGTGGAAACAGTGAAAACTGTTGAAATCACAGAAGAGCAATTCCAAAAAATGGAAGATGAGTTAATAGCCAAAAATAGAGTAATTCAAAGCAAAGACTCTCTTGCAAAAGCTAATAAACGATTACAAGATTCGATTAAAAGCTTAATTGCAATAAGCAAAAAATATAATGATTCCATAAAATCAGTACAGAAATATCTTGATAGTACAAAAATAGCCAAATCTAGTCTGTCTGATTCTCTTGACCGATTAGCCAAGAGGATCAAAAAAGATTCAATTAAGATTTTACTTAAGCAAAATAAAATCGAAAATCTACAAGATTACTTAGTTGCTAAAGCAGATTCCTCAGAAACAGAAAACTTCAAAGTTTTTGCAAAAATGTATAATGCAACTAATCCCGCAGATGTAGCAAAAATATTAGAGCAAATCGACGAGCGTGATGCAGCTATAATTCTGAAGCTTATGCAGAAGAAGAAAGCTGGCAAGGTTCTTGAATCTATGACACCAGAGAGCGCTGCTGCTATATTACTTTTAGGCAGCGACTAAAATTAGGAATGTGTATTTAAGTGCAAGGACGCACCATGCAAATCACCCCTGTGAATAATAACAGAAGCGATATCAGCAAAACTTCTGAAAAACGCTATGCCGATGAAGCCGCAATTGCTCTTGCCGGTATGGGGAACTTTTTCAGCGAGGTTTTGAATAATATACAAACCCAAAAAGAAGACTCTTCGAATAGAACTTCGGATTCTAAAAGCCAAAATGATGCCCC
Organism: uncultured bacterium; assembly: GCA_942490685.1. Classification (GTDB taxonomy): domain Bacteria; phylum Bacteroidota; class Ignavibacteria; order Kapaibacteriales; family UBA2268; genus JBFHIJ01. The sequence continues at coordinate 631,515 of CALNXW010000031.1, forward strand.
TGAAATCAATTCAGAGAGAAATATCTCCGAAAAAAAGGTGGATAATAAAAACAATACGGCGGATAATAGCCCGAAAAAAGCTGAAGAATCTAACCCGGATTCTAAAGAAACAAAGACTGAAAATACGTCTGAAAAAAAATCTGAAGAGAAAAACTTATCTAAAACTGAATCTAAGAAATCAGATAATACTGAACAAAATAAAGCCAAACCAAGTACAACTCTTGATATAAAATCTGACTCTAATGCCGGGAAACAGGCATCAGAACAGGTTAAAATTCAGGATCAGATGGATTTTGTTAAGAAGTTTGAAAATGCTAATATAAAAGTATCTGTCAAAAGTGAAGCTACTGCAAATAGTGTTATAAACGAAATACAAAATATGTTTATGGCCAATAGTAATGCGGCTAATATTGAAACCATGTCTGATAATGTACTAAAAAGTGCAGGACTAAAAGATATTTTTGACGGAAAATCATTCGAACAGATAAAAGAAATCTTTAATAATGCAGGCTCAAATTTTTCTGATATGTCCGGATTCAATTTTGTATTTAACGGGCAAAAAATATTGGACAAAGCTAATAACCTTAAATTTGAAAAGGTTATAAGAACACAGATAAAAGAGTTTGCTTCTAAGCTTACTTCATTAGTCAAAAGTGTTCCCAATTCTTCAAACGCAACTGCCAAGATGGTACTTCGTCCCGAATCGCTTGGCACTGTATTTGTAGATATTAACTCAACTGAGGGGGTAGTAAAGTTGAAAATCAAGGCTCAATCACAGGAAGTGATTGATAAGTTAGAAGCCCAAATAGCAGAGCTCAGGCAAAAACTTGAAAAGTCCGGCTTGGTAGCCGATAAAATTGAGTTTGCTCTCTATGAGGATAGTGAAAACACTTTTAACAGCTTTGGTTATTCAAAAGAAAAACAGGACGAAATGGAAGCACGAAAAGAATTCGTGCGCTCGTTTACCGGACAATCTGCTAAGGAAGATACTCAGGAGGAGCTCCGAATTAGTAGAAAAAATGGTATTGAGCAGTACATTTAACCCTTTCAACATGGAGGTTGCAAATGACTCAGGGAGTAACCGGAACTACTTCAGGTGCTTATAGTATGCCGGGTAGCAACTCATCGGCGAAAAGCGGCAGTGATGTCAGCAAAGATGAGTTTTTGAAGCTACTCACATATCAGCTTAAAGCACAAAACCCGTTGAAACCATACGACAACCAAGAGTTTGCCTCTCAGTTAGCTCAATTCTCCCAACTGGAGATGCTTACTGACATACGTTCGATTATGGAAGAACAATCGCAGGTTAACATGCTGCTCACGCAGACTATGTCTAATACTGCATTGCCGGGAATGCTAGGGAAAAACGCCAAAGCTTATACTGATGGTATATCTTTTGACGGTGATAATCCTGTGCAACTCGGGTATACTTTGCCTTATTCAGCATCTACCGGATCTGTTTCGATTTACAATGAAAGCGGTACTCTTATCAAAACTATAGACTTGGACAGCAGTGTTCTTCGCACAGGTGACAATACTATAGAATGGGATGGCACCGATATGGAAGGTAACTCTGTAGATAGTGGTAAATATAGTTTTGTGACTAATATTGCAGATGGTGAAGGTAAGGCTATATCGACGGAAACTTTTGTTAACGGAAAAATTGAAGCAGTTCGTTTTAAAAGTGAAGGGACTGTATTGGTTATTAATGGTATGGAAATACCACTTGGTGATATTTCAGCAGTTACTTCAGGGTAGTTTTTATCTAAAAAGGAGGCGTCTATGATGGATATTGAAGGCGTCAGATTGCCGTTTGTTCCGGCGGGCGGTGTTGGTTCTTTAAAATCTCCTGCTCAGCCCTTAAAAGTTTCCGACGGGAAGAGCACGGATTTTCAAGATATCTTTCAAAAAGAACTTGAAAAAGTTAATTTCTCTTCTCATGCCCAATCGAGGATGGTGAGTCGAGATATTAATATCTCACCCGTGGAAATGGAGAAACTGGAAACAGCAATCGATAAGCTAGCTGCAAAAGGCGGTAAAGATTCGCTTGTGATGATGCAGGATAAATCATTTATCGTAAATGTACCATCTAAGACAATAGTTACCGTTTTTGACAGCTCGCAGATGCAGGATAACGTTTTTACTAATATTGACTCTGCTGTAATGGCATAGAGCGGGCAGGACTCAGTCTTGATATAAGACGAGATGCTCGAAAAGCCTTGACCGACAGATAGGCTTTTTCGATATAAAATCAACAAGGAGGTTGATATGGGCTTAATAAGATCGCTTTCGATAGGAGCGAGTTCCTTAAAAACCCATCAAAAAGGATTTGACGTAATATCTAACAACTTAGCTAACGCAAATACTGTTGCATATAAATCTAATTCAGCAAATTTTGCTGAAGAGTTTAATCAGGTATATAGCTATGGCAGAGGCCCGGGAGATACAGGCACTTCCGCTGCAGGTGGCACTAATCCGCTTCAGTATGGCTTAGGAGTTAAGTTAAGTTCGATCCAGCAAAACATGACTCAAGGGGTAGTAGAGTCAACCAACAGGCCATTAGATATGGCTCTGCAGGGTGATGGTTTTTTTGTATACAATCTAGGGGGTACTGATTATTACTCCCGAGCCGGTGCTGTCTCACAAGATAAATTCGGGAATCTTGTAGATAGCGGTACAGGAGCCTATTTGCAGGGATACAATGTATCTGTGGATGCAAATGGCAGAACTAATAAAACTTCTGACGGTGTTAATATACTTGAAGCTACTGTTTCTAATCTAACTATTTCACCTGATGTTGTTTCTGCTCCTAAGCAAACAGAATCTATTACTTTAAAAGGTAATCTTAATTCTGAAGCTGAGGAAGGTAACGTCAGAACGACTAGTATAGACATTCTTGATAATAATGGTGGTGCTCATACAGTAACACTTACTTTTACTAAAAGTGCTACTGATAATCAATACGATGTGACTGCTAAGGTAGATGGCACAGACATCTCTTTGGATGCAACTAACATTACTTTCAATCCGGACGGTTCGCTAAGTACTCCTCTGGAATTGAATATGACTGCTGCGGATTTGAATACTGCTGTAGGAAGTGATGTGTTTGATGCAACTTCTCCTAAAGATGTTACAATCAAATTGGCAGATGCAAACAATTTACTCCAAGGTCTGACAAATTTCGCACAGGCTGATTCTGCTACAGCGACATCTCAAGATGGATACAAGCCGGGAAGTTTACTTTCTTTAAGTGTACAACCCGATGGCAGAATTGTAGGAAGTTTTTCTAATGGCCAGGCAGAAGTATTGGGGCAGGTAGTGGTAGCTAAGTTTACAAATGAAGACGGCTTAGTCAGATCAGGTAATAATTTCTACCAACCATCGCCAAACAGCGGTTTACCTGTAATAGGTACTGCAACTGAAACATTTGCTTCAACTATGGTTGCAGGTCAATCATTAGAGCAGTCAAATGTAGATATGACAGAAGAATTTACAGACATGATTTCTACTCAAAGAGCTTTTGAAGCTGCTTCACGTACAATTTCTGTAAGTGATCAATTGCTTCAGGAGATCAATCAGCTGAAAAGATAATAGCTAATGTTTTTGGGTGAAAAGTCGATAAGCAATAGAAAGTGTCAATCATCGAGGCAGATGAAGACAAATCAGGGAAATATGACCCTGATCCTCCATAGAGCGGGTAGTTGTAAAACTACCCGTTTTTTTTTGGTGTGTGATATTGATAGAGTTTACAGTCTTGCTTATTTGTTAAGATTGTAGAAACCAGATAATCAGCTTGCGTGATAGTCTTCTCTAAAGTTATGCTTTGCACTTTTTATGACTCTCATAGCAAATCCAGCTCTAATATAGGTCAATGCAAAAAAAATGAGCGATTCACACCGCTCATCTTTTTTTAAAACTAAATCTAACTTCTTCTATCTTCAAAAGTTTCTTCTGATTTTTCTTTGATTCTCTTGAAGATATAGTAAATCAGAACCACTAAGGTTATACCGCCTAAAGCGATATATCCGAGTAAAACTAAAAGTGGTATTGCTTCCATGATGTTTACTTCTTTAATTTAACAGCTGTACCATAAGCTAAGATTTCAGCTGCTCCCTGCATTACTGCAGAAGTAGTAAATCTAACATTTAAAATTGCATCTGCGCCTAATCTTTCTGCATCATCTACCATGCGTTCCATAGCCTGTTCTCTTGCATCAGCAAGGAGTTTTGTATAGTTAGCAATTTCACCACCGACTACATTTTTAAGGCCGGCCAAAAAGTCACTACCGATATTTCTTGCTCTTACAGTACTTCCTCTAACAATACCAAGGTATTGTTCGATCTCTTGGCCATGTAATTCATTTGTGTTCGATAAAATCATTTCTAAAATCCCAATATATACGAAATTAATCCATATTTTCAATTATTAGGGCTACTGCTTCACCACCGCCAATACAGAGGGATGCCATTCCATATTTTTTATTCCTTTGCTTCAGAGAATAAATCAATGTTGTAAGTACTCTTGCTCCGGAGGCGCCGATTGGATGTCCCAAAGCAATTGCTCCGCCATTGACATTTATTTTTTCAAAAGGGATGTCTAATTTTCTTGAAGCAATAATAGGAACAGATGCAAAAGCTTCGTTTATTTCAAACAAATCGATCTCATCAATATTTAGCCCTGCTTTTTCACACGCTTTTTTCATTGCTTCTACTGGCGCTGTCGTAAACCATTCAGGCTGCTGAGCGTGAGTCGCATAAGCCACTATTTTTGCAATCGGCTGCTTGTTGTTTTTGCTAACGTAACTATCCGAAGCAAGAACCAAAGCCGAGGAGCCGTCGTCTATTGATGAAGCATTTGCTGCAGTGATTGTGCCCTCTCTTTTAAATACGGTTTTTAGATTTGGAAGTTTCTCGAAATTAACTTTTCCGGGTTCTTCATCTGAGTCGATTGTAATATTACCTTTCCTGGAAGCAATTTCAACAGGAGTGATTTCATCATCAAAAAGATTTTTTTCTTGAGCATTAAGAGCTCTTTTATAGCTCTCTGTAGCGAATTTATCTTGATCTTCGCGAGTTATGTTGCATTCAGAAGCGCATAGTTCCCCAGCCATGCCCATGTGGAACTTATTATAAACATCCCAGAGCCCATCATTTACCATAGAGTCAACAAGCTCTCCGTTGCCCATTCTATATCCGGTTCTGGCTTTAGGTAATATGTATGGAGCATTTGACATAGATTCCTGTCCACCGGCAACCACTACATCCGATTCGCCTAGGCGAATAGACTGATCTGCAAGCATAACGGCTTTTAAACCGCTACCACAAACTTTATTTATAGTCATGCATGGGACGTGGTAAGGCAAACCTGCATATACAGCAGCTTGGCGAGCCGGAGCCTGACCTACACCTCCGGTAAGCACATTCCCCATTATGACTTCGTTTACTTCGGATTTATCAATCTGAGCTTGAGTTATAGCAGCTTCTATTGACTTAGCACCAAGTTCCGGGGCGGATAATGAAGCCAGAGATCCCATGAAGGCTCCGATAGGTGTTCTTTTTGCCGATAATATATAAGTAGCCATTGAATTTCCCTCATTTTATACGTTTTACTAACAATTCTTAGAAAAACGGTACTGATTAAATCTTATTTTTCAAATAGATGTATCTTTTTACATGTTTTTTGAAAAATAAATTATTGGTAAAATCTATTGATAAATATAGACTTAGCAAATGGTAAGAGTTTGAGGCAAAATAATATATGCAATAAGTGTAAGCTTCTACTTTAATTTTTCAAATAACTGTTTTATATTTGCTTGTTGCAGTGTAACACATTATAATAGAAATAATGAAAATAATTCAGATAGAAGCCGGGCCACTTATGAACAATGCATACGTGGTTTACTGTGAGGAAACTAAAATCGCAGCAGCGATAGATGTACCTCTCGAAAGTAAGAATATCTTTTTGGAAGAGCTTCAAAAAGAAGAGTTAGAGTTGAAATATATTCTACTTACTCACTCTCACTTCGATCATATCGGAGATTGTGCAGATTTGCAATCCGAAACAGGGGCTACTGTTTATATCCATGCAGATGATGCTTATCGTCTGGAAGAGCCGAATAAACATACTATTTTGACTATGCCTGATATTAATGCTATAACAAACTTTGAGTACCTTACTGATGGTATGCAGATTGAAATTGGCAAAAATACATTAGAAGTGGTTTTTACTCCCGGGCATACTGAAGGTAGTGTTTGTTTCTTGAGCAAAGAAGATAAAGTTCTTTTTTCAGGAGACACAATGTTTAGAGAATCTGTGGGTAGGTGCGATCTGCCCGGAGGAGATATGCCAACACTCATGAATACTATAAAAGAGAAGCTTATGGTATTAGAAGATGACTACAAAGTGTTGCCAGGGCATGGTCCATTTACTAGTATAGGCATGGAAAAGCAATACAACCAATTTAGAGCAAACTTTTTATGATAAAGACAATAATATTATCCTTATTTTTGTGTTTGTCAGCATGCTCCTATTCTTTTAAAGGTGGATCAGTACCGGAGCATTTGAAAACTGTTTATATTGCACCTGTGATTGATAAAAGCAATTACGGGAATCCAACGTATATTAATGATTTGAGTAATAAAATTATAGATGAGATTCGTTCGGATAATTCACTGAAAATTGTAGAAGTAGGTGGAGATTCTAAGCTTGAAGTTACGATTTCATCTATAAGTGAAAGAACTACTTCTGTTTCTGCCGGGGAACTAGAGCAAGACAGGAAAGTTGTTGTTTCTTGTAAAGCTATTTTTACCGATAAAATAAATAATAAAGTTTTATTGGAAAAAAGCTTTAGCAAGGATAGATTTTTTGATGTAAACCAGATTCCTGATAGCCGTGATGAAGCTATCGGAGAGATAATTGAAGAGCTCTCCGAAGAAATTATCTTTGCGGTTGTTTCGGGCTGGTAGATTTTTTTAGGGGTTGTTTGTTAATTAAGGGTGAGATGATCTCAACCTATGGAACTTATTGTATTAATTACTTACTTTTTGGCCTTATCTGTCTTGTTTACCTTTGGTATACATGGCCTTGTTCTCTTATATTATTATAAGAAAACTAGAGGCAATTCGATTGAGGACATAAAGTTTGACGAGGGTAACGCACCATTAGTTACCATACAGCTGCCGCTCTTTAATGAGATGTATGTGGCTGAAAGACTTATTCGATCAGTATGTCAGATCAATTATCCTAAGGATAAACTTGAGGTGCAAGTTTTGGATGACTCTACTGACGAAACACAAGAACTTTGTCAAAAATTAGTAAAAGAATATCAAGATCTTGGTTTTGATATTAAGTATTTACACAGAACTGACAGAAGCGGTTATAAAGCTGGTGCTCTTAAAGAAGGGTTAGAGGTGGCAAGCGGTGAATTTGTTGCTATCTTTGATGCTGATTTTGTACCAAAACCGGAGTTTTTAGAGAAAACTGTACCGCAATTTATTTCTGATAATATTGGTATGGTTCAGACTCGTTGGGAACACATCAACGAGGATTACTCTTATCTTACTCGTGCTCAGGCTCTTGCCTTAGATGGCCACTTCGTAATTGAACAGCAAGTACGCCATAAAGCAGGATTCTTTATCAATTTCAATGGCACTGCCGGAATTTGGAGAAAGGAATGCATCATTGACTCCGGTAATTGGCAGCCGGATACTTTGACTGAAGATATGGATTTGAGTTACAGAGCTCAACTTAGAGGCTGGAAGTTTGTATTCTTAAATGATGTGACTTCTCCAGCTGAGTTACCTGCTGATATTAATGCGTTAAAAACACAGCAATTTAGATGGACTAAAGGTGCAGTGGAAACTGCTATCAAAACTCTGCCAAGCGTATTTAGCTCTAAACTGGATCTTAAAACTAAGCTTGAGTGTTTTGTTCACCTTACCAGTAACATTGTTTTTCCGTTTATCATTTTAGTAGCTTTATTGAATGTACCGATAGTGCTAATCAAAAATCATATTGGCGGATTTGATGAGTTTTACTCTTTGATGTCAATTTTTGTATTGGCTTCTATTTCTACATTCCTATTTTATACTTTTGCTCAAAAAGCAATCCACTTGGATTGGCAGCGGAGGCTTCTTTTATTCCCGGTTTTCTTAGCCGGAAGTATGGGACTTGCTGTCAATAACACTAAAGCTGTTTTGGAAGCTATAGTAGGTAAAAAAACAGGTTTTGCAAGAACTCCTAAAGGGGGAATTGTTAAGAAATCTGACAAGTGGGACAAAAAGAAATACGGCGAAAAGAGAATAAGCACTATTGTTATAGTAGAGCTTTTACTTGCTGCCTATTTTGTGGTCGGTATAGGTATTTCTGCTTTCTATCTTGAAATAGCAGCTATTCCATTCCAATTTATGTTTTTAATGGGATTTGGTACAGTTGGCTATCTTTCTTTGAAGCACGCCTTAGGTAAATAATAATATCATAAAATATGCATTTTAAAAAGCAAAGGCTATCTTTTTTAAGATAGCCTTTGCTTTTTTGATAAATATGAGTGTGAATTTCAAATACTAGGAAATCTGAATGGGAATAATTATATTCTTGTTGTATATTTTGAAGACTTCAATAATGTAGTATTGATGTTACAAGATGAAATCAGCATTTTATGGAGGATTAATGAAAAATATTGTTCTGTTGTTAGTTTTTGTATTAATTAGTATAAGCGGATTGACTAGTGAAGAGATTAAAAATATTGATTTTAAAAAGGCAGATAATTTAATCTTTGATATTAGCGACGAAATTGAAGTTGGACCTAATTATATAAGTTACTTCGAAGATTGCTCTAAATCTTATTTATTATATGCGTTTAATTATCGAGACCTTGTGTTTTTCGATATAGAAAATATGGATGTAAAACATAAAATGAAAATGAAACATGGGTATTACAATATACAGATTAAAAGTTTTGATTCTATATATTATTTTCCCACTGAAAGTCTAAGTTTTAGACAAATTGACACTTCAGGCAAAATTATAAATGAACTAGATATTGCTAAAATTTATTCTGCATCAAGTCAGTATTTATGTTATGATTTTGATATGGATTTGGAGAGTAATGAGTTTAACTTGTTTATGGATTTATCATATAATTATGCACCATCAGAATTTTATAAGCAACCTAAATTATTAACCATAAAAATTGACAATAAATTCGATCCTGTTAGACATGATATAAAGATTGAATACCCACAGAAATTCAAAGAAGATAAAGAATATTTATCTTTTTATCCCCGATTTGTAGTTGCCAATGGTTATATATATTATTCTTTTGAAAAAGATCATAATATATATAAATATGATTATGATGGAACATTGGTAACACAAAAAGAGATCAAATCAAATTATATTGACAAATTCATTCCGATCGATACAAAGGAATCCAGTGTCGCATCTTCTAATTTATATCAAATTGAAGAACCTACATATCTTGACATGTACTATGATAGATTCAGAGATTTATTCTACAGAGTTTGTCTGCATAGGATAAAAGTTAGAAATGAAGATGGAACAGTTAATGATTATAATGATAAAGCTTGGTCTATACAGATGTTTGACAATAATCTAAGATTTGTAAAAGAAATCAAAATGGATAATAATCTAACTAGATTTTTTACTGTAATCCCGGAAGGAATATTGGTACTTAATAAATCGATGGGTGATAATCAATTAGTCTTTACCAAATTTGAGGTGACTAAAAATGAGTAAACTTTTTAGAAATATTATCATCCTATTTTTACTTTTAGTGATACAAACTGCTAGGGCTAATGATAATTTGCAGGAGGTAAATAAGTTATTCAGCAAATATCTGCTAGAGAGCTTCAAGCAAGAAGTACCCAGTGAAAAAACTATGTTCCTGTTTATAAACTTTAGATCTTGTGGTGCATGCATAAGTGAATCTGTAGTTGCAGTCAACTCTATACCTGAATCAACTAATTATCCGTGTAAAATAGTGGCTTGCTACTCAACTAAGAAGAAGCCTGAAGTAATTGATCTGATCAAAAACAGAACTATTCTTTATGACAAAAAATCGGCATTTTTTAAATATGATATCAGCCCCTTGGAAGATGCCATTGTGATGACAGAAAAAGGCAAAGTTACTGGAGTTTTAAAATTGAAGTTAGATAACTTGAAAAAGTTCGGAATCATTTAAAGAAATTAGCTTTGATGAATATCTTCAAAAGTAAGATCTATAAATTTATTACATCGCAGAATAAATTCTAACATTTAATCTGCGATGTTTTTGTCAAAATGTATTATATAGCAACTTCTACTTCAACAATATCAAAAATATCTTTTAAAACATGAGGTTTCATACCTAAAATGAAGCCTTGCTTTCCGCCGTTGATATAAATGGTATCTAAGCTGAAAATTGTCTTTTCTGCTGCTATTTTAAGCGGCTTTTTTGTTCCAAATGGACTTGTGCCGCCAAATTGGTATCCGGTTGCTTTTGAAGCCATATCAACGCTTGCAGGCTGAGCAGTCTTAATGCCTAGTTCGCGGGCAAGATTCTTCATAGAAACTTCTTTATCGCCATGCATTAGGATAATAAACGGATCTTTTTCACCGCCATCAATAACTAAAGTTTTTATGACTGAGTGTTCTTCCACAGAAAGCTCGGCAGCGGTTTGTGCAGTCCCGCCTTTTTCTTCATAATCGTATTGATGAGGGGTATAATCAGCTTTTTTTTGTTTTAACATTCTAATAGCCGGGGTTACCGGAAATTTATCTTTAGCCATTATTCAAAAATCCTTTTTCTGTTTACAACAAAATCAAACGCCATTTCGATAGCTTCAAGAGTGCTTCGATGGTCGGCAATATCTTTACCTGCAATTGCAAAAGCAGTGCCGTGATCAGGAGAAGTTCTGATAATTGGTAAACCTGCCGTAACATTAACACCTGCGCCTTTTGCTGACATTTTCAAAGGAATAAGACCTTGGTCATGATACATTGCGAGTATACCATCGTATTTTTTATATTCGCCATGAGCAAAAAAACCATCGGAAGGGAAAGCTCCTTCTGCATTAATGTCAGATTCTTTCAATTTTTTGATAGCCGGTTCAATTATGTTAACTTCTTCCTTGCCTATATTTCCGTTTTCTCCTGCATGCGGATTAAGTCCTAAAAGTGCAATTTTAGGATTATCTATACCATAATCATGCTTAAGAGAGTAATTGAATACAGAAGTAAGTTCAATGAGACTTTCAATACTTATTGCTGTTGGCACTTCTGAGATTGGGATATGAACAGTTGCCAGGGCAACTCTCATTTTTCTGGTGCATAATATCATTAGAGGCTTTTCAACGTTACATCCGGCAGCAAGCATTTCAGTATGTCCTGGATATTTCCATCCTGCTTTGTATAAACTTTCTTTAGAAACAGGCAAGGTTAGCATTGCGTCATAAGTCTTGCTTATTGTCTCTGATAAGGCATACTCCACTGCTGCTGAAGATAGTTTGCCTGCACTTAAGGTAATTTGCCCAAACTCAATAGGAGAAGACTCAGCAACATCAATAACTTTTATATATTTATTGTTGATATAGAATCCCTGTTTATCAAATTTGAGTCTATATCCCATTTTATAGATATAGTCAGAAATAGTAGTAAGATTACCTGCTAGATAGAAATCAATTTTTTGCAGGTAATTGTCACCAAGTTCTTTGATTGCTTTTATAAATATTTCAATTCCGATCCCGTTGGGATCTCCAATGGAAACAACCAGTTTCATAGTATATACTTTTTTTAGTCTATAATAAGCTAGAATGCACGTTTCATTTTGTAATGTCTATGAGCGTTAAGCAGCAGCCCAACCATGGCCATATTAATTATGAGCGCGGTACCTCCCTGGCTCATAAATGGCAGAGGAATCCCCATTACAGGAGTTAAACCAATTGCCATTCCTATATTTATGGTTATGTGGTAAAAGAAAACGGTTGCTACTCCAATTGCAAGAATTGAGTAAAATTTACTATCAGTATCATATGCAATTTTTATTGCTCTTAGAATCAAAGAAACGTAAAGAAAAATGGCAAGTGCGCCGCCTACAAAGCCAAATTCTTCATTAGGCACGGAGTATATAAAATCTGTCCACTGCATTGGAATAAATCTAAGCTGAGTTTGAGTGCCCTGCAAATATCCTTTCCCTGTAAGCCCACCACTACCTACAGCAAGTTTTGACTGAAGAACGTTATATCCTGAACCACGTGGGTCTGCTTCAGGATCTATGAAAGAGACAATTCTTTTTTTCTGATGTGGTTCCAGAACTTCATAAAAATGCTGGCCATAAAATCCGACTGCAAAAAACACGATTATAGCTGCAATTGATATGTATATTTTCCTTCTGAATAGTAATACTCCTGCCGACATTACGCTTGCCCCAATATAATAAATCATTGGAGCGATCCAGGACATAATTAGTATAAACGGCACACAAAAGAGAGTATAGAGGATAAATGCATCGAATCCTGCCCAAAAGATCACTCCCATAAACAATACGATTAAAACAGTGGCCGAACCCATATCCGGTTGTGCTAATATCATTCCTACTGGAATTATCATAAGGAGTGAAGTAATACCTAAGTCTCTGAATGACTGAATATCTGTACCTTTTAGAGAAAGATGTTTTGCAAGCACCAGTATAAGACTAAATTTTGCTACTTCAGAAGGCTGCAGCGATAAACCAGCTAATCTGATCCACGCCTTTGATCCATTTATTGTTTCTCCTATAAACGGCAGCATGGCGAGAAGAATTATGGCTACACCGTAGACCAGATATGATGATGACTTTAGCCAAGTATCAGGTACATAGGCTATGACCATCATAACAATAAAACCAATTCCGGCAGACATTAGCTGTTTATCAAAGAAGCTACTTTTTGCTGAATCATAAGTAGCAGAGTATATGCAAATTAAACCGTAAACAATCAGAGTTAAGGTCACTAAAAAAGAAACCCAGTCAAAATTGCTCTGGTTAGATTTATCTATTAGTAAAATATTTTCTTTAGGCATTTATCTTATCTGGCAGAGTGAATCAAATATATTAGCAAATATACTTATTATTTATCTCTAAGAAAAGATATTGGCTAACGAAAATCAGAGATAAACAGAAATAAAAAATCGAGTCAATCCTATACCAAGATAATTATCTGCATACTTATTAAAATATTTGTGCTCTTGCTCATTCTTTTATACATTGTTTATTTTACAAAATGAAAGAACATATGAAAAGATTATCTATATTACTTGTTATAGTTTTGCTTACTATAAGCTGTGGTGAAAGTTCTTCAAAAAAGCTTTTTGTCACTAGTTCTCACCCTGTATATTCAATTTTAAGTGAAATAATTGGGAATAAAGCAGAGCTGTATAGACTTGTTCCTCCTGGAGCATCTCCTCATACATACTCACCAAAGCCCTCTGATCTAATGAAAGTAGAGGTTGCAGATGCAATTTTTTATACAAATGAGATGTTGGACAGTTGGATAATAGATTTCGAAGAAAAGCAAACTATTGCTCTTTTTGATTTTATACCACAGGAAAACATAGGATTTTTCGAACATCATTCTCATGAAGATCATGATCATTCATCGGATGCGCATAATCATGAGCATGATCATTCTGATGATCACGGACACAATCACAATCACGAGCACGATCATTCCGGAGAAGCTGAACAAGAGCAAGCTGAACAAGACTCTTTGGTGCCGGATCCTCATTTCTGGATGAGCCCTAATACTGTGTCTAAGATTTTACCTGCTATCGTGGATACATTAAGCAAGCTAGATCCTGATAATGCAGCTTATTATGCATCAAACGCTGATAGATTTGCTAAAAGGTTGGATTTGCTTGACAAACAGATCTCGAAAGCATTATCCCCTCATAAAGGTAAAAAAGTATTTTTGTTCCACCCATCTATTTTATATCTCTTAAGAGATTATAAATTGCTTTATGGTGGCAGTTTAGAAGAGGTACCGGGGAAAGAAGCCACTGCAAATCATATTAAAATGATGGCTGACAAAATAATCGAATCCGGTGCTAAATCTATTTTTTCAGAACCGCAACTCGCAAAAGCTCCTGCAGAAACACTTGCTGAAGCAGCAAATGTTGCAGTTTATGTATTAGATCCTGTAGGTGGAGATAAAGATAAAATCAGATATACAGATTTAATTCTCTATAATGTCAACGTTTTGAAAGTGGCTCTGTGATGGATGTAGCAATTAAAATATCTGACCTGACAATAGAATACGGAGGCAAAGTAGCAGTAGATTCTCTTACTGTTGACTTTGAAAAAGATAAATTTATTGCTATTGTAGGGCCCAATGGTTCAGGCAAATCCAGTTTGCTCAAAGCAATAACCGGACTTATAAAATACCCGAAAGGTAATATTGAAATTGCCGGAGTCAAAAATGGCAAAGACAGGAGCAATATAATAGGTTATGTACCACAGATAAAAACATTAGATCGGAACTTTCCTGCAAAGGCATTGGAATTGGTGGCTAGTGGATATAAGAAAAACTGGCCCGGAAAGTTAGCTTCATCGATTAAAGATATTGCTCATGAAGCGTTAAAAATGATTGGTGCAGATTCTCTTGCAGAGAAGCAGCTCTCAGAAATGTCGGGAGGAGAACTACAGAAAGTATATTTGGCAAGAGCTTTAGTAAAAAAGCCTAAGATACTTCTATTAGATGAACCTGCAACAGGAATAGATATGGTTTGCGAACAGTCATTAAATCATATTATTGAGAAGTATAAGTCAGAAAATTCGGCCACAGTAGTGATGATAACTCATGATTGGTCATCGGCTTATTACCATGCAAATAATGTATTGTTATTAAACAAAAAAAAAGTATATTACGGTGCAGCAAAAGAAGCCTTTGATAATGCGAATCTGCAACTAGCTTTTTCGCATCCCGGGCACAAACACAATGTAGAATTCGGACTAAGAGAAAATGCTTGATATATTGGCAATGCCCTTTATGCTTAGGGCTTTTGCAGGGGGACTTATTATAGCATTCTTGGGAAGCTTTTTCGGCAGTTTTGTCGTACAGAGGAAGATGAGCTTTTTGGGTAGCGGCTTAGCACATTCCGCTTTTGGTGGTATAGCGCTTGGTTTGTTACTTGGATTGGAACCTATCTATGTAGCTTTCCCATTTACCTTAGGGGTTGCCCTAATAATAAATTACCTCTCTCAAAAAACCAAATTATCAGCAGACACAGGCATAGGTGTAGTTTTTTCATTTGCCTTTGCTTTAGGTACTATTTTTATTGCTTTAAAAGATAATTATAGTGTCGATGCTTTTTCTTATTTATTTGGATCTATAATAACCACAAATTATTCTGATTTGTTTTTTGGTGTTGCTGTTTTGCTGATTTCGTCGATAGCAGCATATAAGTACTGGAATAACTGGGCTTATGCAACATTTGACAAAGACCTTGCAGCAGCTGACGGAATCAACACAGATAGAGATGATTACATTTTGACATTACTTGTAGCTTTGACAGTAGTTGTTTCTGTGAAGATCGTAGGTATTGTGCTTGTAACTGCTTTTTTGGTGTTGCCACCGGCAGCAGCCAAATTAATTAGTGATTCTTTTTATTGTCTAACAATCAGAGCAGTTATCATTGGTGTAAGCAGTGTGATATTGGGGCTGTTAATCTCCGTAAAAACAGATTTACCGTCCGGTGCTGTGATAATTATTTTGCAGACATTTATATTTGCTTTGTTCTTCGTTATCGGGAAATTCAGAAAGATCTAAATAAAACTGCCAAAGCGGTTTTACTACATTCGATTGTTTTTGAATTCGACCTTTTTTTTACTTTGATTTAGATCAGAGAATAAAAAAAATCAGCTTACAAATGGCTCGATAATTGACTTATAATAAGTAAATACTATTTGTCTTTCTAACTCTAATAAGGTATATTGATTAAGTTCCACAAACATGTTTTATGCGGGGCAATTTATGTGCGATAATTCTACTACTTCTAAGAATATGATATATTTAATATTTATTTTGATGCTGTTTTTGGCAACTCCTGATTCCTCATTTTCTCAAAAAATTGAAAATCAAACAGATAAAACCCTGTTTCATGATGAATATGCTGAACTGGATGAAGAAAGTGATATTGAGGTTATAGAAGATGCTTTTGTGTTGCAGACTTTGGAAAAGTCCAGACAAAAACACTATAAAGCTCTTATACTGATTGAACGCGGAGATACAGTCACTGCAGCAAAATATTTCAATCAAGCTATTGAAGATTTAAATATTATAGCTTCATATCCTAATATTGAAAAGAATGAGAACTTCACTGATTTGGCTCAGTTGATCATTGAAGACTATGAAAATTTTATTGATGATATAAATGATTTGGATGACGGATCAAATATCTTCATTATCAGAGAAAAGCTTTTTCAAGAAATAGATACATATGAAATAATTGATATAGATAAATTTCAAGCTCAGGCTGGTGTTGAAACAGAAAGCAAACCCGGCTTTATACCTCCGCCCGATTCTCTTGAAATTCCAATGCCAATTAATGATTATGTAAAAAGAAATATTGCTTTTTGGACTAATCCGAAGCGTGGTGTTAAGCTTTTCTACAAAGTCCTTTCGCGTTCGTCAAAGTTTTTCCCGATGATGTTTCGTATAGCAGAAGAGGAAGGAGTACCAAAAGAACTGGTTTACCTTTCTATTACTGAGTCTGCTTTGCTTCCTGATGCAGTTTCGAGAGCTAAGGCTGTTGGACTTTGGCAGTTTATGAGAGCAACTGGTGAAATGTACGGCTTGAACGACGCGGATGACTCATACTGGGTGGATGAAAGAAGAGACCCTGAAAAAGCAACCAGAGCAGCCATGCGTCACTTAAAAGACTTGTATGTGAGATTTGGTGATTGGCACTTAGCTTTTGCAGCTTACAATTGTGGTGCAGGCTGTGTTAGTCGTGCAATCAGAAGATCCAGGAAATCAAATCCTACTTTCTGGGAGCTTGCAAGATACCTTCCTAAAGAAACAAAATATTACGTACCTTGGTATATCGCTACTTCTATGATAGCTATGAATCCTGAAGCTTATGGTTTTAATCTGGATTCAGTTGATTTCCAACAAGAATATAAATATGATGTTTTCAAATTGCATGAACCTGTAAATATTGCAGCGATTGCAAAATGTGCTAATATATCTATTGAAGAAGTTAAACAGTTAAATCCTGAACTTATCAAAGCAACTACTCCACCGGATTTACCTGAATATAACTTGAAAATTCCGCCAAATACTTATGCTGATTTTGCAGTGGCTTTTGATTCGCTGACACTTCAGGACAAACAACCTTGGTTCGAGCATATTGTGCAAAGAAGAGAATCCTTAAGGTCTCTTGCCAGGAAATATAAAGTATCAAGATATGATATTGCAGAACTCAATAATATTACTCCAAGATCCAGATTGAAACGAAATCAATCTATAAAAATTCCTATTAATCTTGAAGTTGATATGGACGAACTTGCTGCTGCAACTGGTGTGGGCGGAGAAGGAGTTGATATATACCACTATGTCAAGCGTGGAGAAACTCTGTCTTCTATCGCCAGAAAGCACGGAATCAGAATGACAAGCCTTCGAAATTTGAATAATATATCATATAGTAATGACCGAATTCATCCCGGACAAAAACTAATTATTGCGAAGGCTCCTCCTAAGAGGAAAAAAGCAAAAGAACAGAAAGATGTTGACTTAGCTGCTGTAAAGAAAAAGAAAGAACAGCAAAGAGCTTTAGAAGCTCAGAAGGCAAAAGAAGAAGAATTAGCTCAAGCTGGAGCAGAAGCTGAAGAAAACACAACTGAAGAAGAAAATGTTGAGACACAGGATGACAGCTCAAATGAAGAGCTTGCTGTTAACGATGAAGATGCTGATCAAGACGATAATGATACAGAAGAAGATAACAATACAACAGAAGTTGAGCAGATTGCTCAGCCGGTTATCGTAAAACACACTGTAAAAAGTGGCGAGAGTCTTTACTCTATCAGTAAATTGTACGATGTACCTGTGCAGGTGATAACTGAAGATAATAGAATCAGGAAGAATCAGATTTATCCTAATCAGATTCTAAAAATTAGAACTAATGCTGATGATATGGCAAACGTATCATCTAAATCTAAAACTGAAGCTTCAAAACCTAAAATGATTGTTCATAAGGTTAGTAGAGGTCAGTCACTAGGCTTGATAGCTCAAAGATATGGTGTAAGATCATCTCAGATAAAACAATGGAATCCAGGTAAAGTTAGAGGAAACACTGTTTACTCCGGATCAAAATTGAAAATTTATCCGAATGATTCTTACAAAGGAAGCACAGAATCTTCTAAGACTCCTGTTTACTATAATGTCAGAAAATATGATACTTTGCAGAAAATCGCAAGAAAGTATGGAGTGTCAATAAATCAATTGAAACGTCTAAATAAAAATTTAAATCCTAGAAGGATGCAAATTGGTGACAAAATAAGAGTACAATAATTGATTATTTTTGATAAAAATTGTAAGTTAGGACGGCATTATGCCGTCCTTTTTTGTTTAGAGTAGTGTATTGCAAATGAATATAATAATTGTGCAGCTTGGTCGGATAGGAGATATGATTCTTCTCACTCCTGCGATCAGAGCAATAAAAGAAAAACACCCAAGTGCGAAAATTGATGTACTTGCCGGAAGGCATAATCATGCTGCTCTGAAGAATAACCCAAACATCAATAATATTATTATATATGAGAAGACTCCAGGTAAGATTCTAAAAACCCTCTTTTCTTTGCGTAAAGTTAAATATGACTATTATTTAGATCCAAAAGATCATAAATCATCTGAAAGTAGAATTTTTGCAAAAATTGCAAATGCAAAAACAAAGATTGGATTTAATATTGGCGAAGATAATACATTTGATATAGGTCTGCCCGGAGAAAAAGATAATGAAACATTGCACTTTTCTCAAAGAGCGTTTAATCCACTTAAATATATTGGAATTGATTTCCCGAATCAGGTGCCAAAACCTGATTTATATCAAGATCAAGCTTCTATTGACTACGTAAATAAATATCTCGCTGACCTCCATTTAAAATCGTTTTATGTTCTAAACTTGTCTGCAAGTATGGAGCACAAAATGTGGGATACGGAGAATTGGATAAAACTTTTTCAAGAACACAGAAATCTGCAAAAATGCACAGTGCTGTCTTATGCACCTCCGGAGAAAGAGAAAGCTGAAGAATTACTAAAAGCTTGCCCTGAAATGCATAACTTTAAATCCAGAAATTTGAATGATGCTATATCACTAATTGCAAAATCCGAATTACTTATATCGCCGGATACTGCAATGGTTCATGTAGCAGCCGCATTTGATATACCTTTGCTAGGACTTTATAGTGGACTTGATGATTTTTATGCGAAATTTTTTGCTGCTTGTTCTTTAAAAGAAATAATCAGAGCGAAGAAGGGTGATTTTGGAATTAAGTCAATACAATACAGTGATGTAAAACTTGCTTTAGAAAAAATATTAAACAAAATAGAAGAGTAGACAATGATAATAAGCAGTGGAAAATTTGCTGAAAAAGTAATACAAGGCGAATTTGAGTTTGTTGATCATGGCTTTAATACCGGAAAATATAATATGGATTTTGATGTAGAACACACCAAAGCCATTGAAGCCGGAGAAGCAAAACCTATTTTCAGAGTTTATGGATGGACTCCCTGGTGCTTGAGTTTGGGAGCCAACCAGAAAGAAGATGAAATAAATAAAGAGAAATGCGAAGAGTATGGTTTTGATATTGTGAGACGTCCTACAGGTGGGCGAGCAGTACTTCACGCTCATGAAATTACTTATTCAGTGATTATGCCTTTACCTTACGGTACTACAGTGCAGGACGTATACAGAGACGTGCATACACTTTTTGTGGATAGCTTTAAGCAACTTGGTGCTGAACTAGATTTCCAAAAATCTCAACCAAATTTCAAAGACTTTTATTCGCGGGAATCTGTTTCTGTATCTTGCTTTGCCAGCTCTGCAAGATATGAAATTGAAAAAGACGGTAAAAAACTTGTTGGATCTGCTCAGAGACTATTTGGTGGAACTCTGCTGCAGCACGGTTCTATCTTAATAGGAGAAGGACATGAGAAACTCGCAGAAATAGCGAATGTTAACAGTGAACGCAAAAGAGAAATATTGAGAAAATATATTTCCGAACATAGCACCACACTTAGCGAAGTTGCAGCTCGTCCGATAACTTATGAAGAATGTGCTCGTATAATTGAAGAAACCATAAGATTGTAGTCTTTTTCTTTTTAAACGATTAGTTAGGACAAAAATAAGATGTTAAAGTTTCTAGCGATATTGCTCAGTGTTATTGTTGGAATATTTTTATTCCTTGGTTGGATACTCAAAAAAGTAAGAAAAATTTTTGTGCCTTTTCAGCAGGCTCAAAATTCGGCAGGTTCACAAAAATCTGAGCAACGGACACGTTCTGACGGCAATGTAATCTATAAAAAAGATGATGTTGTTGTGATGAAAGGCGAAGCAGGAAAAAAGAACAAATAAGGATTTTACATGGTTAACAAAAGCCAACTAATAGCGGCTATAGATGTTGGAACGAACTCGTTCCATATGGTAGTTGCTTCGGTAGATAATAAAGGTATGCTAAGCATCAAAAGCCGTGATAAAGAAATGGTGAGGCTTGGTCAAAGTGGTGGTGACATGAAATACCTGCAGACTGATGCGATTCGGCGAGGCGTAAACACTCTCAAAAACTTTACAGAGCTCGCTAAATCACTAGGTGCTGACGTTTTTGCTGTTGCAACAAGCGCTACAAGAGAAGCAATAAACAAAGAAGAGTTTCTGGAAAAAGTCAAAAGAGAAGTAGGGGTAGACATTGAGGTCATCTCCGGTTTAGAAGAGGCCAGGTTAATATATATTGGAGCAATGCATGCGCTTCCAATATACGATTCTAAAACACTTTTGATAGATATAGGTGGTGGTAGCACTGAAACAGTGGTAGGACATAAAGGAGAAATGATTTTTTCTAATAGCCAAAAACTTGGTGCAATTAGGATGACTAAGTCTTTCTTTCCTAATGGAGACACAACGCCTGAGCAAGTGGAAGCATGCCGGAAATATATACGCGGTGTCTGGTCACCTAAATTAAAGATGATAAAACAAACCGGTTTTGATAAAGTTATTGGTACTTCCGGAACAATTCAAACCCTTGCCTCAATGGCTCTTGCTGGTAATAATGAGCCGATTCCTGAAATCCTTAACGGAATCACTATAAAAACTTCAGATATACTCAAGATTATTCAGAAAATCATAAGAGAAAAGAATAGTAAGAATCGTGCAAATATGCCTGGAATGGAAGCAAAAAGAGCTGATATTATTCTGGGTGGTGCACTTATCTTAGAGCAGATTTTCCTGGAATTGAATATCGAAAAAATCACAATTTCAGCTTATGCGCTTCGCGAAGGTATTGTTTTTGATAAGCATAATAAAAAAATAAATAGTGCAAGCTTCGGACATCTAACGCATTTAAGGTATGAAACAATCAAAAATCTGTGCTCTCATTTTAGGATTGACTTAGTTCACGCAGAACATGTCCGTGAAGTGGCTCTTAAAATATTTGATGATTTAAAGAGCTATCATGGACTGAATTCTAAAGAAAGAGAGCTGCTGGAAGCATCTTCAATGCTCCATGATGTTGGTTACCATATATCCCATGATGGTCACCATAAGCACAGCTATTACATTCTAATGCACTGTATGATGCCCGGTTTCACTAATGCCGAGGCAGAAGTTATTGCAAATATTGCACGCTATCACCGCAAAAGTCATCCCAAAAGAAAACACACAGGTTTTGCAACACTGTCAGCTGACAAGCAAAATGCAGTGAGAATTCTTAGTGGAATTTTACGCATAGCAGAAGGCATTGACAGAAGACAACTTCAAATTGTAAAGTCAGTATCGGCAAAAATGGAAAATGGGAAAATTGTGATAACTTTAAATGCTGATAAAGAGAAAATACTCCCTGATATTGAACTCTGGGGAGCCGGCAGAAGAAAAATGCTACTTGAAGAAGCTATGGGCTTTGAAGTAGATTTTGAGTTGGTGTAATAGGAAATATTTAATTTGATATAATACACAAGTAGAGCAAATTCGTTAATGTGCTCTACTTGTTTAATTATTGGACTTATCCTATGTGTATGCTATAATCCTCATATATCATTAGAATTATAAAAAGCTTCGTGTCTTTCAGTAGAGCAGGGGGCATGTTTCCTTGTTCTGGTAAGCAAAGATTACATGCTGACTAATGAATATGGGGCTTTAACCCTTTGTCATCATCGTATTTAACTATGATGCTGAATTTTATAATGACTATTTTGGAATAATTATAAGCCACGCAGTTTATCTGCTACAATTTTGACAATCTTATTGTTACTCCAGTAAGCAGTGTGACACAGCGGATTCCATCTTGTAAGAACATTACCTACATTTATGCTGTGATCTTGTATGCCTGAGAAACTCTTGTCTAATATTGATAGAGGCCATCCCAAAATATCCTTTGGAGAATAATAATTATCCCACTGAATATTATTTAAGTTAAAGCATTTCCTTTCAGGAAGTCCTGAGACAAAGAGTGGGATATTACATCCTGTGCTAATGATATTTTTCAAACTTCCTAATCTTCCGAAAGAGTTTTCAGGGATTTTATCTCTGTTTTTAAAAATGCTCAAATTGTTTTGTATGTCATATATATAGTTAGTCGATCCTGAAAAAATATCTAATCACCAATCAATAAAGCGAGTTAAGTAAGAATAGTAGTGGTTTAGATTGCAGAAAAGTGTTATTTTTGAACAAAAATCTTGCAATCTAAATCACAATTTTGTTATGAAAAATCGCAATAATAATCAGCAAAGCTCCTTTCTTTACGAAGGCTTATCAGAAACATTAAATCCTAAACACCCCTTATACAAGCTAAGCCAAATAGTTCCATGGTCAGAATTTGAAGAAGAATTTGGCAAAAAGTATAAGAAAAACTTCGGACGCCCCGCAAAATCAATACGTTTAATGGTATCTCTTCTGATGTTGAAACATATGTACAATATGTCAGATGAAAATGTGGTTTATACTTGGCTTGAAAATCCTTATTGGCAATTTTTCTCAGGTGAAACTGAGTTTCAATGGAACTTCCCTTGTGATCCATCGGAATTAACAGTTTTTCGAAAAAGGATAGGTGAATCCGGAGCAGAAAAAATATTACAAATATCGATAAAACTTCATGGCAGAAAAGCTATGGAATCTGAAATAACAGCAGACACTACCGTTCAGGAAAAAAATATTACCTTTCCAACAGATACAAAATTACATCTAAAAGTTATTAATTGGGTATGGCGAATAGCCGATAAGACGAAAGTTCGTTTGCGTCAATCTTATAAACGCACAATCCCAACACTTAAATGGTATTTGAGATATTTATCAACACCAAAGCGAGCAAAACAAGGGCGCAGTGCAGCAAGAAAAATTAAAACAATTAGTGCAAGACTTCTCAGAGATTTACTACGTAAACTTCCCAAAGACCTTCAATTGGCATATTCTAATGAGATAGAAGTATCAAAAAAAATATTATCCCAGACAAGAAAAGACAAAAATAAAGTTTACAGTTTTCACGAACCGGAAGTAGCCTGTATTTCTAAAGGAAAACCAAATAAACGTTATGAATTTGGCTCTAAAGTATCAATACTGACAACAAAAAACAGCAATATAATTGTCGGTGCTTTAAATTTTACCGGGAATCCGTATGATGGTCATACTCTGCCATCAGCTCTAGAGCAATATCATCGCTTATGCAATAGACATCCGAAAAAAGTCTTAATTGACGAGGGATACCGTGGGAGGAAAAAAATTGGTGATACTGAGTTATTAAGAGTGCATAAAAGAACCCGAGAGCAGGTGAAATCACAATCTTACAGAAAACGATTTAGAAGAAGATCAGCAATAGAGCCAATTATAGGACATTTAAAATCAGATTACAGATTAGGCAGAAACTTTTTGAAGGGATTAGAGGGAGATTCTATAAATGTGATGCTGGCTTGTGCAGCTTTTAACTTCAAAAAGCTACTTAGTAACTTGCGTTTTCTTTTTGCCAAATTTGAAAAGGCACTAATTTTGAATTTAGTGCCCTATTGTTTAATCGTTTTTGCTCTTGTTTGACTTTTTCAGGATCGACTAGTTAGACATAACCTGACAACCAAGAGAGTGCGCTATAATTGCAACAGATATGTATTCATTTTCAGACTTTATGCTATTGAATTTCTGCATAATTGTGTCATATATATTTTGCTGCAAATCTGTATATAGCGGTGAATTTCTATGGGCAGCAAACTCCACAGATGCAGCATCACTAAAGTAGTATAAAAAGAATTTTCTTAACCATTGGAATGAAAGTTTGAAACTTGGGGTATATAAATACTGATCCCATATATGGTTTTGATTGTCTTGAAATAGTTTTGCATATCTAATTGGACAGATGATCACTCGTATGGAATCATCTATCATTTCTTTAGATAGCTTTTCTTCAAGTGTTTTGTAATAATCTGTATCTTCTTTTCCCATCCCATGGATAGTTATAAGCATGACAGTTTTCATATAGAAACCGATTTTAAGTAGATGGATATATTTACGATACTTATGTGTATTATATATTGCAAAACAATGTAAAAAAAATAAAACAAGTGTTGCTTCTTAAAGTCTGCATCAAGCCGAATGTTTCTTTTACAAGTACTCGAAATATACTTGTGGAGGTAGATATCAGGATGCAAAAGTATATTGACCTAAATTTGGCAATTTTTACAATTATCTAATATCTTTTCTCGCTTTCATAAACAAAATTTTACTAAATTGTGCGAAAATACTTTATGTTTAACAATAAAAATCATGGTTTTATGGCAGGGAAGACTTTTGTTGAAAAGATACTAAATGCTCCTGTAGGAGCTATAGTTTTTAAAAAGCCGGATATTGTGCTAACTCATGACAATACTGCATCTATAGCTGGTACTTTTCGTAAAATGGGCGGCGAAAAAGTGCATGATCCTAATCAGCTATTAGTGGTGCTTGATCACAATGCACCTCCAACTAATGCAAAACTGGCGACTCAATACCAGGATATTAGAAATACAGTAAATGATCAAAATATATCAAAATTTCATGATGCAGGTGACGGTATTTGTCATCAACTAATGGCAAATTATGCAAGACCGGGTATGACTATAGTTGGCAGTGATAGCCACACATGTACAGCAGGTGCTTTTAACGCATTGGCTGCAGGCATAGACCGGACAGAAGCTGCCGGATTGTGGAAACGAGGAGAAACTTGGTTCAGAGTTCCAGAAACCATAAAAGTTAATCTCTTTGGCAAGCTCAGAGCAGGAGTTTATGCAAAAGATTTGTCTTTATATATTATAGGCAAAATTAGTTCTGCGGGTGCAAACTATATGTCTATCGAATATCATGGAGAAGGCGTTAAGACTCTTTCTATTTCAGATAGGATGACAATTGCAAATCTTGCTAGTGAGATGGGTGCTAAAAATGCAGTATTTCCGGCAGATGAAATATTGGAAGCTCATCTTGGAGAAAAATGGGAAGGTGTATGGGCTGATGCAGATGCTAAGTATGCATTTGAAATGGATATAAATTTGAATGAAATCATACCGTTAATAGCTGCTCCTCACCATGTGGACAATGTTAAATCTCTTTCTGAGCTTCAAGGACTGGAGATGGATCAAGGCTTAATCGGTACTTGCACTAATGGTAGAATAGAAGATTTAAGAATTGCAGCAGAAGTTCTTAAAGGCAAAAAAGTTAAACCCGGATTCCAGTTACTTGTGGTTCCTGCTTCGAAAGAGATTTATATGCAGGCAATTGAAGAAGGGATTCTTACTACTCTACTTGAGTCGGGTGCTAATGTTTTGAGTTCATCTTGCGGGCCATGCCTGGGAACAGGCCAGGGCATTCCTGCAGATGGTTATAAAGTAGTATCTACAGCTAACAGAAACTTCTTAGGGCGTATGGGTAATAAAAATTCAGAAGTATATCTAGCATCACCGGCAGTAGTTGCTTATACTGCAATCAATGGGAAGTTAGATCATCCTCTGCTAAATACTTTGGATGGTGAATTTACTACTCCTGAAAAAGATGAAGCTAAATCTGTGTTTATAGGCAAAGATGATAACAGAAAGATCAATGGTATTTGGAATTATGCAGATGCTGACAATCTAAACACTGATCAGATGTTCGCCGGTAATCTTACATATAATATTCTTAGTTCTGATGCAGAGGCAATTATGCCACACTTGTTTGAGGGATTTGACGAAAACTTTACTAAAAATGTAGAAGCCGGAGATATTATAGTTGCAGGTGATAACTTTGGATGTGGTAGTTCTCGAGAACATCCTGCTGTTGGTTTAGCACATGCCGGAGTTAAAGCAGTAATTGCAAAATCAGTAAATAGAATATTTTACCGTTCCTCTGTTAATCAGGGTTTGCCAATCATAATACTGCCGGAATTAGTTGATCAATATAAAGCCGGAGATAAAATTGAATTGGATATGGCTAAAGGCAAGCTTACTTTGAATGGCGAAGCTTTTCCATTTGAGCCATTGCCTGCTGAACTTGTAAAAGTATTTGAAAGCAAAGGGTTAGTAAATTATCTAAAATCCATATAGAATTTCTATTATTATCATAAATTAACAAGCTCGGATTTATTTCGAGCTTTTTTTATGGAAATAGGTAATAAAGGTTAAAAGTAAGTAGCGAAATTAAGTAAAAAACGGTACTTTTTGTGTAATAGTAATGAAAAATGCTGATAGAATCATTCACAATATTGTGTTAAATGTTGATAATTTTATTGTATATTGTTCTAATAGTAATTAAATTGTACCCGTGCGTAGAAAAGTCCATTTCATTAAGCCGGAGTAGAGAATGTGTGCTAAAACACATCCTAAAACAAGTATTCTCAGTAGCTATGATAAACTGCTAGAGAAGTTTGTCGATAAACATAATCTACCTATTTGCCTATATGATAATTATGAAGATGATTATATCTGGGTAGCTCAAAATGATGTTTTGAATACAGAATATGATTCATACTTCGGCAAATTCAAAAAAGATCTGACTCCTTCACTCGATACCAATAAAATGCTGTTGAAATCCGGTAAGCATTCTATTTTGAGTTATATAACAGGAGATAGACGTTACAGTATAATCTCTGCTCCATTCTTTGCAACAAGCAAAATAAAAGTAGCTACTCCACAATTTGAAATAAACGACATAGACTCAATAGATGATATAGCAATCATTCAGGATGATATTGATTATTTGAGTGAGAAATTTAGTTTCTTCTCAGAGTTATTAGAGGAGAATATCAAGCTAAGAGAAGAGCTTGAACTTAAAAGTCATCACGATAGATACTGGGCGCAGTATGAACATTTACCTTTCCCCATTATTGAGTTTGACTCAGACGGTTTTCTGTTAAATGTAAATAAAGTATTTACTGAAAGCACTCAACTGCCGGCAAAAAATCAAATCGGAAAAAATATATGTGATATCTTGTCTCTTGAAGGGAAAAAGTCTTTCGAATTGAATTTATCAGAAATATTGTCTTTAGAGGCAGTAGTACTTGATTTGGAAGTGCAGCTTAATTCGAAGATTGTATATTATAAATGCGGAATGTTGAGCCATATTAATGCATCTAGATTTACTTATGGTATGATGGATGTCAGTTCACAGCTTAAAAAGGATATAGCTCAAGTAAATACCAAAAACAGAATGGAAGTTATACTAAATTCTATTGGTGATGGCGTAATAGCTACTGATACTAATGGTAAAATTACCGGTATGAATTCCGTTGCTGAACACATGACCGGATATAGTGAAGATGAAGCTATTGGCATGAAGTTAGAAGAAGTCTTTAAAATCTTTAGCGCTATATCAAAAAAGCCTGTTGAAAACCCTGTCAGAAAAGTTCTTGAAAATGGACAAATTGTAGGTCTTGCAAATCACACAGAATTAATTGCCAAAGACGGCAGAGTATTTCAAATAGCTGATTCTGCAGCCCCGATTAAATACGAAGATGAAATATATGGTGTTGTGCTTGTTTTTAGTGATGTAACTGAAAATTACGCAATGCTTACTTCTCTCGAAGAAAGTGAAGTGTTTTACAGAACAATATTTGATTCTACAAACGATGCTTTGCTTATATCCAACGAGGATGGGCGAATAATAGATGTAAACGAAAAGTCTGTATTTTTACTCGATAAATCTAAATCAGAATTACTTAGCATGGGCATTGACGAAATCGTACATATTGATGTTAAAGATCTGAATATGGATGGATATGATAAGTCATATCATCGCAAAGAAGTCAATTACGCACGTGATAAGTATGGTGATCTAATTCTTGATGTCTCTGTTTCAGCTTTTACAGTAAAAAATCAAAAAAAATACCTGACTGTCATCCGAGATATTAGTTCGAAGCGAGAAGATGAAGAAATGATTATCCGTCAGAAGGAAATGATGGAATTAATTATTGATTCAATACCTCAGTGCATCTTCTGGAAAAACACAAATTCTATTTATACCGGTTGTAATTCAAACTTTGCCGAAATAGCCGGACTAAACGATGTTAATGATATAATCGGCCGGACTGATTTCGAACTCCCATGGAAGTTAGATGAAGCGTCCTCTTACAGAGAATATGATAAAAGTATTTTAGAAAATAAGAAGCCTGTATTTAATATTATAAACAAGCTTACAAAAGCTGATGGTAGCGAAATAATAACTGAGACAACTAAAATACCTCTAACTGATGAAGATGGTAAAGTGATTGGCATCTTGGGTATGTTATCTGATATTACAGAAAAGCATTATTACGAAGCAAAAATCAAAGAATCTCAGGAAAAATTCAAAACAATATTTGAGCAAAGTCCATATGGCATCTGCCATTATGACTCTGAGGGAATTATTACTAATATCAATGATGCATTTGCAATCATGTTTGATATGCCTAAAGACAGTTTATTGGGATATAACATATTTCAAGATCTAAAACAGAATACTTACGTAAGTAAGCAGGCAAAAGCTGCTTTAGAAGAAGAAATAAGCTACTATAACGGGCAGTTTAGAATATTGACTGATACGCAGGATAAAACAATCTGGATAAAAAGTATATTTAAACGATTAGGCTGTGAAGAGCAGGATGCAGGCGGTATTGCTATAATAGAAAACTTTACTGATAAATATATTGCAGAGACTAAACTTCGAAAAACAGAAGCCCTGCTTAGTTCAGCAATTGAGTATATGGCCTCAGGAGTCGTAATTACAGACTCAAATGGTACGTTTATAAGAGTTAATAGAGGTGCTTGTGAAATTCTTGGTGAATCTGAGAGTGCACTATTAGGGAAGTCGCCTGATAATCCTTCAAAGAATTGGTGGATATATACTCTGGAGGATAAACCATTTAGTTTAGAAGAGTTTCCTCTAACCCAAGCTATCCGACAAGGGAAAAAGACGAGAAATCTAGAATTATATGTTAAAAGAAAAGATGGCGTTAAAAGATGGATATTGCTCAATGCTTCTCCTGTGTGGGATGAAAATGGAGCAATCATTAGTTCTGTTGTTATCTTCCAGGATATAACTGCTAGAAAACATGCAGAAGCTCAGATAATGAAACTCAATGAAAAGCTTGAAGATATGGTAGAATCCAGAACGGAACAACTAAAGGATGCTTTAGAAGAGCTTAGGTATGAAGTTGATGAAAGAAAGAGAGCAGAAATTGAATTGTATAAGACGCAAGAAGAGCTTAGGATCGCTTATGAAGCTGAAAAAGAGTTGAATGAGTTGAAAACCAGATTTATCTCTATGGTTTCGCATGAGTATAGAACGCCTTTAACGGTTATTTTATCGTCTACTTACATTATAGATCAGTTTTATCAGTTGCAGAATTACGAAGGACTTTCCAAACAGCTGGATCATATTCAGTCGGCTGTTAAGTCGATGACAGAGATGCTCGAAGATGTATTGCTAATTGGTAGACAAGAATCCGGTAAGTTAGAGATATTTTATAAAAAGTATGATGTAGTTGATTTATGTTTGGAAATAAAAGACCAGATGGATGCTTTGTTTAAGAATAGGCATAAAGTGGTTGTAAAATCAGATAACGATCGTGTTTTTGTCAAAACAGACAATAAGATATTAGCTCATGTCCTAAATAATTTGGCTTCTAATGCTTGCAAGTACTCTCCTGAATCAGAGAATGTTATTATACAAATCACTGAATCGGCTGAAGAAGTTAGTATCGCTGTGATAGACCAAGGTATAGGCATACCAGAAAAAGAACAAAAATCTGTTTTCGAGCCATTCTTTAGAAGTAATAATATTGGAACAATTCCGGGGACTGGTTTAGGTTTGGCGATTGTAAAAAGATTTGTTGACATGCTTAATGCAAGACTAACCTTGCACAGTGTCGAGCATGAAGGCTCTACTTTCACACTATACTTGCCAAAATAAACTTTGTTTGTAACTTTTAGATAACTAAATTGTCAACATTATACAAGTGTTGACAATTTTTTTTTGAGGTAAGATGACTATGAGATACTTAATTTTGACAGTTTTATTTGCTTTTATTGTAGCCTGTTCTGATAGTAGCTCACCTGATGATAGTGATAAAAAAGACAGTTCTGATCAGCTGATACCTAATACTATTGGCAATTACTGGATCTATGACAGGTATGAAGACTTTAAAGTAGTAGGGCAAGATTCTTTAGTACTAGCTGCACACGTGCAGTACAAAAGTAAATCAGCCTATCTGATTGAAGTCTTTAGATTTCACAATGATGTTGAGATTATTTCAAAGGACACAGTGTTTTATGCTGAAGAAGATGGAAAACTTTTTGTGAATGAGAAGTTAGAAGGAAATCCCTGGTATGATAATTCCTGGGTACAAATTTATGGAGATAAAACAGAATCATGGGTAGCTGCAAGGTTTCAAGCCAAGTCGGAAGAGGTGTTGATGCCAAATGATGAGTTGAAATTTGTTTCCTACGATAATGTTTTGACTGGTAATTATGTATATTCTGATCAGCTAATATACGGCGGAAAAACACAATCGTTTGATCAGTACGAGGTTGAAAATGATTTCCTTGGTTATTACTATCATAATATTGATGAGGATGATATTACTGATTCTGTGAGGTTTAAAGGAGTAAGAAAGTTTAAACAAGAATATAAGATTGCTCCCGGCACAGGTCTATTAGAAAAGAAAGTAGAAGGATATTACATTGTCTGGAGTCCGGAAGATAATCCGTATGGACTCACACAGATAGCATATCATCAAATACCTTTTGGATTGACATTAGTTAGGTATTCAGTAAAATAAAAAAGTCGCACCTATTGTAAAATTTAGTTGCACCTAATTATATTTTTATTTATATTTACACCGTGATGTTAATCAGCCATTGAAAAACATGGTGCTCCTGAAATCCTAAGTATATTGAGTAGCTTAAATTCAGAAGATAAAAAGAGCTTGCAGTGACCCGTAGCAAGCTCTTTTTTATATTTATACTCTAGTATTTTTTTGTGTAAGTCTTAATGACCAAAGTTTGAACCCAGAAAAGTTATTTGGAAATATAGCATATAATAGTAGTTAAATGCTATGGTGACAGGGTGTGAAACCCATTGTTTACTAGTTAGCAAGGAATTTTTGTTTATAAGAACAAGGGTGCATGCTCCCTTGTTCTATCGAAAGACATGAAGCTTTTATAGTTCTAATGACTAATGCGGGTTGAAGCAAAATCTATTAAAATCCGATATTAAGTGAGATTGTTACTCCACCAAAGTTTTCTATAGGAATGTTTTTAAGGCTTTCTATTTTAGAATTTCCTGCCGGTACATAATAGTATCTCACATTGAGGCTGGAAGTTCCCATTGTAGAACCAAAGTTTGCTCCAATTCCAATAAAACCACCTAATTTTCCAAAATATTTTGCACTATCCCAAGCTTCGAACCAACCTTTATCATAAGGAGTAGAAGCAATAAAAGTTGGACCAAATCCAACATTAATCATAGGGCGAAAACTTTTGTGAATTATATCCTTAAAAACAAAATATTGCATACCTATCATCATAGGCATCTTATAAACCCGATTGACTTTATTATCAACCCGTCTTTCAATATTACCTTCCTGATCATAAGTATATCTTTCGAGTTCATCTTTATTTCTTGCATTTGATAAGAAGAAATCAAAAAACCATGCAAAGTCATCATTTATCTGCCTTTGCATAAACATACCAAAACCGAATCCACTTTCAGTCAAGACTAACTTTAATCCGGTTGCGTCATTAAGTTTAGCATTCCTATCTTCATAAGTCAGTAGAGGCCTAGGGGATTTAAAAACAAAAATGGTATCTTTGTCAAAAGTACCGCCTTTATCACCAGGCTGCTGAGCTTTAACTGTAAAGAATGAGCTAAAAATTATAATAAGTGTGATATATATATATTTCATTTGCACCTCTGTTATAAGCTAAATCAATATAATAATATACACATCAAATGCAAAGTAGTTTGAAATATTTATTAAAATAATCGTAGCTTGATTTGTAAAGATTGTATTAATGTCTATTCTTTCGTAATTTGGCACTTAGCACTAATAGCAATTTATAAAAACTATTGTTTTAAAGCATGAAATTAAACGAAATATGTCGTATTATAAATGAGCACTTCCCAGCAGAAACTGCTATGGAAGGGGACAAAGTCGGACTTCAAATCCAATCTGATGTGGACGAAGTAAAGAATATACTCTTTACTCTTGAAGTAACAGACGAAGTAGTGCAGGAAGCAATTGGAAAAAAAATAGATTTAATTATTGCATTTCATCCGCTTATCTATCGCCCTTTAAAAAATATATTGGGAAATGAAAGAGTTGGCAGGCTTGCAACTAAACTTATTAAAAATGATATTGCTTTAGTCTGTGTACATACTTTATTTGACGCATTTATTGAAGGCACTAGTAGAATATTGGCTGACAAGCTGGGCTTGGAAAAAATACAAATCATGGTTCCTGATAAATCTTATGATGGAAGAGGCATGGGAATAATAGGGGATTTAGCTAAAGAAACAAATCTTGAAGAATTAGTGAGTAAAGTCTCGGAAGTTTGTGCTGCTCCAATAAGATATAATGTTGGGAAATCTGATAAAGTAAGAAAAATCGCAATAGTAGGCGGAAGCGGGACTTCATTTTTGAATGACGCACTTAGGCAAAAAGCAGATGCTTTTATCACTGCAGATGTCACTTATCATATTTTTCATGCAGTCAAAGGTGAGTTGGCACTTATAGATCCTGGGCATTACGAAATGGAACAATTTGTGCCTATATTTTTGCATAAATATTTTTTAGAAAATGTACCTGAGATGGAAACTGTAGTGCTTCATCAAAGTAATGTTCATACGAACCCTGTAATTCACTTTGCAGGAAGAAACGATTATAAAGAGAAACAGATAAATATTATAAATCATTAATACAATGTGGTGCCGGATTTATGGAATACCCTATTGAAGTGTTAGCAGTACTAGCTTATGTAGACCAAAGGTTGGATGAGCTAAATGAAGATTTTGGCGATTTACCTCAAATTATTGAGCAAAAAACTTTTAAGCTTAATGAGCAGACAAAGTTAGTAGAAGAAACAAAGTCTATTCTTAAAGACGTAAAAAGTTTTTGCTCAAGAACAAAAATTACATTAGTAGATCTAAAAGACAAAGAAGAAAAACTTACTGAGCAACAATTCCATGTTAGAAATAACAAAGAGTTTGATGCTATCAGCAACGAAATTAAAACTTTGAAAGATGAACATAAAAAATTATCTGAGCAGTTAAGAGCAGAAGGGCTTAAAGAAGAAAACCTGTATACGATTTTAGAATCTCAGGAATCTGATTTGGAGAAACTCAAAGTAGAGTTAGCTGAAAAAGAAAAAGAACATGCTGCATTATCTGACGGTCAAAATGACGAATTAGAAGAGTTGAAATCTAAAAAAGAGAAATTGATTTCTAAACTTCCTGAAGATCTTTATAATGATTATGCTAGAATTAGATTAATGCATTTAGATGCAGCTGTGAGAGTTTATAAAAACAGCTGTTCCGGATGTTATAATGCTATTCCTGCTCAAAAAATCGTTGAACTTCGTAATAACCGCAAACAAATATTAGTATGTGAAAATTGCGGACGAATTGTAACGCCTGAAGAGTACATTGTAGATGATGAAATGATCGACAATCTCGAAGCATAATTTTGACAAAATAATTATTCGTACTTTGACGTTTCATATATTAGTTATAAATTTGCTTTTGTAGGGAAAACAGGCAATCGCGGAGTATTGATTTATTTAATACTCTGAGGAAAGTCCGAACACTATAGGGCAGTGTGCTTCGTAACGCGAAGATGGTAAGCGCTTTTTTAAAAGTAGCGAGCTGTGGCAAGTGCAACAGAAAGTATACCGCCTGAGCTCTTTTATGAGATCGGGTAAGGGTGAAATGGTGAGGTAAGAGCTCACCGGTGATGATGGTGACATCGTTAGCCGGGTAAACCCCACACAGTGCAAGGCCAAATAGAAATAAGTTTACTTTCCTTTAGGAAAGTATGCCAGGTTGCCCGCTTGGTTTTGCTTATTTGGGTAGGCTGCTAGAGCAAGTCGGTGACGGCTTGTCGAGATAAATGATTGCCTCTTTTACTTTTTTGAAAAGTAAAAAAGACAGAATTCGGCTTATCGTTTTCTCTACTTAAGTTTATATTTGATCACTAAATATATGGGTTTAAAGTGAATATTCCTGACGATCCTTTCATTCAAGAACTGTTGCCCGAATTTGTGGACACATGGCTAAGTGACTTAGAGCAAATGCCAAAGCTGATAGAAGACAGAAATACTGATGATTTATACCGAATGGCACACACGCTAAAAGGATCATGCTATCAGTTTGGTCTTAATGAAATAGGCGATATGGGAGTTGCTTTAATGGGACTTTCTAAGGAAGGCAAATGGGACGATGCTACAGAAATGCAACCAATGCTTGTAAAATCTTTTCAAGATGTTAAAAAATATCTTGAAGATAAAGGATTTATTAGTTAAGTTAAGCCCCGTAAACAGATTTTAGATATCTTTTACGGGGTAACTTATGAAATACGTTTCTAAACTATTTTTCCTTTCCTTGTTTTTAATAACAATTTATGCAATTCCTGTTCATGCACAAATCAGAGTTGCAGTTATGCCTTTCCAGAATATGGACGGGGATAATGCCTTTGATCATTGGGGTACAGATATTCGTGATTCTCTCCAGACTGAAATAGTAGCCGGAGATCCAGAAGAATACAATTATCGCGTCATTCCAATCGACTCTGTTCAGATTGTCCTTCAGCAGCTTAATTACGATCCGGAAGATCCAAACCATATGACTACTATGTGGAAGGCAATGGAGATTCTAAAAGTTGAAAGAGTGATCACAGGTAATTTTAATGTTCAGGCAGGGAAACTTCTTATCAACGCGTATGTGTATTATACTGATCTAAAACTTGCTCATCCAAAATATCAGGTTAAAAACTTATTCAAATCTGAAGATAAGGTGCTAACCGTTATTCCTTTAATTCATAAAAAGCTTAGGCAGGCAATTATTGGGAATTAGATATATTATTAGCAAATATAAAGACAAAGAAATGTCAACTAAGGAACGAGATATCGTTCCTTTTTTTTTGGTCATTAGAGTTGGCAATATGCTTGTGGTAGGATTTATTTTTAATTTTCTCCTTCTATATAAATAACTCTTATTAATTCTAAAGTGTGTTTTTTTCGTTACATTGTTATATCTTTGTTATATGTATAGTATACATTATTGAGAATGGTGATAAAATGGGTATCAGACCTGCTGATTTTGGTATTTTGCGAGTAGCATCAGTTTCGCCTGAGCTAAAAGTAGCTGACATTGAATATAATGTTGATAGAATCATGGAATCTGCTTCAGAAGCTGCAAAGAAAGGTGCTAATATTATATTATTTCCAGAATTAGCTGTAACAGGATATACTTGTGGAGATTTGTTTTTTCAGAGAGATTTTATAAAATCTGCAGAGGAAGCATTACTGGATCTGGCAGAGTTCACTTCAGGCAGTGGAGTTACATTAATTGTTGGAGTGCCGGTTGAAGAAAGCGGAAAACTATTCAATTGTGCTGCCGTAGTTTCGCAAGGTGTTATAGTAGGAATCATACCTAAAACATTTTTATGTAATACATCTCAATATTATGAAGAAAGGTGGTTCTCCTCGTCAAGGGACTCTGTCTCAGATGAATTATTAATAGGGGACTTCGAAGTACCCTTTGGTACAGATATACTTTTTGAAAATGACTTAGTTTCAGGTCTTCGTTTTGGGGTAGAGATATGTGAAGATTTGTGGGCAGTCGTACCACCCTCCAATTCAATGGCAGCCGCTGGAGCCACAGTGATATTTAATCTTTCAGCTAGCGATGAATACATTGGAAAATATGATAGTCGATCTGCAATAGTGGCTCATCAATCTATGAGATGTATGGGTGCTTATGTCTATTCTTCTTGTGGTCCAAATGAATCCACTTCAGAATTATTATATTCCGGAGCAACACTTATAGCTCAAGGTGGTAAAATTCTTGCTGAGGGAGAGAGGTTCTCTTTTGAAACACAAATATGTTATGCTGATATAGATATAGAGCAAATAGTCAACTCTAGGATGAAAAACAATACCTACGGAGGCTCACATCCTGATACAGATTACAGAATATTAGATATTGAATTTTCGTATAGGGAAATCTCTAAATTTATCAATAAAGTCAATCCTGATCCTTTCTTACCGGAAGACGAAGATGAATCTATGTACTACGAAGAAATCTTGAATATTCAGTCTACAGCTCTTGCTAAAAGGATGCTTCATATTGGACTGAAAACAGTAGTTTTAGGAATATCAGGCGGATTAGATTCAACAATGGCATTGCTGGCAGTTTGTGCAGCTTTTGACAAATTGGGGTTAGATCGAAAAGGTATAGCTGCAATTTCGATGCCCGGATTTGGCACGAGTGAACGTACTAAAAGTAACGCTGAGATTCTGTGCGAATGCCTCGATGTAAATTTTGAAATAATAGATATAACAGATTCAACAGAAGTCCATTTCAGAGATATAAATCATGATAAAGATAAATTAGATGTAGTATTTGAAAATGCACAAGCTAGAAGAAGGACTCACATATTAATGGATAAAGCAAATCAAGTAGGTGGGATTGTAATTGGAACAGGTGACTTATCTGAGATAGCACAAGGCTGGAGTACTTATAACGGTGACCAGATGTCAATGTACGGAATTAACGCCGGATTACCGAAAACCTTAATACAAGGGATCATTAGTTGGATTTCGGAAAATAAATTTAGTGGGACTGTTTCTAAGGTCTTGAAAGATATTGTAGCTACTCCTGTGTCTCCGGAACTTTTACCAGTGAATGAAAGTGGAGAAATAGATCAAAAAACTGAAGATAAGATTGGTCCTTATAGATTGCATGATTTCTTTTTATATTATATGATCAAACATTCCTTTGCACCAGATAAAATCTTTTTATATGCAACAATGGCTTTTGAAGGTATATACACCGAAGATGAAATAAAAAAATGGCTGAAATCGTTCTATATAAGGTTCTTCAGTCAGCAATTTAAACGATCTAGCATGCCTGACGGCATTAAGATATCCGAGGTTTCATTGTCACCAAAAGCAGACTGGCGGATGCCAAGCGATGCATCAAGAAATTGGTGGATGAAAATTATCGAAAATCTATAGATACTTGTAAGATCAACAATACGGTAGAGAAATGGAAATTTTTAGTGAAGAAAATCCCTTAAGATTAGTACTAGCGGATGATCATGAGGTTGTTCGCGCGGGACTGCGTCGCATCCTTGCTTTAGACAAAACAATAAAGATAATGGGTGAGGCATCAAATGGAGCAGAGGCAGTAGAATTAGTCAAATATCATAAACCTGATGTTGCATTATTAGATATTTTAATGCCTGTAAAATCAGGGATAGAAGCTATAGATGACATAAAGAGAGATGTTCCAGAGACATTAGTATTGATGTTAACTGCCTTTGAAGATTCCCAACACGTGGAGCTTGCTGTATCTGCAGGTGCAGATGGTTATTTAACAAAAGATATAGACGCAAAAGAGTTAATCAGATCTATTCACAGAGTAATACAAGGGGAGCGTGTTTTTAGTAAAAATATAATTAATTTGATGCAAAAAAAATATATCCCTGAATATGAAAATGCTTCTGAGTCAGTTATTATAACAAAAAGAGAACAACAAGTTCTTGATTTGGTGGCAATAGGAAAGACTTCATTGCAAATAGCAGAAGCTCTTAATATCTCAATCCGAACAGTAGAATCTCACCGATATAATCTAATGCAAAAGCTTGGTGTAAATAATACAGCCGGCCTTGTTCGTTATGCTGTACTTAGAAATACGTAATAATATTCACAAACAGTTAAAATTAGGTATTAGTACCTATTTTTAACTGTTTGTGAAGTTCCTATATTTGTATACTCTCAAGGAATATATAATGCGTTAGAAAGTAAGCAGGAAATTTTTGGAAATAGAAATATTGTTTGAAAATTTTCAAATTACTGGCATAGATTTTCGTGTATATACGTACAAGAGTAATTACGAATGGAAATAATTGAAATGAAAAAGCTTATCTATACAATGTTGTTTACAGTTTTAGTATGTTTTAATGCAAATGCACAGACAGAAAATGTAGGGATAGGAACAAGCTCCCCTGATAATTCTGCGGTTCTACATGTTAGCTTTGAAGCAATTTCAGGACCAAAAGGTCTATTGATTCCTCGAATGTCAACACTGCAAAGAAATACTATTCCAGACCCTAAAGCCAACGGTTTGTTGATATTTAATACAGATAACAATCAATTTGAATATTATGATGCTGCAGGTCCAACATGGCTTCCTCTATTAAGTTCAGATAATATAGCTTTGAATTCTGGAAATATTTTTGTTGGAAATGCTTCCAATACAGCAGCATCTGTTAGTATGAGTGGTGATGCATTACTTGACAATACTGGATCATTAACCATTCAAGATGATGCAATAGACGGAACAGATTTGAGTTTCATTGGTGAAGCAAATGGTGCAATTACTTACCACAATGGAACCGACTGGGTAGTATTGACTCCTGGTAATAATGGTGATATCTTAGCCGTAAATGCAGGGATTCCTGCATGGCAAGCTGATAACAGTATTTCGTCAACTTTGACTGCGGGTAATATCTTAGTAGGTGATGCATCAAACGTTGCTGTTTCTGTTGCGATGAGTGGTGATATATTGATATCAGAGACTGGAGTAGTGACAATTCAAGATGGAGCAGTCGATGGAAGTGATATATCAATAGCTAGTGAAGTTACAGGATCTGTGCTATATTTTAATGGAACTGAATGGGTTACATTAGCTCCTGGTACTGACGGGCAGACACTTTCGCTTACCGGTGGATTACCTGTATGGGCTTCGTCAGCTGGCGGAGGCAGTTTAAATGATGCTTATGGAAATGGATCAACAATCACACTGGCTGCAGCTAACGGGAGTGTAGTTGTTTCAGGGGCGTTGGACTCAGATGCTGCACTTGAGCTAAGTAATACAGGGTTAAATGGAGTTGCACTACAAGTCAATAGTGGCTTGTCAAAATTTGGTAATACTTATACTGCAACTCAAGCCTCAGGAAATGGTGACTTAATTGTTGATAATATATTAGAAGTTGGTGGGGAGGTGTATCTTACAGGTTTGCCGAATGCGCCTACATTTGGTGTTACTGAATTATATTCTGATATCTCAGGTCGAGTATATCAAGATAATTCTAGTAGGAGATATAAAACAGATATAAGTGACTACAATTTCAATTATAAAAATATTTTGAAATTAGCAGTCAAAAAATATCGTTTGAAAAATGATGAAAATAGTTTTCCAAGAATAGGTTTAATTGCTGAAGAGTTGGATTCGTTAGGAATGAAACATGTAATTTCATATGATATTCAAGGTAGACCAGATGGTGTTACTTACTCAAAAATATCTTTATATCTATTGGAAGTAATTAAACAACAGCAAAATGAAATTGATGCAATTAGGCAAGAAGTTGAATCTCTTAAATCTAAGATTAAATAGATTGTACTGATAGTAAATACTATGATAAATAATAAGCTTATATATACTTTACTAATGTTGTTTGTTTCTTTTCTTGGATTAAAAGGACAAAACAATGTATTAAATTTAGGGAATAATTCTGTTGTTTCTTTCACCTCTAGTTCTTTAATTCAGGTGAATGGTAACTTAGTTGTTTCTAGTGGAGCTGCATTGTCTGAAACAGGTGCGGCTCAGGTGAATATTACAGGGGACTTAGAAAATCATGGTGTTATTGATTCAGATTTAGGTGAGATTGCTTTTATTGGCAATGGAAACAGTGAGCTTAAAGGTTCCAGTGTTCCTAATCTGAATGATGTGAAAGTTGATAAAAACAATGATGGGGATTATTTATTTTTAGATTTAAATGCTAATCTTAGTGGGAATCTGGATGTTGAATCAGGTATCTTTCAATTTGTAAATACGCAAAATCTTATTCTAGATATTGAAGGGAATATTAATATTGCTGCAAATGGAGAACTTGATGTTCAGACCTCTTTTAGAACTCATGATTTATTCCTTGCAGGAAGTCTGCAAAATGATGGTAGACTA
Source organism: uncultured bacterium (assembly GCA_942490685.1). Lineage (GTDB taxonomy): Bacteria > Bacteroidota > Ignavibacteria > Kapaibacteriales > UBA2268 > JBFHIJ01. The sequence continues at coordinate 672,402 of CALNXW010000031.1, forward strand.
GACTTTCATGTTCTAAATGGTAGAGTCAATATTACTTTTGATGGTACTGGAAATTCTATTATCTCTGGTTTAGGTACCGTTACTGATTTTGCTGCTATTATTCTTAATAAAGATAATATTAGTGATGAAGTTATTGTTTCTCCTGTTGGCCAGGATTTGACTAATTTTACTGCACCAGAAGGTTTCCTTTCTCTAAACAAAGGTATATTCCATTTTATGGGAAATGGTGTTGTCTCTTTTAGTAATTCTTTTTTTACTCCAGTTGCAAATACTTATTCTATTCCTTCAGGGAGTGGATTATGGCTAGAAAATAATAATGTTACAGTAACTGCTCAAGATGCATCATTACAATTAGGAGGTCTATTAAGAATAGATGGTGCAGAATACAATGTGGGTATACCGTTAACTGATAATAGCATTTTTTATACAGATGGTGCAGAGATTAATCTTGAGTCAGGTGCTTTGAATGTAAACTCTTCAGTTTGCAGAGAGATTGGTTTGGATAATTCCGCTATCACATTTTCTATTTCGGGTGGTGCTATAAGTCTTGCTTCTGTGCAATCTATATCAAATCCAAGAGCTGTGTTTGATATAGGTTTCGCAAATTCTGCATTCAATTGGTCTGCCGGAGATATTATTCTTGGACAAAATTCTTCTACATTTGCTTCTGATTTCTATTTAAAAACCAGCAATGGTAGTGTAACCGGCGGAACACTTATAATTAAATCAGAGACTACTACTAATGCAAATCAGGAGTTTGCTATTAATAGTGATTTGCCAATTGGCGAACTTTTTATGACTAACGATAATAATCCTAGAGTGGATCTGCTAAATAATCTTGAAGTTTTAGGGAATATTACTCTGACTCATAGAGGATTGCAAGCTTCTTCCTTTGATTTGACTATTGGTGGTCAGTGGATAAATAACTCTGCAGCTTCTACTCCTTTTGATTATGGTACCGGGAATGTGATTTTTAATGGTTCTGTTGATCAGACAATTGGTGGAACCCAGGTGACTAATTTTTATGAATTGTCTGCAAATAAAACAGGTGGTAATGTAATACTTGACTTTGATACTTACATTTATTCTGCAGTTAGATTAGTGTCTAATACTATTCTTGATATGCAATCTAATGATGTGATTATCGCAGAAAATGCAAAAATATATTCAGATTTTGCCACTAATCAAGATTTTTCTTCTCTAAAATATATTATGAATTCAGGTGGTGCAACTGGTGGAAGGCTGATAAGAATGATTCAAAACAATCCTTCTTTGCCTATGGCTAATTTTATTATCTTTCCAATTGGGACACCCGGTGCATATACTTTTGCTTGGATTAGACCTTTAAATGGTACTTATAACAGCAATCCTGGCATTGCTATTAGACCCATACCTCAAGAGCATCCTCAAGTAAAGAAAAATAATGTATCTTTGGCTAAGTATTGGGAAATCTCTACTCTTGGGAATATTGTTCCAGGAATAGAAGGAACTACATTAAGATTTTTGTATGACCAAACAGAAGTTCAAGGATCTGAGGGTAATTATCATATAGTGAAGTATTCCGGAGGAAGTTGGTTCTACGATCCTGCTCTTAGTAATAATATTGATTTTGGTAATAATTATATAAGACCAGAAAGATTTTCCGGTGACTTTTCGGGTGATTGGACTGCAGGAGAAGAAGATGCAGTCGCTGCTAAATACTATAGCATAAAGGATGGAAATTATAACGATCCTGCGACTTGGTCCAGGAATTCTTATGGTGACCCGATTGTTTCTACTACTGCTCCAAATAGTGATACGGACATAATTTTTATTGGTGATGGCAAAAAAGTAACTCTTACTTCCGATACGCCACCTGCTCGACGCATACAAATAGATAGTACTGGTACATTTATTTGTGACTCATATGTGGTAAGTGCTACAGTTGATACATTCTTACTGAAAGCTGGAGGTGGTATTGCTATTGGACATCCTCAAAGTTTGGCTCAGTCTGCGAATGAAGGAAATGTCCGCGCTTCATATCGCTCTTATAGTGATGATGCTATGTATATTTTTACCGGTGACAACAGTCAAAGCATTAGAGACGTTCCCGGAAGAGTAAGTGCTCTTGTTGTTAATAAAACAAATGGCTTTAATACAGTCAGTATGAACAAAAGTGTTGTTATTGGTGACTCTTTAATAGTAAATGAGGGAACTTTAGATCAAGTTAATGATAGTTATTTTCTTGATGGTGAAGCACCTGGTAAGTTTTTTACTATGAGAGGTGGAACTTTAATTTTGAAAGATGAATTTCCTAGCAACTACTTACCTGCAACTATGGAAGGTGGAACACTTGACTTTTTCGGAGTAACTGGAATTTCTGTTCCAAGTGATGCTAGTAACCCTGCTGTTTTAAGGTATAACAATTTAACATTTAGAGGTGATAGAGCTTATAATAAAATCACTTTTAGCGCGCTAGGGCAAATCAATATTGCCGGTGATTTAAATATTGCTAATGCTGATTTCGCTAATTTTAGTGAATCTTGGTTATCTACTAGTGGTTCAACTATTGCCTTTATCGGAGATGCAAATCAAAGCATTCCAAGAAATTCTGCACTTAATAATCAATGGGGTAGATTAAATTATTACAACCTGGTTATTGGTGGAAGTGGAAATAAATCTTTAGTTGATAATATTGATTATGTTGTGTCTAATGATCTCACTATCAATTCCGGTACATTAGTTATGGCTAATGGTAATAATCAATTAGAGGTTTCTGGTGACTGGACTAATACCGGTGGTGATTTTGATTATGGAATTAATCAGACTGTATTGTTCAAATCCATTTCCGGTTCTGAAAACCAAATTGCATCTAATAATGTTCCTTTCTATGACATAGATATTGATGGTCTTGGAACAGTTCGGTTTACTCAAGAAATGACAGTTGAAAATGAGATTCAGATAAACCCAGGTGCTACTTTTGGTGGTGGTAATTCTGCTACTTTGCATGTTTTAGGAGTCTGGGACAACAATGGAAATCCTTTTGATCCAGGCAATTCCACAGTTTCTTTTGATGGGAATGCGGCTCAAACAATAAATACTTTGAATTATAACGAAGAAGTTTTTTATAACCTGACTATTAATTCCGGTGATTATGTAAATGTAAATGCAGCTGGTGGTTCTACACCAAATAGACTTTGGATAAAAAATAACTTGCATTTAGAAAGAGGCTATCTGTATTTACCTGATTTTTCTCAAGATTATATAAGAGTTGATGGTAATGCTTCCAGAAATTCTGCTGATAATTCTTCTGCTTTTGTTCATTCAAATTATAGACAATATGTCGCTAGAGATGCTGTTTCATACTTTATTCCTGTGGGATATGCCGGTGCTATAGATGCATTCTCAGGTATCGAATTAGAAATGAAAGGTGCCGGTGGTACTGAAGGTTACCTCAATATTTACACAGATGAAACAGCTGCAAATTCTCCAAGATTTAATGAGATTGATAGGAAATGGGAGTTTACAATTCCTGCTTCTTCTACTTTTGACTTAGGTATCAGAACATACGATGTAGTCTTTAATTATCATCCGAATGATGCAGTAGGTTTTAATACTTCTGTATTTGAGACTCGTCGTAGAACAGATGCAATAAACTGGATTACTCCTAATACAGGAGTTAGGACTGCTACTTCCACTGAATCATTAGATAATAATATCATTGCAGCTAGTGGAAATGTAACAGAATTTATTGTTGGTGAATCTTCTTACTCTATATTTTATTCTGTAGCTGACGGAAATTGGTCTAGCCCTGCTACATGGTCTACTATTGGTTGGGGAGGTTCTGCAGAACTTGTTGTAACTCCTTTGCCAAGCGATAGCGTAAGGATAGCAGATGGTTTTACAGTTAATCTTGATGTGAATTTCTCTGTAGATGCCGATAAAGCTGTTGTTGTGGAGACTGCAGGTATTACTAATACTCCGGGTAGGCTTGAACTTGGTACAAACCAGATAAGCGGTGCCGGTTATTTTGTTCTCAAATCGGGTGGTATAATTGGAATTGGAGACGCAAACGGTATTTCAGCTGTTGCTGCAATCGGTAATATTCAAACTACAAACCGTGATTTTAATTATAATAATAGCAATAATTCTTACTTTGTTTACAATGGTTCTTCTGCTCAGGTAACTGGTGATGGTATTCCTGATAATATTGGAGGCTTTGTTGCAAATTCTGCGGTAGGAGTTACGTTATCCAAACCAATTTCAGTGCTGGATAGTTTCTTGATCGAATCTAATTATTTAGATGTCAGTGCTTCTAATCACAAAATCACTCTTGCTGCGAATTGGATTAATCAAGGTACTTTTATTCCACAAAATGGTACAGTTGAGTTTGTTGGTAATACAATAAAAGAAATAACTAATTCTCTGAATCAAACTTTCTATAATCTATCAATAAACAAGACTAACAGTAATATAGCTATTACGGATAATAGTGTTACAGTATCTAATACACTTTCGTTTATACAAGGGAATTTAGATGCAAGAACCAATAGTCAGTTAGTTATTTTGGATATTGGTGCTAATGTAGCCAGAACTTCCGGTCATGTTGATGGTGAGCTTAGGAAATATCTTAATACAGGAGATTTACCATCTATTTCTTTCGAAGTTGGTTATGGAAAGGATTATACACCTGTCAATTTTGATGTAAATGGTACAGGTGGTACAGCAGGATATATTGGTGTAATTTCTAACGACGGTGATCATCCGCAGTTTTTAACTTCTGCACTTAATCCTGATAAAAATGTTCAAAGATATTGGTCTGTGAATACTTACGGGTTTGATCTTGGTGCATCAAGAACTTATGACATAACACTGAACTTTTTATATCCAGATGATATTCGAGGTGGTGCTGATCCAACTTTGTTTGAAGTCAGAAGGTATAATACTGGTTGGAATATTCCTGCTTTGGGTGTTAGAACTAATTCTTCTACTCAGGCAATAGGAATAAGTGAACTTGGTATAGACTTTATGGTAGGTGAACCTGGTGGTAGTGGAAGAGTGTTTTACTCAATAGCTTCCGGTGCTTGGAATACTATCGGTAATTGGTCAGAAATCTCTTATGGAGGTGCTGCCTCAGCAAATTATCCTGATCTTAATACAGATATAGTATTTGTTGGGGATAATAAATACATTGATTTGGACGCGAATAGACAAGTTGCTTCTCTTACTGTTGAAAATAATGGTAAGTTGAATATGTCTTCTTTTGTTATTTCAGGTACACAGTTTACTTTGAAAAAAGATGGTATTCTTGAAATTGCATCTGCGGATGGTATAACTTCATCTACTGCAAATGGGAATGTTCAGACTTCTATCCGAAACTATAATCATTCGAACCATAACTCAGCCAGACTTATTTATTCAGGTAATGCAGTTTCTACGGGAGATGGAATTCCTGATACTGTGGAAGATATAATCTTTAATACTAGTGGTACAATTTTACTCGAAAAAGATCTAGAGGTTAGAGATTCTGTGCTAATAAGTGCAGGGACACTTTCTGCAAATAATTTTGACTTATCTTTAAGTGGTGATTTTGTAAATAATTCAGGCTTTTTGCCTACAAGTTCTGCACTCATATTTGAAGGTAATAATAATCAATATTTGACTGGTTCTTCTGTTTCGAATTTGAATATCCTAGAAATGAATAAATCTAACGGAAATTTGAATCTTGGTAATAATATTAATATTGCTGAACAAATTAATTTCTTGAGTAATGCTAAAATCATTTTGAATCAAAATGATATTACAATTGCTCAAAACGCGACTATCATAGGAACTGCATTAGGTAGTAATCAGATGATAGTTTCTGATGGTACAGCCACATCCGGTAGAGTTATTAAAAACTTTACCGATGGTTTGGCAGCGACCCGCAATATGGATATACCACTAGGCATAGGCTCAAATTATTATGGTGTTGAAATTGATTTAGTTGCTGATTTTACAGCAGCTCAATTGGAGGTTAGAGTAATAAATGGTAAACATCCAAATAGGAGAGCAGGTTATGACAACGTACTTCAAAAATATTGGACGATTAATACTTCCGGTATTTCAAATATTCAAAATGTAGCAGGAACTGATTATAAATTTTATTATCAGCCATCCGATGTAAATGGGACTGCTTCTCTTTACGGACCTGCACGATATACTGGATTTGGATGGGATATTGATTTAGGAGCTACTTCTACTGCGTCGCCTTCTCCTATAGATATCAAACAATATTTGACATTAGATGGAGAATGGACTGCCGGCTATCCTAAATCATTCAGATCAGGGCAAATTTATTATTCAATTTCAACAGGGAATTGGGATAATAATCTTACTTGGTCTAATCAATCACATTCCGGAGATGCTTCTCTGTTTTATCCTGGAAGATTGGAAAATGATACAGTATACATTGCTTCCAATGATGAGGTTCTTTATAATTTAGATGCAGTTAGTATAGGTCACTTGTCAGTTGGAGAAAATGGGTATGGTCGATTAAACTTTAGGTCAGGAAATCAATCAATTGATATAAACGGAGAGGTCTTAGTAGATACTCAAGGTACAATTTCAGACAATAATTCCGGTAACAGATATGACACACTATATGTAGAAGGTGACTTTACAGTTAATTCTACAGGTGGAAGTTACTTTGTGGACTTTGATGTTGCTAGCCAATATAAAACTATCATTGTATTTGATGGTAATGTGAATTCGAATATTCTAGGTGAAGGCTCTCTCAATTTGTACCAAATAATATTAGATAAAGATGCAAAAGCGAATCAGGTTATTAATACATCAGTAGCATGGAGTGATGCCATTACAGATATGCTTATTAATAATCAACAACGATTTATAATGACTACAGGCACTTTTGTGCATGATGTAAATGCAACAATATACCTTGATGCAAATACCACTTCAAATGATGGTATCCAATGGCCTGATGATAATCCTTCTAAAAACTTTGTCATAGGATCAAATACCGGCCTTGATATAAGACAAGGTGAAGTTATAGTAAGTGATGATATGATTTGTGGTACAAATTGTTCAATTGATATTTCTGGTGGAATATTTAGAGTTGGAATCGGGAATAATGAAAACTTTGTATACGGATTGAATAATACATTTACCATGACAGGTGGAGAGATGATTGTAGCTTCTTGCTTTACTCCTGATATAGATGGAACGACATTTGTACCTTTTGGAACAATGGATTTTACTATGCACGGCGGTCAACTCACAGTTATGGATGTAAGAAGTTTTCAGGATAAAAATATTTATGGATTTGGCTTGCTTCAAAATAGCACTATGACATGGACAGATGGTACTATAATTTATGCAAATCCGACTGATGGTGGTTTTGATTATATAGTGAATGTAGGTTCTTGGACTGTAACAGGAGGTACAGTCCAATTTGGGATAGTTGGTAATACTCTTGGCTCAAATGGCAAGAGACATTCTTTCGGGTCAGTTTCTCCTGTTTATAATATGAGAGTTATTGAAACAAGGAGAAGTAGTTCCAGACACAACTCTTGTATACTTGCAGAAGATAATAATTATATTTTGAATGATCTATATATTGGGCCAAATGGTACTTTAGATCTTGATAGTAGAAATCTCTTTGTTGGTGGTGATTTTATAAATGAAGGTCGCTTTACACCGGATGGAAGAGGTTGGAATGCAGGTGGCTCTAGAATTGTGACGTTTAATGGAACCGGGGATCAGATATTTCAGAATACAAATGCATATACAAATAGCCAATCCGGAAATTCAATGAATAACGAACCTTTCTATGAAGTTGTTATCGACAAGCCTTCCGGAAAGCTGATACTAGGTGATTATTCCAGATCTTATATGAATATTAGAAATACTCTGATTTTCGCTGAGAATAATACAGGAGTTATAGACGCAAGAACTAATGATCACTATGTGCAGATGACTCCAAGAAGTTCTGCAGGTGATTTAGAAACTGTAGATCGACTTGGCTTGGGGCACGTAGATGGCAAATTAATCCAAAACTTTTACAACGGCTCTGTTGAATATAGAAAATATCATGTAGGCGCCGATTATGATTATACTCCTGCGGAGCTAAATTTTAACGGAGCATTTACAAGTGGACCAATTGATGTAACTGCTTTTGGCAATGATCCTGACGGTTTGCCTGATAATGATGAAGATATTGATTTAGCAAGAAATATTCAAAGATATTGGACTATTGAAGACAATGGATCATTTGGTTTAGGAGGTGCTGATTTTGATTTAACATTGCACTTCTTAAATCCTCAAGATTTGAGAAATAGTTCGAACTGGACATTATATAAACAATTTAGATTCCCACTGCCACCGGGTCCGGCTCCTGTGGATTATTTCCAAATAGATAATGTAGTTAGAACAGATTCTACAACAAAATCTCTTGCTAATACAGTCTTTGGCAACTATATGATTGCTGAGCTTACCGGTACAAGATTTTATTCTGTTCAAGATGGTCTTTGGGATGATCCTGCTACCTGGTCAAAAGAAGGATACCGTGGTACTCCTGAGACTACTGATTTCCCTCAGTACGTTGGAGATGAGGCATACATTGGCGATGGAATTACTGTAACTCTTTCTAATTTAGTTCCAAATATTAAATCTACTGTGGTTGAAACATATCAGGGAGCTCCTGGTACACTTCAAATACAGGATGACGGCTGGATTACCGGGCAATCTTTTGTTTTGAAAGATAGCTGTTACCTGGCTACTCAGCATAATACAGGTTTACAGCCTGTTGGTATTGATGATGGTTCTGTAAGAACAGTAGAAAGAGTTTTTGGTGTAGGGCATTACATATTTAATTCTGATGTTGATTTTCAAGTTTCCGGTGCTGCATTGCCTGATCATATGCTGTCTTTAACAGTTAATAATACTGCTCCTTCAGTAGGATTTAGAGTTCTTACAAGCAACAATTCCAGAGAAATTACAATCTATGACAGCTTAAATGTAGTATCAGGTTTGTTCGATGCTGGAAGTGGTGTAGACGCGTATAATATAAGAGGCGGTATGTATTTCGGATCTTTAGGAGATTTGAAGACAAATACCAGAGTCTTTGATATTGAAGGTGCAAACACACAATATATTACTCTTGATAAAGATGACAGCATAAGATTTAGACAATTGAATATTTATAAAACAACTGCACTGGATTCTGTTGTAGTTAATGCTCGTGGAGATGATTCTCACATTAGAATAACTAACCGCCTAAGATTTGGCGGTGGAAATCAGGCATATATCAAGATGCTAAATGATTCCAGAATAGTAATAAATGAAGGTGCTACAGTTGAAAGACAGGGAGCGACTCCTTTTGGTCATATTGATGGATATTTATCAAAAACAGTTGCAAGCGGAGCTGTTTCGAGATTGTTTGAAGTTGGCTATGGTCCTACTTATGCTCCAACTACCATCATAATGGATGCAGGTGCTACAGGTGGAACTTATGGATTCCTGAAAGCTAGAAATATTATGCCTGTACCTGACGAACCGTTTTATGGCAATAGGATGGATCCTAATGTTAGAGTCCCTAGATATTGGGAATTATTAGCAGAAACTGTAAATGGTTTGGAAGTTGGGGATAGAGAATTAAATATCAGATTCCAGATGCCACTTGCAGAAGGTAATCTTATTAATCAGGCAAATGGTGTTATTCGTAGAAAATCTATACCAACAGAATCTCCTGAATGGCAGGATAGAAGAGAAATTGATTTATTGTGGAATATTGGAACTGTAGCTACTGTAGAATTAAAGACAAACCCGACAGATAGTTGGCCTGGGTTTGGTGATTTCTTTATTGGAGAAAAAGCTGCAAGGATATTCTACAGCCAGGGTGACGGACTTTGGAATAACCATGATTCCTGGGCTTTTGATCCGGCTGGAACAAATCCTGTACCTGTAGGGGAGTATCCAAATCCTGATTGGGATAGCCCGGATGGATATGAATTTGAATATAGAGATAGTGTGATAATACAAAATTCTGATGTAATTACTTTAACTACCAGGCCGGAAGTTGCTTATATGGAAATTAAAGACGGTAGTAAACTAATTATCACAGATACAACCTATTTATCTCAGAGTATCCGTGGTGTGAGTAGTTTTGCAATGGGTGATAATGCAACTTTGGAACTACGAACTACTGATGGAATTGAGACTTTCACGGATGGTGGTGCAAATGATGGTGTAGTTAGATTTGAAAATACTACCTTTGCTCCGACTGTGAACTTTGGTTTTACAGGAGGAGGTAATCATTATTTTGGAAGTGCTTTCCCTGGTACAGTTAATGATATTTATGTTGACTCTGAAGGTGACGCAAATTCCATAACAGCAATAGCTCCGAAAGATGTAACTATAAATGGCTCATTAGAATTGATTTCAGGTAATTTAAGGCCAAGAGATAATAACAGTGCCTTACATTTTTCCGGTGATATTACTTTAGCAGCAGGTACTAGTTTTGATGCTACTTTAGATTATCAGGGTAATCCTGTTTCTACAACTAACTATATTGAAGGAAGCGGTGGAACTAATCAAGTTATTTCCGGTGATGGACTACTTGTTTTTGATAATCTGGAAATGAACAGAGGAACAGGAACTGGTGTTCTTTATGTAGATAAAAGTCTCGAAATAGCCGGTACGCTTGATATGCAATCCGGAACAAATTCTAATACACAGATATTAGAGATTGGAGATAATGGTAACATAAGTATATCATCAGCATCTCCAAATGCTATTACAGATTTTGGATCAAATAATTTTATTAGGACTTCTGAAACTTCAGGTTCTCTATGTAGAGAGATTACTGTCAATGAAACTTATGTTTATCCTTTGGGATCATTTGAAGAAGGTGCAGACAGATACACTCCTGCAACTTTGGCAAGTTCTACAACAGGCAATGATGGTCAAGTTTGTGTTAGGACATCCAGAGGTTCTCATGTGACTCTTTCAGGAGGGCACTCAGAACTACCTGATGACAGAACAGAGGACTATATTCAGAGATATTGGGCAGTAACCGGAGTTACTACTGATATTAGCGGAAGATTGAGTTTTATTTATGATGATGTTGATGTAGAAACTGACGAATCAAATATTACAAGTATCGGCAGGTGGAGCAATCCATTTGAGACCACTCCCGGTACATGGCTCGCAGTAAGCGGAACAGTTACATCAGGTACAAATACATTTGATACTGATATTGAAATTCCATTTACTGATTTTACAGGTGACTGGACAATTGCAAATGATGGCGCATTTAGATCTATATTTTATAGCCGTCAGTCTGGTTTGTGGTCTGATGATAATAGTTGGACATATGCTAAAGATCACCTAGGACCAATTGCCGGTGCCGGTTTATATCCTGCAGCAAGTAAAGATTCTGTAGTTGTCGGTGGAGGTAATAATGGTGTCGGAGATCATGTAATTCGATTAGATGGTAATTATGAACTCGGTGGAGTTTTAGTTGGTACCGGAACTGCAAATACAGGAACCTTAGATTTAGGCGATTTTGTTATTACAGGCACAACATTTACCGTGAATCCAAATTCTACAATTTTTATCGGATCTCAATTCGGTATAAATAATATTGGTGATGACCGAGGTAATATTCAAACTACAGATATAAGGTCTTTCGGAAGTTTAGGAAATGAAATAAATATTATAATGAGTGGCACTCAGAATCAGATTTTGGGTAGCGCGTTCCCACAAGATGTGAATAATCTGACTATTGCAAACTCAGGAGTAGCAGGTGACAATACTGTTCTATTTGATAAAGATATTAGAATTATTGGAGACTTAAGCTTCAATTCCGGAGTTGCAGATATACAAAGTTATTCTTTGAATACTGCCAATTCGGGTGATCTTACTATGCTATCAGGCAGTTGGCTAAGACTAAATAGTACAAATGATTTGTCAGGAACTATAGCCGGTTACGCTACTTATAATTTAGATTTAGGTTCTGTAATAGAGTTTTATGGAGATAATCAATCTATATCAAATTTACCTGCTAATCTAACAAGTGGTTTAGCAACAGTTTGGGTAAATATGAACGGCACGAAAATTGTTACCTCATCATTGCTAATTCGAGGAGATTTATATATACAAAATGGTGCTACATTGCAAAACAATCCGGCTGTAGATGCTTTACAGATAAACGGAAATGTATATAATGCTGCCTTGATCAATAATGATGGTGTAATACAGCTGTGTAATTAAATTATTAGTCTGGAATTTAAAGTAGATTTAACTTTATATTTCTTTACAATAATCAACAATACGTAGATGTGAGAATAGTCTGTATAGATAGGCTAAGTCCTTATCAGTAAAAGACTTGAAAGTAAGTAGAACTACTTAATTATAAACAGAAAAAGATTTGTACATTGAATTACGTACATGATAATAGAAATTGACTAAATTTACGTATATATTTTAATAATCAGGGAGAGATCCTATGAATTTCTTTAAGAGAAACTGGAGAAGGTACAGTGCTATCGCGGCTTTAGCACTTGGGCTATTGACAGTAGACGGTCAGGCGCAAACCTTACAAAACTCTTCTACGGGAACTATAGTAAATAATTCCACAGGTAGAATAGTATTCAGTTGCGATAATTCTGCATTAGATAATGATGCAACTATTTCAACAAATATTACTAATGATGGCCGCATTGAGTTTGAAAATGCAAATCACACGTTTGGTGGTACAACTCCTTTAGCTGCTGATGCAGCTAGTAGAGTTCCTGGAACAGTAGCTTACACAGGTACTGCTGCAGGCCAAAATGTAATTACTGGATTTTACACTAACCTTTCTATGGAAGGTGCTGCTGCAAAAGCTATTCCTGATGGAGTTCATGTTAGTGAACTTTATGATGTATTAGCAGGCGCAGGTGATAGATCTTATACCGGTATTTTCTACTATGATGGTACTAATGCCCAAACAATATATGCTGAAGGAACTGGTACTGGTGGAACTAATTCTTATTCAAGTTTGACATTGCAAAATGCAGGTCTTAAAACTTTGGCAGGTTCTGCAATTATTTCAGGTGCTTCAGTAATGGAAGCATCTAACACTGGTGGTTTGGATATACAAGGTTCTTGGAATCAAACTACAGGTACTTCCTTTACTCAAAATGCAGCAGCTCCTGTGACAATGTCAGGTAGTTTGCTACTAGGTACAGATTCATCTTATTTTGCAGGCGCAGTTACTATGACTGATGCAGCATCATTATTCCAAACTAATGGCGGCGGTGTTGTTGACTTCGGTGGCAATGTAAGTGTAAACCTTGGTGATATGCATTTTAATAATGGTAATGGTACAGTTTCAGGTAGTTTAACATTAGCAAATAGTGCAGATGCGAATATTATCGTAAATGCTGGTAGAGAATATTATATCTCAGGTACATTTGCTAATAACTACACTGATCCTTCAAATATGACTTTTGATGTTGCTTCAACAGTAGAATATAATGCAACATCAGGTACTCAGACAGTTGTTGCAACTAGTGATGCAAACAGCTACGGTACTTTAAGATTAAAAGGTGCTGCTAGTAAAGATGTTGCTAGTGATGTTTATGTAGATGCTGACTTTGTACTTTGGGATAATGACTTAGCAATGGGTGTAAACACATTGTACATGTCTAGCAATACTGCTCAAGCTCTTTATGATGATCCTGATGGAGCTGATTTTGAGGTTGTTGGTCGTATGAACCGTACAATGGGTGTTGCCGGTCCTTTGACATTTAACAATGCTTACACTACAGTAGCAGTTACATCAAATGAAGGTGACTTAGCTGATTTAACTCTAAATGTTCAACCGGGCGGGAATGCTGGTATTCCTGATTATGATGCTGTAACAGACGTTGACCGTTTAGTAACTTATGATTACAATTCAACTGTAGGCAACTGGGTTGCTACTTTTGAATATGGTTATAAGCAGTCAGAAGAGCCTACTTATCCGGCTGGTTATGACAACACAAGCTTAAGATACAGAGAGGTAACTGGTGCTACTACTGAAAAAGTTGCAACCGGTAATGCTACTACTGGTACTCATAACGGTGGAGAAATTTTTGCTTCAAGAACACTACCTGGTATTCAAGCAGGTACTACTACTTTAGCACAAATTGATGACCCTGCTCCGTTATTCTTAAGAGGCGGTCCAACTACATTCATCTCTATTACTCATGGTCGTTGGTCAAATCCAAACACATGGGATGAAGGTGTAGAACCAGGATCTGGTGATAATGTAATTATTGCTAGTGGTACTCAGGTACACGCCGGTGGTACTGGTTCTGGTAGTCGTGATAATTATGCAACTGCTGAAAATGTTCCAACTGCAATGGCATCTGATGTTCTAATTCAGTCTGATGGTGCTTTAATCTTTGGTAATAATATTAATTCAGAGTTTGCTATGAGCCCAAATACTACTATTACTGTAGAAAATGGAGCTAATACAATGCCAAATGTTGCTGACTATGCTACATTCCTAGGCACTGCACCTGGCAGTTTTGATGGTCGCGGTTTAATTATCTATAATGGTAATGCGGACAGAACATCATTACAAGCTCAAAACTATGACATTAACGGTCTACTTTACAATGACGGTGATGTAAAAGTTTGTGATTAAACTTAATCTTGTATAGAGGCAAGCCTATTGGCTTGTCTCTATCTGTAAAATACAAAATATTCATAATTAAAGAACTTAGTTTATAATACAAATATATAAGTAAAATGACTACCAAAATTTACATATTGATTCTCCTTATATTATCCTCTTTTGGATTTGCTGAAGGGCAAATGCTTAAGAGTAAGGGGAAAATTGTAAATACCGGTAAAGGTACGATCACTGTAAAAGGAGGGCTTCAGTCCAAAGATAATGGTGCTCTTATTGATAACGATGGTAAGCTGATAATCGAAGGTAATGCTGACATTAACCAGGATACTTTAGGCGGATATGTGGAATATAACTGGAATGAGAATGTAGCTTTTCAGTTTGTACCGTCTTTGTATTATAAGAATGTTCACTTTTATGGGACTACTAAGAAGCTTTTAGATACTATTTATAAAAGAAGTTTTGTGGCGATGGATACTTTATTTGTCAATGATGATGTAGAAATTCGCACCGATTCATCTCATTATATATTTACTGAAGGAAGAGTAACACATAATGGTTATATCAACAGGCACAGTCTGAAGGGAAAACTTATCTATAAGGGAGATCAGATACAGGATGTTGATGGCCAAGGTGAGTATAAAGAACTGGAACTTGACAACCCGACTGCTGCAAAAGTTATTAATCAAGGTGGCTTTAGAGTAGTTACCTCGTTAGAACTCCGTAATGGAGAATTTCAAAACTCGAATACAGATAATTTCACCATGAACGATAAAAGCAAAATTGTCCGACATGTCGGTGCTTCTATCGCTTATGAGCCGCAATTAGAAGGTCAGATCTCTGTCACTTATAAAGGTCAGGGATCATTAACTACGGGTGCTGAAATTCCAACAACAATTACTGATTTAGCGAATTTGGAAATAAGTAATTCAGATACACTGTTTCTGGATAGGAATGTAGATGTAAATGATTCCTTATGGGTAAATGCAAATGTAGTTACTAATGAAGATACACTTTCTTTAAGAAACAGAACCAATCCATTTTATGGTGCTTCTTCTGATCTTGAGATTGCAGGTAATTTTAGAAGAACTGTTATTGAGGTAGGAGATACTATCCTACTTAATAACAGATATACATTTGCTTTGTTTGAGTCATTGGTAGATAAAGGAGACGTTGCAGAATTGACGTTCCACATTCTTCCGACTACTCAGCCTGTGAATGGTAATAATAAAGTGCTTAGAAGAATTAATATTACGGCAAAAGATTTGGCCGGCAATGAGCTTAGCAATAGTTTCAAGATGCAGTTCAGATATGCATGGAGACATGCTCCGGGTGAACTTTATGATGAAACTAACAGTTTGCAGATTGACGAACTGGTGCTGCAGAGATGGAATGATAATAATTGGATAAACTTCAAATCTGAGAAACCATTTATTATTTCTGATGAAGCCTGGGCTTATGGTTTAAGCTCTGAAGTGAACTCATCAGGAATTTTTGCTATTGGAGGCCCTGATTTTGAACTGATAGTATTTCGTGCTAAAGTTATGTTAGAAGGACCTTATAGAACTGGTGGCTTTGCCACTATGGCTATGGATTTGAATAAGCGAAATGAAATACCGCTTACTCCACCTGCGAATCAGTATCCTTATAACTTAGATCCAAACTTACCAACGCTTGCATCTATACCTGATTCTGTAGTGGATTGGGTTGTACTTGAATTCAGAAAGGAAAAAGTAAATGCAGCAGAAAGATTTTTCAAAACTGCTTTTATAAGACATGATGGTAGTATAGTAGGTGTTGATGGTGATAGTGAGATCGTCTTTAACTACACAGATGGCATAGATTCCGGTGGTGGTGATTATTATGTATTTGTAAGGCATCGCAATCACTTGATGATGCGAACAAAAGATGCATTACCTCTATATCCTGAGTTCAATGACAAATTATATGATTTCTCAGCAAATAACAATTTGGTAGAAGGTGGTGTTCAGTCACTCAAATTGCTGGATATCGATGATCAGGGAAATAGGTTATTTGGTATGCGCGGAGGATATAACTTTGAAGTATCTGAAGACGACTTCAGATTTACTCTGGATCCGGATAGATTAGCTGCATATAATCAGTTTACTCAAATTGGTTACCTATGGGGCGATTATAACATGGATGGCATAGTAAATACCAGAGATTTTAATATAAGCTGGAATAATAGAATTAAATAGAAAAATGAATCTATAATACAAAAGAAGTAATCAAATGAAATGAAACAATTTGTTTTATACATATTAATATCTTTGTTAGCTTTAGTCGGGGTGCAAGCTCAGGATCAGGCTGCATTTGTGCAGATATACGACTCTTATAAGCTTTCTCAGGATGTACTTTCTTTTCGTATTTTTATTGGTAGAAGTAGTGATCACTGGTATAAATATGCCAATGGTACATATCAACTTGAATTCACAGATGGTTCTCCGATCAATTCTACTCTTTATAATATTAGATTTATGAGTTCTGATTTAAAGCTTGCCTCTGTTGCCGGAGGTAACGATTTAGATAAAGATGCTTATACAATCGATCCGGTTGTATTTAATGATAGATTTAGTATAACTATTGTCGGTCCTGAATTACTACAGGATTGTCATACAATTCCCACAGATGAAACTGTAATGTTAGGGGAATTTCAAATTAGCAGCAAAGATGGCTCTGCGATTCCTGATGAACTAACATGGAAAAGGCCTTACCTATTTTATCAGGCTTGTGCATATAAAACTGATAAAGATTCACTAGATGGTTTTATTAAACGCTTTACAATTGAAGATAATATAGAAATGCATGATGAGATTAATTCAGTTGTAGATTTCCGCGAAGATGACTCAGAACGCCCTCAAACCAAATTGGTTGAATTTACAGCCAGGTATATAGGTGGTAAAAACGTAGAATTAGACTGGCGTACTGAAGAAGAAGCATATAACAAAGGTTTTATTATCAAAAGAGCTCCAAGGCCTGATATGACTGTACCTACAGCTGATCTGGATTATTCTCATGAGGTTGCGAACCATTATGATGATCCTAGATTAGTAGGTAATGGCACAACAAAGCTTGAAAATATTTATAACTATTATAACGATACGGTTCTTTATAGAGGTGGTGATTACTGCTACGAACTTCTATATGAAGATTATGTTGGTAATATCATTTCGCTTGCATATGCTTGTACACCTGTACCAAATGCGGTGATAGTCTATGCTTCTCCTTCTGAGAATCCTTTTAAAGAATCAACAGATATAAGTTATATCGTGGATGATAATGTGACTCTAACTGTAACAGTTTATGATGTCGGTGGTAGAGAAATTGGCAAATTAACTGATGAATCAGGTAGAGTATTAGATGAAGCTTTTGTTGAGAAAGGCGAACATATAACAACTTTTACGGCATCAGAGCTCGCGTCTCAAGGTATGTATGACGTCATTTTTATAGCTCATCCTGTAGACGATCCTTCTATAGAACTTTCCAGAGCGGTTGTTAAATTGCAGCTTATGAGGTAGTGCTAATGAATGTAAAGCATTTATTATTACTACTTTTCTTTTGTATAAGCTCTAGCTCTTATGCTATTGAGTTTATTACCCCTGCAAAAGATGAAAATATTTCAGTCGGCAAAACATATTTATTAGAGTGGGAAGAGCTTCCCGGAGCTGTTTACAGTATTTTTTACTCTGAAGATAATGGAGTCACTTTAGTACCGATTGAAACCAATCTAGATCAAAACACTTATGAGTGGACTGTTCCTGAACTTAATAATCCCAAGATAAAGTTATACTGCGAAGCTTATCTGTTTAAACCTCCACAATTATTATATGAAGATGACCTTCAAGCCGGCAGAATAAGTTCTGTCAGCTATAATTCAAGCGGTAGTAGTACTGTAATTTCTACGATAGATAATAAAATTTTTATTTTAGACAAAGATCTTCAAAGGGAAAATACATACTCTTTGGCTGGACTCGGAACTTTATTTGATTCTGATTTTATTAGATCTGATTCTTTACTTTTTTCTGCTGGTGATAAAGTCTATATATTTGATTTAAACTCGGAGACTTACACTGAGTTTGCAGCCGGGAAATTTCAATCAGGATTCGATATAGAGAAAGCTGTATTTAATGAATTGAGGAATGAAATTGCAATAGCCTCCTATGATGGCAGCTTTAAAATATTTGATTTAACTACTGAAAGTGAGGTTCTGAAGATAAACTCTTCCGGTGCTCACCAGTTTTACTCTTTAAGATATTCAAATGACAGCAAATATGTTGCTGCAGGAGATAAGTCCGGTAGAGTATATATTTATGATTTCGAGAATAATGTTACTTCTGAAATAGCTCCAAAAAACTCCGGCATAGTCTGGAATATTGCAAGAGCTATAGATTTTAGCAGAGACAATAGTGAAATTACTATTGCCTATGCAGATGGAAGTTTTTCTGTTTATGATTTAAATAGCTTAGAGGAGGTTGCTGCGGAAGATTCTCATAACGGGCAACTAAGAGCAGTTAATTATCATCCCACAGAAGATCTATTTTTGATCGCTTCAATGGATAAATACTTTACTCAATGGGAAAATTTTGCATCTGTACATAAGCCTGTTGGAGATAACTTAGTCATTTCAGATGCTTGTTATTCCGTAAGTGGAGATACAATCGCATTGGTAACATACGAAGGTATAGTGCAATTTTGGTTGAACTTTGAAAGAACCAGAGATTCAGCTAAGACAGAAATAAATATAAAATATGATTTAAAAATTGTTTTAGATGATTACAAAGTAAAGCTCAACGATAAGGTTGCTATTAAACCTAGAGTTGAGTTTAACTATTCAAATGCTAACGTAATTGAATCCATTTCAGAGTTAACAGTTGAATATGATTTTCCTGCAAAATCTCTATGGCCTATAGATGAGATAAATGAAACTCGGGACGGGAAAAGATTTTACTTCACCGAGAGTGTAGATTTTGATTTAATATCTTCTAATTCCTACTTAGTATTATACAACTCAGAGGAAAGAAAAGCGTCTTTGAATATTGTAAATGCTTCGCTTAGTAATGAAATGGTCAACATCGTAACTAGAAATGGAAGTATAGAAATTGAAGATGAGTGCTTATATGACTTTAGTGAAACACAGTTAGCATCAAAGGCTAATATATTTATATATCCTTTCCCTGCTGAAGATGAGATAAGCATCAGCTGTAAATTACCTGAAAACCAAGTGCATGAATTCAAAATATACTCTGTATCAGGAAAACATTTAGCCGGTATGACAGGAAAAATTGATTATAATGCAGAAAATAAAAAAATAAATATCTCAAAATTTTCAAATGGATTATATACATTTGAAATAATTTCAATGAGCGGACAAAAATATTACAGACAGATACTTATACAAAAATAATACTTTAGAGTGGAGTATTGAATCAAGTGAAACTTATATATAGCTATTTATTTTTACTATTGTTTTTGATTATTTCTTATCCTTCATTTGGGCAAGCCCCTGAGGGATATGAAAGAGAAGTACTCGTACAGGAAAATAACGATACATTGATAGTACATAGAAAATTTGGTGATCTATGGTTTGGAGGATTTGCCGGTATTTCCCTAAATTCTTATTTTGGGGATTTGGTACTTGAGCCAAGTAATGAAGGGCAAATGGATCCCTTTGCAAAAACTACGATTTACCCGCCCGGTTCGGGAAGTGGATTGTTTGTTGGTGTAATAGGAGAGTGGCAGCCAATAAATTCAGATTGGGGCGCCTCTTTGCAGATAAGATTCTTTGATAGCCGCTTTGCAAACACTGAAACAGACAAAGAGAATGATAGCTTAAATACATATTGGAAAGCAGAGTCTGCCTTACAATATATCAGTATCACACCATCAGCAAGGTACAATACTTCAATCTCCGGTTTATATATAACCGGTGGTTTAGATTTTGAGCTTAACAGTTCCTCAGATATTAAAGTCGGCAAATTTTTCGAAAATGGAGCTCCAATTGATCACTTAAAAATTGTGAAGCTGGAAGAATTGAAGACTAGATTAGGTATAAATCTGGGGCTTGGTTATGAATTTATTATTGCAGATATAAACAAGAAATATAGAGCCAGAGTTTCGCCATATGTTTCTTTGCATGCAGGCTCTACGATCCTTACAGATTATGGATCTTCATGGAATGCAGTAATGGTAAGGGCTGGTGTGCAGATTAAGATAGGAAAAGACAGAAGAACATTTGATACACTTCCTTTTGATCCTACATTTAAATCTTCTCCTAGATATTATGCTACTATTAAATCCGATCAGGGAATAGAAGTAGATTTGTCAGACTTCAGGCAAGACGTGGAACCTGCTTGGATTGCAATAATTAAAGAACCTGCAATTCAAGAAGAGATACGTGAAGAGCCTATACTTGATCTTGCAGATGTCCGTTCGGAACGACCAATAGAATCTGAAGAAGTGACAAGGCCAACACCAACAAGTACAAGGAAAATTGATGTGGTGCCTGGTGATACTGTCAATTTCTCGTTTAGAACATCCAGCTCCAGTGAGCTGACAACAGAAGCTAAAGCATATTTGAATGCAGTTGCAGAAGTAATTAAAGGTGATCCGAATAAAATTGTCAGAATCAGAGGTCACTCGGATAACCGCGGTACATTAGCTCAAAACACCCAGAGATCCAAATCGCGTGCGGATAAAGCACGAGAATACCTTATAAGCCGAGGTGTATCAGGCGGTAGAGTGTTTGCTGCCGGTGTGGGTTCCCTATATCCTATCGGAGATAACGATACAGAAGCCGGAAGAAGGATGAACCGTAGGATTGAAATACAGGTAATTGAAACCAGGTAGAAAAAAATTGCTATACTATATCGAAAATTAAATATATTTTCCTATGTTTATATAATGTTGTAAACTAAAAACATGGAATTGACTATGGATAAGACTTTACCAATTTGTATTATTGAAGACAGTACTCCAATAAGAAAGCTATTTAGTGCCTTACTAAAGAAATCAGGATATCAAGTAATAGATTTCGAAGATGCTTTTTCGAGCTTAGAGTGGCTCAAAGAAAATAAAGCAATGGGAATAATTATGGATATACTTCTGCCGGATATGAATGGTACCGATTTACTTAAAAAAGTAAAAGAAGTACCTGCGCATAAAGATACACCGGTAATCGCTGTGACAGGATTTGCAACTGCAAATGATAAAGAAAGGTTTACAAGTATCGGATTTAATTCTTATATCGCGAAGCCTGTCGTTACAGCTACATTTGTAGATGATGTACTTAATGGTTTTCAAGAAAATAACTAAGTCAAAAAAATATGAATAAGAATCAAAATTTAAACAATAACTCTTTTGAGTCATTAGTCTCGAGCATGACTAAGAAAGATAAGTCTGTTTATTCGATAAAAAAGACTTATCCTGCATTTATAGTTCTAATAATTGCTTTGGGGCTGTCCTGGATCGCTTATAACTATGTGGATCAACAGGTGATTGATGACAGAAACGAGCTTTACGAAGAAGCCACAGGTTCTGTAATAAAAAGATTTGAGCAGTCTTATGCCAGCAATCTTCAGATTACTAATTCAATGACAGGTATCTATGATCAGTTGTTTGAAGTGGTAAGAGACTATTTTGAGTTATATGGTAACACTCCGGTAAAAACAGATCCGGCGATTTTAAGTATGATTTATGCTCAAAAAGTGACTGATGAAGAGCGAGGGCAATATATTCACGATGTTATGTCTCAGGGTTACTGGACTTACAAGATAGAACCTGAAGGCCGGAGAGATGAGTATTTTCCCGTTCAATATATCGTTCCTTTTGATGAAACTACAAGGCATAAGCACGGCTTAGATTTGAAAACAGATGAAAGAATTTATAAAGCTATTGAAAAGGCTCGTGATAATTATAGAGCAACCGCCACAGAGTTTTTTGAAATAAGAGAACCTGATACATTAGGTTTCTATATAGCGATGCCTATTTATAAAAAAGATTCGCCTAGGGGAACTCTTGAAGAAAGAAGAGCTAACCACCAGGGCGCAGTGCTTATGGAAATTGATTCCGATTTGTTTTTCGGCAATGCTATGGGGTCAACAGTTGCTTCAGATTCAACCATAGCTTTTGAGTGCTTTGGTGTCAAAGATAATGGCGAGAAATATTCTATATACAAATCTAAAAACTTTGACGAGATTCCGGATACTTATCAGCCTGTAATCACTTCAGAGTACGAATTACCTCACGTAGATAAAAGCATTTTTATTGCTTTTAAAACCAGTGATAAATTTGGTGCAGATGTGTCTGCAGATATGCCAAATATAGTGCTTGGTATGGCTTCTATGCTAAGTGTCGTTTTTGCCAGTTTGCTTTTCTTGATATTAACATCAAGAGAAAGAGCAGAAATCAAAGCTAAGAAAATTTCCAGATCTCAAACAAGAATCACTGATTCTTCAAAAGATATTATTGCAACTTTGAGCCTGGATGGTGTTTTTGTTACTGCTAACCCTGCTGTTACTGAAATATTAGATATTTCACCTGAGCAGCTAATAGGACTAAATATTGAGTCTTTATTGATAAAAGACAAAGATAGAGCAGCATTTAAAGAATTGGCAGCTAGCCAAATAGAAGAGTTTACAGAAAGATTTGATTTTGAAGTTCATAAACATGGCGTTAATGAAAACTCTGTATGGATCAATTGGAGCTTTACAGTCTCTAAGGAAGATGGCTATATCTATGCAATAGGTCGTGATGTAACAGAGCAAATCTTAACAGCGAAGCGCGAAAGAATAAAAAGTAAAGAAGTTGAAATTGCAGAGCTTATTGCTAACAAATCAACTGCTTATATTGCAAACTTCATGACAGAACTATCGCATAGTATCAGGAACTCTTTGACAGGTTCTATTGGTTATATAGAAATGCTTCAGTTAGGAGTCTATGAAAACGAGGAAGAGTTTAATTCTTATTTAGATATGGCACATGAGTCCTCGCAAGAGATATTTAATTATATCGCGAGTATTGTAGATGCTGCATTAGAGTCATATAACGGATTACTGAAGGAAAAAAGAAGAAACGATCCTGAACTTTCAGATGAGCTTCCGGAGTTATCAGTTATTCCAATCAATGACTTGATAGACAGCCTAAAAACAAGAATGAAAGACAAATCTGGTATTGATTTCGAAATTAACTTTGAAACTGCAAATCCTGATTTGAAAGTTATCTCATACAAAGAAAGCATTGATAAAATATTATATGATTTAGCAAGCGTATTATCTTACAATTTGGATAAATTGGAGCTGAACATAAATGCAGAAGATAATACAGCCGAAGGAGCGATCCTTGTGCAAATTATGGATGGTGGTAACGATGAATTGCCTGATTTGATTGAAGTATTCAGAAATAACAGTTCTAATTTGATCAAAAACATTGCTGCTGATAAAGACGATATTTTATTGAATTTCTCAAAAATAAAATTATTGGCTGAGCAGGTAGATTGTCATATGACAGTTGAAACATTTGGTAAAGGCGATTCGAACCTAGTCCAATTGAATATACCGCTCAAGGGCAAAATGTCGAACAAATAAAATAAGTTCAAATATTGATTTAAATCCCTTTGAAAACAACAAAACTTTCAAGGGGATTTTTTTATCGTATATATTAGACTCAGAGTTTTGTATTTTTGGAAAAGAGATTATATTTGTTTATATATAGATAAGTATAAACTCTTTTATATAGACTAATAAAATACAAGTATCATAAAAAAGTAGAATATCGGTATGAAATCTTCATCTTTAACTAAGCTAGGCATTAAGAATGCTGTTTATTACTCTTATCATGGTGTTAAACCGGAAGAGAAAAAACTGGGTGGTCAGTATCAAGTTGATTTAGATATGTGGTACGATGCCACACAAGCCATTATCAATGACGGTGTAAATCATGCTTTAAATTATGAAGAAGCTATGTTTTGCATCTCTGAAATAATAAGCGGTGAATCTTATAATTTGGTGGAAACTATTGCAAATGAGATATTAAATCTTGTGATGGAAAAATTCCCTCAATGTCAAAAAGCAACTATTAGGTTAAGAAAACTTTCTGTGCCTATTAGAAGACCTATAGATTACATTGAAGCTGAGCAAACTATGGAAAGAAGTGAAAACTAATGAGATAATACTTTCGCTTGGGTGCAACTTAGGCGATAGAATAAATACTTTAAACCTTGCAGTTGACTGCCTTTCTAATAGTAGAATTATAAGTAATTGCAAGGTTTCTTCTTATTATGAAACTGAGCCATATGGGGTAAAAGATCAGGAGTGGTTTATTAACATTGCTCTTGTTGGAGAGACAATCTATACTCCATTTCAATTATTGTATCTCTGTAAATCATTAGAATATCTCTTGGGTCGGAAGCCGAGAAAAAGATGGCACGAAAGAGAAATAGATATAGATTTGATATTCTATAATGATTTAGTTTTAGAAACTGATATTCTGACCATTCCACATAAACTGATGCATAAAAGGAACTTTGTTATCAATCCTGTTGCTGAAATAGCTGCTGGATTTGTGCATCCTGTTTTAGGAAAAAGTATGGAGGAATTGAGTTTAGGATGTGAAGACGATTGTGCAATTAGGAAGCTGTAAGAAAGATGGCGATTAAAATTCCAAATGACAAAATAGAAGAAATAAACCAAAACGCTGATATAGTGGAGGTTATTGGTGATTTCTTAGATTTGAAAAGGAGAGGGCGTAATTTTATAACACGTTGTCCATTTCATGAGGAAAAGACGCCTTCTTTTAATGTATCTCCTGAAAGGAATATCTTCAAGTGCTTTGGCTGTGGTAAGTCGGGTGATTCCATCTCATTTTTGATGGAATATAATAAGATGAGTTTCGTGGAGGCTGCACAATATTTAGCTAATAAATTTGCGGTTGATCTTAGAATAGAAGAAAGTCACAGTTCGAAAGATGATGGTTCGGAAAATGCCAGAGCTGCTGCTTTTAAAGTGATTGAATCTGCTGCAGAGCTCTACCACAAGTTTCTCTTTTCAAATGACGGAATAAATACAATTAACTATTTTCAGGGAAGAGGTTTCAAGTTAGACACTTTTGAAGAGTTTAACTTAGGTCTTTCACCTGACTCGTGGGACTCAACATCTAAATATCTTCTAAAAAAGGGATTTTCAGAAGACGCAATGCGTAATGCAGGCTTAATAATAGACAAAGATAAAGGTGGATATTACGACAGATTCCGAGGTAGGGCGATGTTTCCTATCAGAGATTTTATGGGACGCGTAATTGGCTTTGGTGCCAGAGATATGAACGGTAATGACAAAACTGCCAAGTATATCAATTCGCCACAGTCTATTATCTATGATAAAAGCCAGGTCTTATATGGCCTTTTTGAAGCTAAAAATGCTTTGCGCAACAGTAGGGAAGCTATTCTAGTTGAAGGATATGCAGATGTCATTACACTTCATCAAGCAGGTTTCAAAAATGCCGTCGCATCAAGTGGAACTGCTTTAACAGAGCAGCAGGTCAAACTGCTCTCCAGATATGCAAAGAAGGTAAATCTCCTCTATGATTCTGATAAGGCTGGACAGAATGCAACAGAAAAAGCAATTCCATTGTTGCTGAAAGAAGGAATAGAAGTTGCAGTTATTCGCTTGCCTGAAAAAGAAGATCCTGACAGCTTAATTAGAGATAGTGGGGTAGAAACTTTTAAGATATATAAAAGAGAAGCAATTGGCTTTATAGATTTTTTGTATAACAGATATAAAGCAAAAGGCTTGCTTGAAAGCCCTGCTTCTTTGGCACAATCTCTCAGAGATGCCATGCTGATGATCAGAATGATTCCTGACAGATTGCAACAACACTATCACATCAGAAGGTTAGTCTCTCTCTTTAAGATTTCTGAGAACGAACTGGAAATATTAGTACAGGAAACTAAAAGCCATAACACTAATTTTAAAAAGCAGGTTCCCATTTCTACTGAAAAAAATGCAGATGGTTTGGTAAAGGCAAACCCGGGACTGAAGGAAATTGTGATTGGCGAAGCAGTTTATTTAACAAACAAAGACTTGCTGAAAGATATTTATAATGCTGAGTTGCTAATCTTAAGATTAGCTCTTACAGAGGCAACATCTATGTCGCTACTGGAAAAGAAATACGATTTTAGTGAAGAGAGCTTTATTAGCGAGAAAGGCAAACGACTTTTTTCGATAATACGTTACTTTACTGAAGTATCATCAAACCCGATTTCTACTATCTTGCAGAGTGAGTTTGTAGAAAAAGAAGATAAAGATTTAGTATCAGCATTATCTATAAAATTTCAGGAAGTTGTAGATAAATGGGATTTAGATGCAGCCGGGATTAAGTTCAGTCCAGAAAGAAATTTTGTTGACGCAATTTACAATTTAGCTCTGAAGAAAATTAGTATCAGGAAAAAAGAGTTAGAGTTAAAATTGGCCAGCACAGATGATCCAGAAGAGCAAAGCAAAGTACTTGCTGAATTAAGAGATTTAAACGCCGCTTCCATAGCAATCTTTGATAAGATGAAGGATTAGTATGAAAAAAGAGAAAATAAAATCTGCTATAGATAAAGTAATTGAAACGCTATCATCACGGACTGTGATTGCTGCCTTTCTTTTTGCTGTTTCGTTATGGGGATATACAAGTCTGAACGAAAAGTATACAACAAGAATAAATATCCCACTGGAAGTTGAACTACCTGAAGATAGAGCTTTGGAAGAGAGTTTACCGGATGATATTTCATTAGAAGTGACCGGACATGGATGGCACTTGTTTAATATTTTCTTTTTTAATACATCTGAAAATTGTTTTATCGACTTATCCCGTAAAAGAATAACAGACAGTATCTATACCATTACTCGAACTGAAATTCTTAAAGGTGTGCGTAATCTTATGAACGTACAAGCTACAGATGTTCAACCTGAGTATATGCAACTTATGACAGGTAAGATTACTGAAAAAGAGGTACCCGTCAGCCCTAATTTGGAAGTTGTTCCCCGAGATGGCTTTATTATGGCTGAAGCTGTAAGAGTCCAACCTCAACGGATCATCATTAGAGGGAACGACAAAATTATTAGAAACATTGAATCGTGGCAGACATCTCCTACAAAAATGACTGATGTATATACCGACATAAGCATAAATACATCGCTTAAAGATACTTTGGGCGGAATTGTCGAGCTTCTGCCTGATAAAGTTGTACTTTCAAGCAGAGTAGAGCAGTTTGCAGAGGTGACAGTTTACGATGTGCCCATCCGAATAAATGGTGGAGTTCTATCGAAAGAACACTCTCTAAGTGCAAAAAAGATAGATATAACAGTAAGAGCAGCTGCCTCTATATTAGATAATTTAACTGCTGACAGGTTTATAGTATCTATAAATTATAATGATATCATGACTGATTCTACAGGGATTGTAGTGCCGACAATTGAAAGCAGAGATAAACTAGTCGTCTTGAAATCATATCCTGAAGTGATTTATCATTATAAACGATTTAAAGAAAGCCTAATAGCCGGTAAATAGTAAATAATTGGTATTAGTTTTTCCCCTTAAGCCTGTAGAAAATGTAATAACGAAAAAAGCTACCCTGGAATTAACCAAGGTAGCTTTTTTAGGTTTTGGATTATATAAGTTTTACTTATTTGTTTTCAGTTTCTTCTTCAGTAGTTTCAGCAGGAACTGGTTTGCTATCAGGAATGATTTCTTCGTTATTAGCCAAGCCCATGATTCCACTGTAAATTAACCAAGTACCTTTTTGTTTTTTCAAAGTACGTTGCACTCTAACATAAACATGTCTATGGTCGCCATTTTTGAATAAGTCCACAGGCATTCCGTACATAATAGTTGCAATTTGGCCATTAGGATCCATATCGATAAATATGTCCTGCATATGCCCGTAGTTGATTCTTTCGTATTCATCCCATTGCTTCTTAATAGCTTCCTGGAACTGAGGAAACGTAGTTATTATTTCAGCAGAGTCAGTACCGAAGAATTTAACTTCTTCTGCAAGAGTTTCAACAATTTTAGAGAAATTTCTTTCTTCCGATGCGTCATTATAAGCTTTTACTACATTTTGAACAGCTTCTTTTTCCTTAAGTATTTGTTCTGGTGATAAAAATTCTTGCTCTGGTTTGCAAGAAGATAAAAGTATAATAGTAGCTGTTGCGATAGCGAGAAGTAAAGATTTCATTACACTACCCCTTGTGATATGTCTATTGATAAATTTAATTAACTTTGTTTCTTTAATAAGCTGACGAAGCTATTTCTAAAATAATATATTCGTAATCATTTCCAAGCTATTTTTTCTTTTGTTTATGATTTTTGTAATAAAAGAGCTCTTTTGGAATTTGGTATGCTAATTGTACTTGTAGTATCAGATAAAGAAAAGCAATAAAATATGAACAAAAATATTAATATATAAAGGGGCAACGAAATGAATATCTCAGAAATCAGAACATCAGGTGTTGCTAATTATGAGCCATACACTCCAACTAAAGTAGATCCAAAGAAGGTTGCGGAACAAAAGCAAATTGATGCTGCTAAAGTTGATAAATCTAATGAAGCCTGGCAAAAAAATATACTTTTAGATGCTTTGGATAGCATAGAAAGCTCTATCGGTACTAGCGATTCACATCCGTTAGATGCTGCAGCTAATGCTCCTATAGAGTCATTTGATGAAGCTCTCATTGAGCTCAATTTTATCAAGACTCCTATGTTTGCAAAGTACGCATCTCAAGCACAGGCTAATATTAACCCTGAAGATGTAGTAGCTCTTTTTGCAGATGAATCATTCTAATTTTTGATTCAGACACAATTTCGAGCCCATAGTTTATAGCTATGCCTATAAACTATGGGCTTTTTTTATGTCTGTTTCGTATTTTTTCTGTATTTTTATAGCTATTGAAGAAAGAAAATATACATATTTTACATACAAAATGGAGAATAAAATGAAGAAATCATTAGCAGCATTGGCTGTCGGTGGGATGCTAATATTAGGCAGTTGCACAAATACAGACAAAGCTTTCCATGGTACTGAACATGTCAAAGAGGTAACGACTGTGAAAATTGATGATGCTTCCATAAAATTTGCTGTAAATCAGTTAGTTGAAAAGCATGGTGAAAAACATATAGCCAGAATTGAAAAGGGAGTGATGCAGGTTGCCGGCCTATGGAGATCTTCTGATGGAAACGCTGCAGATTTTCAGAAGTTTTGTATTGATTATTTCTTAGCTGATGATGCTCAGGTAGAAATGATGTATAAAACTGTTTCTACAAACCTGGAAACCATATACGGATATTTGAATGAAATTCGACTTGATGTTGCGCGCCCTGTGCAGCTTGATATTGGTGAATATGGTAAAATAGATTTAGCTTTTTCTGCATGGGATCCATATGCTCATATAACTTCTGATTTCTTTAACAATAAGATCGCTTTTCAGGTTCTTCTTAATTTCCCTACCTATACTTTGGAAGAGAAAACAGAATTAGGTCCTAACTGGAACAGAAAAGAATGGGCATATGCAAGAGTTGGTGATTTATTTACTGACAGAATACCTGCAGAATTAAATCAGGGTCAAACAACTGCTTATTCGAATGCTGATGCTTATATTTCTTCATATAATATAATGATGGGATATTTGAGAAATGATAAAGGTGAGCAACTCTTCCCTGAAGATATGGCACTTATTACTCACTGGAATTTAAGAGATGAGATTAAATCTCTATATGCTGAAAAAGACGGACTTGAAAAGCAGCAAATGGTTGCAAAAGTAATGGAAAGAATTATAACTCAGGAAATCCCAGAAGTTGTTATAAACTCAAAAGATTATACTTGGAATCCTTTTACAAATGAAGTTAAAGAAGGCGATAAACCTGTGGAAGTGAAGGGTGAACCTAATACTCGTTACGAAGTTCTTCTAAATAACTTTAAAGCAATCAAAAAAGTAGACGAGTTTACTCCGGTGACTCCTACTTATATAGAAAGACGTTTTAACGGATCTATGGAAATTCCTCAGGAAGATGTAGAGAAGCTTTTTGTAGACTTTATTTCTTCTCCTGTAGTAAAAGATGTTGCTAACATAATCAAACAAAGATTAGGCAGAGACTTAGAAGCATTTGATATTTGGTATGACGGCTTTAAGACTCGCTCGACTTTAGACTTTGATAAATTAGATGCAATGACTAAGAAAAAATATCCTAACACTGCAGCTCTTCAAAAAGATTTGCCTGTGATCCTTAAAAAGCTAGGGTTTAATTCTCAAAAAGCAAATTACCTCTCTGATAAAATCCATGTAGATGCTTCAAGAGGTGCCGGCCATGCTGCAGGTGCTGCTATGAAAGGACAGAAATCCAGACTTCGTACTCGTTTCCAGAAGGACGGAATGGATTATAAAGGGTATAACATTGCAGTGCACGAATTTGGCCATAACGTAGAGCAAACATTCACTACTTATAATGTAGATGAGTATATGCTAAATGGTGTACCTAATACAGCCTTTACAGAAGCTTTTGCTTTTATCTTCCAGCACAGAGATCTTGAACTATTAGGTATCAAGAACAACAATCCTGATCAGGAAATGCTGAACACATTAGATCAATTCTGGTCTTCTTATGAAATCATGGGTGTTTCTGTAGTAGATATGCGAGTGTGGAAATGGCTTTATGCAAATCCTAATGCAGATGCTGCACAATTAAAAGATGCAGTAATTAAAATTTCTAAAGATGTTTGGAATAGCTATTATGCGCCTGTATTTGGTTTCAAGGATAACCCTATATTAGCAATTTATTCGCACATGATTGAAATTCCTTTGTATTTATCTGCTTATCCTTTGGGACATTTAATTGAATTCCAAATCGAACAATATATAGAAGATAAAAATCTGGCAACAGAGATGGAAAGAATGTGTGTGCAGGGCAGAATAATCCCTCAGCTATGGATGAAAGGCGCTGTAGGCAGTGAAATATCTATAGATCCAATGATTGACGAAACAAGAAAAGCAGTTGAGAGATGGAATAATAAATAAGAGATTTGAAACATAAATATTTTATAAAGAGGCGGCTCGAGAAATCGGGTCGCTTTTTTTTTGGGTAAAAAATATATAAAAATATTCAATATAATATAAATAATATGTAACTAATATATTATGTCATGTGTTTACATATGGTAAAAATAATCTGTAATATAAAAAGTGAAAAGAGGATTGTATGTTAAAATTAATCTATGTTCTTATGTGTTTTGTTTGTGTGTCCGGATTATATTCGCAGAGTCTTGACTTGATATTTCATAATAGCTTTAATACGTTAATTTCTGATGTAGCCATAGCAAAAGATAGCACATTCTATGTTAATGAGCAAGGAGTAGCTTTTACTTCTTGCTCAAATATTTTGCAAAGGAGAATAAAATGAAAGAAATTATTACACTATTGCTATTGATACTATTTAAAACAGGAGTCGTATCTGCCATTGAAATCAAGGATACAGTCACATATTCAAAAATAAAATTTAGCCCTGAAATATCTAATCCAAATGGATCAGCTAGATTTTATCATAATAAAGACAGTACTTTTTTATTTACTAATATTGGTTTTAATATAAATAATTATATGTATGAATATCATCTTTTGAAGAGTGATAGCCAATACAGCTGGGAAGAGATACTCTTTATAGATAGTCTAAAAACTGCTAACTCCGTTGATACACACATAGAAAATGACTCATGTTATTTGGTTGAGATAGGTAAGAGTGCTGTCTGTTTATCATTAGATGGTGGAGATTCTTGGCAAATGAGAAGTCGTGAATACTATGATGAATACTTAAAATCTATAAAACAAAATTCAAAATATTATTATAGCCAAAATGATAGGGTCAAGTCATTTTTTGTGTGTAAAATAAAAAAGTGTATCAAGCCGATAATTTGTAAGAAATCAACTCACTTTCTGCTGATTCCGGGCTAATAAATTTTCTAATATGTTTGAGTATTTGTATGTCCAATTCATTCATATTTACCTTTCTCCAACTTAAAGATGCTCTGATTAATACAGAGAAAACCAAGCCTATTGCTCCTTTTTCATGAGCATGTTGAGGTATAATCTTAGTTCTTCGTTTTTCTTCTACAAATGCACGTTCAATTAAGTTTGTTGTTCTTATGCTTCTTCTGTGCCCTTCCGGATATTCTAAATGCGTTAGGCAAGCAGAAAGATCATCTGTAAAACACTTTATCATTGCAGGGTATTGTTCTGCATAGTCACTGACAAATCTCTCAGATAAAGCATATGCTGTT
Source organism: uncultured bacterium (assembly GCA_942490685.1). Lineage (GTDB taxonomy): Bacteria > Bacteroidota > Ignavibacteria > Kapaibacteriales > UBA2268 > JBFHIJ01. The sequence goes on from CALNXW010000031.1 coordinate 705,365, forward strand.
TCTCTGTCGGGTGCATAATAAATGGATTTTATTCTACCCTTGATTTCTTTTTCTACTTTCATTGGCACTTTTGTTAAAATGTTTCTGATTTTATGAGCTATACACCTTTGACGCTGTGCCTTAGGAAAACACTGCGATATTGCCCTTATAACTCCTTTAGCTCCATCACTTACTATGAGTAAAGGTTGTCTTAAACCTCGTCCTATCATGTCTTCAAAAAAGCCTTCCCAGTTTGCACTGGCTTCACTATTAGATGCCATTAAGTGAAGTAATTCCTTGCTACCATCGGAGCATATCGCCCATGCACACAAAATTCCCTGCTTATTGGTATAGTTCTTAACCGATTCATATACGCCATCTATGAATAAATAGACTACATCTAACTCGCTCAGATCTCTTGATGCAAATTCTTCGTATTGCTGATAAAGCTGACTGCTCATATTGCTGACTCCTGTACGGGAAATCAGAGGCTTGCCATCTTGATCGGTAAATGTTTTTTCTATATCTCGGGTCGATAGCCCGCGGACGTAGCTTTCCAGAGCTATTTGCTCAATTTTATCTTCTATTCTGTCCAAACGCTGCATTACATTACTTTCAAATGTCTCTTGATTGTCTCGTACTCTAGGTTTTCGAATATTGATTGTGCCTTCACTTGTTTTAAAACGCCGTTTTTGATAGCCGTTTCGATAACCTCGAAATTCTTCATCCGGTTTATGCTCATACCAGCGTCTGCCAAGAAAATCATTCATTTCTTCTTCTAAAGCCTGCTGTATTATCTTCTCTGTTGCTCGTAATATCAAATTTGATATTAAAGAATTATCCTCTGAGAAGAGAATAGCATTTAATTGCTTGTTTAATTCGTCTAATGGTCTTACTTTGTGACTCATGGTGTCGCTCCTTTGGTTTGATTTTGTTTTGTAGTGATTACAAATTTAATCTTCGGAGTGATACCTTTTTTATTTAGTTTTTACACAAAGATAGGGACATTACCAAATGATAGTTTATCATTGTTTGATTGGGGTGGTGATTTCCAGTTACAATTAGACACAATTATAAAATTGAATCTTCAAGATGTAAGACCAGAAATAGTATCTCCATATCTAGAAACGGTAGATTACAGATTTTTAGAGGAAGAGTACTTGTTTTTGATTTTTTCTGAAACAGGCTATGATAGAAGTTATTACATTAGAAAATACTCAAATACAGATTCTTGGTTAAAGATTGCAGAAACGGATGATATTGATGAAGTAGAGTTATATGTAGGTATATATGAAAACAAGGTCTATGTTTTTAAATATAAAAATGGTGAAAAAAAACCTGAGATTACAATATCAGATGATGGAGGAGTAAGCTTTACTATGATAGATGAGTTAGAAATAAAAAGCTATGATATGAGTGGGAATGAATTTGATTATGCCGAAAATAATCTTTTTGTTTATAAAAATAATGATAATTCTTACACTGCTTATACAATGGAAGATATTAGAGGAAAAAGAGTATTCCTTTTAAATCGAAACCAAATATTTTGGACAAAAGATTTCAATATTTATAGATCAGGTACACCCGTTTCTGTTAGATCTGAGTTTGATTTACAAGAAAATAATATCTATGTAGCAAACAAGGAGTTGCATTTGCAATCAGATAAAATGTATAATAACGCAGTTCTAAAATTATTCAACCTCCAAGGCCAAGAGATATATAGTCTAGAAATAGATGTTATGAGAGGAAGTAATATAATTGATCTACGCAGAGTTAGTTACAAAGGGTATTTAAAAATCCTTATATATGATAAGAACTCTAATATTATAGCAAATAGTGAAATGCTTACAGTAGGAAGATAATGAAAATATATATAATAATAATAGTCTATCTATTTACTCCATATTGTTTTTATGCTCAGAGTCTTAACATGGTCTTTTCAGCTAGTACAAACAAATATATAGCAAACATTGCAATCACTCAAGATAGTACCGTTTTCATAAATGAAATGGAACTTTGTGAGAACAGTGAGCAAGTATCAAGATTGTATAAATCTTTTAATGGATTAGATTGGAGTATGATCTGGTCAAGAAGAAGTGATAAAAATATTCACTCTAATCCTACATATTATTACTTGAAAGGGATCTCTCCAAAAAATAAAGATACAATATCTATGAGTAATATATACAACATTTCATATACATCTTTTGATGGAGGGATAAGTTGGGATTCTAGTTCTACACACGAAATATTAGACAGCAGAATTATAGATTATCAGAAGAATAAAAATGAAGTCCTAATTGTTGTTGAGAATTCTCATACTTTTTTCTATTCTAATAACTATGGTTTAACCTGGGATGCTATCAAAACTAAAATAATGCCATATCCTCCAATGCCTGAAAATGCTGTTTTGGAGGGGAATGGTGATTTTATTGTATCAGAGAGTGATAATTATGGAACTATACTATTCGAATACCGCAATTCTGAATGGAGTATAATAGACACGATTGACCTATTTCCTAAAACTATCAAAAAGCTTAATAATAACAAATATTTAGTTACTAATAAATATTTGTTAGATGTTGTTGAAATTGATGGTACAAAATATCAATATTATTCGTACGAATTATTTGACGAAGAATTAAAATATCAAGGCAGTTATTTTAATAGATGGGTCAAAGAAGGTGATTATTTTTGCTCTACGGTTGAAAGTTTTGATAATAAAGTAATGCTGACCTGTAACGATACCATATGGATTTCTGATGACGATGGCAACTCTTGGAATCATATTGAGAAAGATACTCAAGAGCCTATGGAGAACCTTTATCTTAAGAACTCTGATTTATTGGATAATGGACTTGGTGTATACCACGACCAAAAAGCTGTCTACCTCTACAATCCAAATCCAACATCAGTGGAAGAACTTAGTGAAAAAGATAATACTATCTCAATATTCCCTAATCCGAGTGCAGGCATTTTTACAGTTTCTAATGAAGAATCAGGGCTGCAGGGTATCAAAGTATTTGACAGTCAGGGTAATGAAGTAGGCAACTTGGATGTAAGCAGCAGATCTCAAGACTTAAGCTATCTGAGCAGTGGGACTTATTTTCTAAGATTTAACTACAAAGATAAAGTTAAGATAAGGCAGATTGTGATAAACAGATAAAAGCACCAGCTTCAATTGTGTACAAAAGCAAAGAATTTATATATGTAAAAAAGAGACAATCAAAATATTCTGAATGTCTCTTTTTTATATGTTTTAATAGATTACTATTCTTTTTCTTATATATTTTCTATTGCCTATGCGAATTTCACCGATGTAATCTCCCGGAGGCATTTTTTTCCCTTGGTCATTCCTGCCGTTCCAAGTGTAAGTGTGGTAGCCCGGCTTTTTAGCGCCTTTGAATATAGTTGCAATAACAGAAGCCTGTACTGAATAAACAACAATTTCAACTTCAGCATTATAATCAATTTCAAAAGACATTTTAGGTGAGACATCCTGAACCAAGCCAATAAGTTTACCAATGCTTGATAGCGGGATTTTCAATCCGTAAGGGCTATAAGTATTCATGTATGGAACGCTGAGTGACTGCTGAATATTAAATTGGTGATTATAAACATCCACCGGATCCGGCGTGAAGAACTCACGAGGAATGGAGCGGAGGCTATTAATTGCCAAATGCCAAGGAGAACCTTTCTCTATAGTCTTCTGCAATTGCCAAGCACTTTCTGAAAGAGCTAAATCATATTCCAAACGAGATCCGGTTGGAATTTTTAGATTTAGAGCAGTGTAGAAAGCACTGTCCTGCACTTCAGAAAAATCATCTGATGAAGAACTGGGCGAAGTAACAGCTGCCGAGTCATTTTTCGCATTATTTAAGGAATCAGCAAAAGATTTTTTTAAAGGTCTAAAATCTTTTTGTTCTTCTTGCTGCGCAGAAGTTGACTGATAAAGCAAACCAAAGGAAGCAGCAACAATAATAAGATATGTAAAATATTTTCCCATAAAAGGCTTTAATTACTTATTTGAATAAAAGAATAATATACGGATTTTTTAGCTGAAAATAAACCTTTATCCTAATAGATACTATATATCCTACTTAGTAGGCTAAAGGAATAGACAGCAAAAAAAAACCGATATAGCCGGAAGCTATATCGGTTTATACGAGTAAAATATATATTAGTTGTTTACTTTTTTCATTAAGTCGTTTTTAGAAGCGTCAGAAAGTAAATCACCAATAGAGAAAGAGCTTCCTGAAGCTTTAGCTTTAGCTGAATCAGGAGTAGCAGGACCTCTTTTTGGAGTTCTTGGTCTTCTTTCACGATTTTGATTAGCAACTTCTTGTGCAGCTGCTATTTCTTCTTCAGAAAGTTTAGGTTGAAGGATTAGAGATTCTTCGTCGATAACAAAGTCAGCAACTAAAACTTCAATTTCATCACCAACATTGTAAGGTAACTGTTTGCCGCGAGGGATATGAGTTACTTTACTGCGTGGCATGAAACCATCGATGTCACCTTCTACAGTAACAACAACACCTTGCTGAACAACCTGAGCAATGATACCTTTAAGTTCGGCACCAACTGCATATTTTTCCTGCATAGCAGGCCAAGGGTTTTCAGAAAGTTGTTTCAAGCTAAGAGACATAGTTTGTTTATCTTCAGAGATAGCAATGATTTTAACTTCAACTTCTTGATTTTTTTCAAGGATAGAAGCAGGTTTTTGGATTCTTTTAGTCCAAGAAATTTCATTATTTCTTAAAAGACCATCCACACCTTTTTCGATTTCGATGTAAGCACCAAAATCAGTAAATCTGCGAACAATACCTTTTTGAACAGAGTCAATAGGATATTTTTCAGTAATGCCATCCCAAGGAGAAGGCTCTAATTCTTTTCTAGAAAGAGCGATTCGGCTGTTTTCGCGGTTGATTTCAACAACAACAGCTTCCATTTCATCACCTTTTTTCGCGATTTCTTTAGGATCATCAATATGAACCTGAGAAAGTCTAGAAATGTGAATCAAACCTTCGATACCGCCAAGGTCGATGAATACACCAAATTTAGCGATAGAAGAAACAATACCTTTAACTTTATCGCCAACATTAATATTATTCCAGAAGTCTTCTTCAAGAATTTTCTTTCTACTAACGATAACAGTTTTTCTGTTTTCTTCTTCCTGAAGCTCGTGAATCATAACAGTAACGTCTTTGCCGATATAAGCAGCAAGTTCATCTTCTGTAGGGTTCTTTTTCAAGCAAAAATGAGAAGCAGGAAGGAATAAAGGCATATCTTCAAACATAACACGAAGACCACCACGAATACGAGCAGAAACTTTAACTTCAAAAGAAGTGCCGTCAGTGTGGCATTGTTTCAACTTTTCGAAGAGTTCTTCGTAATGCTTTTGTTTTGCTTCAGCCGGAGATTCTTCATTTACCTCAGGTGTGGAAGCAGCATTTTCCTGAGCAGCTTCTTGCTTTACTTCTTCAGTTTTAGGTTCAACATTATTACTTTCTTGGTTTTCAACATTTTGTTGCAAATTTTCATTTGTGTTTACAGTACCTTCTACCATAATACGCACCTGAGATAATTGATAATCATAAAGTTACGGGCTCCCGTTTAGCTAAGTAAATATAGTAAAACGGGATAAGCTATATTTATAGAAAACAAATATAGTCAAATAATCAAAACCAGTCTTAAAAAAAGTACGGAAAATCTTAAATTTCATAAAAAATAAATTGGCTAATAAGAAAGGAGTGTTTTGCTAAGTGTTTTAAATTAAAGAAATTGTAAAAAACAAGTAAAACTAGTCATAATCTTATACATATTATATAGAGGCAATATAGAGCATCAATTTTGGAATTGAAAAAGGAAGACATGTAAAACTATTTGTTATTAACATAATGTTTCGTATATTTGTTTTTGCTATCGGTATATTTTCCTCCAAATAATCTGCACGTTGTCAAAAAGAGTTGCAAAATTGACAAATATGTAGTATATTTGTCGCTTTGTGTCTGAACCCCCGCGTAAATCAATCAGCGGGCAAAATCAATAAAATATTTTAGGAGTAAATGATGAGCATACGCCGTGTATATGAGACGACATTTATAATAAATGCTGCGCTCGAAGATGCGGATATCGAAGCAGTCTTGACTAAAGTTAAAGGCTATATCGACAATCATGGCGGTGAAGTATTGGAGATTAACAAATGGGGTCGCAGACGTTTGGCTTATCCAATCAACAAAAAATACAACGGATATTATATCTATGTATCTTTTGAAACAATGCCAAGCTCTGTACCGGTATTAGAAAGATTCTTGGATCTTGAAGATACAGTTCTTCGCCACTTGACTCTAGTATTGCCTGATAAATTAAAAGAATTCAGAAAAGAAAGAGAACTTGCTGCCGGTCGTGCTGCAGAAGCTGCTGAACAAGAAGAAGCAGATAAAGCAGAGAAAAGAGCTGAAGAAAAAGCTGAAAAAGCAGCTAAAGAAGAAGCAGCTAATAATGAAGAAAAAGATGCGTAAGCATGAGCATCATACGTTCAATTTGATAAAAATTTAACTGAGGGATAGAAATAATGAAAGTCATTTTGCGCCAAGATGTTGATAAACTCGGTATTATGGGTGACATCGTTAACGTAAAAGACGGCTATGCAAGAAACTACCTTATCCCAAGAGGTGTTGCTTATCTCGCTACTGATGGTGCTATGAAACGCCTTGAAGTTGAGAAAAGACAATATCTTAAGAAGATGGAAGAGGAAAAAGGTAAGGCTGAAGCATTAGCTGAAAAAATCGTTGATGTACAAATCAGTATCGCTATGAAAGTCGGCGAAGAAGGTCGTCTCTATGGTTCTGTTACTCCGCAAATGATTGGTCAAGAGCTTGCTCTTAAAGGCTATGATATCGATAGAAGAAATATCGTTATCGAAGATGCTATCAAATCATTGGGTGTTTTTGATGTTAAAGTTAAACTTCACCCTGAAGTTGTTGCTACTCTTAAAGTTTGGGTTATCAACGAAGACGAGTAGGCAATTTAGAACCGAAAAAAATTATTTTAAAAGCGTAGTTATAAAAAGCTACGCTTTTTTTTTGTCTAATTTTATCTTATCATTTCCGTCGACTTTATATAATATGGATAAAGTAACAATGACGTAATAGTACTCGGATCTAAAAAATATGGAAAGATATGTTGTAATAAGCGGTGGAACCGGCTTGCTAGGAACAGCTTTAGTAAAAGAGCTTTCCCGTAAGTCATATAGAATAATTCTGCTGGCTCGTAGAAAAATTGACACTCTGGAAGGTGTAAAAGTCGATTCTATTTTGTGGGATTCGGAAAAGCCTGGAGACGTTAGAGAAGAAATAGAGTCAATAGTCGGAAATAATAGTTATGTACTAATAAACTTAGCCGGATATCCGATTGCCAAATCTAAATGGTCTGATAAGATAAAACAGAAAATATTAAATTCGCGAGTGAATGGCACTGAGTATTTATCAAAAGAGTTATGTAGAGATAATCCTAAACTTAGTCTCTTTGTTTCAGCATCTGCAGTAGGATATTATGGAGACACTATCGCACAGGTAGATGAAGAATCTACAAAGGGGCATGGATTTTTGAGTGATGTCTGCCATAAGTGGGAAGCAGCTGCTTTACATTCTAAAGTTGATACAAAGATTATAAGGATTGGAGTTGTACTAAGTAAAGATGGTGGTGCCCTGGAAAAAATGATGTTACCATATAAGTATTTTGTTGGTGGAACTATCGGTTCTGGTAAACAATTTGTACCATGGATACATATTGAAGATTTGGTAAGCGGTATTATCCATATCATAGAACACAACCCATCACCTAATATATATAATATGGTTGCCTCCAATCAAAAAACAATGAAAGAGTTTTCAAAGGAACTTGCTGGTGCTATGAAAAGACCAAACTTATTTCCTGTTCCATCTATTATCCTTAAAGTAGTTATGGGGGAAATGTCTACAATGATATTGGAAGGACAGAAGGTAGAGCCTGAAAATTTATTGAATTCAGGTTTTAAATTCAAATTTCCTTACCTAAAACCAGCTATAGTAAATATCCTAAACGAAGTGAAGTAGATAGTATATATACATTCTAATGAGACAAATTAGAGAAGAGAGAACATTGCTGCAAACTATAAGATGATTTTCAGAAGAGAATATGAAGAGATTGTAAAATAAAAAAGGGGCATAAAGCCCCTTTTTTTATTGTCCTAAGAAGATAGGAGCATTTGTATTATTTATAAGATATTTCGTGTAAGAACCTGTAAGGAATTCTGTAAGTCCTTTTTGCGAATGCACTCCAAGTACGTACATATCAGCCCAGTCAAGATAATTGTTACCGATATACTTCTTGATGTTTTCAGGAGTGTACACAGTATGTACATTATCAAAATTATGTGCTTTAAGGTATTTCTTAATATCCATTAGGTAATGTCCTGCAAGTTTTTCGTAGTCATGAGACATTACTACATGAATCTCAACATTTTTACCAACCAAACCTGCTAGTTGTGCAAAACGTTGTACACTTCTGCTGCAAGGTAGACTGCCATCATAGGATATTAGCACTTTGACATTAGATTTTTCTAGATTAGGCGCTTGGAAATTAGCCGGTACAGTAAGAATAGGTGTGATACTGTGATCTAGAATTTCTTCGAAAGAAGCACCACCCTTTTCTTTATCAGAATCAAACTCGTAATAAGTTTTTTTACCAATAACCAGTAAATCATAAAACATAGATTCTTCTAAAATCTTTTTACTAGGTAGGCCTTGTCTTTCGTGTATATTATATCTTACTTCTGCTTCCTTACATCTAGTCTCGAATTTATTAAGCAAATTTTTGATAAGATTATCTGCAACTTTGATTTTGTTCTTTTCTAACTTCTTAGCATAATAAGCAGCACCTGCAGGAATAGGGCCTACAGATTTACTAATACCTGTTATATCTAATATAACAAGACCAGTAAGTTCAGCATCATGAATCTTAGCTACAGTAATAGCTTGTTCGATAGACTTTTCACAATAAAGAGAAGTGTCTAATGGTACTAAAATCCTTTTGATCATCTTAACCTCAGCAATGAGTTTGTCAAATTTATCAGTAGGCTAAATAATTTTGTCACAACAAAAAATATAAATGTACCTAACCATATATATAATATACGGAAAAGTTCGCGTTTTTGGATAAATTTTCTAATTATTGAAAATAGTATTTGCAGAAATGTGGAAAAATATCTAACTTTGTATCCCTTCTAACATGAGGGGCAAAAACGTTCTTCCAGATAAAGTAAATCAGTATTTTGAAAAAAACATTTGGTGGTTATCCAGGAAAAGCGTAATTTTGTGTCCCCTTCAGCGAGGGGGAAAGAGAGAAGTTCTTATCGGTGTTTAGAGAAGCTTAAAATTACGAAATAACTTGAAAAATACTTTCAAAATAAATTTGGTGGTTATCAGGAAAAAACGTAATTTTGTGTCCCCTTCAGCGGGTGACAAAAGAAAATGTT
>CALNXW010000032.1:0-25152 GCA_942490685.1 uncultured bacterium
GTCAGATGATAAAAAACTAACACAAGATTTATTAGATGGTGTTGATTTTCATATTATGAGATTATCATACGCAGAAGACATATCTTATGAAGAGGCTTATAAGAACTGTAAGATTGACGAGCTTGAAGGTTGGGATTTAAAACGTAGTAAAGCTAAGATAATCAGCTATCAGAAAGCCTACGGGGCTTCTCCACAAAGCTTGTCTAGAGAGACTGGACTTAGTAAAGAATTAATAGAGAAAATATTTCAGAAAGAGGATGAGATGTATTCTAATGTTCGAATATTCAACGATAATATTAAGGAAGAAGTAGAGAGAACTAAAGAGTACTCATTAGCTAAGCATATACCTAGAGCCAAGAAAGGTAATTTAAAACACTCCAAAAGATTTCATAATGGTATAGAGTTATTACCTATATATAGGAGTGAGCTTGAGGCAGACTACGACATTGAGAGGCAAAGACATGTTGGCTATTATCAAAGCATAACTGGTAAACGTTACGCATTTGAAGAGATGGCTAATTACGATAAGTTTGGTAAAGTTAGAAGCGGCTTCTCACCAACACAGATGATGAATTATTCTATACAGGGAACAGCGGCTGACGTTGTTGCAATGGCAACTGCCGAGGTTTTCTCGTATGTTAAATCCTTAGATAATCAAGAGGTGTTGATGGTAAATCAGATTCATGATAGTATGGAATTCTATGTTAAAAAGGGTTATGAAGACTTGACAATCCCTAAGATTTGTGCTATTATGAGTAATACTAAAGAATTATTTAAAAAGTATTTAAATATAAATATACCTTTTAATTTTAAAGTTGATGTCAAAGTAGGTGACAACTTTTATGATATGGTAGATTATAAACAAGTAGATAAGGGGGATGTTAATGTTCAAACTGGAAATGTTAAAGATACCGAAAGATAAAGTAGTGTCTATGTTAATTGGTGGAGTACTTGGTCTATTAGTTGGTTTTGCTAGTGTTCCTGGTGCTATTTGTGCTGTAGCAGTTGCCGCAGTAGGGAAAGAGATATATGATGTGCTATCGAGTGATGAACAGAGACCGAAAGCAGATACATTAGATATAATATTTACTATAGCCGGTGGTGCAATAGGTATTTTAGTATCACAGATATTAATGAGTGTATTATAATAAAGGAGACAAGTAGATGAGTGAATTACAAACAGGTGCTTTAAGTATACAAAAAGGTAAAATAGTAACAACTAATAGAGTTGGTAAGGGTACTAAAGCAGATAAATTTGAGTTAGTGTATAAACGAACGGACGGTAAAGGAAGTGACAAAGAGTCAAAAGCGTCTAAGTTCACTGTTGACTTTACGGATGAAGAGAAGTCAATTATTAAGGATGCCGTAGCTGGTAAAGACGGTGGAGAGGTATGTATCGTAAAAGAACTAAACAAGGTTGGTGAAAATGATTATTGGAACCTTAAGACGGTTAAGTCAGTCTCGGCGTATGTCGCACCAAAAAATACATACAAAACAAATAAGACCAGTAACAGCTCTGGAACAAAGTCGACATTTGACACAGCAGGTGTTAAAGTTGGCGCTGTATTACATGATGCTGCACTAATCGCAACAACTCAGAAAGGGGCTAAGGTTACTACAGAGGATGTTGTATCAGTAGCTAAAGAACTATTAATTAGTAGCATGAAATTAGAAGAGGAAGTAAGAAATGGGAGCTTTAGCAGTAGCACGACTACAACAACTAATTCTTCAACAACGACTGAAACAAAAGCAGAATACAAAGAAGTAGAAAGTTCTAGTGATTTAGATTCGTTTGATGATTTGGAGAATTTTAATATAGATTTATAATGAGTTAATCCCAAGCAAACTTGCCGGAGCATTTGGCCGGCAAGCCATTTTAAGGGGGAGTAATGAATCTTAAAGAGTTTGTATATAGGAAAGAGAAACTAATAGAAAAGCAGACTAGTATTTTATTTCGTTTATTAGACTTATATAATTTTAAAGGGTCTGCGAAAGAGGTAGAACAACTTAGAAAAGAGTTTAATGAGACAGTAGAGGAACTTGATAGGTTTGGGGGGAATAATGCCTAGATTCTTATTAAATGTAGAAGCCGACGAGCTATTATACCGCTCAGCATTTGCAGTTGAAAAGCAGTGTTATAAGCTCACAACTAAGAAAGGTAATACATTAGATTTCGGGAATCAATATACAAAAACACAGATTATTAATAAGCTTAAGGAGCGAGGTATAGAAGGATATGAGCTAATACCCTATAAGAGTGTTGAGCCTCTTAGGCATGCATTATTCTTAGTTAAAAGACAGTTGGCGCATTTAGAAAAGATTGGTGATTTAAAGCTTTGGTTATCTCCATCTGACGGCTCTAATTTTAGGTATGGAATAGCAAGAACAGAAGGTCCTAGAGGGAAAGGCTATAAAGCTAATAGGCCACCTAGGCCATATCATTATGAAGCTATTAGGGAGTACTTAATAAAGCACTGGGAGGCTGAAGAGATAAAAGGCTACGAGGCCGATGACGCTCTAGGAATGTATCAGACTAATAACACTGTAGCTGTGCACATAGACAAAGATATAAGTATGATTCCTGGGAAGCATTACCACTGGGTTAAACAAGAGCGATATTTTGTAGAGGATGATTTGGGTGAATTGCCAAGCAAAGAGCGTAGGGGTGTTGGTAAGGCATTCTTCTTTCACCAGATGTTGACAGGTGATAATGTAGATAATATACCAGGTATTCCTAATATAGGACCTGTTAAGGCTACTAAGATTTTAGCAGATTGTAAGACAGAATTAGAAATGCTTAATACTATTAAGAAGGTGTATGAAGAGCATTATAAAGAAGGATTTGATCAAGTATTATTAGAAATAGCAGACTTACTATATATTGTAGATAATAAAAAAAGAAGAGGTAGAGACTACATAAGTGATTTAATAAAAGGAGGCAAGCAATGAGTATTAATTTTAAGCAGTTATCTAAAACTATGTTTGGTGATGAGTCACTCGCAGAGGTTTTGCAAGGTATATATAAGCAAGGCTATAATGACGGAACACATGCTGCAGATTGGTATGTGACATTAGACAAAGACACGGAGTGGCAAGAAGCACATGGCGAGGGCGCTGCTGTAAAAATCCATAAAAATAATAATAAAAACTTGACAAAAGAATAGAATATGCTACAATTACTATTAAGACAATTAAAAAAAGGAGCTATGATGATTATTATAGAATCAGTAATAGCTTACAAGTTATTAAAGAAATATGATTTAATAACTTGGAGATTGTGGTTAATACCGCTTCTTATGTTGGTATAGAAAAAACGGGAGGAGACAATGTACGATACACTAGCACTAGTATCTAACATATTAGTGATTATAGGATCTGTTATCGGCATGTACTTACTCTCCGAAAAAGACAAATTAGGTTTTGTAATATTTACATTTGCGGAGATAAGTATACTTTATTTGGGGCTGGTAACTCAAAATTATGGCTTAGCAATAACTGGATTACTGTATATATTAATGAATATATATGGATATATTAAGTGGGAAAAAGAAGATGCCACGGAAGAAAGTAGATAAGCCTTATTGTTCTGGAACTCTAACTAAGGCAGGTCTTATGGGAAAGATAAGAAGCTGCCTTAGGAGGATGAGTTTAAAATGGAGACCTAGGACAGACTATCTTAAAGCTATAAGGAGACCATATACAGGAACAGATAAAAGAACTAAGTGGGAATATGAATGTCAACATTGTAAGAAATGGGTTAAGTCTAAGGACTACGAAGTTGACCATATAATCCCATGTGGCAGTTTAACAGACTGGGATGAGATAGGGGATTTCTGTAAAAGATTGTTTATAGAAGTTGATGGTTATAGGGGGCTATGTAAGAAGTGCCATCTAATTGAAACTAATAAGGCGAGGGGAAAATAATGAAAGAATCAGAACCATTCAACTTTGAGCTCAAAGAGGATAAATCTCTGAAAGGCAAGGTTATGGGCATATATTATAGAATATATAGGGTGTTTAGGTTCATAAGCCGAATACCTTATAACACTAAGCATATATGTAAAAATCTAAGATGGATGTTTCCACATATAATAAAGTTTAGAGCTTGGGACTATGCTTGTAATATAGAATTATTTGCAGACTCTTTAGAGCAACTTGCAAAAGAAATAAAGAGAAAAGATATTTTTGTAGGAGCAGAGAAGGAGTCTCGTAGGTGTTTATATTCTGCCAAAATGCTAAGAAAGTTATATATAGATGATAATAGTATATGGGAAATTCCATCAATCATTTATACGTTGGAGGCATATCTAGACAGCGGTAAAATATCTAAAGAGGTTTTTAGTAGAGAAAAAAAGAAAGCTTTTAAAAATCAGGAGGAGCACCAAAAAGAGATAGAGAGAGAACTTTGGTGTTATATTAATAAGCATATAAGAAGATGGTGGTGGTGATATGAAACATTTTATACATACATTAGTAGGGGACGAGGAGCTACACAAGGCTGATCCTTTTATGAGAATGTTACAATTCAGTGGTAATACTATAAATTATGTTGTAGTCCCTAGGACTAGCGACAAGTTACCATATGAGTTTACTATACCAGCTGGAACACAGTTCCAAGGATTTGTAATCCAGGGTAAGAAGCTTTATATGAATTTAATAAAGGTGTCAAATTAGGGGGCTATATGTGTTATCATGAGTGGGGGGATGATTGGCCATATTGGAACGAACTTTACAAAGCTGAACAATATATAGTTAAAATGGTGTATAGATTATCTCTGTGTAGATTAAGCTCCAAAGAAAAGTATGGGACTATTAGATATGAGTTTTTGACAACACCTGTTAATTATGATAATATACTCTATTGTTATTGGAGAAGGTACGGAGAATGGGTTTTAAAGGGGGTTGTACGAAGGGCAAGTAAGAAATTCCCCAATGTGAGCGCTGAAATTTTAGATGACGCAGAGTACATCTAATACGAGGAGACATGGTAATGAGTAAAAAATCAAAAGAGCCAAAGATTTTGATATATGATATCGAGACCTGCTTAAACATGGCATATCTATTTAGCTGTGGTAAACAAGTAGTGAGACATACACAACTAGTTCCTGGGTATAGTACTTGGGGAATAATATGTATAACTTATTGCTGGAATGATGGGAGTGATGTCCAAGTAATTAAGTGGGAACCAAAAGAAGGGACAGCAGGAGTTATTAAAAAGTTTGATAAGATTATAAAGAAAGCTGACCATTCTATAGGTAAGAACTCTAATAGGTTTGATACTAAAATGATTAACGCCCAAAGGATGTTAGCGGGATTACCTGGCTTTCCAGAGTGGGTGTTATATACAGATGACTTAGAAACACAAATGAGAAAGTATTTTAGATTACCGTCACAAAGCTTGGATTATATATCTGAACGTCTAGGGTTTGGTGGTAAGGTTCCTATGGAATTTAGCGACTGGGTCAGAATACATAGATATATGGAAATTAAGGAACTTTTAGAGAAAGGGGCTGATAAAACAACTCTTGACATAGTGTGTGAGCATAAGTATAATTTAAGTAGTAATAAGGTTTTACATATAGGAAAAAAGGCTTTTGATAAAATGTGCTTCTACGGGAAAAAAGATACATTTGATACTAGAGCTATATGGAATAAACTCAAAGAGCACTTTAATCCTAAGTTTAATATGGCGACGTTTAATAACTTAAGACTGGCATGTAAATCATGTGGTAGTGAAAGTCTTAGAAAGAATGGCACTAGAATATCTGGTAAAACTGTATATCAACAATATACTTGTAAAGATTGTTACTATACAGGAACTAGGGTTCCATTATCACAAGTTAAGAAACTAGAAGGTAAGGTGGTGTAAGATGAATCATTTTGATAGTGACTATAATAAAGTATTGCATTCTGAGGCGTTTAGAAAGCTTGGGCACAAACAGCAACTTCACTTACCTTTAGAGAGCAGTATTGTTAGGAATAGATTAACACATTCTTTAGAGGTGGCGGCTATAGCTGAGAGTATTCTATTCAATGTTTTAGATAAAGATATAGCGATAGATTTATTAGATGCTACAAAAGCGGCCGCTCTTATGCACGACATTGGACACCCCCCTTTTGGACATACAGGAGAGTCCGCTCTAAACAGCATTATGATTAATTTTGGAGGCTTTAATGGTAATGCACAAAATATTAGATTAATGACTACACTAAATAAGACTGGTTGGGTGTCTGTAGATACTCTTTTAGGAATATTAAAAAATCCAATAGCTTATAGTGATGCCATCAATTCAAAAGCAATATTATCAGAAGTTAGACATATGAAAGATAATACAATTGTAAAGTGTTATTATGATGAAGAACAGGGGGTAGTGGATAAGTTATTATATTTGTATCATGATTCTGATAAAGAATTGTTTACGTCATATAAAGAATATGAGGACAAGCATGCAAAAAGCTCATATAAATCTTTTATAGCCTCTGTCATTTCTATAGCCGACAGCATTGCTTATGGAGTATTTGATATAGAAGATCATTATAAACTAGGTATAGAGATCAGTGAAGATAAGGTAACTAGCAGTTCTAGCATCGTTGAGAATTGTATAATTAGTACTAAGCTAACTAAATTAAATAAATTTCAGTCGCTGCTATTAGATTATCAAGTCTATTTAGAGTCACGTATGTGTGAACATTTAAATTATTTGAAAAAAATTAGTTATGAGGATGTTATACTAGGTAGAGATAAGTGTATATCAGACTCTAAACACTATCACATAATACACTTCTTGTTTGATAGAATAAAAGAAAACCCACTAGGACTATTAGAGGGTGATAGATTAGATGATTACAATAAAGCTACAAATAACCAACAACGTATGAGAGCTATTTGTGACTATATAGCTTATATGTCAGATTTAGAAGCTATTAATCTTTACAGCAAATTGAAATAATCTTGACAAATCTCCAATTAATTGCTATACTATAAGTATAAGATAAAGAAAGGAGATTAAAATGAGAATTCAACACAAAGCACATTTCGACGCTTTTAAAGATATCGTTGAAATGATAGCTATCGCTGGTTGGATTGCTTTATTAACTGACCTAGCATGGGTAGCTAGAGATTGGGTGCTACAAGGTTACCCAGTAGACTTAGTATTTATTTTCTCTGGACTATTTGTAGCTTTTGTAATTTTAACTTACGGTGTAGTTGCTTACCATAGAAAATTAGCACAAAATTTCTTAAGAGCAACCCTAAAAGAAAAGTTAAGACACAGTAAGCTTAAATTTAAACATTCTAAATAATATTAGAAAAAACGGGTTAATTTAAGGGGTGTAAGACAAGAGATTGGTAGGTAGGTAATACGACAAGCTTCTAAATTAATTAAAATGCCTCCTACCCCTCTCTATTTAACTTAAAAGCTATTTATATAAAAAAATATAATTATAACTAATTTATGCTATACTAATAGTATACCAATTTGAGGATAAAGCTAATGTTATACGATAAACCGAATAAACAAATTCTTGAAGAGTTAGATAAAGTTGTCTATGGACATACGTCAGCTAAAAAGACATTAATAAATTTGGTTAATCGTTCCAAGATGAGATACTCTCAAAAATACTTATCTAAACGAGCTCCAATTGCGGACAACTCTGGATCCACTAGGGAAAAACGAGTTCCGCTTTCAAGGCAGAACTCATACCACATTCAAGAAAGTCATCCTGACTTTGATGATCTAATAGAAACACGCAATTGCTTATTAATTGGCTCTAGTGGTACAGGTAAAACACACCTAGTACACAGCCTATCTAAAATATGCCATTTTCCATTATTAGAAGTTGATGCTAATGAGTTAGCCCCAACAAGTAATAACGACGGGTTGAATGTAGCGAGACTACAAAAAGCTTTGTATAAAACTATTGATAAGGCTATGCAGAACGACCCAAGTCGTTACCATTCTTTAGAGGGCACTAAGGATCAGACTATTATATATGTAGATGAGATAGATAAGTTAGCTACGGCTTTTGATTCTAGTGGTAATTGGAATAAACATGTACAGGCCAACTTCCTAAAAGTATTTGAAGGACATAAAGAGTTTGAGGGTGTATCATTTATATTCTCTGGTGCTTTTGCTACTATGGATATATACGACATTAATAAACCTAAAAACTTAGGATTTACTCATAATAATAAAGTGCTAGAACATGAGCACGACTTGGAGCAGAAAGTTATTAAGTATGGTCTTGTTCCTGAGCTACTTGGCCGTATACATAATATTGTGCTACTAGATAAATTAGAAAAAGAAGATTTTAAAAAGATATTAAATACATTAGTATTGCCTAAAGCTAAGAAAGAATTATCTTGGTTTAATATAGATAAGTTTGAACTTACAGAAGAACAAGAAGAGTTTATAATAGATAAAGCAATGAATTCTCAACTGGGAGTTAGGTCTTTAATAAAAGAAGTATCTAAGCTATGTCAAGAATTAGAGTTTGACTATGAGTCTAATAAGAAACAAATAACTAAAAAAGATACTATTTAGATTTAGGGTTAGTAGCTTTTTCGAACGATGTTCCTAGTTTTTTTCTAGCGTCGTTAAGCATTTTCATAAGGCTTGTTAACATAGTTTTTTCAGACTTCTTCTTAAGCAGGGCATTAACTGAAGATTCCCACTTCTTATTATCCAACACCATATTCAAATAAGCTTTGTTATATTTACCATCTGTAAGCTTATTGAAGAATTGCATAACACGACCTCCTAAATCACCACCGAACATTTCTATTCTTTGTTCTGGACTGCTCTTTTCTAAGAGTTTTTTAATTGGTGAGTTTCTGACTTGGTTCATAACTTCTATAACATTACTTGCATGCTGAGCATCCCCACCAGCGCTACTAAGTCTATTTAGAAACTGTTCTTGTTTTTGTGGTGTATTCCAAAGTCTTTGGTATAACTGATCCATACTGATATCGCCCCTAGCCTTACCAGCTTCTGGTGCAATCTTACTTATCTCATCAAGCATGTCGCTTTTTAGTATTAGCTTTTCAGACAGCTTTCTGGTCTTAGCGTATTCAGGGAATTTACTATCTAACTTTTCTACAATCATACGCCTAGCTTCTTGGAACGCTCTTCTAGTTTCTGCGCCCATAGCTTTGTCTGGGTCTGCAGTTAAAGCAGCATCCTTGTATAAGCTTCTGTCAATCTCTTGTTTAACCTTGTCTAGCTTTAGGACGCTATCGTCAGGCAATGCTTTAACAGCTTGTGTAGTATATCTATTATTATTTAATGCATTTAATTCATCTGCTATTATAGGATTTTGCATTAGTTCTTTTTGTGTTTCTTTTCCTATAGTCTTTTTAGCAAGTCCTTCGTAAGCCTTCTTCTGTGCTATTCTAGCAGCTTTATCACCTTCAGGTACAATGTTATTAACAATGTCATCTACAGCGGCTTTAAGCTTAGTTCCTTGAGTTCTCAAGTACTTAGCACTAGCTGCCCTAGCTTCTTCAGTACCTAAAGCTATTCTAGCCTCATTCTTAGCTACGGCTGTATTACCTAATTGTTGACCAGGTGTTAAATCTATTCCCAAAGCTTTTGCAGCAGCTCTATCTGGCACTAAATCATCACCACTTTCAATTACTTGGTTAGCTATAGTTCTTGTAGCTGCTTTTTCTGGATTAGTCATTTTCTGCACTAGGCCTACGTCTTTAACAGCACTCTTAGTTCCAGGAGTAACGAGCTTATTAAGTAAATAACCACCAGCAGCACCTGCTGCGGCTCCTATCGTACCTCTTACAGCTCTTTCTCCAGCATCTCCGTATTCAGCAGCACCTAAAGCCCCACCTGTCAAGGCTAACGCACCAACTTGCTTCGCTAACGATCCACGAGCCACTGGGGTTACTAATCCCTGACTAGCATACCCACCAAATTCACCAACCCTTGCTGCTACAGGGTGTGCTTCCTTTGCACGTTCATAAGACACTTCTTCTCTTTTATTGTGTTTAGCTAATCCCTCATTAAACGATTGTGGGAGTATTGGAGAAGATAATTGTAATAAACCTTCGGCCACTCTTCCGTAGCTTCTATTAAATCCTTCTACAGCTGCCATAAAAGAACTGCCACCACCAACTGATTGGGGTTGATTTTCTTTCTTTGGAATCAAATCCTCAAAGCTATTAGTAGCCTGAGACATTCCAGCCTGTTGTCCCTGTTGCTTTGGAACTAGGTCTTCAAAAGGATTATTCGGCATTTTGATTACTCATCATTTGTCTAATTCGTTCTTGTACAGCAGCTGGGTCAGCACCTTTAGAAATAGCTTCCTGTGCCTGTCTTTTAATATTTTCTGGTATTCCAGCAGGTAATTGAGAGCCATCAACATCTTGAAGAGGTTCGTAGAATGATAATTCACTAGAATCAACCCCATACTTGTTAGCCATAGCTTTGTAGCGCTTATTAATTTTATCCTGCTTATCTTGTATTTTTGATGACACTTCGCCCATCAATATTTTAAGCCTCTGTACTTCAGTAGGGTTTAATGCTACAATACCATCTTCACTATTAACGCTTTCTATTTTCTTTCGTGCTGATAGTATTGTATTATCACTATTAGCAAAAGCTGCAACATCTGGGTCAGAGAGGGCACCTTTATTAAACATCATAGCCACTTGCCTATAAGCTGCTGTCTGAGCAGCACCACCGCCACCAGAACTAATAGCTGCCATAGCACCGTCAAATACATTCTTTTGGTCTAAGAATTCTATATATCGTTTACTCTCAGCCTGTAACTTACTATTCATACTTGCAGTTAAATTATATTTAGCCTGCTGCATTTGTGCGGTATTTCTAGACTTTTGGGCATCTTGTAATTGGTTTTTAAAATCAATGTCATCTAATCTAGCCTTAGCTGTTTCTGCCATTGTGTTTTCTTTTTCATATTTAGCTACCATTGCTCTAAGAGATGCACTGTTTTCAAGTGTTTCCCCATTGGCTATTCTAGAACGAATATCAACATCTAACTTTCCAAGTCTTGATTTAGCTGTAATCATTTGTTGATTACTTGCATATGCCATATTGGCCGGCATAGCTTGTGCAGCTCCAAGCTGTAGCATATTCACAGCCTCCTGGTTTAATGTTTTTGGTGCGTCGGGATTAACTTTGGCTAATATGGGTTGTAATATTTTATACATTTGACTACGGTCTTCTTCTGGAGCTTTGAGAAGTTGTGCTCCCATCTGACCTATAATCCCATATCCCTCAGCCAGTATTTTGGCGTATTCATTTGGCATAGATGCCTTCATGACGTCACTTTTCATCATCTTAGCATCTAAATCCATTCTAGCATTCTCAAATTCCATTGCCATTTTTGGTTTGGCTGTTTTTAAGAAGTCTACAACACCAGAATACCCACCGGTCTGCATAGCTTTAACCATTCCCTCTTGTATAAACTGATCTTTTTGTCTATCTTCTCTCTGCCAGCTAAATGCTTCTTGCTTCATATCCATCATCTTGTCTTGACGAACATCTTCGCTTTCAGCAAGATATAATTGACCTTGAGCTCTAGCATCAGCGTTTTTAGTTGCTTCAAATTCTTTAGCCTTTAACCAGCCTTGTATATAACCCCAGCTCTTGTTATTAGTTCCACCAGGACCTATAGCCATTTTTTGATGGAGTGGATTTTCTTCTTTATATTTTTTTAGTTGTCCTTCAACTTTATTTTCTGACATATTATAAACTCCATCCTGATGCATAACCGCCGCTAGTTTGTGGGGAACCCCAATAACCGCTATATTGCTGTAGTGGTGACATTTGAGCCCCCATGAATCCTTGAGCCATTTGTCCTTGGTTGTATATTCCAGCCTGTACTTGTTGCATATTAGCTGATGCATTCATCATACTTGGCATAGCATTTAAAGCCCCCATAGAGCTAGCTGCTCGTCTATTTAGATTAGCCTGTTTACTGTTGTATTGCATTTGAGCATTAAACATAGCTATACGCTCTCTAGCAGCTGCAACATTAGCGTAAGCTTGGTTGTAAGATTGTCCAATACCTGTGATACTTTGACCACCATATTGACCTTGCATGGTCGATAACTGACCCATACTCTGAGCTTCATTAATAGAGTTAGCTGCCATTTGACCTGTAGCTTGGGTACCAGTGGCTGCGATATTAGCTAGGTTAGTCATATAGTTATTATAGGTGTTCGTAGCCAAACCTTGACCATAATCTACTAATGCAGCACCAGTTTTACCGCTAGCTAGTTCTCCTGTGGCCGCTGCCATACGACTTATAGCTTGAGTACCCTGGTCTAATTGGAATTGATATCCTGGTGTACTAGCTAGCTTTTCTTCTATTTGTTCACCTGTATACCCGCGAAGGTCTTCAGTAGTGTAGTCGGAATCAAAATCTCCTTTAAAGTTCGTAATGTTTTGTAACTCCTCTCCATACTTAGCTTCTACTTCTTTAATTTGTTCATCCAGCCCCTGATTGTGTCTTTTCTTTTCGTCGTTTTGTTCGCGAAATAGATTTCGCTGGTAATCGAAGGTAATCGCATAGCCTTTCCACCCACCATCTCTATTGGATGTATAACTTTTCATGCCTAAGTCGTCTAATTCTTTAGAGGACCATATATCCTTTTTCTGGGATTCGAGTTTAGCTATTTCCTGATCCATTTGGGTTTGCTTAGTATCTTTAAATCTACTTATTTCATTTAGGATCATAGATTTAGCGTTTGTCCGTTCTTCGGCCGATTTATATTTCTCAGCATCACGTAATTTTTGTTGAAATTGCTCAAGCTCTTTATTTCCAGCAGCCCACGGATCTAATTTTTTATAATAGTCCTCAGATTGACTTATGCCGTCCATACCGAGCATCCGCATCCACTCGTTCATAGCATTGTGCCCAGCTAAAGAAAGCGGAGACAATGTAGCCTGAGCATCTGCATATCCAAAGCTTATTTCCTTCTTGGCTAGACTTATAGCGTCAGCATAATAGCTTATTGCTTCCCTGGCATGCCTATCATATTCTTGGGCACCAGTGATGTAATTACCTACAATTTTATTCGCATCAACCTGTACAACTGAGTTAAGAGCTTTTTGTATAGGCGTCTTACCACCCCCCCTTGCTACTGTTAAATCTCCAGTACCGCCAGTTCCTACAACTGTTCCAGCCATTCCGGCTGCTTGTGCTCCACTTGTTCCCATATTCTATATTCCTAAATTCGCTCGTAATATATATTTAAATCTGTTTCTTTTTCTCGCCAGACAATCCCTTTTGGTATTGTTCCTACGAGTTTAGCCCCATTCTTTATTAGTGCTTTATGTACCCATGTACAAACTACAGGTAAATTTGTAGTCAAATTTTTACATTTAGTATTATTCTTAAGCCACTTAATAAACACCTTCTTAACCTCTTTAGATGTACCATTACCGTGATGTCTAGTGGATAAGTATATATGCCATTCAAATGTTATATTAGTTAGCATAGTGACTAATAAGCAGCATATAAGCTCTTTATCTTTAAACACTCCTAGTATAATAGGTAAAGCTGGATTAAATCCTAACCCAGCATCTAGCTCTTTTAAGTGTTCATCACATAATGACATAATAGCTAATTTCTTATCTGCTAATAAGAATCGGGACATCATGTAATTGTTGATTGGTTCAATACGTAAGTCCATACTCTATTATACCATACTAACCATTAATATATTCTGTGATTATGACTATACCGTTACTCCCAGCCCCACCGGGCTCCCAGCCCCCTGTGCCGTCATGGTCATTGTGTGCTGCGCCACTACCTCCAGAGCCATACCCAGACGCATTAACACCTGCTATAGTATTTTGTCCACCACTAACACGGTAGCCTCCGTCCCCGTAGTTTGAACAAGCACCTTCACCACTTATACATTGTCCTTGGTTGCCATCAATAATCATTGTAACCACTGACGCACCCCTACGTCCCGCAAAGCTTCTTGCGTCGCCGTTCGTAGCAGATCCTCCGCCCCCTCCGGTAGTCCACGTACCAGTACCGCCAGTGCTGTCGATCTTGTTTCCACCTCCACCGCCGCCTCCGGTAATTGTTAGTGTTCCTGTCCCAGTTAGAGCTATAGATGAATTTCCCCCAGTAGATCCGGCGGCCGTACTACCTCCAGATAGACCACCAGCCCCCCCGGAGCCTATTGTTACTGCAGCACTCGCACCAACTTCATCTGCCGTACATAGTCTAAAGGCGTGGCCTCCGGCGCCCCCACCCGCACCACCACCTGCGGTGTTATTCGTGGATGTACCTCCACCGCCGCCTCCGCCGGCCCCTAAAACAAATATATCAGCATACAACATTCCTTCTGTAGGTGTATAAGTACCACTAACAGTAAATATTTGTTTAGCTACTGATCCTATATTATTACCAAATGTCAGTACTCCATCCCCATCAGTTTTTATTACTTGGTTTTCTGTGCCGTCTGTAGTAGGATATGTCAAGCCAGTAGCTGTCAAATTTCCGGTTACGGTTGTATTTCCTGTAACGTCTAACGTGCTTCCTAGTGTGGTGGCTCCATCTATCGTACCTGTACCACTAGCATCAAAATTACCTACAACATTAGTAGGACCATTTAAATTAATAGAGCCTGATCCTTTAGGGTCAAGGCGCATATCTATATTATTATCATCACCCTCAGCCCTTAAAACAATATCATTGTTAACAGAGGAATTGGATATATTAAAGTTATTGACCGCGCTAGCTACAGCTGTGTAAGTTAATAATTCATTACCATTACCATCAATAACATCATTCGTGGCGGTATTAATCTCATCAAATGACCAGATTTGATTATCGTCTGCATCTGTAAGGATTAATTTTATTGAGGTGAATACAACAATATCAGCCTCACCTCTACTATCCAATATAACTGGATTAGTGTTAGCGTTCGTGCTAGCTTCCGCGTCAGAAACAGTTGGGTACGTAGCTGCCGGAGTTGTAGTTCCAACCGCATAGCTATAAACCTTCCCACCAGAAAGCGGGTTCCCATTATCATCAAATGCTTTAAATTTTGGACTACCAATAATTAATGCCATATTTTATTCCTCTAATATTCTTCGACTTCAGATATATCAACTGTTGCATCTATAAGAGCGTAACTAATAGGTTCTACAATTTTAAATTCAAATACCCATTCAGCCCCAACACCTAATCTATTCCAGACAACTCGTTTACCGTACTCACCTATCTTACCCATTGACCGAATAAGTTCATTACTCCAGGTAACACCACCATCGTGGGAATACCTCATCATAATCTTAGGATCACTTCCAAGACCTGTTTCAGTGGCAAGACCACTATTACATCTAAGCTCTAATCTATCAACTCCAATCATTTTAAAATCTTGGTTATAGATTTGGGTTATTCTTGTACCATATATAGGCTCACCATTATCTGTTTTATAATCTGGATGCATTACGTATAATATCCCACTTTTAGTACCTCCAATCACAAAGAAGTCCGATACAGGAGCACAGAAATGCCCAGGATGGTCAGTGTTTTTATTTAATCCTCTATCGTAGAATGACCTCTCATGCCACTGCTGTGTTTGTAAATCATAGCACCAAGTTTTTTCGTCAGCAGGAAAACTAATTTGATACATCATATGGCCACGTTCATAATAAGCACAAGCTATAGAATTTTCTGTATCTAGATAGCTTAGAAATGCTGTAGCAACCTCATCGGTAGATACAATACCAGCCTGATAACCAGTTGTATTATTAGTCATAGCTGAGCTATCTTGCGCCATAACTACAAACCCACGACTATCAAGCCACATTATAGTGTTATTAATTTCAACCACTGATCTTGGGGATCTACATCCAATAGCCATTTCTGTACCAATTCTAGGGGATAATGGTAAGCCTGTAGGATTAGCCGCGTCATACCAAACTTCTATAGAATCTTTACCCATAACCCATAAATCACGCTTTCTAGTTATTAATTTTACAATTTCATCATTTCTGTATTCTGCTGTAGCTACGTCTAGGCTGTTATAATCTGTACCATCATTTAACGCACTGCCATAAATCCTGGATGAATTAGCTGATGTATAAAAGAAATACCCATCTAATTGGGCTACGGTAGCCGCCCCATTAAAATCCGCATCTGTAATAGCTTCAAACGTATCTGCTTCAATATCGTAAATATATCCATTAGCTGTTCCTGTAGCTACGAAAACTTGTGTACTAGTAGCAGCCATCTCTACTCTACCAACAAAATTATCAACATCTCCTTTATAAGATAGTGTAGCGGTTCTATTAACAATATTTACTGTAGCTACATAGAATGATTCATCGGCGACTAAATATACTAAATTATCTTGTGATAGCAGTCCACGAATTGTGGCTTTTCCTGTATCTAATAATAAGGTGTAGCCCATTCTTGGTATCATAGTGCCAGTACCTCTACCATCCTTCCCTGGGTCAGTGGTGTACATATTTAAAGAGCGTTGGCTATTATTATTAGCTGTATAAGTTGGATCAAAATATGTAGGTCCTGCTATATTAATCTGCATAGTCGTTTCCATCCGGTATAAACTGAATACTTCCGTCTTCGCTATCCCAATCTAATAAATTATCTAGCATTGATGAGGCCATAGGAGCTATACTACTAAGCATTCTCTTATCTTTACCAAAGGCTGTACATAATCTAAGGGCTAACTGCCATGTAAGGGCTTCTAGCCACTCATTTGGAAAATCAAAGTTATCGCCAGCATTGTCTAAGTCTTCTATGATTCTTTCTACTGTTAAATGCATTCTTTGAGATCCATCAGTAGGCCTTTGCCACAAGTAAAGCGATGTGTAGTCTCTATTTGGGTTATATGACCATTGTGATGGTAATCCACCATTAGTTTTGCCAGACATCTGCCTATAGTCTTCATATGGCAGCTGGTTCATATTAATTTCATTCTGTGTGCTTGTAGATCCGCTGTCAAACCCACGAACTCTCCTACAGTCTAATACCCTAAGAGGCTTATTAATAGCTGTAGTGTAAGTATATACATAAGCATCATTACTAGCTGCCCCACTAAGTCCAGTGGTTAATGTAAGACTAGTACTATCCGGTATTGTGGCTATTGTATCATAATGAACTGAGTTATCAGATAAAACAATTCCTATAACATCGGATACAGCCATTCCAGTTGTACTATCAACACTTAAGCTTGTAGCAGCTGAAGCCGCTGCAGCACTTAGCTGGGTTAATATAGCGTCAGAAGCTAGACAAGCTTTTGCCGTACTTCCTAGTTTATATTCTGATACATCTTTGTTTAGGAATAGTATAACCTCTTCCTTAGTCCATAGGTGTAAGCCTTTAGTACCCCAAGACTTAATCATCTTGTTTAATACATTACTGGCAAAGTTCATATCTTCGTCTGATATTGTTCTACCGACGCCGTATACACCTATAACTTGAAAAGCATCATATATTAATTCATTTCTAGTTTGAGTAAAATTAACGCTTCCGGATGTACTCATTATTCACCTACCTTGAGATGTTTTGCTTTAACAGCAGCTATAGCCTCTTGCCATTTATTAGTGTCATTTACCTTATCCCAATAAAGCATATCTAGTTGTTCGTGTATGCTTGGATATTTCCGACTATTAATTGCTTTTATATTTTTAATATTATTATCTAAGTCTATTCTGGCTTGATCCAACTCAGCATCTGTAGGTTTAGCATCTTCTCTATTCCATTCTTTGATATACTGACCGTCACCATCATCTTGTATTATAACTTCACTAAGAAAATCTATTTTTCCGTATTTTGCTTCTAGTAATATTGCTAAATCATTCATAATTAACCTCCCATATATGTGCCAGAAAAAAACGTAATCGCAAACGCGTCTGCTGTGTTAACTGAACTACCAGATCCATTGTAGCAAAAAGCTTCCATGTAATCTGTGGAGCCATTCATATATGCTATAATATTACATTGTGGTCGATCATTACCCGTACCACTAGTCTGTGTTACATGTGAATTTACAACAGACCCATTTTTATAAAGGGCTATAGCTATCGAAGTTTGGTCAACATAAGAAGAAAATCCAACCTGAGCAGAAAACATATAATAGCCAGCCACTGTAGGTGTAAATCTGTTATTTGTGGTTGAGTCAAAGTTACTGTTGGTATCAAAAAGCTCAGTATCTAATTCCAATTTAGTAAAAGTTCCGTGTGCAATAGATTGTGCGGTAGAGTTATAAGCAAAGAAAGTAGGTCCAGCAGTCTTATTTATTGTTATTGATCCAGTTCCATTAGTTATAGAAATACCGGTCCCAGCAGTCAGCGTGGCTTTAGTTAATGTATTACCTGTTGTATTACCAATTAATAATTGTCCATTTGTGTAAGAGCTTTGTCCTGTCCCGCCATCAGCTACAGATACATCTGTACCGCCAACTCTATAACTATAAGCTCCGCCTATTGTAACAGCAGTAGGAATATCTGTTGCTATAGAAGGAACACCAGTTCCGCTAGTAACTAATACACCACTATTTGCTGTAGTTAGTCCAGATACAACTGAACCATCACCAGCATAATAAGCTAATTCACTTGTAGTTCCAGCATTAACCTCTGTTACTGGAGCAGCCCATGATCCATCACCTCTCCAGAATGTACTACTACTAGCACTAGTTCCTGAATTTAAGTTTGTAACTGGTAAATTCCCTGTAACACCTGTTGTTAGGGGGAGTCCAGTTGCGTTAGTTAATGTTCCTGAGCTTGGTGTTCCTAAAGCTCCACCATTAACTACAAAGGCTCCAGCACTACCAACGTTAACTCCTAAAGCTGTTTCAACTCCTGTACCTTCCCCAGATAAACCACTTAATGGTAAGCCCGTAGCGTTAGTAAGAGTTAATGAAGCTGGAGTACCCATAGCAAGGCTATCGGGGAGAGTTGTTGATATACTTGGTACGCTAGTGCCACTTGTTACTAAAACTCCGTTAGCGGCCGTTGTAAGGCCTTGTACAGTGTTAGCACCATTAGAGTATAATATTTCACTAGCTCCATATGTACTAGCAAAGGTTGCCGTACTCCATGTACCTACAGCACTACCACCTGACCTAATAATTTGTCCTGATGATCCAGCAGCTGACATCAACATAGCTGTTCCATCATAATCTGGTAGTGTTATAGTTCTACTTGCTGCAGTATCTGCGAAAGATAATTCCGTTTGATGTTGATTGGATGTTCCTGTATTAAATCTAACTGCTGTAGAAGTGTTAGCTGAGTTAAATATCAGCTTACCGGCATTCTTGGCACTTAGATTAATATCAACATCTGTATCACCACCAGAAGCAAATAGGTTTGGTCCTGACCCTGTCGCGGCATTAAATACTGTAATTTCATTTACAGCACTAGCTACAGGGCTAAATTTAAATAATTCGTTTGCATTTGTATCAACTAGTGAATATGTTTCTACATTTAAATCACTAGCCAATCTTGCGTTTGTAAGCCCATAGCTGTTCATATCTAGGTTCCCACCTAAAGCTGGGGCTGTATCTAGGGTTATATCAACAGCGTAAGTAAATGAGCCAGTAGTTCCAGCTACCCTTTCACCTACTATCTTATCTCCTGTTGTTATAGTGCCTAAACTTGTTAAATCTTGTACTTTCTTTGTTGTGGCCATTATGCACCTGCTAATATGTTTTCGCCGTCACCTGTTTGCAGCACTAAGTCTGTCTGTGACTCAACTAAATAAAAAACTGAAGTACCTAATCCATCTGGTGTTTCCTTTACAGGATAATAGCCAAGATCACTTTCAGCACCAGTGCCAAATGCGTTTATAGCCTTCACTGTGTATGTATATGAGCCAGACAGAAGTCCTTCTGTATCTTCATATGATAATTTATCACTTCCAGTGTTAGAGACAATAACTATCTGTATTGCTCCTTGTGGGTCAGCTCTTGTAATTACATAGCCTGTAATATCATCACTACCAGCATCTATAGGACCTTGCCATTGTAAGTAAATAGTACTGTTCAATGGATGTGGTTTAACTGTTAAGTTTCTTGGGGCTGATGGGGCTCTGTCACTATTCTCATTAACTACATACTTATCAGTTGGCTCACTTCTAATCATTTTAGGATTAGGAGTTATATTTTCTTTAGGTAATTTAAATGGAATAGCTTGAGGGTTATTCTTTTCATTATGAGAACGGCACACAACCAAGCCATTAAGGCTGTTGTATTTATCCGTTATTCTCACTGTTTGACTTATCTTCTTTTTTCTTCCGCATAAGTCACAGTATGTATAAGCTTCTATTCCCATTACATTCCTCTATTTACCCAAACGGTTACAAAATGTAACCATTTGAGTTATATATTGCGACTTAACTTCTTAGTCTTAAGTGTAAAGTTATATCGTAACTGTCTCCGGCCGTATGCCCGTTCGTAGTTAGGATTATATCTCCGGTACC
This sequence comes from uncultured bacterium, assembly GCA_942490685.1. Lineage (GTDB taxonomy): Bacteria > Bacteroidota > Ignavibacteria > Kapaibacteriales > UBA2268 > JBFHIJ01. The sequence goes on from CALNXW010000032.1 coordinate 20,446, forward strand.
ACCTGTTCCAGTATCAACTAATCCGCCGGATTTTTTCCAGCAGAAATCGTGATTATCACCCAGAACGGCTATTGTAACATCAGCGGTGTGGTCCCAGGCTAATGTTACACTCATGCCACTAACAGTTCCTTCAATTTTCTCTACAACTAGGTCATTAGGCTCTGAGCCGTTTAAGCTAACTAGGGCAGACTTATCCACCTTAACAACCCCAGATTCACCTGTTCCATCAGATAAATTAGTTAGATGCACTACGTGCCGTATATTACCTGAGAATATGGTTTTATTGCTTACTGCGTCTGCCATAATAACCTCCTATTCATCGTCAGCAGAAGCTGTGCCTATTATACCGCCTGTAGCTGCACTACTAATATCTTCATTGTAATAGTTTTCGAACAGCAAGCATGTATCAGCTACAATCGAAGCTGCTTTAGTAGCTAAGTTACAAACTATATCATTTCTACGGATAGTACCTGTAGAGCCTGTTAGTAATTCAATACCTGGCTCTGAACCTAAGTTACCGCCAATACCATTTTCAAGAAGATTATCTTCAATCAATAAATTAGTCGATAAAGTAGTATCACCTAGAATATTAGCTGTGCTGAAGTCACCTCTGATTACGTTCTTACGAATAACTAGTTTGTCTGTATCAGCGTCCATGTGAATACCTGAGACTGCGCCAGCAATTCCCATATCCATACGACAACCTTCAATAACACAATTTGAATTATTATTTACTAAGCTAATGCAGTCCAAGAACTCATCTGTTCCTGCGGCATCTACTGAGAACACACAATCTTTAATTAGAGCGTCACTAACGCCGTCTTCTACGATTAAACCGTCTACTACTGCACTTACAGAAGCTCTAAATTCAATGTTCATAATTGATACATTATTAGCACCAATAGCTACTGTATCCGAAGTTGTGTCATAAGTTAGAATTGGTCTTAATGATCCATGACCTAAACCAATTAATGCAACACCTGCCACATCTAAATCGATTGCACTGGCACCACCTAATGTTTCAGCATGTCCCGGCATAACCATAATGATGTCACCACGATTAGCCGCACATTGACCAATTGCATAATCTATAGTAGAGAAAGGTTTTAAATAACTACCATCATTTCCATCACTGCCTGACAGGCCACCGGGGGCTAGTACAGAGCTGTTATTTACAAAAAATATTTTACCTGGGTGCGTTACTTGAAGAGGCAAACCCCTTAAAATAATACCCTCTTTGAATCCATTTGGGTAATTTGACATTCCCATATTGTACTCCTAATTGTTAACTATAAAAATAGTGCCCCACCTAAAGCGGGGCAATTTTAACTTAAGCGCCTGGAGAACCCCAAACACCCATGTAGTCAGTCCAACCAGCTGAATAGCGGTCATAAGCTTTAAACTTCATATTACAAGTATCAAAGTCTGTGTCACTATCAAACATTAGTGCATGACGTTCGAAGAACGTAAGACCATTTTCAACGTCTGTCTTAATGAAATAAGCGTTTTCGTCGGTTAAGAAGTTATTAACTACTATACCACCTGGAAAATCACCGTTCATTACCATAGCGTTGATATCTCTGTCTGCTGTAGCAGGTCTATCAGAATTCTTTAGAATTCGTTTAGCCTCGTACATTAGAGAAACTGGTACAATCAATGCTTTAGCCATAGCGTTAATTGGAATACTAGCGCCATTTTTAAATTTTTGAATTTGTACACATGCTTGTTCTAGTGATAATTCACTTATGTCAACAGCATTTGCTTGAGTATTAGACTGAGTACCGCCGCGACTAAGTGGGTGGTCTGCAGCACATAATACTTTACCATCAGCACCAACATAACCAGAAGTGAATGCTCTGTTAAGTACGTTTGCACATACAACTTCACGAGTTTTTCTCATTGAGTTAGCAAGTGCTTTAGTTCTGTCAGCAGTTAATTGAGGATATAGATTATCGTCAATTGCTTCTTTAGTTATAACATAACCCAAAGAATAAGCAACATGTTCATACATTTTGCTAGCTGCTTGATGAGAAATGTCATAAGAGATAGCACTACCTTCATCCTTGACTTGCGCCAAGTTGAAAGGGCTGTAGCTGACATCTTTTTCAAAGTTCATATTTGATTTTTTAACATCAAATATACGTGAATATTGCTCTGGTAAATCTTTATACGCCATACCGAAGATTTGTCGTAAACCTGGACGTAGCGCTAGAGATAACGAGCCTGTATTAATAGCCATATTTTAAATCTCCGAAATGTTGCTTGCGCCAGCGTTAACTTCTGTATGTAGATTAGCTTTAACTAACCACTTAGCATGTTCGCCAACGGCATTGTCTGGTTTGCGTACTAATCCAACTATTACCCAGGTATTACCTGTAGCAAGAGCTGCATTATCAATTTCATATTTAGAACGTCCCAAAGACGTGTCAGCATCAATCGCTGCAACACTATCAATATGTTCACCAATATTAGTTACTGCTAGAGCTGTTCCACCAGAAACTTCCTGTACTTCAAAGATAATGTTTGGATCATCTTCTACATATACATAACCAGTATCTGCTGATAATAGTACACCAGCTTGATCTAGATTGTCGCGGTTTGGTTCAATACCAACCACAACACCTGTAACAACACTACCAGTTGTATGCCGGACGATTTCTCCTCCGCCTTCTGGATCTGAGCTGTTAGTCACACGAACCACTGGATCACCTATTGCGATAATACCGGCTGTTGCACTTTTATAGTAGCGTCGGCCAGTACCTCGATAGACTTTCCCGTCGCCTGTATAACGGGGTGTGAAGCCGTTAGGCGCATCTATATTTGCCATTTTTAATTAACTCCATTCTTTTTAATACTGCCTGAGCCGTATTCAACCCCTTTTCGTTTCTTAGGGTCATATTGTTGCTCAAGCGCATCAGCTTGTTCAGCTTTTAACAGTTGATCTTCCTGATACAATTCCTCTGGGATTTCCATTAAAATTTGATATTTTATTGGAGCATCCGGAGAACGGTTCGCAACTTTACGAACAACACTTCCCATTTGGGAGGATGACTGTAAAGGATTATCATCATCAATTTGGTTTTTATCGTGAACTATTGTCCACCCAGCATCTAAAAATGCTTGGATTCTCATTGGGTCGTCATTTACACCGCGGCGACGATAGCCAGGTCTCTCTTGGATGTTGTATGCGTTCTGCTTTGAAAGCGGAACTCGTTTTGTCTTAGTGGCTCCAGAGTTGTCTGTAATTGGAGCTCGTTTTACTTTAGTGTTCTGTTCTTTAGTCATTTCTTCACCTATAGTCATTATATCATACTACTAAAAAATACATTTTAGTGCTTAGAGTCATACTCTTTTTCGTCTTTAATTGATGTTAGATATTCATCAATACTCATAATATTAAGCTGCTCAAAGTTTCTTGCGACGGCCTTTTGTTCGTCTGTTAGGTCGTTAAATGTTAATTTACCGCTCTTTACAGGTCTATGGCCTGCCACAGCCGCACTGGTTGTAGATTCTACACCAGAATCATTACGAGCTACAACTTCCTTTTCATATCCAAAGTAATTTGGGAATTGTTTTTTCATATGCTCTTCTAAAGTTTTCATATGTTGATCCAAAGGCAGTCCTTTAGCTCCTAGCTGCTTATCACGAGCATAAGCAAATTCAGCAATTTGCATTTCGTCGTAGTTGGATGAGTTAAAGATGTCAGAATATTTATCAAAGAATTGTTTAACTTCTGCTGGCGGTTCTTTTGGTTGTTGATTCATTTCTTCATATTTTTTCTCAACTTCCATAACTTCTTGAACATCACCGCGTTCTATCGCATCTTGTTTTTCTTTATTAAGTTTTTTAAGAGCTTTTTGATAGGCAATCTCTTCTTGCTTTTTCATATGGCTTGTTAGTTGGTCTATAGCCTCTTGCATTTTAGATAGCTGCTTACCTCTATTTTTTATTTCATCATATAGGGGTTTAGCTCTAGCCCACTCTTCAGCTGACTTTTCACCGTCAGGTTTCCATCCGAGTTTCATTTGCTCTTGTTCAAATTCTGTGTACTTACTAGTATCTATTTCAGCTGCTTTAGCCTCTGAGGATTCCTCGGCAACTGCTTCTCCACTTTCTAAATCTTTACCTGCTTTAGCAAGTTGTGCTATAATATCTTCTTCGTTCATCTTATCTTCACTCATCTTATTCTCCATCTATAACTGCTATGACATCTTCATCATTGATGATTCTATATACTTCACCTTCCTCAATATCGTCACGATTGATACCTGAGTAGCGGTTTATTATTACTAAATCACCTTCCTTACACCAAGCTTTGCCTTCGTGCATATCTTTGTATGCAGAAAACCCAAGCTCAACAACCCTAGCTTCCATTACAGCTAGTTGTTCTCTGTTTATTGTTTCTTTTTCTTTAAATTCATAAATTATACCAGACGATGTCTTTTTTTCAGTAGCTTTTTGTTCTTCGTCAAGCTCCCTAAGTTTAACTAGCAATCTATGCCCACAAGGCCTAATCTTCCTGCTCATTATCTTTATCCTCTTTGATTATTAATACAGCTTTTCTACACTCTTCGTTTAGCTTTTTCATTTTTTCTTTGTCACTGATCGACTTAAATCCATATTTTTCTTTTATTTGTTTACTGGTTAGGTTGTTATTCTTCATTATCTTCATCCTCTTGTTCAAGTTCTTCAAATGACATTTCTAAC
>CALNXW010000033.1:0-1100 GCA_942490685.1 uncultured bacterium
ACCTATGATTAAATTGACAGGATCGGAAAGTGAGAGAAGACTACAATTGGCAATATAGTATCACAGCAATTTAGGAATCCACTAAAATTGGAATAACCAGCATCTGATCAAACGGACAATGCTTGGGGAACTAAGAACTCTTATCATGAGACAACCTCAAAAAGATAGCCCCCTAGTTTATAGATTCATTGATTTAATCACTTCAATCTATTTTGGGGGATTTAATAAATGAATTAGAGAATGATCTGATACTGTCTGTAAGATTAAGTCACAATTTTTACAATTTATCATCCAAGTTTATTTATTCTGGTTTTTCTAGAACACGCGGACATTTTTGCATTATCTGTGATTTCAGTTCTTGATCTGTTTCAGCCATATATAAAGTTGACACCTCACATATCTGTTTAACAAACAAGCCTTTGACTCTCTTGAGATTTGCTTCGCGGAAATCTGCTCCTTGAAGATTTGCTCCCGAGAGGTTAGCTTTCTGCATATTGACTCTCTGTAGAGAGGCTTTCTGGAGGTTCGCTCTTTGTAAATCGGCTCCCTGCAAATCTGGAATATAAGTTCTTGGATCACCGACAATAATAATTTCAGAAATAGTTGCTCCCTTCAGGTTGGCGTCCCATAGATAGGCTTCTTTAAGATTTGTCCCAAAAAGAGTTGCTTCCTGGAGATCTGCCCCACGGAGATCGGCTCCCTGAAGGTCGGTCCTCAGAAGACTTGCTTTTTGGAGATTGGCCAAATTGAGATCAGCCCCCTTAAGATTTGCTTTGTCGAGTTTTACACTATCAAGTTCTTCTTTCCAATCCTCAATAGTTTCCTTCATCAGTTTTATCATTTCATCATATTTATTCTCTTTTAATAAAGATCGAAATACTGAGAGGGGATATAGAATTTCTGGTTTTTCCGGGCACTCCATGTTTTGTACTGTTGAAATTCTACCCAGAGCCTTTTTATAAACATCTGTGGCCAACTGATTAAAGATAGAGTTTGCTCTGTTTTCTATTATATCAATTCTATTTTCGTATTGCTGAGATGCCACGCCGAAAAAGGCGACATATATACCAATTAACCATATAAAACCTGTAGGTAATTGT
>CALNXW010000034.1:0-2561 GCA_942490685.1 uncultured bacterium
ACCTTGGATGGTTTGAAGGAGGAATGGTTTATTAAAACTTCGGAAAGGCTTTTGAATAGTTCGTATAAGTTTAAGCCGGCACGTAGGGTTATGATTCCAAAACCAAATAAACCAGGGTTTAGACCCTTGACTATTAGTAACTCAAGGGATAAGATTGTGCAGCAGGCTATGAAAATGGTTCTTGAAGAGATTTATGAGGGTCAATTTCTTAACACGTCGCATGGCTTTAGACCTAGTCGAGGGTGTCATTCGGCACTTGAGCAAATACGTATGAATTGGACAGGGATTTCATGGTTTTTAGAGTTTGATGTTGAGAAATGTTTTGATAGTATTGACAGACATAGGTTAATTAGTATCTTAAAGGAAGATATCTCGGATCAACGTTTTATTGATCTGATTTTTAAATTATTTAACGCCGGGGTGATCGGGTGGAGAGAAGGAGGCCCTGACCCTTCCGAGGGAGTATCTCAGGGTTCAGTTTTGTCTCCGATTTTATGTAATATTTACCTACACAAACTTGACCTGGAAGTTGATCGAATTATCATTGAATATAAGCAGGGTAAAAAAAGGCGGTTATTTGCGGACGTCTATAATGCTGAACGCTGTGTGTATAGGTCTAATGAGTTCAAGAAACTATCGCCTCAGAGACAAGCGGCTATTATGTCTAAGTATCGGGCAGACCGAAGGAAACTTGGTAAGACTATGACTGATTGGAATGATCCAAATTTTATTAGGGTTAGATACGTTCGATATGCTGATGATTTTTTACTCGGTATTGCTGGCACTAAGGAGATGGTTATGAAAATTAGAGATAGGCTTACCACCTTCGTTAAGTCTGACCTTAAGTTAACGTTGACGGGAGGTGAGATTACGCACATTGCTGCAGGTAAAGTTGATTTTTTAGGAGTTGCTGTAAGTGCTGTTCCTTTTTCCAAATTTCCTAGGAGATTTGGTAAAGCTTTGGAGAAAAAGAAACGTGTGAAAAATAGGATTAAGTTGCAAAAAAAGGTTAGGGAGGAGAGGATGTTAAAAATTGTCAGAACTGCTTTGAAAAAGTCTCTGAAGGGTAATTCTAATGCTAAGAAAGATGTCAATGTTGCTGAATTAAACGAGAAAATTGAAGCTATTAGGAATCTGGTTAGTCAGGATAATGATTTCTCTGTGGGGTACATTAATGCTTATAAAGATTTTATTACTGCTCTGTCTAAAACTATCATTTTTGTGCCTGATCATCTTAAGAAAACTTTAGCTACTTTAGAACAGGAAATTCACGATTGGGAGAACGATCTAGGTGTGGTGAAAGGTTCTCCTAAAGAGGTTTACAAACAGTTGGTTGGTAGATATGATGCATTTCCTCCTCAAATTAATGCTCCTCTCTTTGAGATTAGAAATAAACTTAAAGATAGAGGTATTATTTCAAATTCAAATAAGCCTAAAGCTATTGGGCGCTTAATTCATAGTTCTGACAGTGAGATTATTAGTTGGTATAATAGTGTAGGTCGTGGTCTACTTAATTATTACTGTTGCTGTCAAAACTTTTACAAAGTCAAGGATTATGTTGATTACATAGTGCGATGGTCGGCTATTCATACGTTAGCAGGCAAACATAAATCATCTTGTAAGAAGATCATTCAGAAACACACAAAAAATCTTATTATCAAGGATGAAGAAGGTCACGTTATAGCTCAATTTGTTTCTACGGTGGAGATCAAGCGCATGCGCAGACGTTTCCGGGCTAATGTATCTGAAAATGTTGTAGATACGGTATTGAATCAAATTTGGGCTAAATTCACTAGAACTAAATTCTTTGGTATTGAGTGTGCTGTTGAAGGATGTGAAAATCGAGATATTGAAATGCATCATGTTGATAAAATTTATCGTTTGAAGGATCAATTTGGGAATATCTCCGTTGTAACTAAAAAAGGTCGACGTGTCTCTGGTATCGAAGCTTTTAAGGTTGCTGTTAATCGGAAGCAAATTCCTTTCTGTAAAGCCCATCACTCTGACCTACATAACGGACATATATTTTTCCACGACATTAATTGGGAATATGTTCGCGAAAATATTTAACTGAGAATTTTATATGAAGCCTAAAATTAATAAAACAAGATTATTATTCTACTGTATGTTTTTTACCGTGGTAGCCTGTTTTCTATTATCTATGTTAATCTAGTTATGTCGATTTTTAATTTATATAATTTTTTAGTTTTGTATGACTGACATTTACTTTGTTACTATTATGGATATGTTTAATTTTTGTTAAAAGAGGAAAATCATATAGCACTTGTGTTATGTGATTTTCCCTGTGGGGAGAGCTGTATGACGCGTGAGTGTCACGTACAGTTCCACGAGAAGGCATGTCCTTACTCGACAGATATCGGTACTTTATATATAATTTTTGGAGCAATTTCTGGAATGGCTGGAACCGCATTGTCTTTATACATACGAATAACATTATCTCAACCTAACGGTAGCTTTTTAGAGTACAATCATCATTTATATAACGTGATTGTTACAGGACATGCGTTTGTGATGATCTTCTTCATGGTAATGCCTACTTT
>CALNXW010000035.1:0-6717 GCA_942490685.1 uncultured bacterium
TTTTGGGTATGGTTGAACCACATGGTTAACCACCCTGGTTAACCACCCTAATTTAACCATGGTTTAATTACTGTGGTAAACCATGGTTGTCAACAACGTGGTTCAACCATACCCAAAAAACCATGGTGCAACCATGGTTGACAAGAATAACGTAACCATAGTTTTAAAACCATGGTTTACATTCAAAGAATGCATAAACCATATGATATAGTAGAAACCATAGTTTAACCCTGCCTTCAAAACCATGGTTAACCATTGTGACCGTTACAAGTTAATACATATATTTCTGCAGCAAACAAAAAAAAACAATTAAAAAAATTAAAGAAAAAGAGTTTAAACAAAAGATTCCATAAAAACTAGTTTGTAATATAAAGTTTTATTTAACAAATCATCATCATCATCAATGTTTTACGTCAATTCTAGCCCTGTGGATCCGAAAAAAGACCCAAATCAGCAGGAACCATATGTACGAGTACCGATCCGACATGCATAACTGAACAACGAAAAGACAAATACAGAGTCACTTTAAACTAGATCTATACGTCCACGTTTGTATACCCACCCTCGTTGGTCGACTTGGAGCATTTCCGTTACTCCACGAAATCTGTTCGACTGCCATCTCCACCCACATTCCATTTATATTCATCAACTGATCCATACTCCAGTCTCAAATGTTCATCCTACGCCCTCTACAAAACCCACACTCTTTGCCTAGGCACTATTGTTAAAAATGCTTAATTAGAAAAAACAATTCCTCAAGTTCACATCAACTTCCTAACTTTGCTAAAGCTCACAAATTAAACAAAATTGATAGTCATATTAACTCAAATTAACACAAAATTATCATATGTACAAATTAGAAAGCAAGTGATATGTTCTGTAGAGTCAAATACTTGAAAATACTAATACTGATTGAAATTGAAAACTAATACTTGAAAATAAACAATGTTTTCACTTTAATTAGAGTGGTGACACTGCATGATTAAACAAGTAATAACTAATACTATTATTATTAGTATAACACATTTATAGGTTATATTAACAATAGTAATACTATTGTTAGTATAACATATATACATATTATACTAAAAATAATAATAATAATAGTTAATAATTGGGTAATTACAAATCGCCCAAGATTTATATAAAAAAAATACATAATCGACTCCGATTTGCCTGAAAATTTCCACAGTTGCTATGTCCCATAAAAGAAAATAGGCGATTTTTTTTCCTCGGTCAAGCCGTGTCCGAGATATGGGTCGTCAAAGTTTGGACAAATTTGCACGACCCAATTCCTTCAGCGGCATATATCTTTGCTCCTATGGGGCTAGGAAGATGATGTTGATACCATTGGTAAGGTAATTTGATGTACTTTATGGGTATGCTAAGTAGAAGCCTTCATCTTGGAACATAAAAATTTTATTTATGAATTTATCACTAAAATCAAGATTTCAAAAAAGTATAATTTTTAAAATCATCAATAATCATGTCAGTTTGAGCCTCATGCAATGTGAACATTCTCACAAAAAATCAGAGTGGGATCTCCCATAGCCTCTGAGTTACATTGCATTGAATACGGTACCCGTCCGCATTGGCGACATCGTTTGGACGCGTTAATTGCAATACTAGTGCAGTTTCTAATTGTCGACCTTGATAGGCCTTTGGCTAGAGATTGTACACAATTATGATGTATTTCTTGCCCTCCTTCCGGCAAGAATGTTATTGGAATTTAGGATTTCCATGTCAGTCAGGCAGTAGGATCGACCGGTAGCTGTTGTCGGATTTACGATTGTCGTGATATCTTGGCAGCTCATCACAAGTATGTCTCGGTTGCTTGGGTAGTGAAATGAAGTAGCTGGGGGATGAGGATGCAAGAAACTTCTACTTCGCCTGCAACAAATTTCATAACACCACATTATGATATTTGCTTATTTGTATTAATACGCCATTCATTAGACCGTCTAAAAAAACTTGTGCATTCACAAATGTCGGCAGACAATTAACTTTCAGGATTAAAACCAGTATATATAGATCTCGATTAGGTCTAAGCCGTTAATGTTAGCACTGAGAGAAAAATTTTAAACGCAACAAGTGATAGTAAAAGTTCAAGGTAGTAAAGTGACATTTGGTGGTACAGAGCTCTAGGCTATATATGTATATAGGGCCTTTGTTTAGTAGCTACGGTTTCATGAAGCCCAGAAACTGTCACTGATAACGGACCACCGTTTATTACCCAGGAAGATACATTAATTAGTACCCAGTACATGAAACATAATATATGTATTTGGTACTTGCAATGTACAAGTTATATAACGCCATTATATAAATCGAAATAAATTAAAAACTCTGTTTGCAATGCACAAGCACAACAACCACTGACAATGTAATTTGCTATTGTATAATGTCAAACAAATGCCAATTAACCAACTGAAACTGTGCCCAGAATAAAGAATACATGAAACACTTTCTTGCATTTTTTAAATAGTAGTCATGATGCCAGTTAAACACAGTGAAATAATTTTGTATTCAATTTTAATATTTAGCATAAATTTATTTGTTTAACGTTTTAAAGTGCTCTGTGCAGCCTTGCTTTTCTTTAGTCTTAAATACGACAACCAATAGGCAATGTTCGTTGTAGTTTTTTTTTCTATGCTAATATAATTTACAATTTTACATCAACAAAAAATCTGTTCAAAATTATTACTCATGCTTAATCATTAATTTTATAATTGACTTTTCATAAATAAATAACAAACCTCATTAGTTTCACCATCTTTCGGTGGTGGTAGTGTCGTATTGCCGTTGTCCTGATGTGCACTGCGCACTGCAGACGTGGACGGCTGTGCACTGCGCAGTGTAGACGTGGACGGCTGTGCACTGCGCACTCCAGATGGGGACGGCTGGCCACTGCGAACGTGGACGGCTGTGCACTGCGCACTGCAGACGTGGACGGCTGTGCACTGCGCACTCCAGATGGGGACGGCCGGGCACTGCGCACTCTAGATGGGGACGGTTGGGCACTGCACTGCGCACTCCAGATGGGGACGGCTGGCCACTGCGCACTGTAGACGTGGACGGCTGTGCACTGCGCACTCCAGATGGGGACGGTTGGGCACTGCACACTCCAGATGGGGACGGCTGTGCACTGCACAAAGAAATATTAGTAATAAGAATATTTTACAGCATATATCACAAATTTTATATAAAGTGGTGCCACAATGTCATTCTTAAAAAGTATGTAAAGCAAGAAATACACACTAATTATTATTTCATACCAATTATGATTAAATTATTTCTATAAAGTTAGGTCCTGCATCTCAATTTTAAAGCCTCGTGCGAAAAATTTGAGATGTCAGTTCCTGCGTTTGAGTTGGGGGACTTCTGAAAGTCAAGGTGCCAGATCCGAGACCTGACGTTACTTTAACCACTGTAAATATTGTATAAATAATAATAATAATAATAATAATAAAATACATATATATATATATTATTATATATATATATATATATATATATATATATATATATATACATTTGTTTTCATAAGATATAATTTATATCATATCAATATAGTATTAATTATTATAAATATATATTAACTAGACTATTATAATTAAAAAATTTTACCTCCAAGAGACAACACTTCAACCGAGTAGAGGTCAGTTTCTTGTCCTGGCCGAACCCAATCGCATATGCATTCGCATGGCAAACTTTCGTTCGACTTAAATTCTGTAATTATGTAGACATTGCAACAATCTCTATTTCACGGTTTTCTTTATTAAAATCCACAATAGCGTATTTATTCATATTTATAAGAAAAATATTGTAAATAAAGAATTAATTTATTATTAATATTTATGAAAACAGCGCCAACTTCGCAAGTAGCCGGAAACATAAATTATAACAAAGATTGCCCTGGATATATATACAACCACCGGTTGCCAAAAAGTACTTGAATATATTATTATTAATGAAGTTTATTACAACGTTACATTGCTGTATATAATTTTTCAAGATTGTATTGCTGCCATTGATGGATAATATTTTTCTGGCTAAATACATTTATAATGCGAATAGACAATTACACGCAGAAATTATTGATATAGTTTTGGTAAAACTATAAATTCTCACATGCATGTTATACGATTCAGAAAAGTGTTTAAATAAGTTTAGTTATGATTAATTAAAAATATCAAACGTATACGTTCAACGTAAAATTATGTAAACTTGTTTAACTGAAAGTTAAAATATTAATTTGGTATTTTAACTTGCACAATAATTTAACTGTATCATAATTCTGAAATTCGTTGTGACCGCGCGGTTATAGCTAGCCTACTCACTGGAAATAGATCACGACAGATCAAATCAAGCTTACATGCATTCAGACTACCGGTAGGTTAAATATTAGTAACTGTTTGTCATCTGCTGTATACATACATAGCCTACATGATGGATGCCGATTAATTGCTCATCCTCGAAAAAGAAACAAGAAGAAGCAGAAGCTTTTAAACGGTAACAAAGTATATATCCATGGCGGAAAATAATAACATTATTTATTGGAAAACAAAAACAAAATAAAAGCTATTAAGATTATATTACTTTATATTTATATATAATATTATATATAATTCCTTTTTAATTATGGAACTGCTATTCCAGTCAGGTTGTTAAAAAAATTATTTGGAGTGAACCTACTTAAAATTTGCAGCAAGTTAAATTTTATATTATGTTTAGAATGTGGCATATATATGCTTTGAAAACGATAATCTTCAAGCATGCAACTTCAGCTCGTAACCTACATCCGCTTCCATGCACTGTTTATAAATCCACGTTAATCCACCTTTATGAAATCTAATTTTTAAACGTATTTTTAGCAATATCTACAATACGTAGGAACTAAAATGTTGGATATATGTTTGGTACTTTTTCTGGGTATACCAGACTACTATCAAGATATAAAATTTAATCTTGTTGTGAATTTTTTTAGGTTCAACTGTAATTTTTTCCGTCTATTTTATTGTTTGTTAAAAAACAATCTTAAAATACATTTATAGATAAAGTTTATATTTAAGTTTATAAGATATTTTGATAGGCTCGTCCTACATATTTTCATAGGCATATTAATAGCAATAAGTTAATCAAGGGACTGGCGAGCTAGCACTGCTCTGATGAACCAGCAGTTCGCAGATTGCTGAATTTATTATAATGGCAGATTGGCAGTCCTATTTTTAATGTAATTTGTTATTTTTTTATATTTTATTCTGTTTCGTGGATTGGAAATATTCATATTACTAACTAAGTACAATTTTACTTTTCCGCGTACAGTGCATCGCAACAGCTAGAAAGTAAATCTGCGTTCATTTCGTCACAATAAGTTTTCTGAAAATATATATTAATTTTGATGTTTTGTATTTTATTTCTATAATATCATTTTAATTTAATTTTTCAGATATTCTGTGATTCAAATTGTTTTTTAAAATGGCCTCGAACGACAGGGGCAGCTATGAAAAATATCTCGCCGATACTGCTCATGAAGTTCCCAGAGAAACAAAACGTCGTCATCGTAGATTGTTAGATTTAGATTCTGAGAAGATCAGTGCCAGTATCGACACATTCATCACTTTGAACGTCCCCGCATCTATAGAAAATCCTTAATCCGGTTCCAGTGATATGCCAAATACATCAACGGTTACGGTTGCGCAGCGCCGCCACTCTCTCTTCGGGCATGTTCGTCGCATGGACCCTCAAGCCCCTGCTCACAAGGCACTCCACGTCGCCGTTCAGTCACCAGCCTCTCTGCCAACCTCGTGGAAGAGACCTCGAGGCCGCCCTAGACATTCCTGGCTAAAGCAGTGCTCCACCGACGCGAGTCTCAGTCCTGGGGATGCATGGTGCGCTGCTGGTGATCGGACACTTTGGAGGTCGCTACGTCCCACCGCCGGATCAGCGTAAAGAAGAAGAAGACGAAGAAGATCAACAACTCCTGACTACTACTACTACTAAGCGTTTTAAGTCAGTTCTCCCTGTGGATAACAAAATCCAATTCAGTAGGGCTTGTACATGTCGCATGCGTCTGACTAACCTCCAAATTGAAGGTATCGTGGCAATGGAACATTAGGCCGGATGCCCTTCCTGCACCACCAAAGCCTGCATATAATCAACTATGGAACAAGTAGTTCCTTCAATCAACAGGCCAAGGCGTTCCCCTGGGAAATAACTGTGAGTGAGCGGCTTCCCAGTACCGTTCTCACATAATCCATTCACTGCCTTTTACAGCATGCAGGCTCACAGAGGGTACTATTCTCAAGTTTCCCCTACCCCCGGGAGGGCCCCCGGGGGGCCCCCTAATATATATAATATTATATCATATAATATATATATATGTCATATATATATATATATATATATAAATCATTGAATACACGAATCATCTCTCTCTCTAATCGTTTCAAGTCAGTTCTCCCTGTGGATAACAAAAAATCCAATTCAGTAGGGTTTGTACATGTCGCATGCGTCTGACATACCTTCAAAATGAAGGTTAAGTGGCAATGGAACATTAGGCCGGATGCCCTTCCTGACACCACCAAAGCCTGCATATTATCAATTATAGAACAAGTAGTTCCTTCAATCAACAAGCCAAGGCGTTCCCTGGGAAATAACAGTGAGTGAGCGGCTTCCCAGTACCATTCTCACATAATCCATTCACTGCCTTTTACA
>CALNXW010000036.1:0-3788 GCA_942490685.1 uncultured bacterium
TTTCAGATACCGTAACTTTTTTCTAAAAAGACAGAATGTAGATATTTTTGTTAAAGAACATGATAAATACTGTGTGATTTTATTACCTTCAGATGAAGCAGTTTGGGTTGAAGAGAGCCTAAAAAAAGTAAAAAAATAATCAGACCAAGGGATACGGCTTACGTTCTGAATTATTATTAGAAAAAACTTTTGATAACTACATTTTTTCTATAGGTCCATATATCAACTACTGGAGTATCAAGAATTCAGAACCAGATCCTGTATTTTGCAGAGCGTGTAGAGTTTATCATTACTTTTATGAACCCAAAAACACTACACGAGAAACAGGAATTAAAATAAAATTCACATTTTAGTAATATACCCAAACTAAAATGCCTTTATAGCGCGTTTTAAGAGCTTTTCAGTGGGGTTATTTTGTTCCCATGTACGAATATCTTCTGAGCAAAACTTGCATCTAAAAAGTGCTTTAAAACGCTTTATCTAAATTTCCTTGTATTTCGCTTTTTTAGTTATTAAATGAAGGTAAAGTAATCGTCTTTCTTTTGAGGTGTAGCACGGTGATGCCAAAAATCAACAGAACAAAGCTACTTGAATACTTAGAAAATGAATTCGCTGAAGAGCTAGAATTATCTCATATTTTACGCTGTTGTGAAGTTCAAGGGTATGAAACTCACAAAATCAAGAAATCACGAAAGACAGCAAAAGGAAGAAAATAAAGATTTTGTACCGACCTTTCCTAAAAACACTTTTTTGCTAACTAGGGGAGTATGAGGGTACTCCCTCATCAGATAAAAAATTATGTGAGCATTAGCGAACTCAATTTAGTTTTAAAAAAAGATAAAAAATAACAAACTTTCTTCAATTTTTAGCTCGACTTATCCACAGTGTTATCCCTTTTCTTTTCTTATTTGTTATACGTAGTATTATTTGTAGGCGCCTTAAATGCATTGATTTGACTGGTCTCTGAGGGAGCAAGTGGGACAAATTTACACCTTAAATGGGACAAATTTACACCTTAAATGGGACAAATTTACACCTGTTTTTTTAATAATTATTGATAGTTAAAAGGACTTATAGTAAAATAACCTAATTATTAAAAAATATTTATTTGCTATGACTAAAAATAAGTTACAAAAAGTTTTAAAATCTAAAACACCTAAAATATACAAAAATAACAAGCTAAATAGCGCTAATTTTGATGACTTTACTCATAATGATTATCAAGTGTTTTTACACTTAGTTAGTAAAATTGGCGGAGTTGATGAGTTTGGTAAATATTTACAACCTGAGCAATTACAAAGAGAGCATACACTAACAGCCAAAGAGTTTAGTGGAGTGTTTAATACTGATATTCATAACACTTACAGAATGCTTAACAAGGCCTGTAGAAAGCTAATGAAAACTGATTTAACTCTCACTAGAAATGAATCACCGGAACTTTGGCAAATCAATGTTTGTTCTAGGGCTAAATATAACAAAAAAGAAGGTTATATTACCATTAAATTTACAGATGATATAATGCCCTATCTGTCTCAGGTAAGAAAGAAATTTGTACTCTATAATCTCAAGGAAATAGCTAAGTTTGGCAGTCTTTATACAACTCGATTATATGAACTAATTCAGGAGTTTAAAGATACTGGCTATATGATTAAATCGGTAGATAAGCTAAGAGAAGTATTTGCAGTTGGAGAGAAATTTAAAGCTTATAAGGATTTCAAAAGAAGGACCTTTGACCATGCATGCAAAGAAATTAATGACCATTATAGAATGAACTTAGGATATGAGGAACTCAAAGAAGGCCGTAAAGTTATTGCGGTTAAGTTTGTCTTTAAGAAAACAAGAGTGCATAAGGTAATTAATCAAAAAACTGGCATTGCAAAGAATTTTTATCAAAAGCCAGAAGCTCAAACAAAAAATGATAAGCAGAAAAATAAAGACAATAATTCCGATATTTTAGCAGGACAATTAGCATTTACAGATATGAAAAAAGAACTACGACCTATTCAAAACATATTACCAAAAGTACTCAGCAAACTTGATTCTTAGTCTCTAAAACACAAACACCCGAAGAAATAAGTGAAGAACAAAATTTGCCCAATGCCCACCATATCCAACTAATCTAAGAAGAAACTTATTTTACAACTGAACTTTAATGTAATTTTTTTGAATCAGTATCAAAAGTTATAGAACTCATTTCGTAGAAATAGTTTTATACGCAACATGTGTTGTGCCAACACTTGCTTTTTTAATAACTGAAATATATTTGTGTTCTGATAGTTTTTATAAAAAATAAAATTCCGATAGGCGCACTGATGCAATGAAAATAAATTTTCATTGCTCCGCTCAAAGCTAAGGGTTTTTTAAATTTTTATTCTAGATTTAATTTTAGTTATTTCAAAGATTGAATCTGATTCTATTATCACAAATTATTCCGGAATAATTTGTGACTTATTGACCTCTTGAAAAGCGCATGTTGCTTGCAACATATATTGCGTATACAACTTTTCTGGCGAAAGAGTTCTATAACTTCTTCTTCAATTCAAATATGTGAGTGCCAATTACTGATATACCTGAGTGGCTTTGGAACGATCAAAAAGGTTTGTGGTAGTTTTGTACCCATTACTTCTCTTATTTGACCATAGGGTACTATGTTTCTTGATTTTAATGCTTTTTTCTTTAAGATTGGTAGATTAATTAATTAAAAATTGAGGTAGTATTATGAGCAGATGGGAAGACCATATGAGACAGGTTTTATGGAAACAATATCCCAATGAGAGTACCTTCTCAGGGAATGCTGAGAAATTTATTAGAGCTGTACAGGCGAAGCATAGAGGAGAGCCATCTGGTCTTGGAGATAATTTAAAAGCTGTAGCTATGAATTGTAACGATAGTCAACTGACTAATGTACTTCCTTATTTAAAAAACTTCTCGACAATTGAATACCTCAGCATACGTTTCATTCATGATAATAGTGCTGAACAATTAGTCAGTAGCTTAGGTGCTCTTGGAGTAAAAACATTAGTCTTAGCCGATAATTGTATTACTCAAGCTGGCCGTGACATTGTCAAACAGAGCTTGTCTAAAGTACCTCATGAAGTCTTTGTTAGCTTCGTCAACGCTAACGCTAACAGTGACCGTACTGGTACAGCTATTTTCAAAGATACAAGCAATAAAATCCATGATCTTATTCTAGAACCAGACAGTGGAGACACTTGTAAGATATCTCTTATGCCTTCTGGTATTTCTGGTGTTAGTGCTGGTGATTCTTTTCTTCCTGATATAACAACTCAAATAGTTGCTTGTCTTGGAGGTGCTGCTGCAGGAGCCGTAAGAGGTTGGGCAAAATGTGGTGGTACTAAAGAAACAAAAGCATTGTGTATTGTTAAAGATTCTTACCTTGGTTGCACTATCAGCACAACAGCTGCAGTAACAATACATGCAGGTAATGCTTACGGTAATGACGGTGGGTCTGGAGGTTGGGATGTAAATGATACTCAATTGTCTGGGACTACTGTTAGTACTGATATTGATCGAGACCACTGGGGAGATTTAATGACAAATGATTATCATTAGTCACTTCATTTAGGAAGCTTGTAAGATATTTTGATAATAAATAGAAATGTTTGGAAGCAAAAAGAGTAGCAAATTAGATAAAAGGAGATTTGATTCCGCTTTTTCAGATAGCGTATGGTTTAGCATATGGGGTTTTATAGTAATTTTTCAAGAATACATCTCCATGAAGAATTCTATTATTATCTGCGTTATATTTATCTTAACCTTTATTCTGT
>CALNXW010000037.1:0-1067 GCA_942490685.1 uncultured bacterium
ATATGGAGGCCAAAATGGGATAATGGTTAATTCATCAATTGTTCTTAACTAAAAGATAGCTGGCAAACATATTATTTGTGTTATGTGTACACAGTATGCGCCTTATTGTAATTCTGACAACATACCTGCTTGTCCTTTGACAAATCGTAAGCTTCTATTTTGTTGTTTTGCAAACTTTTTGACTTTTGCTCTAATAAATAAACGGATTTGTATTGTATTGTAATGCATGTCTCTTGTAGTTTTCATTAAATATAGAATATTTAAATATTCCTGACAATGCATACACATTCAATGTATAAGATCGTTTTACCAACATCTATTCGAAATTTCGTTAGTGCTATAAAAATGAAAAGAATTTAACTCAATAACTGAATTTTTAGTATTATTATAGCTGTGAAATTACTGAAGAAAGACACAATGTTATACAAAGAACTAGTCATTGCAACGTTGTTTTGTGAATGCGACCAACATCGCTAACGCTAGACCATTATACACATTGGCGGAATGACCGTTTAAGTTTGTCAATATTTTGTCAATATTAGAGGCATAGCCACCGTGAACATGGACTACTCACTATTTAGCCGTTCACGAAGTGTCTTCTTAGTTAAGCTGATGGAATACTAAAATCTAAAAACACTGCATGTCTTTGGAGCCTTTAGCAGGACTATATAAAACAGCCGCTTACGCCGGTCCCTAAACGATTCTAAAAATATGAACATTTCAAGAAGACAGATAAATCAAAGTTACTTAACAAATATTTAAAACGTGCAACTGATGTAGTATTAATAATAGTATTAGGCAAACTGTGGTACGCGTTTGTATTAAAGTCGGATGAAGGCTCCATTGGGGGTAATAATTAGTTATTTCCAATATACATACCGTTGCCGGTAAACCGGTACTGTGACGTTATGCTTACTACGCAGGGTGCGCTCCGGTCGTTAACTGATAACGACGGCTGTTAATGACGTCCGTCCACCATCTAGCTACGGCCGCCGTAGGCGGTAATGTGAGCGAAGCGAACATGCAAACCCGGCCGGGCCAGGGCCCCCGCAGGGAGGCCCGCCGGG
>CALNXW010000038.1:0-1644 GCA_942490685.1 uncultured bacterium
AGCCATCATAGGTACAACACCTAACCTTATAACACATAGATAGGGATTTTACATGCTGAAATATAGGCATGCGTACTCTCATGCTTCCCTTTTAAGACATAGGGCTATATTCAGCCATGTTATAACATATAGCAAGCATATAGTATAGGACCTTACTATATAATAGTAAGCTTACATTTAAGCATTGTCGCTATTGTTTTAAAGCAGTTGAAGGTTTTGTTCTAGTTCTTTAATAGTTGTCCAGCGATAGTGGTGTTTCATTTAGGAAGTCCAGGGAGGATTTGAGGTTTCATTAGAGAGTAGCACGGACTACTTTGAAGGTGCATCCGTTGCCGACTTAGCAACCACCTTTCCTTAGTATTGTTTCAGCATTGTCTTTGTGATAGTTAGGTGCATTCAGAATCGCCATTTTTAGTAAGAGTTAATTAGAGAGTATTTGTTTTATCATTATTTCCTCCAGAGAGCTAGTTTTCCGTCCGTATAGGAACCCCTATATGGTATGGCTAACTAAGTGGTTCCAAACTACCTGGTTGATTATAATTCATTTAGTACAGTCGAATTGTGAATCAGCATTGTTTTAGATTTCCTTTGTAGAGCCAAGTTAGAGTCTTCAGAGCAATTTACGTAATTGTTCCTACCTTCCAGAGTGCTAATCTTCCGTCCATACTCCCTTATGTGGCATGGCTGATTAAGTAGTTTAACTACCTGGATAGTCGTAAATAACTAATTACTTACGTATATGATCAGATCGACAGGATATGGTATATATCCTTGTCGAAAATACCGTTAATTACTGAACTTATTTACTAATTAATCATTATTAGTAATTGTTTATTGACTTTGTATTGTGTTTTATTACAAATAATTTACCTTTCACTCTGCATCACTGACTCATTTGTACTAATAATAGAACCTAACGGGTTCCACATTTATTAAATAATATTTAATTAAATAATTAATTAAGAAACACAATCATACACATAACTAACAAAAAATATACAAATATTTTGTTCAATAAAATAATCGATGCAGTAGGCCGAAAACGTTTTTTATTGCTTTTAATGCAAACAATTTATATCACTATAAATATTGATAATCCGTGTGCATTTTTGCATAATTTGCCAAATTTCACCACATAAGGTCTCTGGGCATAACTTTATAACGATATGCAGGGGCGTCTATCCCCCCTCATCCCCAGGACGCGAATTCTCTCCTTCCGACCCATATATTTGACCTAATTCCCCCCTGACTGTGGAATTATTTTATCCCCTGAGCCAAATTGGACGCAAGCTGCGTCCACTCCCCCCTGTGTAGACGCCCCTGACGATATGTAATGTTGTAATTTTGTGTTAACATTACATGTTGTTATAAACTTTTATGGTAGCATAACAAGCAAAAAGTTCCTGTCAATCAACAAGTCAAGGTGTTCTTTGTAATTATATTGTAATTTTATTGTAATTGTAATTGTATTGGTAAATAGTAAATAGATATGACTGAGCTGCGAGTACTATTCTCACATGATTTTTTCACTGCCTCTCTACACATGCAGGCTCACAGAGGAAGGATACTATATTTGAGCTGCTTTAAACCCTTATGTGTGTGGCAACTCGATAATATATATTTTGTTTTTATGCCCCCCGGAGG
>CALNXW010000039.1:0-12529 GCA_942490685.1 uncultured bacterium
GTCGGCGATGCATCGACCCCACGGTTGGGTGTTGCCGGCGTCTTCTGGGTGTCCGCCCGCGAGGGGCCTCCACTCGTCCGACACTCGACTCCTCTGGCCGCTTCGATGCTCGCCGAGGGCAAGGCTTTTGGGTAGGTCATCGGGACTCGTCAATCCCGATCGGCGCCCGTCGGCTGCCGCTTTTCGTCTGGAGAAGGTTTCATCGTCTCTCGTCGAAACTGTCGCCCCTGAACAGGCGAGGCTTCCGGGCACATCGCCGTCACGACTCCCGCCCGAAAGGCGTTCGACTTCGTCTTCGTCCACTATCATCCGACATCTTCTCTGCGTCAATATAGAGTCATATCTCGAAGGTGGTCTAGCGTCATATCGATCAATCATCCGATCCACCACGGCAGTTAGATTGACTAACGTGCTTTTCACAGAGCGCATCTGATCCTCGTCACTTCCCAGAATATTCGTCGTCAACGTTCTCGCTTCCAGTCCACTAATTGGCTGGGGCGACTTTTTTTACGACCCTCTCATAACAAAGATGATGAGGGTCTTTCTAAACATATATTTCGACAATAACAATTACAATTTGTTACAAGACAATTTTAAATATTACATTTTGATTTGGTTTGGTTTGGTATGGACGATGAGAACATTTGGAATTGGATAATTTGATTCATTTTGGACGATGAGAACATTTGGAATTGGATATGGATTCATTAATTTTGCTTGATTGATCTGAAAACAGTTTACAATATTAACGGAATATTTTATTATGTCTAATTTATTTATTATTCTTGCTCACTGAGCTAAGGTTTTTAACGGGTCAACTAACCACACTTACTAAACTTTAGATAAGTTTCACATTTTTCTTATTTTAATTAATATTAGTAATTAAAACATTTTATTTATTTTTTTATTTTTTTTATTTCGATATGAAGTAATTTGAAATATATATTTAAATAATTTTCATCATATCAGACAATGGTCCAGTATGGCTAAGTGTTGATGGGGGGAATATTGTTTTCCAGTATGTGACGCTGGAACTTTGCACTTGTACATGAAGCCTGGGTGTGGTTCTGGGCTCTCGAGACTTTAGTTTCTGGTTGCTTGGGTGACCGCCGCTGGCGCCTGGTCTGAAGGAATGTTTGTGATGCCTGGAAGCCCGCCTCTGAAGGCGGTTCCAGGCACTCTATTAAGTGTAGCTTGTAGTTGTGCTATGTAATTATAGTGTGTGCAGTGTATTATGTGATGTTCTATTGTTTCTGTTAGATTACAGGTAGGGCATAGTCCATCAGGGTGAAATTTGTTGCGGTGTTTAAAGAAATTGAGATTGCAAGTGCCTAATTTGAGTCTCGTTATTGTTCTTTGTTGTGCCCTTTTTATATTCCATATAGCTTTTATCTTCATGTTGACGACAGGTTCGTATGTTTTATAAGTTTGTGCTTTAGTTGATGTGTTGTATTGTAATTGCCATTTGTCTGTTATATATATATCTATTTGTTGTTTAATGTCTATGAGATCTTTCGGTGAGTTTGTTTGTATTTGTTTTGTTGTTGCTGTTTTGGTGTGTTGATCTATTGTTTCGTTGCCTAGGATGCCGATGTGTGAAGGGATCCAGATTAAGTGTATTGTGGTATCTTTATGTGTTGCTGCTAATTGCTTAATATTATTTGCTATTTGAGATGCTTTGATTGTTAGTCTCAGTGTGTCTAGATTTATTCTGTTTATTGTTTCTATACTGTCTGTAAATATTGCTATGTTTGATTGGTCTGTGTTTGTGACTGTGTATTCTATTGCTTGTTGTATAGCGATGAGTTCTGCTGTGATTACTGGTGTGTTGTCTGTGTTTCTGGTTGTTGATATAATGTTTAATGACGGTATGTGGTATCCCGAAGCGCTTGTTTTGTTTTGCTGTAATGTTCCATCTGTGTATATATGCATAGAGTTTTTATATGATTCGATTAATGTATTTGAAATATTTAGTTTGTTTGAAATTGTGTGAAATGTTTTGAATTTATGTAATAGAGTATCGTTAGTTTTTATTTTCATGTTTAGCCATGGAGTTAAATTTGGGTTGTTGTTTGTATTGATTATCCAGTTTTGTTGTTTGAATATCGGAGCAGTATCCATGGTAAAAAGGTTTAGGTTTGGTTTGTCAAAGTATTTTGTATTTGCTGGATATTGTATGAGTTTTTGAGATGGATGCTTTGTGTTTGATTTTACTTTTGCATAATAAATTAATTGTTGTCTGTGTCTATTTAGTGCTAATGGAAGTTCCCCTGTTTCATTTTGAAGTGCTATGAGGGATGAACCTGTCATCGCGGCGCAACAGATCTTTAGAGCTTGATATTGAAGTGAATCTAATTTTTTCTGGTTTACTTTTGAAATATTATTGTATACTATTGACCCGTATTCTATTATAGATCTAATTAGAGTTTTATATATTATAAGTAAGGTGTTTATTGAAGCACCCCAATTGGTTCCGCAAAGATTTCGCATCAGATTTAATCTTTTTTTACATCTATCTGATATGTAGTTGATATGTTCAGTGAAATCTAGTTTGTCATCTAGAATTATTCCTAGAAATTTTATTTTATTTTATTTTTTTATTATTTGGTTATTTATTTTTAAAGATAATTTAATATTTTTAAATTTTTTATTTCTAGTAAATATAATGAGTGTGCTCTTGGATGGGGATAGTTTAAACCCCCATTCATTACACCATGATGCTATTTTATCTAATGTTTTTTGCATAGATTTAAATATTTTTGTAATATTTTTTCCTGACGTGTAAGTCGCACTGTCATCAGCGTACAAGGACATCAGAATATCCTCTGACGCAGTGCAAATGTCATTAATCATTATTATGAATAATAGTGAGGAGATTACGGATCCTTGGGGGGTGCCGTTTGTCTGAGTTTTAATTGATGAAAAACTATTATTTAATTTTACTTGAAAAGTGCGATTAGTTATAAAAGATTTGATGTAATTAAATGTTTTTCCATTAATTCCTAGTTTATTGCACTTATTTAAAAGACCTGGCCGCCATACCATATCGTAGGCTTTCTCAAAGTCGAGAAAAACGGCAATAGTAAAACCTTTATTCCTTAAACTTTTAGTTATTTCATTTTGTATTTTTATTAATTGGTCAGTCGTAGCAAGACCTTTCCTAAATCCGGTTTGACATTTGTTGAATTTATTATTTGTTTCTAAATAGTATGTGATTCTATTGGTTATGATTCGTTCAAGTATTTTACATAGGGTGTTAGTTTGGGATATAGGCCGATAATTTGCCGGTATGCTATTGTCTTTTCCGGGTTTAGGTATAGGGGTTATTATCGCATGCTTCCAAGTTTCTGGTATTTCACCGAGGTTAAATATGTTATTATATAAATTTAATATGTGTGTGAGGGATGTATCTGATAGATTTTTTAGCATGCTATAAGAAATTGTGTCGGGACCTGGACTAGATGTTTGCTCTGAAGTGGTTATTGCTGTTTGCAGTTCTGGCATTGTTATTGGAGTGTTAAGATCGTTTGATTGTTGTGCTTGCGTACTATTGTCTGTATTGAATGTAGGGTTGGTGAGATGTATTGCTTTGTTTGCTGTGAAAGCAGGAGTGTAGTTGTCATTACTGCTATTAAACTCAAATTGTTCAGCTAATATTTCTGCTTTCTGTTGTGTTGTAGTAGTATAGTTGTTGTTATTTAATTTGAGGTTGGGTATGTGACTATTATTTTCATTTAAGTTATTCATTTTTTTAGATGCTTTCCACACCTGTCCGAGCTGAGTGGCACTGGTAAGGCTGTTGCAATAGTCAGTCCAGTGGTTCTTTGCAGCTTCCTTTATTTTATATTGGGCTAATCCTTTTAATTGCTGGTATTGCATGCAATCATCTAAGTTTTTAGTTAATATCATTTTTTTGCGGGCGTTGTTTCTATTTGTGGTTATATCGGTTAGTTCTTTAGTCCAATAAGGTATTTTTTTGATTTTATTATTGTTGGTTTGAAATATTGGTATTGTTTTATTAGCCGCTTTTATTATATTACTAGTGATGATGTGATTCTGATGATTAATTAGATCTAGTGTTAATGGGATTTCAGTGTTGATTGTGTGTTTGTTTAATAGTTGTTCGCTAGTTTGTTTGAACTCTGTCCAGTTTGCCTTATTCAGCATCCATGTTTTAATGTCTGTGTTGTCTGTCTTGATTATTGTATTGTAAGTTACTAATGTGGGGCAATGGTCTGAGCCTAGAGTGTCATCTATAGTTGACCAACTACATTTATTGCTAATATTGTTAGAGCAAAAGGCCAAATCCAGGCAGCTTATGGTTCCATTGTGGTGTTGATATGTGTGCTGTCCTGTATTTAAATTTACGTAGTTGTTTGCTTCTATAATATCGTCTATGATTTCGCCTAGCTTATCTCGTCTTGTAATTGGGTTAATGGACCAGGTTGGACTAAATGCATTGAAATCTCCAGTTATTATTGTGTTACTATTTTTAAATAATTTATTAAGTGTATCTTTTTCAGGTGTGGTCCCAGGTGGGATATAAATATTTGTAATTATAAGATTGTTTAGGTTTGAATTTATTTTAATAGTTATTGCTTCTATATTAGGTGGTGTGGATATTTTGGTAAAGTTTATGTTATTTCTAATTAGTGTGGCTACCCCTCCTCCTCGTTGTGTATCTGGTCTGTCTTGCCTAATTGTGGTGTAGCCGTTTAATGAGAAAGTGTGATGTGATTTTAAGTAGGTTTCACATATGCAAAATATATCTATTATATAGGTCTGATTTTTAATGAAATTATTTAATTCGGCTTCATTATTAATTAAGCCCCGCGCATTCCACTCAAAAATAATTAAGAGGATGAATTATATTTGATTACGAGTTGTTAATTTATTTATTAAACTATAATGGTTACAGTATTATTTATAATATTTTCAATATCTCTGTTACTCGTTGGCGGTTCTATATTATGTTGACAGAACATGCATTGTGCGATGTCCATTATTTCGGTAGTTGCGTTGCTATTGTTGCTATTTACTTGTTCACTGGATGTCCTCGGAATATTTGAAGTTTCAGTACGATTGTCAAAATTAATTTGTATATTAAGGTGTCTATCTGTGATTTGTTTGAAGGTTTCCATTTTGTTATTTACTTTGTCTTTCGAGTTTAGTAATTCAACGATTTTGTTTAAATATTGTATCATGTCTGGATTCAGACTAGGTGTTTGTGTTGTGTTGTCGGAAGTTTTTATTTGGTTTGATGTAACAGGAATGAAGTCTGTCTGTGTTTCAGTCTCTATCGTAGTTTCAGTGTGTGCATGACGTATTATTTGGTGTGTTTGTGCGGTTGAATTTGTATCAACTGTTTTTACAGTAGTTTGGTCGATTGACTCTGCTCTTTTGTTTTTTTGTTCTAAATTTAATTTTGCGGCTTCGCTATATGAGATTTTTTGTTTGTTCGCTGTTATTATGTTACTTTGGATTTCCGTATATTTCGGGCATCCTCTATACCCGGCGCTGTGGGGGCCATTACAATTAACGCAATGTTTCTCAGTACCTGTGGGGCAATTTTTATATTCATGTGGACCCCCACAGACAGGACACGTATCTCTATTATTGCATTTTGCAGCCGTGTGGCCGAACCTTTGGCATTTGTAACATCTGAATGGAGTAGGACGGTATTCTTTGAGTTTGAATCGTGTAAAACCAAGATAAGTAAATTCAGGTGGTGGCTGTTCGAATGTAAGCAACACTGCCGACGTTTTTGTTTTGGTTGACCCTTGACCCTTGTATAATCTTGTCGCCGTCAAAGCCTTTGTTTCCGATACTATTTCGTTAGTATCGGTGTCCTCAGCTACTCCAACTATTACGGCTTTGTATGTCTCTATTGATGGCCTTATATATGGGTTTCGTATTCTAGTATGACTAATTTCTATTTCTGTTTCTCCTATGAAAGTAGTGTTGTTCAGTTTGTCTTTTTGACCTTCAGTTTTACAGTATATCTTTAGGAATTTCTTGTCAACAATAAAAATGTCATTTACTGGTCCTATTGTTGAGATTATTTCTGCTTTTAATTTTATTGGATTTTGTTTTGCTATATTTCCTGTTTTGCTGAAAATGTAAACTATGTTTTCGTCTGGTTTTAGAGTGGTATCTGGTTTGCCTTTTTTCTCTAGTTGTTGGTTAGAAGGTGATGAATCTATTTTGTCGGCCTTACGTTTTGTGCTTTCAATTAGGTGCCATTCTTGACCTTCTGTGTTATCCTGATTTGTACATTCCATTGTTGCCTCTGAGGCATTTGCCATTTTAATTAATTATTTATCTATTTATTTATCTTTTTTTGTTTATTAGTCTGAATAATAGAATTACTGCTAAATATGTTTGGTAACAAACCTATCTATTACCTATCCCAAAAAGGGGAGTGAGAACTAGTCTCGAAATCGAAATGTCTTGACTAGTCCTCTAATAAGTAACAGTGTGAGTTGGACCAAACAAAAAAAAAAAATTAAAGGGTAAAGCTCTGAGTCTAAGTGGACCACGTATCTAGGCGCAGTACTTGCTCTAGATGCGTGTTGTGCGTTTTATGTTAGTTGTATGTAGTGAATGTGTATGGGTTGAGCCGGGTTATTTTCGCCTCTACTTGCACACCGGCAAAGTAGAGGTTACTTCTAGTTTGACTCCCAATCGTGTTGTTACAGCTGTCGACATGGGTGAGTTCCAAGAAACCAGGGCTGCGGCCTATGTATATGAAGTTTAAATTAAGTCAAATAAAGAATGAATGTTCTATATTAAATAATATCTATATCCCTCGGGGGACTGAAATCAAAACATATATACTGGTGTCCTAAATCTTATCACTTAGCTAATTATATATTCTCAACTTAAAATAGCCTACTGCTAAAAAAATGTCACGAAATTATATCACACAAAAATATCTTATTCATGCAATTCTAAATGCCTAAAACTCATTAAACCTAATCTTACAAATATTATTTCCGGTCACCTAAAAACTATGAAATATGACTGAAATATTAAATAAATGTATAAAATAACTATTGGCCCAAGTCTATGGGGTCTACAGGGCTCAGGATAAAATATTTTGCCGGCAATAATTAGGCGGATCGCCGGACAATCCGATATAGTATGTTCCGTCTAACGTAATTCAATACATGTTGCTAATCGAGCCACCAAAAATTACGGAGGTGATATGGGGGTTACCTATTATACGGAAAGTAGCGCACAGGGGCTTCCACCAATTAGGGGCTTCCACCAATTCTAAAAAATAAAAATAAATTCACATTTTTAAGTTTTAACATTGTAACATTCGCCCCAACTTGAGAACGTTGTGTCGAGTACGTTAAAGTAATGAAAAGTTGCATTACTTAAAATTCAAAAACAAAAATGAATTTAAAGTAATGAATTCAATGTTTTAGATGCCTATAAATACGAAATAGGGACCCAGAATAGGATCCTGCACCTCCTTTTTTTAAACTTTAACCCCTACTTATATTTCAACGTATACTTAAATATTTGTGTAGAAACAAGCGTGGGAATACGAGGCACAACAAACATATCATAGCAGTTAACTGGGAATAAGAAATATCATAAATGCAATTTATAAGTATTATCAATAGAATTGCACACACAGGACATGGTTTAAATAAATTGAGCAGTAATTAAATTTTTCGTTAAAATTAGGCATAACAATTAACAACACAAAAAAAAAAATACGGTTAGTTTATAAAAATAAAAATTTACACAAATAAACAAGAGAGACGCAACTAAGATAGCAAAAGAAATGCATCTGGAATTCATTAAAATACGATCACGGAACATTACAAAAAATAAAATTGATTATATACAAATACAACATGATATAAATTTAAAATTGAGCAACATAAAAAATGAACACAAGGGTAAAAAATTATCAAAATGTTTGTTTTATCGATTGTATAAAAACGTTAAAAACCCAAACTGGTTGAGTAATATTAACAAAATATTATATGCAAATCAACTAAAATTTAATGATTTGTCTGATCAAATCTGTTTGATTTGACTAAGCTGATAAGCCCGTCATATAATGAAATTTCCAACCGAATATAATGTAATTTCAGAAAACTGTTCATAGGTTTAAGCATGAATATGTTAATATGCATGTTAATAAGCTAATATGCATGAACAATTGAACATGTACAATGTTGTACATGTGTGTAATAACATTATGCAGAGTAGCAGAAAATAGAATGCAGAGTAGTACGAAAACTTATTTGGAATGTAATCATTAGTTATGAAAATCTTTCTTTAGATAATAAATATTTATTTATGTATAATTTATTATAATTAATTATGTATAATATTATAATTTATTATGTATAATTTATTTAGTAATAGATAATAAAAATTATACGGTTTCACTCATAAAATATTGTATCACAAGCAAAGATTTTAGATAGCTAGCCTACATCTAGATAATTTACAGCTTAACTAATTTTCAAACTAACTATAATAATTACTTTTAGTCTACTGATACTGTTTGTCGTGATAAATGCAACAAAAAAATACATGCAAAAACAAGATTGATTATTTATGATTGTGTTAAATTGTTATGAAGTAATAATATGATACATTGTTACTGTTAGCTGCCTTGTTAATATTTTTGTCCACTTCTCCCGTTAACTTGTGCTTATCAAGGGCAAGTAGAATTTCCCCTACGTTCACAGTCAGGCCATTGTGCTAACCCCACGAAGCAGTTTAACGCCCGTTTCGCTGTCCGAAGTCAGCATAGGGGCGATACAGACTTCCGGACAGTGAACACCAAAATCTTAACGATGTTTTAATCAAACCTTTCAGTTGCTTTGACGTACTTTATCAGGCTCGACATTAAAAAGGGTCTAACATCTCCCGACATTCAATAGACTACTCCCTTTTCCAAGTAGGCCTAGTGACTTTCATATAGGCTTCTTGCGAATGCTTCGCATTATCCAACATGTAGTGCAAAGAGACGTTTTCTCCACTTCATCATAGCAACATCGACACAAGGGTCATCCTTGTACTACTCCCGTTTTGTTTACTAGTTTAACTTAACCTTCATTTTGGAGGCAGGTCAGACGCTTGCAGTAATATATAAGCGGCAGGCCCTACTGGAATAAATTTTGATATCCACAGGGAGAACATACTTGAAACGATTATGAGTTTAACGCCCGTTTCACCGTTACGAGAACAGCGTCAGTGGCGAAGTACAATACAATACAAATTTGTAGAGCGTAGTCGTGAACGAATCAGAGGAAGCGAAAGATGATGATGATGATGATGATGATGATGTAATGATTGACATCACTGGCTGGTTGACATAGCCCGTAGATCGCTTGCTTCCACCTGACCGGCGTTCATGTTTGAGGTAAGGCAAGCCCCCGTAGGACTGTCGAAATCATCCACTTCTGTTCCATCCGCGGTCACCACGTTGTTTTCATCAGACGGGGAAGGCGAGTTTGCAAAATATCCACCAAACGGGGGAGCTACAAGACACAACATACAAGTTTTATTATAGATACCAAGATATGCAATTAATGGCATACAGCTATACACAGATATAAACATGTATATATTTACAATTATTATATATATATATATATATATATATATATATATATATATATATATATATATATATATATATATATATATATATATATATATATATATTACGCTATCGTACGTTGGTCGTACGTACGTCAAACACAGGCTCTATATCTCTATATAGCTCTATATAGCGTCTCTCTATATAGCGTCTCTATGTCTCTATATAGCGTCTAAAACAGGCTGACAATCTTCAGGCGGCGGCTATAGTCAAAGCGTCAAACTCTATATAGATAGTCAAACTCTATATCGAGTCAAACTCTATATAGATAGTGCGCCAAGCCAAGCTGATCAACGGGCCTCAATGTCCAATTCAGTTGACGCGTTGGGTTTCAACAATTCCTTTCAAACCCAATCAAACCCAACGGTAGTGAGTTCAATCCTCGGCGTAGCTAACATTAATTTTTTTTTACTATTAGTTTTTTAACATTAATTTTTTTTATTATTAGGGGGTGGCGTGGGGGCAGGCGGGTTCTAGACACGCAGATGTTCCATCAATATTTTTGTATTTGTTTATTTTATAGTTTTTTGATTTTACAAGATTAGTCTCGTGGCAGATGGTAAGTTCCAATATATTGATTTTGTTTCCTATAATAATGGCTATGTCAGGCCTGAGGGTTGCAAACAGATCTTGCATTGAAAAAACAGAGTTAAAATGGATATCCGCAAATATTTTCCAGTTTGGTTTAGCCTTAGGTACAAGCCAAGAAAGTATTATTTCTAACACTTTATCATGTCTCTCTGTGTATCTGGAAAGGGCCGCCGGGTTGCCACAATTACTTAGAACGTGTTTATTAGTCTGGGGCTGTGAGCAGAGTGGACAATTTTTGTCTTGTGACTTTCCCCATCGATAAAGATTTGCGTTGGTGGGTAATTGTGATAGCAATGCTTTACCCACAAAGTTAAATAAATTTCCAGGTAGAGCAGAGCGCACAAGTGTCCAGGATTTAATAGCTGAAACACTTATGTGCTCTATCACATGGCGTGGAATTATACCTTGATAATCCAATGACAGAAAGTGATCAGTGGCTTTTTGACGTTGTTCAGTAGCCAAATTCTTTTGAGAGGTTTGCACTGAATCCTGATTAATCAAAGAATCGTATCTTATGGCATTTTTTGATGAATCCTCCCATAAAAGTTTAATTTCATCGTGTTTGCTTTTCATAAGAGCAATGCGTTTACCCAACTGAAGTTTTTCACTTAAGTTTGAAAAGGATGCGACGCCGTAACCAAGTTTGTTTTTTGGGGTGATGAGCCATTCCTTCACACAGGAACTAGTGGGCGTTTCTAACCAAAATCTTACATATCTTATAGTTAAAGCATCAAAATTTTCAGACACCCAAGTGATTGGAAGCTGGTATAGTCGCAAGTGAAATGAAATTTGAGATGGGATGAGTCCGTAAGAATTTTATTATTGTTGTTGCGGTTTTTTGATTTTTAATGAATCAGTGATTTTCAATAAAACATTTACCTTTCCCTCAATTAACTCTGCTTTTATTTTATTGAGATTTTGAGTAAAATTAAAATAACGACCTAAATATTTAAAGTCTTCCCCCAAATGGAACGGGTGGAATATGTTCTGAGCCAATGGAGACAGTGGGTAAAATTTGTTCATATTTTCCTACTTTTTTTAAAGTACCGAAAATGCAGCACTTGTAATCCTGACTTTAAAGTGAGCCCAATCACACTATGCTGTGAATAAATTGATCAAACCTTTTTGTGTCGTGGGCAACTATTGCTACATCATCTGCAAATTGTAGCCATTTGCATTGTTGGGAAGGTTTTTTTCCCCAAATATAACCCATTTGTTATATTGCCCATTTGTTATATGTCACATTTATAATATTGAATCATAAATTAAACAAAACTGGAGAGGAAGGATCACCCTGTAAAACACCCCATTCAACTCTGACACTATGAGTAAGGACACCGGTTTTCTGCTGCACAGAATCACAGATTCGGAATCATAAATTCTATAATTATCAACGCTTATTATCAACAACTGTCAATGGTTCAAGTTGTCTGTGGCCAGTTTTGAAAAAATTCCGCGATTCCGCGGGAAATATTGTTTTCCGTGCTCTAATATATATTCCGCGAAAAATTCCGCGATCGCGGAATCGCGGAAAACCGAGTCCTTAACCATGAGTATATTCACTACCATTTGAAGCAGAAATATAAAAATATAATAATAATAATAATAATAATAATAATAATTTCTTTAATAAATACGACTTTGTTATAAAAAAAAAAAAAAAATAATAATAATAATAATAATAATAATAATAATAATGTTTGCTTCGAGGCAGTTTTATTACCCCAGAAGATTATTCTAACTAAATGTCCTGAACTTTAATTTTAATCTTGTAAATCTTGTTTCTTTTGAATTGTGCTTTAATTTAAATTCACAGGAACAATAATAATAATGGAAACATTTCGTTTATTTCAAAGCAAAAGAACAACAAAAATACATATTACTATGTTGTACAACCTACTATCAAGTTGGCTCATATAAACTCGTGAGTTTATAGTACCAACGTTGAAATTAGCTAACAGTAAACATTTAGAGTATATACGAAAAAAAAGACTCACAAACAATAATTATAGGCTAGAAACTGATTATTGTGCACTATTTCTATTGCGATATATAGTGTAAGAGTTTGACACTACTGAATTAATGATTTTGTTTAGAGTTGACTTTGGAAGCTCTTTTTGGGTTATGAGTTTAGTAAATGTGGAGGTGTCCCCAGGTAATCCCAACGAGCTTATCTCTAGAGTGAAGATTTGTAGTTTATGCTGAGAATAACTTGGAGTCAGATCTTTAGACAAAGTGGCATACTTGTTCTGTTTGTACTCTTTGGATTTTTGGAGATTGGTTTCATGACATATTGTTAAT
>CALNXW010000040.1:0-6733 GCA_942490685.1 uncultured bacterium
TTTAGAATTGGAACAACTATAAGACTGTATATCCTGAACATATTCAAACAATATCATAAGATTTAATAATTTAGTTAAAACTTGCACAATTATCGGATGATTTTTTTTTGATGTTAAATTTTTTGCCGATAAATCCCAGCAACATTTTCCACATTTTGGTTTAGCAATGTAAGAATCAACAATATCAACAGAAAGTAAACAATCAAGAAGATTATCATTATCTTTATACAATTGACGTTTATTGACATATTCATGAAATAGCACAATTTCGAGACATGTGCCAGCTGTCATTGGCTTTTGCAACTTGAGAAATAGCAAAAGAATCTGCTATTTCAGATTTCAGCACATAAATTCGAACCCATACATATTTCCAGAAACTATTAGGATCCTTTGTCCGACAAAATTCAGAGCTTCAGCTCTCTCTCAGTTTTTGGCATCAGCAAGTTTGTATATATTTGTCATTTTTCTAGCTACAGTACAATCTCGTTGTGGTATTACCGGAGCACCAGAATAATTAGAATCAATTGCCTGCTTTTGGCAATTTAATTCATCATTCCACCAATGTTTTAAGGTATTTTTAGGCATTAAAGGAATTGAAAAGTTCAGCAGTACTCTGAAGTGTGTTTACAATATTACTATAAATGTAGATTCTATTTCAAATAGATTCAGATTCTAAAAAGTTGATTACGATGAAGAATAGGTTCATTGTTATACTGAAGTATTTATTACAATGAGACAACATGGGGTGTTATACAAAATCATTAGGATTAAGTTGCAGTTCACATATGTCTTGAATAATATTGTCTTAGGTCAGCCTTGGGTCTCATCTCAATGAAAATTTAACTGAAAGTACTTTCTTAGCCGTTCTAAAGAAATCCTTAGCAGACAAACAAGTAACAGGTAAAACACACGTGGCTCCATATTAGGCAAATGATCAGAAAAGTTAATCAAAGACCTAATACACAGTAACGTATTTACCGCCAACCAAACATTTGATACAATCAAATAGTCAATTGTGCTAAAGTTTTGCAGTTGTTCATGACAGTACTAGAGTTGTGGGTACAGTAATAATCAAATTAAAATTATCAATAAATTCGGATAGGTTTAGCTCTATTAAGGTTGGTTGATAAGTCAATGTTCAGGTCCCCACCAAAATTATGTTAAAACCATCTACAAACTCATTGATACTTCAGCTAAAAATATCTGATTTTTTTCGATCAGTAATACAAGGAGAAGAACACGGAAAGTAAACATTGATAAAAATAGTATTAAAATAAGTATTAATTACTAAATTTTTCTGAGGCATGTAATATAATTAACATTTTGTAGTAAATCATTGGGGGCGAGTAACGCTTACACTTCCAAAGGGGGTCTTCCTTTTTTAGAACTGATTTTGATACTACATTTTTCTTTTCAGAAATACAAAAACCATTGTAATTTTTATGAAAGTTTAATATCCTTATTTAAATTGGCAGGAGACAACTAATGTTTTTGAACAAAAAATAAATTTAACATCATTACTGCCACATAATTCAGACATTAACTCGCTACCTTGGATTGTGGCCTAGCATATTGTAAGAAACAATATGCATATTATAAATTTGAAATATCTACAGTTATATTACAAGTGAGTGCCGATGGAAATTCGAACCTGGTATTCTCGCATCGGAGCCGCTACCACAATACTAACTGACTCATGCGTTTGGATTTGAATTTTAATATTCAAGCCGTAAAAAGATGTATCCATTGCAAAATTCGTGTCATTCTAGACATTAATTTTTGGTGTTTTATAGATGTTTTTAGTCTCCGACCAAATCTCGTGATGAGATATGCGTAGATATAACTGACGCCATTTGATAACTAACCGTCACATTCACACAATTACAATATTAGTCACTGCTCTAAACAAATAAACACGTGCACAACAAAGTTTTTATCTCTGCTATGACTTTATCGGAGAAGACAACATAATATTTGAATAATAATTGTCGATGACTTCTACTGACAGTTGTTTAAGTGTGTGCTTATCAATTACGATACATATGAATTTTAATACTATTATTATTAGTATTTGTAAGTTTTCCCGTCGTACTATTGCGACACTGTATGTCATAATTTTTTTTTATAAATTATTATCATTACTTGTTAGTTATTTATATTGTTATTCAATATGTTGAAACATCACTTATTGCTTTTCATAATAGACTTAGGGACTTATAAAAGCAAACCAAATTAAAATATGTACAAACATCCAGATAAAATAAATGTCTGTATCATGTATGCTAACGAAACTATTTGTAAGCATCCTGTATAAGAATTATCATAACTTAAACACATTATATTTTTAAGTTAATTATATTACAGGATATACGTGGAATGCCACACTTCAGATGCTGGGTATGGCATTCGGAAAATATGTGGTAATGTCAGCACTTTAGATGCTGGGGAGTAGCATCCCGCTATTGGGACCACCGTTACTACTGCCGATCGTGGATGTCTGCTATTTTGGTTTAGCAAGAATGCTGCAGGACAGTATACTTGCAGCATTCTTGCTAAAACCAAAATAGCATACATCCACGATCGGCAGTAGTAACGTTGGCCCTAATAGCGGGATGCTACTCCCCAGCATCTAAAGTGTGACATTACCACATATTTTCCGAATGCCATTCCCCAGCATCTGAAGTGTGGTATTCCTACGTATATCCTGTAAAATAATTAACTTAAAAATATAGTGTTTAAGTTATGATAATTTTTATACAGGATGCTTACAAATAGTTTCGTTAGCATACATGATACCGACGTTTATTTTATCTGGATGTTTGTACATATTTTAATTTGATTTGCTTGTATATGTCCCTAAGTCTATTATGAAAGGCAATAAGTGATGTTTCTACATATTGAATAATATTATAAATAACTAATTAACAACAAGTAATGATAATAATTTATAAAAAATTATGACATACAGTGTAGAACTCCGCGAATGTATAGTACGACGGAAAAACACAAATATAATAATAATAGTATTAAAATTCATATGTATCGTAATTGATAAGCACACATAAGAGCAACTGGTCGGTAGAAAGTCATCGACAATTATTATTCAAATATTATGTTGTCTTCTTCAGTAAAGTCACTAGCAGGATAAAGAGCTTTTGTTTATACACGTTTATTTGTTTAGAGCAGTGACTAATATTGTATTAATTGTGTGAAGTAATGTTGCTTGATTGATTGGGTATCAATATAGCGTCAGTTACTATCTGCACGCCATCACAGATTTGGTCGGGTTAAAACATCTATAAAACTTCTAAAAATAATGTCTAGAATGACACGAATTTGCAATGGATACATCTTTACGGCTTGAATATTAAAATTCAAATCCAAACCTTTAGCGGGTCAGTTAGTATTGTGGTAGCGGCGCCGTCTCCGATGCGGGAGGTCGCAGGTTCGAATTCCATCGGCGCTCACTTGTAATACTTAACTGGTAGATACTAGTGGCTGAGTATTGTTATAATATGCATATTGTTTCTTACAATATGCACGGCTTTAATCAAGGTAGCTATTTATTGTCTGAATTATGTAGCAGTAATGATGTTAAAATTATTTTTGTTCAAGAACATTGGATGTCTCCTGCCAATTTACATAAGATATTAAACTTTCATAAAGAGTACACTGGTTTTGGTATTTCTGCCATGGAAAATGTAGTATCAAAATCAGTTCTAAAAGGAAGGCCTTTTGGAGGTGTAAGCGTTCTAGTTCATAATGATTTACTACAAAATGTTAATTGTATCCATGCCTCAGAAAAATTTGTAATTATTACTTATTTTAATACTATTTTTATCAATGTTTACTTTCCGTGTTCTTCTACTTGTGGTAGTGATCAAATTCTATCAGGTATTTTAGCTGAAGTATCTAATATTGTGAGTTTGTATGATGGTTTTAACATAATTTTTGGTGGGGACCTGAACATTGACTTATCAGCCAACCTTAATAGAGCTAAACCTATTCAGGAATTTATTGATAATTTTAATTTGGTTATTACTGCTGATGTATGTTTGCCTAACTGCAAGTATACCTACTGTCATGAACAACTGCAAAACTTTAGCACAATTGACTATTTGATTGTATCAAAATGTTTGGTTGAGCAGTCTATGCATTACTGTGTATTAGATAACTTGATTAACTTTTCTGATCATTTGCCTATATCGTTACAGTGTGTTTTACCTGTTACTTGTTTGTCTAATGCTAGGATTTCTTTAGAGACAGCTAAGAAAGTACTTTCAGTTAAATCTTCATTGAGATGGGATAAGGCTGACCTAAGACAATATTATTCCAAGACGTATATTGAACTACAGCCAATCCTGTATGATCTTAATGTTTTGTATAACACCTATGTTGATACTCATTGTAATAAATACTTCAGTATAACTAATGAACCTATTCTTCATCGTAATCAACTTTTAGAATCTAGATCTATTGTAATTGCTAAAATAGAATCTGTTTATAGTAATATTGTAAACACACTTCAGAGTACTGCTGAACTTTCAATTCCTTTAATGCCTAAAACTACCTTAAAACATTGGTGGAATGATGAATTAAATTCACTTAAAAAGCAGGCAATTGATTCTAATTATTCCTGGATAAATGCAGGTAAACCTGCAACAGGATTAATTGCTGTAGCTAGAAAAAATGACAAATATGCTTACAAACTTGCTATTAGAAAGTTTAAAAAAGCTGAAAAGGAGGGAATTACTGAAGCTCTGGGTGAGTGTTTGTCGGACAAAGACTCTAATAGTTTCTGGAAAGTGTGGCGTAGCAAAATGGGAGTTCAGCGTGCCATTCCGAAGTGTGTTGATAATTTATGTGCTGAATCTGAAATAGCAGATTCTTTTGCTAAGTATTTTTCAAAGGCTTGTGACAGTAACTCAGTGTCTCGAAGTAATGCTTTATTTCATGAATATGTCAATAAACGTCAATTGTATAAAGATAATGATAATCTTCTTGATTGTTTACTTTCTGTTGATATTGTTGATTCTTACATTGCTAAATTAAAATGTGGAAAATCCGCTGGGGTCGATAGGCTTACAGCAGAGCATCTGTTAAATGCTCATCCGATAATTGTGCAAGTTTTAACTAAATTATTAAATCTTATGATATTGTTTGAATATGTTCCGGATGCCTTTGGTCTTAGCATAGTTGTTCCAATTCCTAAATCTAACACTGGTAAGAATAAAGTATGCTCCGATGAGTTCAGAGGAATTTCTATTAATGTAATAATATCAAAATTATTTGAACATTGTTTACTATATTTGTTTTCTTTGTATCTTGATAGTTCTATTTTGCAATTTGGTTTTAAAGCCAAGTCCAGTTGTAGTAAAGCTCTATATTCAGTAAGAAAAACAGTTGAATTTTTTATTGAACGCCAGTCAACAGTAAATTTATGTGCATTAGATTTAACGAAAGCTTTTGACAAGCTAAATAGACATGCTTTATTTATAAAACTTTTTAATAAATGTTGTCCTATTCTTCTAATAAATATATTAGAATGTTGGTTTTCTAAAACATTTGCATGTGTAAAATGGGGTGAAAGCATATCTAATAGCTTTCAACTACTTTGCGGGACTCGGCAGGGAGGCATAATCTCTCCAGTCCTCTTTGCGGTCTGTATAAATGATGTAATAGTGAAATTGCAGAATTCTTCTCTAGGATGTCATATAAATAACTTATGTCTAAGTGTGTTT
Source organism: uncultured bacterium (assembly GCA_942490685.1). Taxonomy (GTDB): domain Bacteria; phylum Bacteroidota; class Ignavibacteria; order Kapaibacteriales; family UBA2268; genus JBFHIJ01. The sequence goes on from CALNXW010000040.1 coordinate 5,742, forward strand.
ATGTATGCTGATGACTTGCTTTTATTATCTGTTTCAATCTGTGAATTGCAAAAGATGCTTAATATTTGTAAAACTGAGCTGGATTGGTTAGACATGTCTCTTAATATTAAAAAATGTTCTTGTATCCGAGTAGGAAAACGCTATAATGTCTTACATAAAGAATTGAGTATAGATGGTAACTGTATAAAGTGGAGTAATGAAGTTAAATATCTTGGTATTGTGATTATGGCTGCTTCAGTGTTCAGAATCAATTTTCATGATATTAAAATTAAATTTTTTCAAAGCTTGAATGGTGTGTTAGGTAAGCTTGGTTCTGCACCTCAAGTGAATATAACTTTATCATTGGTGTCTTCCTTTTGTAACCCTATTCTGCTGTATGGTATTGAGGCTCTGCATTTAAAGAAAGCAGACATCGTATCGTTAACGTTTCCATATAATTCTGTTTTTACTAAATTATTTTCTACTTTTGATAAATCGGTAATAACACTTTGTCAATTTTATACCTACCAACTGCCATTATGTTATATCATTGATGCTCGTACGCTTAATTTTTACTCAGATTTGTGTAGTGGAACCTGTTATACTTCAAACTGCTTGTTCAAGTGGTTTGGAGAAGCTGAACGTAAGACTATTGAAGCAAGGTACAACATTTTACCTTCAGACTCTGCATATATTTCCAGCATGAAAATTAAAAAGACTTTTGAACATCTTGCTGAAGGAATAAATATGATATGAACTATAAATGCTAAAGTTTTGTATTTGCAAATGTATGTTTATTGGATGTATGTATGTATGAGCATGTCTGTATGAATGTGTTTGAGTAAATATAATGTTTACTGTTTTTTTAAGCTTGTAGGTAATTTTATTTTACCTTACTAGAAATTAGTAATTTAATATTTGATTTAACTTTAGTATCTTGTCACTGTACTTTTGCACAATTTGTTTAGAAATGCACCTTTATATTTAGTTTATTTTAATTGTTTTATCTGCTT
>CALNXW010000041.1:0-3061 GCA_942490685.1 uncultured bacterium
GGTTACTAAAATATGAAAGAGTAAATGAAAGTGTCGTAATAGCCAGAGAATATAATGGTGAAAAATCTTTGTGTGCTTATTATGTTTGTGAATTAGAAGTTAGTGGGGAAGAGCTGAGAGAATACTTATCATCACAGCTACCTGATTATATGGTTCCGTCTTATTTTGTTAAGCTTGAAAGTATTCCTCTAACGACTAACGGCAAGATAAACCGTAAGGCTCTCCCAAGTCCAGAGATCAAGGCCGGAGATAACTACCAAGCCCCGATGAATGTATTAGAAGAGAAGTTGGTTGCTATCTGGTCCGATGTTTTGAATATTCCAAAGGAAGAGATCAGTGTAAGTGCGAACTTTTTCTCTATTGGAGGACATTCTTTGAAAGCATCTTTATTATCAGGGAAGGTTTATAAAGAACTAGGCGTTGAATTACCATTACGAGATTTATTTTTACATACGACAGTTCGCTCCCAGGCTCAACAAATAGTTAAAAGCAACAAGAAAATCTTTGAATCTATTCCCCATGCGATAGAACAAGATTATTATATTTTATCGTCAGCTCAAAGACGTTTATTTATTCTTTATCAGCTAGATCCCGATTCGATTACCTATAATATGCCTTTCATGCTCCCTTTACCAGATGGCTTTGATTTAGTAAAGTTAGAAATTATTTTCACACAACTAATTGCTCGTCACGAAAGTTTTAGAACAAGTTTTGAGTTAGTTGAAGGCATACCAGTCCAGGTAATCCATTCCCGTGTAGACTTTTCTATTGAAGAAGAAGTAGTGGACAATGTAGAGTTCACTATGCAAGACTATATTAAGCCCTTTGATTTATCACAAGCACCCTTGTTACGAGCTACGTATTTAAATAGCAGTGGGAGAGATAATTTTCTACTTATTGATATGCATCATATAATCAGTGATGGTTTTTCTCATAGTATCTTAGAGCGAGAATTCGAGCAGTTATATTCAGGATTGGAGTTACCAGAGTTAACTCTTCAGTATAAGGATTATAGTGAATGGCAAAACAGCGAACATCAAATTGCAAATAAACAATCCCAAGAGGCTTATTGGTTGACTCAATTTGCGGGAGAAGTCCCGGTATTAAACCTTCCGACAGATTATGTTCGTCCCACAGTGCAAAGCAACGAAGGCTCTAGTGTAAGTTTTGTTTTAAGTAAGGATGAAACGAATATAATCAAAGCCCTGGCCCGAGATAATGATCTTACCTTATACATGGTTTTATTGTCAGTATTTAAGATCCTTTTATCAAAGTTAAGCGGTCAGGATGAAATAATTGTGGGCACCCCAATTGCAGGTCGTAATCATGCTGATTTAGAGAATATAGTTGGCCTTTTTGTAAATACCCTGGCGATTCGAAGTGATATTGAAGGAACGGAAAGTATATCCGCTTTTATGTCGAACTTAAAGCAGACTACTTTATCAGCCTTTGAGAATCAGGATTATCAATTTGAAGATTTAGTAGAAAAAGTATCTATCGAAAGGGATATAAGTCGCAATCCGTTATTTGATGTTATGTTTAACTTACTAAATCAGTCAGATTATTCTGAAGATATATCTACAATTGATCATGATGATTTTATACATAAGCCAAGTCTTTGTAAGTTTGATCTTACCTTATCCGGGATTGATTATGGAGATCAGATCTTATTTAGTTTTGAGTACTGCACAAAATTATTCAACCCCGATACTATTGAAAGATATATCAGGTATTTTAAGCAGATTTTGAGTCAATTGATATCTCACCAGGATCAGAAGATATCTTCGCTAGCCATTATAACAGATAAGGAAGAAGATCAAATATTAAATCATTTTAATAATACAGAGCAGATATATCCAAAAGATAAAACGATCCATGAGTTATTTTTAGAGCAAGTAAAAAATACACCTGACAAGATAGCAATTGTTTTTGGTGATGATCAAATTTCTTATTCAGAACTAGATAAAAGAGCATGTTTTATATCAAACTATTTGATTAATAATGGAGCCTTAGATGAAAGTTATATAGCGATTTTACTAGAGCGTTCCTTAGATCTATATATTGCAATCTTAGGTATTTTGAAAATAGGAAAAGCTTATATTCCTATTGATCCATCAACTCCTTCAGCTCGAATAGCATATATGATAAATGATGCAGGGATTAAAACTATACTAAGCAATAAAGAAATTGATTTTTTAAAAATTAAGAGTGTAAATATCAATAATGCTTATAAAGAAAAGTCTTCTCAAACAAAATACATTGATTGTTTTTCATCTAGTTTACCCGCCTATGTTATTTTTACATCCGGTTCAACGGGACTTCCTAAAGGCGTAGTTGTGAGTAATCAAAATGTTATCAATTTAATTTATAGCCAGATAAATGAATTTCAAGTAAAAGATGATGATAATATTTTCCAATTCTCAACAATAAGTTTTGATGCTTCAGTTGAGCAAATATGGTTGGCATTGCTAACAGGTGCTAAGCTTATTGGAGTCAAGAAAGAACTATTGCATGATCACCTTAAAGTCGAGCATCTTCTTCAAAAACAAGTTGTGACACACCTCCACGCAGTACCAACTTATTTAAATACCTTAGAACTTTCAAAAGTAAATTCTCTTAAACGAGTAATAGCAGGAGGTGATATATGTATGGAAGAACTAATAAGAAAGTTACCCAAATGTTATTTTTATAATGAATATGGTCCAACTGAAACTACAGTTACATCAATAGAATTAAAAGTAGATTATGGAATAACAAAAGTAGAGAAATTGTCCATAGGAAAACCCATAGGAAATACATATGTTTACATATTAGATCGTCATAATAAACTGCAGCCCATTGGAGTCCCAGGAGAGTTATGTATAAGTGGAGATGGAGTAGGTAAAGGTTATATGAACAACCCAGAGTTAACCTCAGAAAAATTTATAATTAATCCATTTAAGGAAGGATCGAGGTTATATCGCACGGGCGATTTAGCGCGTTGGTTAGCCGATGGTAATATTGAGTTTTTAGGACGTATTGATCACCAGGTAAAGATCCGAGGCTTTAGGATTGAGTTAGG
>CALNXW010000042.1:0-5896 GCA_942490685.1 uncultured bacterium
AGAAGATAAACCACAAGTAAATCATATCGATGCCAATAAAGAAAACAATGATCTCAATAATTTGGAATGGGTTACAGCTCAAGAAAACATGACACATGTTAGGGAAAATCAATTAAATCCAACATCCAGAATGTGCTGTGAAATGAGTGGTGACGAAATCATCAATATGTACAATTCATTATCAGAATGTGCTGAGAAGCATGGGATTATAGCTATGGAAGTATTGGCTACATGCAAAGGGCTGTGCAATGAAATAAAAGGAAAGAAATTTAGGTATTACGATATCAATGATAAAGTTTATATTAAAACAAAATTTGATGATAAAAATTTCAAGTATACATCAAGCAAGAGAAGAGAGATCATATGTGAACAAAACAACATTATCTATAAATCACAAATGGAAGCTAGTAGAAAATTGTGCATCCCTCAAAGTATGATTAGTAATAATTTAAAAGGAAAAATAAGCGACATACATGGATATACGTTTAGATATCACATAAGAAAATAACAAAGTAATACCTCCTAGCAATTGACTTAGCAGAATCTAAACTTTCTCTAAGTTTTTTGCGATTTAGGGTTGTTTTGATCAGGAGAGTATGTTATACTTGTATTAGGAATTGAGGAAACAAGATAAAGCAGAGATTTTATTCAGTGATGCAGTTGAGAGTGCATCAAACGCAATGATGCGGTGTAGAGTGCATCATTTTGAAAGGAGAAGATATGAAGAGAAAGACTATGAATAGTGTGATTCAAAAGAAAATTAATGATTGGTTAAAGCATGTACATGATGAGGAGCTAGTGAAGCAGTTAAAAAATAACATTATTGTAACCGGTGGCTGCATCACCTCCATGCTATTAAATGAGGACATCAATGATTTTGATGTGTATTTCAAAAACCAAAAAACAGTTGAGATGTTGACGGATTATTACTGCAAGGAATTCAAAAGATTGAATCCAGGGACTGACGTTAACCCAACGCGCATGACTGACATTGAGACGGGTCGTGTTAAGATTTTAATCCAATCCGATGGAATAGTTGAGGAAAGTGACTCAGTGGCGGACGACGTGGAATTTAGCGTTCCTGAGTATATTTCCGCAATGAGCGATTTAGATCAAATACCAGACACTATTATGGATGATGATGAAAAGGAAAAGTACAGACCTGTATTCTTGTCGGGCAATGCAATCACTCTATCCAATAAAATCCAATTGATTATCAGGTTCTATGGGGAGCCAGAAGAAATTCATGCTAATTACGATTTCATCCACACCACAAATTATTGGGAGTCAAAGTCTGGTAAAGTTGAATTAAACCTGAGAGCATGTGAGGCTATTATGAATAAAGAATTATTTTACTCTGGGTCGAGATATCCAATTGCGAGTCTTATTAGAACGAGAAAGTTTTTGAAGCGTGGATGGCAAATTAATGCTGGTCAATATGTGAAGATGGCATTCCAAATTAGTGAGCTAAATATGAATGATGTGAATGTACTAGAAGATCAATTGACCGGTGTGGACTCTACTTATTTCTTGTGGTTCATCAAAGAGATGAAGAAGAAAATTGATAAAGACAAAGATTTCCAAATTACAAGAGATTACGTAACAACTGTGATTGATAAAATATTTGGATAGGAGGAGTTATGGCATATTTGTATATTCCGAAGGAAGACGTAAAAGAGTTATTTCCATTATTTGAACCCATTTATGGGAACAGAATCGTAGGTGGGAAAGTGGTAGTGTATGACTCTGATGACAATATCATAGATGAGTATGATTTTGAGAATGATGAATAAAATAAAGATTTTATCTTATGAAAGGAGAGCATATGGAGAAGAAGATTTTAGCGTGTTCATATGGTAGGATGGCACTAAAGGATTTATTAATACTTGATGAAGCATTTGGAGAGTTAGGTAAATCACTCGCTGATGCCATTCAGGATTTAGCCGAAGCATCCATGTATGAGGAATTGGAGCCACGCAAAAGAACGCCAAAAGAAATTAAAAAAGAAATTAAACATGCGGAACGAAATGGTAATTACATGAGAGTTAAGCAGCTCAGACAAGAATTAAGCGAAGCAACCAAATAAAATAGCACTTTTATATTGACAACTCGTTACTAATTTCGTATAATAATGGTAACGAAACTATGAAAGGAGATTAAATAAAATGATCAAATATGACGAAAAAGAGCCCAAAAAGCGTGTCAGTGCAAGCGTTCAGGATTATTTAGCTGAAGGATTGTATCAGTTAGTATTCTCATCGTCTGATACAACACGTAAAATCGACGGAGAATTGGTTAAATTCCCATATACATTAAGAGAGGGCGAATTGGCTTATTGGAAGTCAGAACATGACACAGGCGAAAATACGGTCACTAAAAGCCGTATTCAAAAGATCATCGTTACACAAATTGGCAATCCATTTTCATCTTTTACGATTGAAACTGCCGGTGCTACATATGAATTCATGAGAGAGGTGTAGGATGGGTTGGAGAATTAGAAAAATAAAAGAAGCTCCACGAAATATTAAAAGAGGAGTTAAGTCATTGATCTATTGGCTGCCTATTATTTGGCAAAGTAACTGGTGGGATTTTGGGTACCTCTTGGATTTGATGGAGCATCAGATAAAACGAATGAGAAACAATTGGGACGATGCACATTATGTTGACAGTGAAAAAGAAAAGAAACAAATGGAAGATACATTGAAACTACTTGATCAATTCAATGATTCTTATTTGGATTTTGAAATGGAGCAATTGTGGTTCGAGGAGTTTATCGATAGTTTAAAAGTTATGATGAGTTGGTGGGATTAAATGAAAAGATTAAAAGATTGGATTTATAAGTTTGATTCATATAATTTATGGTTCTATAAAGACGGTAATGTATTTATGACAAAAGACTATTCTGTGTTCGGAAGAAAGTATCAGAGAAACATTATTGTTGGAACTGATCTATACATGGATATCATGTCGGGTGATGTAGAGATCATTTGGCATGAGGATTGTGAGTAGAGTTGTTTTATCTTATTGAAAGGAGATGAAGAATGGAAAAGTATTTATTCGAAAAAAAGAAGTTATTGAATTATCTGAATGAGGGAATATTAGAATTAATGGTGAAGCATGGTGCGTTGATTGCCGGGGGAACTATTACAAGTTTATTCACCAGGAAAGAAATTAATGATATTGATATCTATTTTGGTAGCAGAAAAGAAATGGCAGCATTCGTAGAAGACATCGTTGAATATGGCGCATGGATTATGTCATATACGAAAAAGGCAGTAATGTTTGTTTATGAAAACAAAGAGTATCAAGCAATCATCTTTGAAGAGTTTGAAACCACTGATCAATTATTTAATACATTTGATTTTACGGTTTGCATGGGTGCATTCGATGTGAAGACAGAAAAATTCGTATTGCATGAAAACTTCCTGCAGCATAATTCACAAAGATTATTGAAGTTTAATTCCAATACAGCGTTCCCAATTATTTCTGCGTTGAGAGTTCAGAAGTATGAAAAGCGTGGATACTATATTTCAAAACCAGATTATGTAAATATCGTATTATCATGCATGAAGCTCGATGTGAAAGATGAATATGATTTAAAAGAACAATTAGGTGGATTGTATGGGTACAATTTAGACAAGCTAGTTGAAGGTTATGATGAGTTCACACTAGAGAATGTTATCGATGCTATTTCTAAAATTGAAGTAGAGGACGATTATTTTACCATGCCTGACGCAATCTCAGAATATAATCCAGAATTAATTGCACTAGAAATTCTTGGTGATGATAATATTAAATTTATTGAAACTGAAGATGAATGTATCTTTGCGGAATTGCCTTCTGGTAAGATTATTTTATTTGAAAAAGATCTTCCAAAAGATGCGAATGTAGTTAAGGCGAAAGATTCTCATAATGGATACAAATGTTATAAGTTTGTAAAACAAGATGGCTCACGTTTAGTTAGTCACTATGATCGAGATTTTGAATATGTAATTGGAGAAGTGGTTGAAGCTAAGAACAATGGAGGAATTTATGGAAAAGGAAATGGAAGACTATACGTAGGACAATTAGAATCGTTTGAATATTTTACGTATCACGGAAACACTGATTCGGTGTTAATCGAGATTGAGATTGAGTCACTAAATGATGTTTATGATTGTATTATTGATGATACATTTGAAATTAAAAAAGGAAAAGTTATCAGAATTGTGGATGAACGCGAATACAATAAAGATGAGAAATCTGAAGGTGATTTGTTTGATGAATTGTTAGACGAGCACTTGTAAGTTGATAAAATGTAATTTTATTGTATGAAAGGAAGGCATATGGAAATATTAGGGGTAGATACAAACAAATTAACGAGCATGTCGGTAGATGACTTGTATGAGTTACAACAAAAAGCCGATGAGTTGAGTGATAGGATTTATCACACAATAGAGTTAATAAATGGCGATTGTGGCGATTGTGATGGGCGAGATGGAGATTGTGCATGTTGTCCAAATTATTAAAATAAAACCTTAGTTTCATTTGGTTAGAAAGGAGAAGATATGAGTTTTGAAGATAAATTAAAGCAAGAAATGGATGACTATTGTAGATTTAAGTGTCCGGTGAAAAATCACAGAATGGATTCGCAAGAAGTTGAGTGTGAGTGTGAAGATTGTGGATCACGATGGGATGAGGACGTATATATTGAACACACGCCTTGTGACACTTGTCAGGTAGATGAGTTTATTAGAAATATCAGGGATATAAAATGGTGATTCAATTCGGTTAGACTGAATAAATTAGAAATTCTATCACATTGAGGAGGTGTGTATGGATAGATTAGAAGTTAAATTTGAGGTCACTGATCATTTTCTAGAGGGTGCCACAGAAGTTACAAAGATTGAAAAATTTACAAGCGCTGCAGATGGTCAATTGGTGGAGTTGGTTGACCTATTTGCAAAGTTCTTGAATATTTATGGGTTCAGAGATGAGCTTATAGCAACCAGTTTCGCTGAATGGCTAAACGAATATGAAGATGAAAAGTAGACATACCACATGTAGTGTATGAGCAAAAGTTCAACCACTACATCTTGTGGTCAAAACAGGATAAAACGACGATTTTATTTGACAAAGGAGGAAAAATGGACGGTGAATTAAAGCGATATTTAAATAGACCATATGAAATGGGCTATCATAGCGCAGCTTCAATGTATGCCATAAAAGAGTGTGAGTCTGCATCAGAAGATGTTGCTAGAGAATTTAGAGAATGCATTAAACTATTTAAAATGGGATTGTTATGTAATCATGAGTATTCACATTTGATGTTTGTTTCATTATTTATGAAATCAGGACATTTTGAAGTATATAATAATGATGTTGGTGATATCTTGTGTGATCTAGTTGAGATTGGGTTATCTTCAAACGATGGTGAAGTAATTGACATGGCTATTTCTGTCATAGAAAATCAATCTGGACTACACCATGCAGGAGCTCCAACTGACACCACAGTATGACAGAGCCAGTACGCTTCTATCCGCACCCGCATTTCCAAATCTATGACTGATGCCTTCAAGAAGCATCGAAGCAGCACGCGAAGCCATTGAAAGCTGAGCTGGACAGACCCGCAGCCCGACGTTAAAACCGCTTGCCACACAATTGAAAGCTGCAAGTCGGCACCATGCCGGACCGACATTAACTCACAGAATAGACTCAATGCTGGAAGTTTACGACATTCTTACTCCCGCACAACAGAGGAAGCAATTTGTACAAATGCTCAAGAAACGCATGGACAGAGAAAGGACGCCATATGGGTCCCCGTTCCTAACCATCTCCCTTCCCCCTGCGACGTCCGTCCTCCCCGGGCGTCGCATTTCCTTTATCCCATATCAACATACAAGCCAGCCCAACCGTG
>CALNXW010000043.1:0-2464 GCA_942490685.1 uncultured bacterium
TCGACATTTTCATCTCATTGAAACATAAGGGAACTTGTTTCATCTCATGTATTTGATAGGAGCAGATTTTCATCGACATTTTCATCTCATTGAAACATAAGGGATTTGTTTCATCTCATGTAAAGATAAGGATTTCATCGACATTTGCATTGTAGAATAAGCTTATGTTATAGGATACTGTTATAGGTTAATGTATAGTGTATGATAAGCCTTGGTAATTAGATAGAATCACTTGTAGTAGTATTTGATTAGACTTAAGACAACTTAGAGCAATTAAGCCATTGTTTTATTACGAAACCAGAGTCCTAGTTTCTCCGTCCATAGTCCAAGGATTGTATGAATGGTCAACTAAGTAGTGCATCTACCTGGCTAGTATTAAACAAAGATCAGACGGCAAGAAGATTGTATATCCTCTTGTCACAATACCATTGATAGTAGATAGAATTTTTACAGTTTATGCTCAATATTTTGAACTGTATGATTGTTACATGTTTCTGTAATATACTTTTTATACTTTTATTTCAACTCACTTTGCGTCCTGCATTCTATTATAAGAACCTAACGGGTTCCACCTTAACTCACTTAATCATTAACTATAATTACAATAATACCTTTAATAACAATAAAACTAACTTTTACCTGCCGGATTACAAAAACAACTAATAAAATTTACAATAACCTTACAAAATTTACACTCCATTATTTTTACTCAATTCTCCCCCCTTTATTTTTATCCAGCTCAACTCTTTTGGTTGAGGCTTTCCAACTTCACCACAATAAACATCAACGCACTCGACAGGTTTTAAGTGGCCTGGCTGTCCAAATCGACCATACGGTCGGCCCAAGCAAAACCGATCAGGCAATACTAGTGTTGGTCGGATTGTCCTCCCCTCCGCAGTCACCTCAAACGATCGCGACACTAGCACTAGATGCAAATGGCGCAAGCAGGTCAGAACATCGACCGATCGGGCGATGTAGCAAAACTTTCATTCGCGGATGAAAAACATTTCATCCGGGGATGAAATTGGCTTTTGAATACCCGAATGAAAAGTTTTGCTACACTTTTTCTCGCCGACTGTAGCAAAACATTCATTCGCGGATGAAATTGTAATTAAACCCCCGAATGAAATCTCGCCGACTGTTGCAAAACATTCATTCGGCGCTATCAACTCCCGGGTTTTAGGGTTAGGGTTAGGGGGGTTAGGGTTATTTATTTATAATAATATTTTTATCAAACTACGACTATGTATAACATAATTCATTTAAATGGTAAAATCTGTAGTTTATTACAACAAACACAAAACGATTACACCGTACACAGTAAAAATAAATAATAATACTGAATAATGTTATTCACTATTTTATACATCAAGTTCTGAATTCCTAATAATGATTTTTACATAAGAAATTAATCCTATTTTTGTGCAAATAATCCTCATTCGGAGCATTTGCCATAATGAATGCAGCATCTGCCTTCATTATTATAAATAAACCATATTGTATTTATAATAATAAAATTCTTTGTATTTGTATATGTCATAATATTGCAACCTATAACTCAAGTAGAACCTTCCTTAATTTTCCTGTACCTTCATTAACCTGAGACTTCCTTAACCTTCCTGAACCTCGAGAAAGTCTTTTTCTATATGGGGTCGAAGTTGAACTGTCGTTTATCTTGTATGCAAATGGAGACGCATTTCGCCTGCATTCTTTTCGTGAGAAAAGACTTCATTAAGACTCCCACTTAATTCAGTGAAACTACCCGGATAACTTGATCTCTTCTGAATACCTATATACTTGCACGTATCAGAGCATCGATTGAGTCTCCAATTCTGCTCTATAATTGTGGAGCTACTGGAGGCTGCTTTCCCATAGTTGTGCCGGTGCGTGGGTAGTGATGCATTGGAACTTGTCTAATATTCCAGGGTCGACAACAACATGATGATGATGATGATGATATACATGATATACATACATTTGGTTCAAAAGTCTTCGCCTACACGGGGTCGATCTGTCATCCAACATGGATGCAAATAAAGACACTTTTCCCCGGCTCCTTCTCGGAGAAGGTAGCCCACTCCCACCAATGATTCTGTGAATCATCATCTTCATGTCTAATTAACATTCAACCAAATATTAAAATGTATATCATCATCAGTCAATTAACATTCAACCAAATATTACTGCAATTTATATAAACTTCTGGAATTGTATTTTTTTGTCTAGAATTTAGAAGCTATCAAATATAATATATAATTGGTATACCGGTATTGTTATATATTATGATTTTATGATAGACCTAATTCCTATTCAATACAACAATGAGCAATTGCTAGGTTTATCAAAAATATCTAGAGCTTGTTAACTCCACCAGGATCAGAAGTAGAAGCAAGCCTAACATGAATATGAAATAAAAGAACATTCTTATGGCGTTTATGATACTTTTATTGAACAACACTACCGG
>CALNXW010000044.1:0-1813 GCA_942490685.1 uncultured bacterium
TCCTGCACGACCTCCACTCGAAGGAAAAATTGTTATCCATAGTTTTGTTAGTTTTTATTCGACAGCCATGCTCCCTACCCACCATGGAGCCCAACAAGGGGACACCCAAATGCGGGGCAGAGCCTCTGCGCATTGGAAATTGTCAGGATACATAGCTGTTATACTCCAGCAAGCAAGTTCATAGCACTGAATCATACCAGGAAGATTAGTAGGTGTTGTGGGTGTTTGAAGGAATGATGATGTTTCTTTGTTACGTAGGTCAGTTTTTGAGGCTAATGTGTGTAGCCTGTGATATAAATACACTGCAGAATTGGAAATATTAGCAATCAAGGACAAAATCTAACTTGTTTTAAAGTGGTTGTTTGTACAAATTTAATATAGTTACATTTTTACCATATAGAATGAATGGTAGGATGAGTTAATAAAAATAACTAAAAATATCTAATCATTATTGTGAATTGAATATAAAAAAGATATATTGTAAAATGTTATAGACAAATGCTATTCTGTTTAGAAGAAGCAGTAATTAACAAATACCTGTATAGATACACCAAAGTTGTTTCCATCCTCGATCTTAGGAATCATATAGCTGATCCACATCTTTATCTACAACAGCATATATAAGAGTAAATCCTAATTATTTACTCAATGTAATAATGGAATCTACAGCATAACAATATCACTGAAAAAATACAGAGCCCTAAATACATTTTAAAACTAAGTTTGGATAATAGTATATTTTTACTCATAATCTATAAAATTCTGTATATTTGACAATTGCAATATTAAAAGGCTGTTAAAAACAAATTAGCATTTATTGTCTTTTGAACAAATCAAATTATTGAAATATGCAATCAGTGATATGTAAAGTAAAAATGTTAAAAATATATTTAAGCCCGACAGAATTCTCTCTCACTCAAGATGATTGTTACTTTTTGCAAATGTATTTAAATTCAATAAATTTAGTGACATTTTTCGTCTGGCTGAACGACTTGACAAGGTAGAAAAGCGTAATGAACAACTTGCTCGAGAAAACCTAACCCTGCGAGATTCACTGAAATCGCTGCAGCAGAAAGCAGACCACCTGGAGGGCAAAGTGGATGACATGGGAATCGAATCACGCTCAACATCGCTGCTGATTCACGGAGTTCGTGAGACTGCTGCATCGCAAACTGAGGTGAAAGCTCAGGTTATTCGTATCCTCAACGACAAGATTGTCGAGGCCAAGCTTTCAGATGCCGACGTCACGACTGTCGAGCGTATGGGACCCCGTCGTGCATCCGGAGCTGCTGCTCAAGCTGGTGTTCAGAAGGTGAGTCCGATACTCATTAAACTCAATACTAAAGATGTCAGAGATAGAATCCTGCGGAACCGCCGTCAACTGAAGGATAGTGGTGTGTCAGTAACAGAACAATTGACACCTATGAAAGCTTCTCTACTTAAGCGTGCAAGCGATCTGGTCAGAGAAAACAAGCTCCAAGCTGCTTGGTCTCATGACGGAAAAATACTTGTCAAAGACCAGCATAATAAAATCACGTCTGTTTTTGCTATATCTGATTTAGATATGTTCAATTAGGTTTATACGTGTAGAAGCTATTTTCACGTTAAATTATTAAGCACATATTTTATATTTTATAATGGCAACTCAAAATACCCCAAACAGCCGAGACAGCCATGAATGGATAGATGAAAATATACTTTCATCTGATGACGAATCTGATATTTTATTCAATTCTAAAAAAAGTAGATATATAACAGAAAGTGATCTTGATTTATTTTGTAATTTTAATAATCATACCGGTTTAAATATTAT